>NZ_JARXWC010000004.1:0-566306 GCF_029892995.1 Brevibacillus sp. 1238 | reverse complement strand
CGGGAGCAACCGGAGTCACGGGAGCA
The DNA here is from genome assembly GCF_029892995.1 of Brevibacillus sp. 1238. Lineage (NCBI taxonomy): Bacteria > Bacillati > Bacillota > Bacilli > Caryophanales > Paenibacillaceae > Brevibacillus > Brevibacillus sp. 1238. Next base: position 566,280 of record NZ_JARXWC010000004.1, on the reverse strand, counting down.
ACCGGAGAGACGGGAGTAACCGGGGCCATGGGGTCAACTGGAGCTACGGGAGCAACCGGAGTCACGGGATCAACTGGAGAGACGGGATCAACTGGAGAGACGGGATCAACTGGAGAGACGGGATCAACTGGAGCTACGGGAGCAACAGGAGAGACGGGAGTAACCGGAGCCACGGGGTCAACTGGAGCTACGGGAGCAACCGGAGTTACGGGAGCAACTGGGGTTACGGGAGCAACTGGGGTTACGGGAGCGACAGGAGAGACGGGAACAACCGGAGCCACGGGATCAACTGGAGCTACGGGAGTAACCGGAGTTACGGGAGCAACCGGAGTCACGGGAGCAATCGGAGCCACGGGAGTAACTGGAGAGACAGGAGCAACTGGGATCACCGGAGCCACGGGAGTAACTGGAGAGACGGGAGCAACTGGAATCACGGGAGCAACCGGAGTTACGGGAGCAACCGGAGTTACGGGAGCCACGGGGTCAATTGGAGTCACGGGAGCAACCGGAGCTACGGGAGCAACCGGAGTCGCGGGAGCAACTGGGGTTACGGGAGCAACTGGGGTTACGGGAGCAACCGGAGAGACGGGAGCAACCGGAGAGACGGGAGCCACGGGAGCCACGGGGTCAACTGGAGCGACGGGAGCAACTGGAGCGACGGGATCAACCGGAGCCACGGGGTCAACCGGAGTTACGGGAGCAACTGGAGAAACGGGAGCAACCGGAACCACGGGGTCAACTGGAGCTACGGGGTCAACTGGAGCCACGGGAGCAACTGGAGTTACGGGAGCAACCGGAGTCACGGGAGCAACAGGAGAGACGGGAGCAACTGGAGCTACGGGAGCAACCGGAGCCACGGGTTCAACTGGAGCTACGGGAGCAACCGGAGCAACCGGAGAAACGGGAGTAACCGGAGTTACGGGAGCAACTGGAGTCACGGGAGCAACTGGGGTTACGGGAGCGACAGGAGAGACGGGGTCAACTGGAGCAACAGGAGAGACGGGAGCAACCGGAGAGACGGGAGCAACTGGAGCTATGGGGTCAACCGGAGCCACGGGAGCGACAGGAGAGACGGGAGTAACCGGGGCCACGGGAGCAACAGGAGAGACGGGAGTAACCGGGGCCACGGGGTCAACTGGAGAGACGGGAGCCACGGGGTCAACTGGAGCTACGGGAGCAACCGGAGTCACGGGAGCAACTGGAGAGACGGGAGCAACCGGAACCACGGGGTCAACTGGAGCTACGGGAGCAACCGGAGCCACGGGTTCAACTGGAGCTACGGGAGCAACCGGGGTTACGGGAGTAACCGGAGAGACAGGGTCAACCGGAGAAACGGGAGTAACCGGAGCCACGGGAGCAACTGGAGTTACGGGAGCAACCGGAGAGACGGGAGCCACGGGGTCAACTGGAGTCACGGGATCAACTGGAGTCACGGGGTCAACTGGAGCTACGGGAGCAACTGGAGAGACGGGAGCAACCGGAGCTACGGGAGCAACCGGAGCCACGGGGTCAACTGGAGTCACGGGAGCAACCGGAGCCACGGGAGTAACCGGAGTTACGGGAGCAACCGGAGCCACGGGGTCAACTGGAGCCACGGGAGTAACCGGAGTTACGGGAGCAACAGGAGAAACGGGAGCAACTGGAACCACGGGGTCAACTGGAGCTACGGGAGCAACCGGAGAGACGGGAGCCACGGGGTCAACTGGAGCTACGGGAGCAACCGGAGTCACGGGAGCAACTGGAGAGACGGGGTCAACCGGAGCCACGGGAGCGACAGGAGAGACGGGAGTAACCGGGGCCACGGGAGCAACAGGAGAGACGGGAGTAACCGGAGAGACAGGGTCAACCGGAGAAACGGGAGTAACCGGAGCCACGGGAGCAACAGGAGAGACGGGAGCCACGGGGTCAACTGGAGTCACGGGAGCAACCGGAGCCACGGGGTCAACTGGAGCTACGGGAGCAACCGGAGAGACGGGAGCAACTGGGGTTACGGGAGCGACAGGAGAGACGGGAGCCACGGGAGCAACCGGAGCCACGGGAGCAACCGGAGCCACGGGATCAACCGGAGCCACGGGGTCAACTGGAGCTACGGGAGCAACCGGAGTAACTGGAGCAACAGGAGTTACGGGAGCAACCGGAGAGACGGGAGCAAGCGGAACCACGGGGTCAACTGGAGCTACGGGAGCAACAGGAGAGACGGGAGCAACTGGAGCTACGGGATCAACCGGAGAAACGGGAGTAACCGGAGTTACGGGAGCAACCGGAGAAACGGGAGTAACCGGAGTTACGGGAGCAACTGGGGGTACGGGAGCGACAGGAGAGACGGGATCAAGCGGAGCCACGGGGTCAACTGGAACCACGGGAGCAACCGGGGTTACGGGAGCAACAGGAGTTACGGGAGCAACCGGAGAGACGGGAGCAAGCGGAACCACGGGGTCAACTGGAGCTACGGGATCAACCGGAGAGACGGGAGCCACGGGGTCAACTGGAGTCACGGGAGCAACCGGAGCCACTGGGTCAACTGGAGCTACGGGATCAACTGGAGTCACGGGAGCAACCGGAGAGACGGGAGCAACTGGAGAGACGGGGTCAACCGGAGCCACGGGAGCGACAGGAGAGACGGGAGTAACCGGGGCCACGGGAGCAACAGGAGAGACGGGAGCAACCGGAACCACGGGGTCAACTGGAGCTACGGGAGCAACAGGAGTAACTGGAGCAACAGGAGAGACGGGAGCAACCGGAACCACGGGGTCAACTGGAGCTACGGGATCAACTGGAGCTACGGGATCAACCGGAGCCACGGGAGCAACTGGAGCTACGGGAGCAACTGGAGCTACGGGAGCAACCGGAGCCACGGGAGTAACCGGAGTTACGGGAGCAACAGGAGAAACGGGAGCAACTGGAACCACGGGGTCAACTGGAGCTACGGGAGCAACCGGAGAGACGGGAGCAACTGGAGCTACGGGGTCAACCGGAGCCACGGGAGCGACAGGAGAGACGGGAGTAACCGGGGCCACGGGAGCAACCGGAGAGACGGGAGTAACCGGGGCCACGGGGTCAACTGGAGAGACGGGAGCCACGGGGTCAACTGGAGCTACGGGAGCAACCGGAGTCACGGGAGCAACCGGAGAGACGGGAGCAACCGGAACCACGGGGTCAACTGGAGCTACGGGATCAACCGGAGCCACGGGATCAACCGGAGCCACGGGAGTAACCGGAGTTACGGGAGCAACTGGAGTCACGGGAGCAACTGGGGTTACGGGAGCGACAGGAGAGACGGGAGCAACCGGAGCCACGGGGTCAACTGGAGCTACGGGAGCAACCGGGGTTACGGGAGTAACCGGAGAGACAGGGTCAACCGGAGAAACGGGAGTAACCGGAGCCACGGGGTCAACCGGAGTTACGGGAGCAACCGGAGTTACGGGAGCAACCGGAGTTACGGGAGCAACCGGAACCACGGGGCCAACTGGAGCTACGGGGTCAACTGGAGCCACGGGAGCAACTGGAGTAACTGGAGCAACCGGAGTTACGGGAGCAACCGGAGAAACGGGAGCAACCGGAACCACGGGGTCAACTGGAGCAACGGGAGCAACCGGGGTTACGGGAGTAACCGGAGAGACAGGGTCAACCGGAGAAACGGGAGTAACCGGAGCCACGGGGTCAACTGGAGTCACGGGAGCAACCGGAACCACGGGGTCGACTGGAGCTACGGGAGCAACCGGAGAGACGGGAGCAACCGGAGAGACGGGAGCAACGGGAGCAACGGGAGCAACGGGAGCAACCGGAGAAACGGGAGTAACCGGAGTTACGGGAGCAACTGGAGTCACGGGAGCAACTGGGGTTACGGGAGAGACGGGATCAACCGGAGCCACGGGGTCAACTGGAGCTACGGGGTCAACTGGAGCAACGGGAGCAACCGGGGTTACGGGAGTAACCGGAGAGACAGGGTCAACCGGAGAAACGGGAGTAACCGGAGCTACGGGAGCAACCGGAGAGACGGGAGCAACCGGAGAGACGGGAGCAACTGGAGTCACGGGATCAACTGGAGCCACGGGAGCAACTGGAGCTACGGGATCAACCGGAGCCACGGGGTCAACTGGAGCTACGGGATCAACTGGAGCTACGGGATCAACCGGAGCCACGGGGTCAACCGGAGTTACGGGATCAACCGGAGCCACGGGGTCAACTGGAGCTACGGGAGCTACGGGAGCAACTGGAGCCACGGGGTCAACTGGAGTCACGGGAGCAACCGGAGCCACGGGAGCAACCGGAGCCACGGGAGCCACAGGCGCCACCGGAACCGTCTTCACAAACATCAACGCGTTCGGTGCAAATACAAGCGGGGCGCTCATCGCAGTTGTATTGGGCGGCACGAACGTACCTTTGCCCAACAATCAGATCCTGAACGGTGTAACCGTCAATGGCGCCAACACCACCTTTACCGTGCCATCAGCGGGGAATTACCTCTTGTCGTATTCGATCAATACGACAGCCGCTTTGCTGGTCAGTACACGTCTTGTCATTAACGGCTCTCCATTCACTCCGTCAATCGTTGCACCAACGCTGTCCCTCTCTTCCTTCCACAACACAATCATTGCTCCGTTGGGAGCGAACTCGACGATCACGCTTCAGCTCTTCGGCCTGTTGGGAGCAGCTACGCTGTTGACTGGCGCCGGGGCCACGCTAACTATTGTCAGACTAAACTAAAGCTTTACAGGCAAAGGGACGGAACGAGCAACCGTCCCTTTGCTTTTTTATTCGAAAAAAACAGCGCACCGATTCTGTCGCCCCGTAAAAAGTTTTCTCAGCTGTTTTCTCAATAAGAATGACTTTCAAATGTAATTCAGCGTCGAACGGTGTACAATGATAGGAGTAGTAAAAATATTTAGTCAATAAATGTTGAATCGATAGTATAATATTATCGGAATTAGTATGCCGATCATTCGGAGTGGGGATAGATGGCGATGGACGACTTGGCACTATATTTGGACGAGCATGAGGATGCGGCAGTGGAAGAGTTCAGGAGACGGATTAAGGTGGCTGAGCACGATCAGTTCAACGAGATTATTCCTTTGAACGGACAAGCCATGTATCGCATGGTGGCCGGATATCTTCGTTCGAAGATTACTCATGAGGACATCAAGGATCTTGCCTATAAAGTAGCACATGAGCGGAATCAAGCCCAAATTAACATTGGCGATTTTGTTTTTAACGTCTGCATGGGGCGTGAGCTGGTGATTGATACCTTGCAAAAAGGCCCCTTTTCTCCAAATGTTCTGCTTCCAGCACTCATTAAAATAAACGAATGCTTCGATGTCTTTCTGGTGCATGCCGTGTCCAAATATACCGAACTGAAAGACAGCGATCTGGAGGAAAAGAAGCTGTTTATTGAGCGGTCTCACAAAGACAGGCTGACGATTTTGGGACAGATGGCTTCGAGCTTTGTCCATGAATTTCGCAATCCGCTAACCTCCATTATGGGATTTTCCCGATTGCTAAAAGAAGATTACCCGAACCTGCCGTACGTGGATATTATCGAGAACGAGCTTCATCAGCTGAACTACCGTGTCTCCCAATTTTTGCTTGTATCCAAAAAGGGAGCTGTACATAAAAAAACAGAAGTCTTTAGCATAGCTCTACTGTTCGAGGAGATTTTGTCCTTCCTCTATCCAAACATCGTGGATGTCAACGCGCACATTACGTGCTCGATTGACCCTGCCCTGCTTTTGGTCGGCTACAGGGACGAGATGAGGCAAGTGTTCATCAACATCATTTCCAACGCGCTGGACGCGCTGCAACGGAAAAACGGGGAGAAAGAAGTGGCGATCAAAGGGGCCCAAACCGAAGAAATGGCCGTGATCACGATTTCCAACAATGGCGCTCCCATCCCGCCCGACCTGCTGTCAGTCATCTTCGAGCCGTTCTTTACAACGAAAGAGCTGGGAACGGGGATCGGGTTGTACGTTTGCAAGGAGATCATCGAGCGCCATGGCGGGATGATCGCATGCGAGTCGTCTGATCAGCAGACGGTCTTTTCCATGTACTTCAGACATACTTGATCAGCCAGCGCAATCAAAACGACCTGCATTTGCGACTGAGCTCATGCGCATCTCCCTGTCGAGTGGACAACGAAAAAGGCTCGAATGATACGGCGGTCGCTTCCTTGTAATCTGCGGGGGAGAGGTCGCCGAGTTTTCTGAACGCGATTTTTGTTGTAAAATTGGCTAGAGTCTGCAAGGAACATCCGGGCTTTTGTCCCGGTTACAGGCTTTTCAAGAGAGCGCTTCTCGGTTAAGATGGGCAAGAATCCCCAAAAGCAGTTTCCAGGATGGGAATGGCTCACGCTCGGCCAGCGCCAATACGTGCGCCGATGAACATGCTGACTACAGCCAGAGCTACCTTTTCTCGACATGGCAGTAACTCCTGCTAGATTCAACATTTCCCATATGCATACATGTCGACCTGGACCGCATTAACCAGGAAGAATAGAGAAAAAGCACTAAGGGCAAATGAGCGATCAAGACTGCATTCTTTTATACAATAGGTAAAATTATGAAAACAAGCTATGAAAACGACATTCCCTATTGAAATTCCGATGAAGTAGGGGGAAAATATACCTAAGGTAAACAGAGGTAGAGTGCTGAAAATAGGTTAAGATAACTAATGTCGATAGTTGGCTAATACTGTAAAATTGATCGTAGCAGCTACGTAGCACTCTATTATGGATATGTATACCAATTCAATTGTAATGCATGTTTATACCATACAAAAGGGGGATGTCTTTATGAAAAAAATAGTTTACGCATTTCTCCTCGTTGCGGCAATCGTAGGAGCAACATCTGCAAACTGGCATATTACATAACAGCGTGAATGAAGTAAGAAAACACCGCTTCTTAGTGGTGTTTTTTTACTGTATCGGAGGATGGTTCTATCATGTTGCTAGATATTATATTCATCTCTTTTGTTGTGGCATTGATACGGGGAGGCAGAATAAAAGAATTACCAAAATTTAATAAATTTTCTGTTTTTGGAATCGCTGTGCTTTTGCAGATTCTATCCGCGCTCATGCCAACGTGGGGAAGAGTTTTTGTCTCAGTTGCGTATTTGTGTCTACTCATCTTCTTCTATTCCAACAGAGAGCATGAAGATATCAGATTTTTCATGATTGGCTGGTTCTTTAATGCGATCGCAATCTGGTCGAACTTTGGGAAAATGCCCATTGACCTCGAACTTGCAAAGAAGCTGAAATACTCGGTCGATCCGATTGTAAACGGGACCGATTTCAAGCACTCGGTTTTGGATAATTCAACCAATTTGCCATTTTTGACAGACATAATGTTTATGCCGTTCCCAATTGCAAGAGTCATCAGTATTGGCGATATTTTCATTATGATAGGCGCGTTCTTGCTTGTACAACGCGTAATGGGAAAACCAATATCTCTAATCAGACTCCGCGAGGGTAAAATCCATGAAACCAACCAAGAACTTTAGTCATTTTGCTCTAGGATTACTTGTTCAATGCTTATTTCCGGTAGCCGGGCTGCTGGTGATCATTTCAATCATTACCTCTTGGGGTGTGAATGAACATTGGGGAGTCATGGCGACTTACACCATTTTGACCTTGGTCAGCTCGTTTACTCCCATTCGCACGCTAAATTCGCCTTTAACCTTGAACAATGCCGTGATATTCTCGGGAATTGTCCTGTATGGCACCTGGATCGGCGTCTGGTCAGCGCTTTTGGAGATTATCATCATTTCGTTTATATTCAAATCGAAAGTATCGAGAGCTCTCGCAAATAGTGGCCAAGTCTTGATTACGGTTTGGCTGGTCGGAACTTTGGATCAGTTTTTCCGCACCTATTACCCCGACTATTGGTTTCTGACGGATATCGGGCTGATCCTTGTCTACTGGCTGAGCAACACTCTTTTGGCCGCGGCCGGCATTTCCTATTTTAGAGAGGTGTCTTTTCAAGTCATTATAAAAAGCATGTTGCAAGGCGGCAGCATGACTTATCTCCTGCTCATGGCAGTGGGGGAGATAGGGGCGCGATTTGTAGGAGCTTACGAGGGGTATTCCTTGACGATATTGCTAGGGACCGTTTTGCTGCTTCGCTCGGTTTTCCATCAGTATTTTGCGAGTATAAGCGATCAGCAGAAAAAGATGGAAGAGATCAAAAACCTGAATGATTCGTTCTTGATCGCCCTGGCGGCATCGATCGATGCGCGCGATCCATACACGCTCGGACACTCGTTTCGCGTCGCGCACTGGGGGAGAGAAACAGCAAAATTCATGGGACTTCCGCCAAAGCAGTCGACGGAAGTTTACTATGGCGGGATCATTCACGACATTGGCAAAATCGGTATAGAAGACAACATCTTAAACAAGGAAGGCGCTCTGTCCAAAGAGGAGTTTGAACGCATCAAGGAGCATCCGGTCATCGGGTACGAGATTTTGAAAAGGACGTCGGTTTTCCCCGAGTTGCTCCCTGCCATTCGCTGGCATCATGAGCGGGTTGACGGGACAGGATATCCCGATAAGCTCAAAGGAAACGAAATCCCGCTCATAGCCCGCATACTGGCTGTCTGTGACGCGTTTGACGCCATGGTTTCTGATCGTCCTTACCGGAAAGGCATGTCCGTGGAAGAAGCCTTGAGGCGGATTCAGGAAGGAGCCGGCACCCAGTTTGATGCTGAAATCGCAGCGAATTTTGTGACCATGATCAAGAGCTTGAATGAGGAAGAGTTGCAAAAAATCATTCGGGCAAATAACCGGAACCAGGAAATCGATGTCTCCTTAACCACGTAAGCGACCAGGAGAGTCAAGTTTACATAAGATTCAAAGCAAGGCGATACGTATCATACAAAAAAAGCTATCAACTTTGATGGCTTTTTTTATTTTCCTCCACACGATGCAAGTGGATGGCCCCCAGCGTAGTATCCTCCTTTTTCCTGACAAAAAAAGCCCCACCCGGTCGACAGTGACTGAATCCATGACAGCATGAACCCTTTGTTTACTGTCTACCGAATGGGACAAAAAGCAAGCAAGACACACGCTTACTGTAGCCGCTCCCGTCGCGCTTTCCCGGCGAATCGGCCCAACTGCTCCAGCCCTTTGACCAGCCAGACCAACAGGAGGGAGAGCAGGAAGCTGCACCCGAAGATCAAGCCCAGGTACAAAAGCGAGTACCAGGTGTTTTGGAACACCCAGGCGACTTCGCCGTACTGCTCAAACAGAAAATCTTTGAACAGGATCAAAAAAGCGGAGTGAAACAGGAAAATAAAGTACGTCAAACCTTTGCGAAACTTGAGACGCAGATGATCGACCAATTCCAAAAAAAAGACCATCAGCACGAGAAAAGACAGCAAGGTAGCAAAGACAAAAGTCAGATGCACCGCCACGTACAGCTTGCTGGAAACGACAAAAAACATGGCGGCAGCGGTCGCGATTCCTGTAAGCAGCATCAGGATAGAGCGATTGTTTCGCAAAAAGGACAAAATCGTCTCCCGGTACCAGTACAACAGATGGCCCATGTACAGCGTGAAAATCCAACTGGGCAGCATGTGCCGCGTCGACAGCTCCAGCCAGCCTTTGTGCAAGTAGTTGATGTAGACGTATTGCACGGCGAGCAGAAGCCAGATGACATACAAAATGTTGCGTTTGGTAATCCAGTTGCGGAAAAAGTAAGCAAACACGTAATACTGGCAAATCATGAACACAAAATAAAGATGATCGCCGGTTTTCCCCATCAGGATGTTTGTGAAATCAAGGGTCGTATGCGGCATCTCTTTTTTCAGCAAATAGTGGTACAGAATACCGGAAACCAGGTAAGGCAAGAAAATGTACAGGAGCTTGCCCGTAAAAAAGTCGCGGGGCGTCGGGCTTTTCGCCTCAAACGAGTAAGCGGTCAAATAGCCGGTGGCGATCGTCAAAAGCACAGTGCCGTAGCGACTGATCTGATTGAGAGCGACCACCCAGAACGGATCGTTGAAATACAGCACAGAAGCAGTAAAATGGCCGACCACGACCAGAAAGCTTGAGAACAACTGGACGTAAAACAGCGATTTCAAAATTTTCGAATCGGTATACATAGGCATTCTCCATTTACTTGTTCGTCGTCTGGCGAGTCGTCTGCGTCCAACCCTGCGGACAGCCAACACAATAAATTGCGAATGCTTCCATCTTAGATAATGAAATTTTGAAAGAGATTTGATCTTTGTGATCTGTGCAAGCCAATGTTTGGGAAGACAGGAAAAAAGCCACACCTGTGCGTGGCTTTCGGCCTTATTTTTGCGGCTTGTTCCGCTCCTCAATCGCTTGGCTGACCACGAAGGCCAGATCATCGTTGCCAAAGAGCGACAGGACACCGAGGATGGTGGCGTCAGGGATTTCTTCTGCTTCCTCTTTCGGCACCGTGTTTTCCAGCATTTGTGCGAGCAGTGGATTTTCGCCTTGAGCGGGATAAGCGGCCCGATACAGCTCACGTGCATCAAGCCCATGGTTGACACACCATTGGGCAAAGACGAGAATCATCATTCCTTCGTCGCGCTGGTAAGCCTGGATGACTTGATCTTCCATCTCTTTTCGGTTCATAGATATGCTCCTCTAACAATCAGTCGTACACGTTATGTGCTTAATTGTAGAGAAGAGGGCGGGTGCCCGCAAGAAAAAAGAGGGGAGAGATTAGGAGTTTCGCTTGCTGTGATTGGTCAAAACCGGAAGCACCCGGGTATCTTTAATCATTTCGGAATGGCAAAAAGGGCAGCTCGGGCTCTTGTCAAAGGAAAAGTTATCTCTCATCCAGCACGTACACCCATCATTGCTGCACGTCCATACATCTGTTTCCTCTTCTTCGACCGGAACAATTGCTTTTTTCGAGAAATACACATGAACTCCTCCTTTGCAGGGCATCGTGCTTACAGTAACACCTCTATTAATGTGTGATGGAAAGTCCATGAATATACCAAGATTTTCTGCCCGACTGCATAAAAGAAAGGAAATAACTGCCCAAAACGGTCATGACCGTTTTGTTGACCGCAAGCGGTCACATCCCATTTCATGAAAAACGTCGAGACGTTTTTCACAGAAAAAAGGCAACGGAACGCATCCGCTGCCTTTTTTCTATGAAAGGATTACAGTTGATCCGGGATCAAAATTTGCCCGGTCGTTTCATGGCTGGTCACAGCGAGCAAGATCGCTTTCGACAATGTGTCGGGGTGGTAAGGCTTGATCAAGTAGCCCTTGGCCCCCAAGTCAAACGCTTTTTTCTTCTCTTCAAAAGCGCTGGAGATGACGATCGGGATCGTCTGCAGCTCGGGATTTTCCCGCATCGCTTCAATGACCTGCCAGCCGCTTTCTCCATCTTGCAAAATCAGATCGAGGACCACGGCGTCCGGACGCAGCTCCGAAATGGCGGCGAGCGCCTCTTGGGCCGTGGAACAAGGATAGACCGTAAAGCCTGAGCTGAGCAGTTCCTCACGCAAAAGCTCGGCCAGATTCATGTCGTCCTCGATAATCACGACTTTTCCGTTGGACTGGCCGGAAGGAGCGAGCGCCGCGGCTGCGTTGTTCGCCAACAGCTCGGCCCGTACCGCCGGCTCCGGCAAAGGAAGGGCGACCGTAAACGTACTGCCTTTTCCAGCCTCGGAAGCAACGGTGACCTCGCCGTGGTGAATGCGCACGATCTCCTGAACGATGGCAAGCCCGAGGCCCGTACCGCCAATCTCCCGGCGATCGGAATTGTCTACGCGATAAAAACGGGTAAACAGATGAGGGAGAGCTTCCGCAGGGATGCCCAGCCCTTCATCGTGAATCTCGATCAACAGCTTTTGGTTTGCTTCGCGAATAACGACGCGGATGCTTCCGCCGTCCGGTGAATACTTGACTGCATTGCTGATCAGGTTGACCAGCACCTGGCGAAGCTTGTCGCGATCTCCGCAGATGGTCGTTTGCTCCGTTTGCAGCTCAAGCTCAAACGAATGCGGCGTAGATTGGGCACGGTACATCCCAAACACTTCGCGGGCGAGGGAGTCGATCTCGACTTTTTCAAACTCATAGCTTTGGCGGCCGGATTCCATGCGCTGCAAGTCAAGAAAATCGTTGATCAAGGTCGTCAGTCTCGTCGCTTCCTGATAAATAGCCGTCATGTAGCGCTGCTGTCTTTCCGGTTTCAAGTCTTTGTGCAGCAAAAGCTCGGCAAAACCGAGCACGCTGGCGAGCGGAGTGCGCAACTCATGGCTCACTGTGCTGACAAATTCCGATTTCATCTGGTCAATCTCGTATTCCTTCGTGATGTCCCGATAGACCAAGAGAGTGCCCCATTTGTGGGACGCGCGGTACAGATGCTCGGCATACAGCTGAATATAGCGCTTGGTAGGGGAGGTCAGTTCGAAAACAATGCTGTCCTCCTGCGGATCTCCCTCGTTCAGTGTGACCGCTTTTATATACTGGGCGAGACGGTTTGGTTCCGCCGTACAGCTTTGCAAATGGGCGAGAAACGGATCGATGTTGAAATCCGCTGTTGAGTGCGAGTTATCAAAGCCGATAAGGTCGCGGAAGGTGCGGTTGACCTGTAGCGTTCCGCCGTCGAGATCGAGCAACTGAATCCCTTCTTGCACCGAATCGAGCATGTCTTGCGTGACTTGCCGTTGCCGTTTTGTCTCCTCGAACATGGCGAGCTTGTCCAATGACAACGAGACTTGTTTGGCCAAGCCGATTGCCACCTGTTGCTCATGCTCGGAGAACTTGCGGTCAATCCGGGCAAGAATGATGCAGGCCACGACTTCTTCGTTCGAGTCCAAAACAGGCAGATACAGCTCGTACGTGCGGGAAGGGGTCATGAGGAAACCGCGCTCTCCCATGGTGCTTTCGCGATTGATGACATACGGCTGGTGCGTTTCCTTGATGCGCACGAGCGGACCGTCTTCAATCCCTTGCAAAAGCTGCTCGATTCCTTGCGGAGACACACCGAAACTGGCAACAGCCCGATCGGCATCGAGCACGAGAATGACGCCTTTGTCCGCCTCCATGCTGTCCACAGCGTTGGATACAATGCTCGACAGAAGCGTTTGCTTGTCCAATGTATTCGTGAGCGCGAGAATAAACTGGTTCTTTTTCTCCAGATGACGCTCGTTCTCCGCCATTTTTTCCAGCGCTTCCGTCAGTTCCTCTTGCTGCATCACGAGTTCATCCTGCTGGGCTTGCAGCTCTTCGTTTTGCGCCATCAGCGCCTCTTCTTTGTTCTGGATTTGCCGCATCATGTAGTCGAGAGAGCGGGAGAGCTTGCCGATCTCATCGTCACGCTCCAAGCCGTTCAACTGCGGCGTCTCCCCAAGCGAAAAGCGGTTGGCATCGGCAGTCAGCCGCATCAACGGTCGGCCGATATCGCGCGTCGTTTTGATCGTTACCCAGATCAATACCAAAAGAGCCATCAGCACGTAAATGATGAACCACAAGCTTTGGGCAGACAGTTCCTGGAACAACTGCTGGTTTTGCATCGAAATGAGCTGCTCATTCGTTTGCTGATAGCGGGTGGCATAGCTGATCAAATTGTTGACCTCCATGTTTACCCCGCTGGACGAAAATTTGCGCAAACCTTCGTAATCACCCGACTGTGCATACCCTGACGAGGTAGGGAAGACGCGGGTGAAAAAATTGTCTACAAATGATTCGATGGATGTGGCAATTTTAAGTTCTTCGCTGCTGAGCGGAAGCTGCTTGAAAGCATGAAGCGACTGTTCCAGCTTTTTCTTTTCGAGGAACAATTCATTGTATTCATATGGGCTTAAAAAGGCATAATAGCCGCGGGCACGAAAGAAAATCTGGTTCGTATGCTCCGAGATTTGCGTAATCAGCTCCTGCTTCTGTCTGGACGTTTGCGCGGCTGATTGAAAGTTTGTAAAGGCTTGATCGTTCAGCATCTGCACGACCAGCGCCCCGGCGACCATCAGCGAGAAAAAGAGAATCATCATGATGGCGAAGCGGCGGGTAATGCTTTCCCTTACGTATTTTCGAAATGAAGTCATGCGAGCATGTCCTCCACTTTGCGGACCAGCTCCAGCGGGCTGAACGGCTTGGGCATGAAGTCGTCCGCCCCGGCAGAGCGCATTTTTTCCTGTTCGGCATGCTGGCTTTTTGCGGACAGGATGAGCACTTTCACAGACTGTTTCTCAGGCATTTGTTTCATCTGCGTCAAGACGTCAAAACCTGTCAGCTTGGGCATCATGTAATCGAGAATGACCAAATCGTACTGATTCTGGCCAATTTTTTGCAAGGCTTCCTCACCGTCGCAGACGATATCGAGCTGATGGCCTTCATCTTCAAGCGTATCCCCGATCAGCATGCGCAGCACTGCTTCGTCTTCGGCTAATAAGATCGTTGCCATTTTTCTTCCTCCATGTCATTCCTACATCATTCGTTTGATCAAACGTTTGATGCGCGCTTCCAGCTCTTTTATGCTGAAAGGCTTGGTCATATAGTCGTCAGCACCCAGTTGCAGGGCGCGGGCAATATCCTGTTCGCCGCTGCGTCCCGTCAGCATGAGCACCGTGTACTGCTTGCTGTTGGGCAGGGCGCGGATCAGTCTCAGGACATCAAGCCCGTCCATGTGTGGCATGATGCCGTCCAAAATGACAAGGTACGCTTCCGGACCTTGATGCCAGGACGATTCAAAAAAGGCGGCGCCTTCGTGGAACGTTCGGATGTCTGTATGAATCCATCCTTCCAGACTGGCGCGAGCGCAGTCGGCGAGCAAGGTGCGGGTCAAGGAATCGTCGTCGATAATCGCCACTTTCAGTCTCACGGTGCGCGTATCTGGATCGTCGTTGCGCTTGGCCATCTCTACCCGGCAACGCCCGTTGTTTTTCGCAGCGTATAAAGCGGTATCAGCGGCGTCTATCCAGTGCGAGAGAGGCTTTTGTCCATCCTCGATTTGCACGACTCCTGCAGAAAAGCTCAAAGAAAAGCTGCCTTCCGCCGATTCAAAAGAAAGTGCCTGAAAGTCGACCAGCAGCTGTTTGATGCGCAGCTTTGCATCTTGTCCGGACGTTCTTGGCATGAGCAGCAAAAATTCTTCCCCGCCATAACGGAAAAAGATGTCGTACTTCCCGGAGTTTGTCTTGATGAAAGAGGCGAAGCGGCTCAAGACAACATCGCCTACGAGGTGCCCGTGCGTGTCATTGACCTTTTTGAAATGATCGATGTCCATAAAGGCCAGCGAGAACGGGGTTGAATTTCGCAGCGAATCGGACAGCAGCCGTTGATACGTGTCCGTAAGAGAATTGCGGTTGAACGCACCCGTCAATTCGTCGATGAACAAGATTTTATCCATCCAGCGTTTTCTGCCCAACTGCCGTTCCAGCCGAACCGTCAATTCCTCCAGGTCAAGCGGCTTGCACATGACGTCGTCCGCCCCCAGACGAAAAGCGCGCATGCGCGTGTCCCGGTCGCAATCAATGCTGATGATCGTCGTCGGGACGTATTGCTTTTTAATTTTCTCGCTGAGTGTTTGCATGACTTGAAAACCGCCTGTTTCCGGGATGTTCAAGTCGAGTATCAGGCAATCCGGGTTAAGGTCGTGGAAGTAGTCGAGTGCCTTGTGCGGATACACAGTGGCGATGACGGACCAGTTTTGCTTCTCCAAATATTCCTTGAGGTACATCAAAAGCGTCACATCATCATCTAGAATGAGCAAAAGAGGCTGGTTTTCGTAGGTGGATTCTTGCGGCAATGTGGGGTCCTCTAATAAAATCTCTTGCTCGGGCCGATGCTCGTAGCAGAGAGTGATCAGCTCTCGCAAAAAATCGCTCCACTCGTGTGTCGGCCAATCCTTCGCCTCCAGCTTGTCCAGTTGTTCCAGCAAGGATTGGGAAAGCTCGGATAAATCGTGCAAACCAATCGTTCCGGCTGTACCCTTCAGCGAGTGGACAAAACGGTATAATTCTTCATGGGAGACAGGCTCTTCCTGAGCGAGCCAGCCTTCCAGTTGTTTGTGAATTTGAAAAAGAAGGGTGTCCCTGTATTTGATCATTCCGAATTATCCCCCTGTTTTCGGGAAGGCCCTGCGCAGTCTCGAAGACTGCCGGGCCAGATCATAATAGGTATTGTACATCTAGCTAGGTGGAAGTGTACCATATTAAGAGGGGTTCTCCAACGAAAGGATTGCACTGGGAGGCAGGAAAAAAACAGGACGTGACAACTCTGTTACAAGCGGTTTACGAAAGAGAAAAGCCTTCTTCCTTCAAATATTGCGCCGCTTCCACGTAAGACTCAAAAGAAGCTTCCAGGTTCATGCCGTGGTAGACATTCCACAGGGAATCTTCTTGCTGCAAAAGCAGCGTGCGGTTTTGCTTGTCGACCCAGGTTTGTTCGACTTGTTCGCTGGCATCTGCTGCTGGTTGCTGCGGCTCGCGCTTGACGGAGAGCGACTGGATGGAAGCTTCGATTACTTGGCGCAGCTCGTCTGCGGAGAAGTCGCGAATGTTTACGTAGCCTTTGTCGTCTTTTTGGTAGCCCTTCAAAAACGCTGCGAACACAAAGCCGTTGCCGTTCGGATGCAGATGGTAAACGACTGTCTTTTTGTCGTGAAGACTTGCCTCGTAGTGAAAATTAACCCGTTTGAGCGAGACGTTGTGGCGAGACAACTCCGGGAATGATTCGATAATCGCCAGTTTTTGTTCAAAAGTAAGCATGGATTCCTCCGATGTGAATAAGGTTATCCGTCGATTATATCATAGGTGGAACAAAGAACGAAAAGGCTATACAGACAAGAGAGGAAGCGATGACGATGAACGGAAAAAATCGAAAAGATATCGTAGCAGGACTGGAAGTGGATATCGTCCTGAAGCAGGATCAGCGCACAGGGGTGCGGACGCGGGGAATCGTCAAGGACATTTTGACCAATTCCAGCACGCATCCGCACGGGATCAAGGTTCGCTTGACCAATGGCCAGGTCGGACGAGTGCAGGAGATTATTCAAAAAGGCGAGTAAACGTAAAAAACGGGATGCCAGCGAGGGCCATCCCGTTTTTTGATCGCGAGCGACAGGCAGCTTCTTCCGGAAAAGACGAGCCTGATGGATCAGCGATATGTATCGTGAGCAGGTGTAAGCACATCTTCCGTGGAATCGCGCACGAGGATGAACGGCCCGATGTTCCCGAGTCCATGCATCGATACGTTGTGATGGGCGATAATTTGCTCTGCACGCAGCACGGTGTTGTCGGTTGTGGAATGACCGTCACTGACGAGTGTGACGTCATAGCCCAAGGTGGTCGCTCGCTTGCAGGCGCTGTCTACGCAAAATTCCGTTTTGCAGCCCGTCATGACGAGATGCGTAATCCCGAGCGATTGCAGTTGTTCATGCAAATCGGTCTCGTGAAAAGCATCCGTCGCTTGTTTGAGAATCACGGTTTCCGTCGGGAGCGGGGCAAGCTCGGGGTGGATGGCGTAAGCGTCAGCGCCAAGCTCCGCGACATCTGTGTCCTGCACGTATAGGACGGGAATCGCTCTTTTCCAAGCGTCTTCCCTCAGCTTTTTGATCGTCTGAACGAGCGAGGTCTTTTGATAAACAGGGCCGATCGGGCCTTCCACAATCCCTACTTGTACGTCAATAATGAGCAGAGCTGTTTTTTGCGTCATTCACGTTCCTCCTCAAAATGCAGGGGCTACCGGGGCAGTCCCCCCGTTTCTTTCTTGGTTGTTTTCATCGATCTATGAGCATGCCGTTGCGTATTTGTTTTCATATTTCATCAGCTCCTTCGCTTATGGCAGCGGGACAGCCAGAGGCGGCTGCATCCGCTAGAACCATTGTAACACATCGCCTGTTTTATCATTCGGATTTTTTTGAACAATCGAACGGAAGGTAAAAACAGCCCCCATCCTGCTGGCTGCCAGTCAAGGAAGGGGGCTGTTTGTGTTGCATGTGTCAGAAAGCTGTCTTTACGAGTCGCTTTCTTTTTTCGGCACAAACTGAAAAATTTCATGGGATTCAAAAGAGTCGATCAGGCGCGATAGCCACAAGTAGTAATCCAGTCCGTTTTCAATCCGGCGGATGCTAAGCTCCACGCGTTCTCGCAGCTCGTCCGTCAACTCCTCGGATTGCTGGAGGGCGCGCAGCTCCTGAAGCGACTTTTTCAGGCTGTGCACATTTTGCTCGCTGGCATGGCGCCACTTCACGGAAAACAAGTCGATGAAGTTTTGGTACCAGTCCAGATTGACCTCGTAGTGGTCTTTGCGAGTTCCTTTTTTCCATATCTTTTCTACCATATTTAAGTCCATCAAGGTGCGAACGCCGGTGCTCATGCTGGTCTTGCTCATTCCCAGCGCTTCTCCCATTTCATCAAGCGTCATCGACTTGTCCTGAAACAGCAGCGTGCCATACAAGAGCCCCGTCGACATGGTGATGCCGTACAAATCCATGTTGCGGGCAAGTGTTTCAATCACGCGTTCTTGAGCCTTTTCGAGGATTCTTTCCTGATTCGTATCCATTTTGAAAAAAGCAGCTCCTCTAGTCATATTACCTGACTAGAATTGTACGTTCCTTACAGCAAAATGTAAATGGAGATATCAAACAGTATATACGAGATAAACTGCGAATACAGAAAGAAAAGTACGTAAAGTTTTTTCTGAACGCTGAAAATGCCCGATTATCGAGCCTCACCCAGTTTGAGGTAAAAAAGTGGGCTGGTTACAATTGTAAGGGTAAAGAACAGTCCGGATACGGGCGTAAAAGTTGGAGGTGACCATATGCCCAAGATCAAAGTAGAGAATTTGACCAAAATCTTTGGACGACAGCCCCAACGCGCATTGCCCCTCGTGAAACAAGGGAAGGCCAAGACAGATATATTGAAGGAAACGGGTCTTACCCTTGGGGTTAATCAAGCGAGTTTTGAGGTGCACGCCGGCGAAATTTTCGTCATCATGGGGCTTTCGGGTAGCGGGAAATCGACATTGGTTCGACTCTTGAACCGACTGATCGAACCGACGGAAGGCAAAATCCTGATCGACGGTACGGATATCGTCAGGATGAACACAGAACAGCTGCAACAGGTCAGAAGAAAGAAGCTCGGGATGGTATTTCAAAAGTTTGCCCTGTTTCCGCACAGGACCGTCCTGGAAAACGCAGCATATGGCCTGGAGATTCAAGGAATGGCCAAAGCAGAGCGCGAGGCCAAGGCGAAGCAATCGCTGGAACTGGTCGGACTGGGCGGCTGGGAAGCGAGCTATCCTGACCAGCTTAGCGGAGGAATGCAGCAGCGCGTCGGTCTGGCGCGTGCACTTGCCAATGAGCCGGATGTGCTGTTGATGGACGAAGCATTCAGCGCACTTGACCCGCTCATTCGCAAGGACATGCAGGACGAACTGCTGGAGCTGCAAAGCACCATGCAAAAGACGATCATCTTCATTACGCACGATCTCGATGAGGCGCTGAAAATCGGTGACCGGATTGCCTTGATGAAAGACGGAGCGATCGTCCAGATCGGCACACCGGAAGAAATTATGACCAATCCGGCCAACGAGTACGTGGAGCGCTTCGTGGAGGACGTGGATCGTTCCAAGGTGCTCTCCGCAGAGAACGTCATGAAGCGGGCCGAGACGATTACGTTGGATAAAGGGCCGCGCGTTGCCTTGCAGTTGATGAGGGATCGCGGTGTATCCAGCTTGTATGTAGTAGACAAGAAGAAGACGCTCCTCGGCGTTTTGACCGCAGATGCGGTCAGCCAGGCAAAAGAACAGGGCCAATCGTTGGAGTGGGTGCTTCGTACCGAAGTTCCGAAGGTAGGGCCGCAAACGCTCCTGAATGAACTGTTTGACTTGGTCGCTTTTTCGGATATTCCGGTGGCAGTGACAGGCGATCATGACCGCCTCCTGGGTGTCATCGTAAAAGGTGCCGTGTTGGGCGGATTAGCGGGAAAAGTAAACCAGGAAACGCCACTGCCGGTAAATGAAGAAGGGCAGGTGGATGAATGATGGATCAATTTTTTCCGAAGCTGCCCCTCGATAGTTGGGTAGAAACGATTGTAGATGGACTGGACGAACATTTGGGCTTTTTGTTCGATTTCATTTCGACATGCATTGGCGGGACGGTCGACTTTTTCAATCTGATTTTGACCGGACTGCCGTTCTGGGTGATTATCATCTTGCTTACACTGCTGGCGTATCGGGCTGGCAAGCTGTCTATCGCTCTTTTTACTTTCATTGGACTTCTTTTGATTCAAAACTTGGGTTATTGGGAGCATTCAATGGAAACACTTGCGCTGGTGCTGACAGCCGGACTCATTTCCGTCATTATCGGGATTCCCGTGGGAATCTGGTGCGCGAAAAGTGATTCCGTGCAAAAGGTCGTAACGCCGCTGCTTGATTTCATGCAGACGATGCCCGCGTTTGTGTATTTGATTCCTGCGATCTTTTTCTTCGGACTGGGGAAAGTGCCGGGCGTAATCGCTTCCGTCATTTTCGCGATGCCGCCGACGATTCGTCTGACCAATCTGGGGATTCGCCAGGTGCCGGCGGACTTGATCGAGGCTACGGAGGCGTTTGGTTCGACTTATTGGCAAAAGCTGACGAAGGTGCAACTGCCGATCGCCAAAACGACGATCATGGCAGGGATCAACCAGAGCATCATGCTGGCGCTGTCCATGGTCGTCATCGCCTCGATGATTGGGGCGAAAGGACTGGGTGCCGACGTATACCGCGCCGTGACGCAGATCAAGATCGGGGAAGGCTTCGAAGCGGGACTTGCCATCGTCATTATGGCGATTTTGCTGGACCGCATCACGCAAGGAGTAGGAAAGAGAAAAAAAGCGTAGGAGGGGTTTTCATGAAAAAAGCAACGTGGAAAGGTTTGGCTGTCGCATTGGGACTTGGATTGGTCATGGCGGGCTGCTCAAGTGCGGGCAGCTCCGAGGGTAACGGATCAACCAGCAGCAACAACGGTTCGGCTGCATCCAACGGTGTAGGCGCCGCAGTCGATCATAAAATCATCGGGATCGACCCAGGGGCAGGCTTGATGAAAGCGACCGAGAAAGTGCTCAAAGACTACGAGCTAAAAGACTGGGAGCTGGTCGAAGGCTCCAGTGCCGCGATGACGGCAGCTTTGACCCAAGCCTATAAAGACAAGAAGCCGATTATCGTGACGGGCTGGACGCCGCACTGGATGTTTTCCAAGTTTGAAATGAAATACTTGGAGGACCCAAAAGGAGTTTACGGAAAAGATGAGCAAATTCATACGGTCGTGCGGAAAGGCTTGAAGGAAGAACAGCCAAGCGCGTACGCTTTCCTCGATAAATTTTCCTGGACGCCAGCCGACATGGAGAAAGTGATGCTGGACATCGAGGGCGGCAAAAAGCCGGAAGAGGCAGCAGCAGAGTGGGTGAAAGCAAACGAAGCTACTGTGAGCAAATGGGTGGAAGGCGTACAGCCAGCCAATGGTCAAAAGCTGACGCTTGCCTATGTCGCCTGGGATTCCGAGATTGCCAGCACGAATGTGGTGAAAACTGTTCTGGAGCAAAAGCTGAACTACAAAGTTGAACTGAGCCAGGTAGAAGCTGGCCCGATGTGGGTAGGCGTATCCAACGGCGATGTGGACGGCATGGTTGCAGCTTGGCTGCCAACAACACATGCTGACTACATGGAGAAGCTCGGAAAAGACGTAGAAGACCTCGGCCCGAATCTGGAAGGAACCAAGCTGGGTCTGGCTGTTCCGACTTACATGGATATTACGTCCATTGAAGATCTGAAAAAGTAAAAGGAAGCTCCTCTATATAGAAGTAAATCATATAATAGAAGAAAGGCATCGCCAACGACCCGGCGGTGCCTTTTTGCTGTGCCTCAACTTCTGTCTACCGCGCCTGAAACGGCTTTGTTTCTTCTACTGCCGGCCACGAGTGCTGTTTGTTCAGCATGGACGGATCGGGAGCGAAGACGCGCAGCACGAGATTGAAGTCGCCTGCGGGAGTAGGCAGCCAGTTGCTTTCCTTGCCTTTCGGTGCCTCCCTCTGGATGTATCGCGGGCACGCTCAGCAAGACAGGCGTTTGGGACAAATCAAGCCAGGCGCTCATGTACAGCGTATCGGAGTTGGGCGTGACGATATCCCGGTAGGCGGGTGTCGCAAGCGAGTCCGCATAATAAAACTGGTTGAACGGGGCGCGCTGCTGCGTCATCTCCGTCATAGTTTTGGCAGAGGCGACGAGCGGATAGCCGTAAATATAAGCTTGCACGCCGAGCGAGTAAGCGAGGTTTTCCTGTGCGCTGAGAAAAGGCCCGAGCTGGCGGGCAAAAGGCGGTTTCGTCACCGGAGTCTTTTGATCGGACTGTGCGCCAGCGGCACCCGGCAAGGTCAGCCATACAAAAAGAAGAGAGAGAATCAGGGCAACGGTTTTTCGGGCGGGAAAAAGCATGCTTCTCCTCCTGTCATCAAGCGAGTAGTCTGGGGAATAGTGCTATTTTTCTGCACCGCGCTGCGTTTTTATACCAAATCGAACAGCCGCCTAAAAGCCGCTCGCCATGGTGACGACCCAATGTTCTCCCATCATTCATGGCTTCACCCGACTCGTCCGTGGTTCACATGGAGAACAGCATAAATGCAGCCGGGTTTTCGTGTGAAAAACGCCCTAGAGATAATGAGGAATAAGTAACGGAAAAACAAATAAATAACCAATTATATCCAGTTAATTTGAATCAATTTTCCCTGTAATTTCTAAATTCTCTTTGAAATAGGAAAATGATCCCGGTAAGATGAGGAGGTTCTTGAATAAACAGGATTGAGGGGTCAGGCATGAAAAGACGAAGTTGGCTATCATTTTTAGTTGTAAGCATGTTTGTGTTCGGAAGTGTCCTGCCTGCGAGTGCGGCAGGGAACTACAACGTTGTCGAGAGCGGAACGAAAGTAGAAATGGAAGGGAAGTTCTCCTTCACAGTCCCGGAAAATATGATCTTTCTCAATAAAGACGACACGATCAAAATGGAGAAAGAAAATGGCGACATCCCGACCATGAACGAAATCGGGAGCGTCCATCCGATCGAAGACAGCGAAAATTGGGCGTTGTTTATCGAATACGAAGACACCGGACATATTAGCGACGACGAGCAAAACGAAATCAATGCCGAAGAACTGCTGCAAAGCTACAAGGACGGCACCGAGGAAGCGAACAAGCAAAGACAGCCGGAGGAGCAGTTTCATGTGATCGGCTGGAATGTAAAGCCGTCCTATAACGCGGCGACGCATGAACTGGAATACTCCATGCTTGCGGAAACCGCGCAGAAAACCCAGTTTTTGAACTACAAGCTGCAAGTTTTGACGCGTACCGGCCATGTTTCTTTCATTCTTGTGACGGACGTTCCAGCGCTCGCGAAGGACAAGCAGACATTGCGGGAAAAAATCTTGAAAAACTTCGTCGTAAAAGAAGGCCAGCGCTACAGCGATTTTGACGCCAAGACAGACAAGGTCGCTGAATACGGGCTGACTGGCTTGATTCTCGGAGGCTTGGGCGTTGCCGCTGCGAAGAAGCTGGGCTTCCTCGCCCTGATTCTCGCCTTTGCCAAAAAAGGTTGGATTATTATCGTCGTGCTGTTGGGCGCGATTGGCGGCTTCGTGAAAAAGCTGTTCAACAAAAAGAAAAACAACGCTGCACCGACCGATTCGGACGAGGAAAAACCGTCCGCGTAAAAGCTCGACAAAACAAAGAACGATTGCCAAAAAGACAGCCGGATTTTTCGCTTTGGGCGAGAACGAGGCTGTCTTTTTCATGCGGAAAGGGAGAGCGGAAAGGGGCGAATCTCGCAAAAAAATCAAGAATGACAAGCAGGCAGGAGGGAATACAATGGAAGAGGAAAACGTTTTTTGGAGGTAGCCGTGGAACAGCACCTGGACTTTTTTGTGATGAAATACGGATATGTGGGCGTGTTTTTTTCGCTTGCGCTTGGGGTGATCGGGCTGCCGATTCCCGATGAAGTCTTGATGACGTATACCGGATACGCTGTGTCGCGCGGGGTTTTGCAGATGCCGTTTGCCGTGCTGAGCGCTTTTTTGGGAGCGGCCGCAGGCATCACCGTCAGCTACTTGATCGCGTCCAAATGGGGGTTGCCGCTTTTGCTCAAAGTGGGGCCATATTTGCATTTGAATCCGAAAAAGATCGAGTCCACGCAAAAGCTGTTCGCCAAGTACGGCACCTTTTTGTTGATTGTCGGCTACTTTTTGCCGGGTGTCCGCCACATCACGGCTTACTTGGCAGGGATGTCCGGGATGAAGTATCGCGTCTTCGCGGTGTTTGCCTATACGGGAGCTTTTTTGTGGAGCATCACTTTCTTGCTTTTGGGCAGAGCGCTGGAAAAAGAATGGTTCAAAGTCACCGTCTATGTCAGGCATTACGGCTTGACGTTTTTGCTGATTGGCGGGGCGATTGCCATTGCGTGGTACTTGTTGGTGAAGTACAGACAAAGCGTGAAGACATGACAGGAAAAAAATGTTGAAAAAAGGCTTTACAAACCGACGGTCGGTTTGTATTATTAGATCAGAAAGCAATGACTGATTCCATCATTCATAAAAAAGGTGACGAGGAGAGTTGTACCGTGATCATGACTTTGTTCTGGATCTTTATCGACTTGATCCCATTTATCGTAGCGTTTCAAGTGCAGCCGCCGACACTCGGGTTTGCCATCGGCTTCGTTCTCGCCCTGCTGATCTATTTGTTTCAGAAAAAGCGATTCGGGGAAGTGACGACGATTATCGCGATCAAAGTATTTTACTTCTTTTGCGGCTTCTGGATTGCCTTGTTCTTCCCTGTGTTTCATCTGTTCGACTTTACCCAATTGTTCATGTACGCGATTCTTGCCCTGGCAGCCATCTGGTCGCTGTGCATCAAAAAGCCGTTTACGCTTCAATACGCGAAAAAAGTAGTGCCGGAGAGCTTCACCACGCATCCGCTGTTTCTCGCCTCGAATTTTTGGTTGACACTTATCTGGGCTGTTGTGTTCGCACTCTCGCTCGTTTGCTCCGTACTGTTTGCGCTCGCGATGATTTCCGGAGAAACAGGCGTTTTGCTGGTCAATATTTGGAACATCGTCGGGATCGCCGCTACCATCCTCGTGCGTCCAGTAGTGAAGCGTTACTTTTTGAAAAAGCAAGCCTGAGACGAGGCATCGCATGAACGTGCGAGCCTGATATTTTACCCACTCACAAACCGACAGTCGGTTTGTGAGTGCGAACAAGGAGGCAATCACCTGTTATGGAAAAGAAAAAACGCAATCCGAAGCTGATTTTGGCCGCCGTTTTTCTGCTGGTCGTCGCTGTAGTCGGCTACTACGGTTACCAGAGCTATTTTTACGTCAAAACGGAAGATGCTGTCGTGACGGGCGAGATTTACAAAATTGCCCCCAAGGTGGCCGGAAAGCTGACGCATGTGACGGTCGATGTCGGCAGTCAGGTGCAAAAAGACGAGATCGTGGCTGAACAGGAGCAAGTCAACGCGGCAAGTCCGACCCAGGTGGACAGCTTGATGGTCCGTTCCCCGATCGACGGCGTGATTTTGCAAAGAGCCGCCAAGGAAGGCGAGGTCATTGGTGCGGGCAACACGTTGGCGCTGGTCGTCGACAAGCGGAAGCTGTACGTGGAAGCGCATGTGGAGGAAGCAGAAGCGGGCTATATCCAGGTCGGGCAGCCGGTCGATATCGTGCTGGATAAATACCCGGGGCAAACGTTCCGCGGAACGGTCAATCGCATCGGCGAAGCTACCCAGTCGACATTTTCCTTGCTGCCGCTAGTGAATGCGAGCGGAAACTTCACCAAAGTAACCCAGCGCATCGCTGTAAAAATTACGTTTGACGAGGGGCCGTACGACTTTCAGCCAGGTTTGAATGCCAATGTGTCCATCCACGTGCGATAAGGATGTGTAGCCGATGAGTCCTCAAGAAAATTTTTGGCCGGGTGTGTTTGCGATCGTGCTTGGTACGTTCATGGCTGTGCTCGATACGAGCATCGTCAATGTGGCGATTCCGGAAATGATGAATGTGTTCGGGGCGTCGACGGAGGAAATTCAATGGGTCGTGACCAGCTATACATTGACGATGGCTGCTGTCATTCCGCTGGCCGGGTTTTTGGGTATCCGGTTCGGCATCAAAAAAAGCTATCTCGCCAGCCTGTTCCTGTTCACACTCGGTTCGCTGCTGTGCGGTCTGGCTGTCAGCAACGGGACGATGATCGCGGCGCGAATCATTCAGGCGGCAGGCGGCGGACTGATGATGACGATCGGGCAATCGATGATTCAATTCGTCGTCCCGCGCGAAAAAATCGGCCCAGCCATGGGAGTATTCGGCATCTCGGTCTTTGTCGCTCCCGCTGTCGGGCCGACGTTAAGCGGCTATTTCGTCGAGCATCTCGACTGGCGATTCATTTTCACGGTGAACATTCCGTTTGGCATTTTGGCGATGTTTCTGGTGTGGCGCTGCTTGCAGGAAAGCGAAGCGAATCGTAAACAGCCTTTTGATCTGCAAGGGTTTGTCTGGTCGGCTGTAGCGCTGGTGAGTCTTCTGCTCGCCGTGACGAAAGGCGAGGAGTACGGCTGGGACTCTTTTACGATCGTATCGTTGCTGATGAGTGCCTTGATCTGCGGGTACATGTTCGTGATGCGAGAGCTGTCGACGGCTCATCCGCTGGTCGATGTGCGGCTGTTCGCCAATCGGCAGTTTACGCTCGGGCTTTTGGTAAACAGTCTGATTATGGTCGGCAATTTCGGCGTCATTTACCTGCTGCCGATCTATTCGGAGAACATGCTCGGTCGCACGGCGATGGATACCGGGCTGATGATGCTGCCGCAAGCGATTGCCTCCGGGATCGTCACGCCGATATGCGGCATGCTGGCGACGCGCATCGGTTTGAAGCCTTTGATTGTCGTCGGTCTCGCTTTATGCATCGTGCCCGGATATTTTTTAACCCAAGTCGATTTGAACACCAGCATGTCGACGATTCACTGGCTGCTTGCCTTGCGCGGGATCGGACTCGGCATGTGCCTGATGACTTCCATGCAAATTCCGCTGGTGGCTGTATCTGAGCCGGAACGAGTGCCCGCAGCTTCGGTGATCACGAATATTTCTCGGCAAGTTGCTACCTCGATCGGCATTGCCGGATTGATTTCCTTGTTTACCAGAAGAGGCGCGGTGCACGCGGCACAAATGGGCGAGCAGGTCACGACCACGCGGCAATCCGTCGTGGAGACGCTGTCCCAATGGCAGCAAATGTACGTGGCAAAAGGCATGTCGCTTTCGGAAGCCTATTCGTCGGCTGTCGGATTGCTCGGTCAACTCGTGCGAAAATACGCGGCAATCGCTGCGCTGCAAGACAGTTTGTTCGTGGCGGTTCTCGTGCTGGTAGCGGCGTTTTTGACCATGCTGATTGTGAAAGAAAACAAGGCCGCTCTGCAAGCAGGCCAGGAAGCGAGTCGTTCGGCGATCGTAGATTGATCGATTTTTCCCCATCACTTATCAGGAGGGTTTCCCATGAAAAAGTATAAACAGCGGCTGGCTGTATTGGCAGGAAGCGTCGCAATGATCTGCCTGGCTGGTTGCGGATCGGTGCAGCCTGTGGCATTGTCGACAGACACTGTCCAAGGGGCGCAGGCGACAGCGAAAGAAGCGGGGACGCATGTGTTCAGCGGAAAAATGGTCGGGATTGAAGAGGTGACGATTTTCCCCAAGACAGCGGGCAGAGTGAAAGCCGTTCTTCACGATACAGGCGACCGGGTAGAAGCAGGTGCTCCGCTTGTGGAGATGGAGACAGTCGAGCTTGCGGCGAGTTTGAGCATGGCCAAAGCGGAGCTTGCCATGGCACAGGCGAAGTGGGAGGAAGCGAAAAAAGGGCCGAGAGCGGAAGACTTGCAGTACGCAAAAGCGGGCTGGCAACAGGCTGCAAGCAAGTATGAAGAAGTGAAAAACGGCAAGCGGCCCGAGGAGCTTTCCCAGCTTGCAGCGTCCGAACAGTCGGCGAAATCCGTCTACGAATCTGCCAAAGCCAAGTATGCGCGGGCCAAAGCTTTATACGAGCAAGGCGGCCTTTCCAGTCAGGGGCTGGACGATGCGCAGACCGCTTTGGCGCAGGCAGAAGCGCAGTACGTGCGAGCCGAGGAAGAGGTAAGGCTGGCCAAACAAGGGGTAACGAAGCCGGCGCTGCAATCGCTTGCCTCCAATGTCGACCAGATGAAGGCGATGTACGACAAAACGAAGAACGGGGCGACCAAGGAGCAGATTGCCCAATACGAGGCCAGCGTGCAGAAGGCGCAAGCAGCGGTAGCCAATGCCCAGTACCAGTTGGATAACGCTACGCTGAAAAGTCCGATCAGCGGCTACATCAGTACGAAAAATGTGCAGGCAGGCGAAATGGCGAATGCAAACACAGCCGTTATGAGCGTGGTCAACACGGATCGGCTGTATGTCGTCATCGGCGTTTCCGAGACAGACATTGCCCGTTTTTCCCCTGAGCAACAAGTCGATGTGGCGATTGAGGCGATCGGGCAGCACGTCCAGGGGAAAGTGGCGCGAATCAGCCCGAAAGCAGACCCGGGAACGAACATGTACACGGTGAAAATTGTCGTGAGCAACGCAAAAGGCAACCTGCGCTCAGGCATGACAGGGGTCGTCTCGCTTTGATCGCATCGGAAGGAAGTCGCGAAAGGTACGAAAAAAGCTCGCAGCAGCGTGAAGGCAATAAACGCTGCTGCGAGCTTTTTTCCTTGCCTGCTGTCCAGACATCTTGTAAAATTAGGAAATATTTGTGGTGTGACGGTCGCTAAAGCCAATGGAATACACGAAGGAAAGAGGTCGATTGCCGCTAACATTATTCGAACAAGAGAGGTATTGGAATGAATCTAGCCATCAACGTAACGCAAAATCAACTGATGGACGTGCTGCTCAATGTAGCTGTGGCCCGTCCCGTCTTTATTTGGGGAGCGCCGGGGATCGGGAAGTCCGCCCTTGTTGAGGCGTTTGCCCAGCAGGTAGGCTTGCCCTGCGTCTCCCTTTTGGGAAGTCAGCTGGCACCGGAAGATATTATCGGCGTCCCGCAAATTGTGGACGGCAAAAGCCGCTTTTGCCCGCCTGCCCAAATCGCGCGGGAAGAGCCGTACTGCCTCTTTCTCGACGAGCTGAATGCGTGTTCGCAAGAGGTGCAAAAAGCGTTTTACAGTCTGATTCACGAGCGCAGAATCGGGGATTACCACCTGCCGGAAGGGTCGATTGTGATCGGGGCGGGAAACCGTGCCCAGGACAGCGCGATTGTCAAGCCGATGTCGTCGGCGCTGATCAACCGGATGTTTCACGTGCAGCTGCTGGTTTCCCACGAGCAATGGCTGAATTGGGCGTATACAAACGGGATTCACTCGTACGTTCTGCAATTTTTGGAGGTGCGTCCCGATTATTTGTGGTCGCAGCCGCCGAAGACGGAAGAACCGTTTTCCACCCCGCGTTCCTGGCATATGCTGTCGGACGCGCTGCATGAGTTTGGCGATGGCCTGACTAGCGAAATGGTCGGTGTGCTCGCGTACGGTTGCCTGACGCCGCAGCATGCCGCGCAGTTCAAGGCTTTTCACAAGAACCTGCAAGGCAAGTACCAGCTTCATCGCATTTTGGAAGGAGAGACTTCTTTCCCGAGTGCGCCTGAGGATCGGGATGTGCTGTACTTTTTGGCCGATTCGTTCCGCGCCCAGATCAAAAAAGAGCTGCCGCAAGACAAAGCTTCCGTAAGCGATTTGCACAAGCGGTTTGCTCACCGGGCCAAAGCTTTGCTCAAGGATCTTTCGGCGATCTCGCTGGAGATGGCGCAGATGGTCGTCGCCCGCCACGACGACGGGGATGGGCTGCCGGACTGGTTTGTCGTTGAAGTCATCCGCGATTTGCCGCGCCTGGCTCTGGACAGAAAGGGCAAGTAGCCGATGGGAAAAGGAGCGAGAGCAAACACCGATCCCGCGACGCAAAACTATCAGCAGGCCGTCCAGTTTTTGGCGCATCATCCGATGTTCGGGCCGCTGTTCTCCCGCGCTGATCTGTTTCGCAGGGAGCACAATTTATGCCCGGACAACGGCTGGGCAGTCGTGACCAAGCACGGGAGCATACACGTCCATGCGAAGCGCAGGGGAGAGGTTGAGGAATGGATTTACGTCCTCGCCCATGCTCTGCTGCACCTTGGGTTTGGGCACTTTGTAGAAAAAAAGCATCCTGCTCTGTGGAACATCGCTTGCGATTGTTACGTCACCCGCTTTTTGAAGGACATGAAGCTGGGGAAGCCTCCTGCCGAGATGTCCTACGAGCTGGAGCTGTCCGGCAAGAGCGAGGAAGAGCTGTACGAATGGTTTGTCGAGCACGGCGTTCCCGAGCATTTGAAGCTGTTCGGAACAGGCGGGGAAAGACAGCCGGATATGCTGTTCACGGACAAATACGTGCGGTACAACTACAACCGGGACGTGAAGTGGGAGCGGCTTCTCGGCATCGGGCTATCCCAAGCCGTCCAGAGCGCTGTGAGCGTGGCGGGAGGATATGCCGATGCGCTGGGCAGCGAAGCGGTCAAGCTGACGGATGCGCAAAAAGCCAAGCGCTGGTTCATCAATCACTACCCGCTGCTTGCTTCGTTGGCCAGCCATTTCACGATTATCGAGGACTCCCTGATCTGTCAGCGCCTGCAAATATCGGTGGCTGCCATCGATGTGAACGCCGGAGAGATTTTCATCAATCCGGCGGCAGGGCTGGACGAGGAAGAATGCAAGTTCGTGATGGCGCATGAACTGCTGCACGCGGGCTTGCGCCACCATGAGCGTTGTCAGGGCAGGGACCCGTACTTCTGGAATGTAAGCTGCGACTACGTGATCAATCAATGGCTGATGGAGCTTGGAGTGGGGCGGTTTCCGCAGATTGGCGGGCTGTACGATCCCGATTTGAAAGGGCTGTCGGCCGAAGCCATCTACGATCGCATCGTCACGGATATGCGGACGTACCGCAAGTTGTACACGCTCAGAGGAATTGGCATGGGCGATATTTTGGACGGAGATGATCCGCGCTTTTGGGAAATGGGGCCGGGCACGACGCTGGATGACTTTTACCGCAGTGCCATGTCGCAAGGTCTGATCTATCACCAGGAGCGGGGCAGGGGGCTTTTGCCGGCAGGATTGGTGGAAGAAATCCGCGCCCTGGGTCAACCGCCGATCCCGTGGGATGTGCAGCTGGCACGCTGGTTCGACGAGCATTTTCCGCCATTGGAAAAGAGACGCACGTACGCTCGCGCCAGCCGCAGGCAATCCTCCACGCCGGATATTGCCCGCCCGGCCTGGGCGCATATGGAGACGGAGCAGCTGGCGCGTACGTTCGGAGTCGTGATCGACACGTCCGGATCGATGGGAACGAAGCTTTTGGGAAAAGCGTTGGGAGCGATTGCGAGCTACAGCGAGGCGCGCGATGTTCCGTATGCCCGTGTCGTCTTTTGCGATGCGCAAGCGTACGATGCCGGGTATCTTTCGCCCGACGACATCGCGGATCGCGTAAGTGTCAAGGGGCGCGGCGGTACGGTTTTGCAGCCGGGCATCGACCTGCTGGAGAAGGCCGACGATTTTCCCAAGGATGGTCCGATTCTCATCATTACAGACGGGGAGTGCGATCGGCTGCGGATTACGCGCAGCCATGCGTTCATGCTGCCAAAAGGAAGTCATCTGCCTTTTGTGGCGAAAGGCCCGATTTTTCGGATGGAATAAGGAAGCAGCATTGAAGCACCGTAATGGCGGTGCTTTTTTGCGTGGAAAAAACTTGGTGCAGGCTTTTGCTGGAACACGGGAGTGGCATGAGCTATTCTGTATAATAAATCTGAAAATATCGCAAACGGGGAGTGCAGGGATGACAGGACAGGAGAGCAAGGACAGAAAACTGCTGCTGCAAGAAGTCGAAGGGCTGTTGACGTTCATCGGCCAGCCGGTGCTGGTTGTGGATGCAAACGGTCGCGTCATGCATGCCAATCATGCGGCCGAGCACGTATGGCAACGTTCCCTGGCTGTCCTTTTGACGAAAAACTTGCAAGCTTTCGCGCCTTCTGCCAAGCTGCTCGACTTTGTGAAAAAGGGCAAGCCGCTGCGCGATTTTCCCGTGGAGATTGTCGACGGGAGCGGAAAACGCCTGCCTTGCCTCTGCCGACTGCATCCGTTGTACATCGGGCAACAGCCGGAAGGAGCGATCTTGCAGTTCACAGAGCAGCGCAAGGAGTCGGAGCAGGAAAAAAATCGGCGGTATGTCACGCGCTATACGTTTGCCGACATTCGCGGAAACAGCGAGGCGATCCGGGCGCTGAAAGACTCGGCAGCCAAAATTGCCAAAAGCGATTCGACGGTTCTGATTCGCGGAGAGAGCGGGACGGGCAAGGAAGTGCTCGCCCAGTCGATTCACGATGCCAGCTCGCGCCGCAGCGGGCCGTTTGTCGCCATCAACTGCGCGGCGATACCGGAAGCCTTGTTGGAAAGCGAATTGTTCGGCTACGAGGAAGGGGCTTTTACCGGAGCGAAAAAAGGCGGCAAGGCAGGGCGGTTCGAGCTGGCTTTGCACGGGACGCTGTTTCTCGATGAGATCGGCGATATGCCGCCGTTTTTGCAGGCCAAGCTGCTTCGCGTCCTGCAGGAGCGGCGAATCGAGCGGGTGGGCGGCTCAGAAAGCATCCCTGTCGATGTCCGGTTGATCGCAGCCACGCACAAGGATCTCGACGCGATGATCGTCAGCGGTCAGTTTCGCGAGGACTTGTACTACCGCTTGCACGTCATCCCGCTGCACGTACCGCCGTTGCGCGAGCGAAAAGACGACCTGTACGACCTGATCCACTACTATTTGAAGCTGTTTGCGGACAAGCTGGGCAAGGAATCGAAGCGCTTTTCCGCCCAGGCGTTGAAATGTTTGATCGACTACCACTGGCCGGGAAACATTCGCGAGTTGGAAAACACGCTGGAATACATCGTAAACCTGGAGATCGGCGACCTGGTGACGATCAGCAGTTTGCCTGCGATCATTCGCGGGAATCGCACCAGTGAAGAAGCGCTTGCTGTCCTGCCGCAAGCGCCGTCCGTGGCTGCGTCTGCGCATGCGTCTGTCCCGCCAGACGCTGTACCCATCCGACTGGGCGATTCAAGCGAGCAAGCGGAGGTACAGCTTCTGTTGCAAGCGATCCAGCAATTTGGCAAAAGCACCGAAGGGAAGCGGAAGGCTGCGGAGTTTTTGGGCATTAGCGTCGCTACCCTGTACAGACGCCTGCAAAAAATCAATCGCAAGTAGGCTTCTCCCACGCTGACAAGGGCATGAGGATATTCAACGAGAGGGAGTGGAGAGTGGCATGTATCTGGAGGAAAAAGACGTGGACTCGATCGCGTGCGGAGCGATGTTTCTCGGCTCTGGAGGAGCTGGCGACACGACCGTTTTGCAAATCATGGCGAAGCAGGCCATTCACGACAACGGCCCGGTCCGGCTGCTCTCTCCTTTCGAGCTGCAAGACGATGCATGGGTCGTCTCGATGTCGATGATGGGCTCGCCCGCTGTCCATTACGAAAAAATGATGTCAGGGCATGAGCTGATCATGGCGCTTCGGCTGCTGGAAGAAGAGAAGCAGATCAAGGCAAGGGCGCTGATCGCTCTGGAAATCGGGGGCATCAATGCGATCACGCCGATACTGGCGGCAGCGCTGACGGGCTTGCCGCTGGTCGATGCAGACGGGATGGGCCGGGCTTTTCCCGAGTGCCAGATGACGACGTTTCACGCTTTTGGAGCCGAAGCCAGGCCGTTCATCATCTGTGCCGACAACGGCAAGTGCCAGCGCTACTTGCATCCGTCCACGATTGAAATCGAGCGGGCGGCGCGGATTTCCATGACGAACATGGGCGGTTCGGTAGCCTTGGCGAGCTTTCCCATGACAGGCAAGCTGTTGCAGGAAGCCGCGATCCATCATACGTTTTCCGTGTGCAAGCGAATTGGCGAAAGCGTACTGGCGGCAGGAAGCAGCGTGCAGCGCGTCTACAGCAGTCTGGCGGCGGAACTGCAAAACTCGATCTACGGCAAGCCTTGCAAGCTGATCGAAGGCAGGATCGTCGAGCTGCAACGTTATTTGCAGGACGGCTTTTTGCGCGGAGAGCTGCTGGTGGAAGGAAGCGGCTTTCACCATACGGAACAGGTCGAGATCGAGTTTCAGAGTGAATACTTGCTGGCGAGACAAGGAGAGCGGATTGTTGCCACTGTGCCCGACCTGATTTGCATTTTGGAAGCAGACAGCGGTCTTCCGCTCATGATCGACGAATTGGAAAAGCAGATGAAAGTCTGGGTGATCGCCATCCCGTGCCCGATCATCCTCCGTCACCCCAAGATGCTCGATTTCGTGGGGCCGTGGAACTTCGGGGTAGGAGACAGCTACGTGCCGGTGGAACAGCGGTTTTCCGAGGAAGGGAGCGGGTGAGCGATGCTGCGCTTGGGAATTGACGTCAGCGGTTTGCACACAGATGCCGTGCTGATGGATGAAAATGCAGCGATTGTCGCGACTGCCAAGGTGCGCACCTCACCGGACATGCTGTCCGGCATCGCGGAAGTTTTGCAGGCCATCTTGCGGGAAAACAAAGCGTGGAGCAGCCAGATCGCGGATGTCATTATCGGGACGGACTACTTTGAAAATGCGCTGCGCGAAGGAAAGAAGCTGGCAAAAGTATGCTCCATACGCATCGGCCAGGCGAAAAGCATGATTCCTCCGCTGTACGGTGCCCCTGTCCGGTTGCAGGAGGCAATCGGTCTGAGCTCTTGTCACGTATACGGCGGACATGAGCTGGATGGAAGTGTTTCTTTGCGCCAACTGACGCGGGCGGAAGTCGAGCGGGAGCTGCGCGACCTGGATGCTGGACAGGCAGAAGCTTTTGCCATAACGGGAACTTTTTCCCCTGTCAGTCATGCGCATGAAATCCAGGTGGCAGAATGGGTCAGGGAGATTTGCGGCGAGGAGCGGCCCGTGGCTCTGTCGCATGAACTGGGCAGCATCGGCTTTTTGGAAAGGGAAAACGCGACGATTCTCAATGCCGCTCTGTCAAAGCTTACGCACGACTCGCTGTCAGGCTTGCGGGAGCTGCTCGACAGGCAAAAGCTTGCGGCGGAGATTTTTTTGACGCAGAGCGACGGCTCATTGCTCACGTACGAATCGGCTTTGCGCCACCCGATCCGCACGTTTGGCGCCAGAATCTCGGACAGCTTCCGCGGCGCCGCGCTTTTGACCCGGATGAATGACTGTATCGTCGTCGATGTGAGCCGGGAAAAGGTTTGCGTCGGTGTGCTGGAAGGCGGCTTTCCCAAAGAAAGCAGGCGCAATCAAAAGCTGGTGGGAATCCGCCTCAATTTGCAGATGCCGGATACGGCGCTGATTGCGCGCGACGGGCATGAGGCGGTCGACGATGATTTGCTGGATGCGGTCTATCACGCGATCCAGCGTTTTCAGCCGCGCTTCGAGCCGCTTCCGATCGTGTTCGTCGGGCAAGAGAGCGAAGCCTTGGCTGCCTTTTTCAAATACCCGTGGTCTGAGGTGGTTCACCCGCCTGCTTATCCTCATGCCAGCGCGATTGGCGCATGTATAGCGCCCGTCAGCGGCAGCGTCGACCGGATTTACTGGCTGGTGGGGGAAGGAAAGCGGGAACAGATCATCGAGGTGGCAAAAGCGGAGGCGATCCGATCTGCGATCCAGGCTGGGGCTGTGCCGGAGACGGTGTTTGTGCAGTCGGCAGAGACGATCCCGCTTTCGTATATGCCGACGCGCGCCTTGCGCATGAGGGTGAAGGCGATCGGGCAGAGGCGGTAAAAGCGGAGAGAGCGATAAGAGCTGACAGGAAGCGGCTGGCGGGGCTTGGCCGTTCCCCGTTTTTTCGCACAAGCGATTTTCTCAAAGTGATAAAACTGCGAAAATGTGAGAAAGTATGAGAAATGAAGAGAAATAACGGTTTGTCATCAAGGAGAGCTTCGCTGCTTTTCCAGACTGCTCCCGAAATTTTCAACTATATTTTTACAAATATGATAAAAACAGATGCAGCGAATGTAGCTCGCATCTGTTTTTTTGTGCGTATAAGCGAAAACGGGTTGGCATGGGATTTGCTTTTATAAAATTTTCAGATAATACAAAATTCTATCCCTGATTCGTCAAAGGAGCTGCCGCAACATTATCGAGGAAAGCGAGGGCTGCATGAAGCAAGGCTGACAAAGACTTTTGGGCAACGGGCAACACTTTTTTCGCACTTATTCCCTTATTAGATGGATAGGCACACAAACAACATGAAGGAGGGTGAATGTGATGGCGGGTCATTCCAAGATGGCAGACGATTTCTCGCTCACGCGCGTGCCAAAAGAGGCGCGGGTGCCGATGTGGGAAATCCTGGTCATTCGCATCGGGGCTTTTACATCATTGAGTCAGTTTATTTTGGGGGCGGCGCTCGGATACGGAATGACGTTCTGGGATGCGGCACTGGCGAGCTTGCTGGGATGTATTTTGCTGGAGGTCATTACGTTTTTGATCGGGATCGCGGGCATGCGGGAAGGGCTGTCCACGAGCATGCTGACCAGATGGACCGGATTCGGCAAGTACGGCTCCAGCATGATCGGTTTGGTGATCGCCGTGGCGACGATTGGCTGGTTCGGGGTGCAAAACTCGATCTTCGGTCAAGGGCTGAACGATGCGTTGGGTGGGGCGCTTGGCTTTCCGCTGTCAGCCACGTTGACGGGGCTGTTCGTGACCGCAATCGTCGTTTTCGGCTTCAAATGGCTCGGGTTGACAGCCAAAATCGCGGTGCCAGGCTTTTTGCTCGCGGTTGCCTACGGGATTTACAACGTGTTTGAAAATCACTCGCTCAGCGAGTTGATCGCGTCGGCTGCTCCGGGACCAGCCTTGACATTGGGCACAGCGGCGACGATGGTGGCTGGCAGCTTCATGGTCGGTGCGGTACTCACTCCCGATATGACGCGGTATTGCCGAAGCGGCAAGGATGTCCTCTGGTCCACCTTGATCTCGGTTGTGATCGGGGAAATCGGAATCAACCTGATTGCCGTGCTCATGGCGCATGCGGTCCAAAGCAGCGACGTCGTGACGATTGCCTTGCAGACGTCCGGCTGGCTCGGCGCAGCCACAGTCGTGTTTGCCACGGTCAAGATCAACGATATCAACTTGTACTCGGCATCGCTCGGGATCACCAATTTTATCGACTCGATTTTTGGCAAAAACGTCAATCGCGGCTTCATTACGTTGGTCGTCGGTGTCGTAGGGACTGTGCTGTCTGTGCTTGGCATTTTGGATCAGTTCGTCAACTTCCTGATTTTTCTCGGGGTGTGGGTGCCGCCGATTGCGGGGATCATGGTCGTCGACTACTTCATTTTGAAGCGCAGCCGGGCCGTCTTGGAGGAGAGCCGCAAGCGAGGCGCCTTGCCTGACACTTGCGAATCGATGAATCCAGTTGCGCTTGCGGCGTGGGCGCTTGGCTTTTTCACAGGCTACTTGTTTGACTGGGGCATCCCGTCAATCAATTCGCTCGTTGCCAGCGGGATCGTCTACTACTTGGGCATGAAGCTGTTTGGCTCCGCACCAGACGCCAAGCTGACGAAATCAGATTTGAACCGCGCTGGCTGACATTTGCAGAAAAGGAGAGATTATCGTGAGAAAAATCGGTAAGCAAGAAATTGAAGACATCGCTGTCGGTGCAGCTTTATTGGGCACAGGAGGGGGCGGCGATCCGTACATCGGCAAGCTGATGGCCCTGCAAGCTGTAGAGGAACACGGGCCGATTACGCTGCTGTCTATTGATGAAGTCCCGGACGATGCGCTGGTGGTGGCGTCAGGGGGGATGGGCGCGCCGACCGTTTTGGTTGAGAAAATACCTTCCGGGCACGAGATTTCCCAAACATTCAAAGCGCTGGAAAAGTACATCGGAAAAGAAGTATTCGCGACTTATCCGATTGAAGCGGGGGGCATTAACTCGATGCTTCCGCTGGCTTTGGCCGCTCAGCTCGGCTTGCCTGTCATTGATGCGGACGGCATGGGCCGCGCCTTCCCGGAGCTGCAAATGACGACGTTTTATCTCGATGGCATCTCTGCTACGCCGATGGTGCTGGCGGACGAGAAGGGCAATGTGACGATTATGGACACGATCGACAATGCGTGGACAGAGCGGATTGCCAGAAGCGTTACGGTGCAAAAAGGCGGCGCGGCGACCTCCGCGATTTATCCGATGTCGGGAAAAAATTTGAAGGATAGCGGCATCCACGACATTTTGAGCCTGGAAGAACAAATCGGCCGCGCCATCCGCTTGTCCAAGGAAGCCAATCTTGACCCGGTGCAAGAAGTTTTGAAGCTGACGAACGGCTTTGAGTTGTTCGCCGGAAAAGTCGTGGACGTCCACCGCAAAACAGAGGGCGGTTGGGCGCTTGGCACAGCCCATATCGAAGGATTGCGCGAATACAAAGGCCAGACGGTCGAGCTGCGCTTCCAAAACGAACATTTGCTGGCGAAATCGGGAGAGCGTCTGCTTTGTGTCACTCCCGACCTGATCGCGGTCGTCGACTCGGAGACAGGTTTGCCAATCACGACAGAAGGCTTGCGCTACGGGGCGCGTGTCGTCGTCATCGGCATGCCATGCCACCCGAAATGGCGCACGGAAAAAGGTATTCAAACAGTGGGGCCGCGCTACTTCCGCTATGACACGGACTACGTTCCGGTGGAAGAGCTGGTCGGGAAAGGAAGTGTTGCAAAATGACGTACCGGATTGGAATCGACGTAGGCGGAACCCATACAGACGCTGTTCTTTTGGACAAAGATTACCAGGTGTTGGCCCAGACGAAATGCTCGACGACAGAAGACGTCAGTTCCGGGATTTACGCGGCGATGCGCGAAGTGATCGCGCTCTCGGGCGTTCCGCGCGAGCAGATCACGTACGCGATGCTCGGCACGACCCATTGCACCAACGCGATTGTGGAGCGGAAGCATTTGAACGAGATTGCCGTCATTCGCATCGGAGCACCGGCGACGCTGGCGATCAAGCCGCTGGTAGGCGTGCCGGATGACCTGCGCGGACACTTGGGCAAACGGGTCTACATCGTGGCAGGCGGGCATGAATTTGACGGCAGAGAGATCGTCAAGCTGGATGAAGCCCATTTGTATGCAATCGCGGGCGAAATCAAAGGCAAAGTCGATTCGGTAGCGGTGACCTCCGTCTTTTCGCCAGTATCGAAAGAACACGAGCTGCGTGCAGCGGAAATTTTCCGCGATGTACTCGGGGATGACGTGCCGATCTCGCTTTCCTATGAAATCGGCAGCGTCGGCTTGTTGGAGCGGGAAAATGCGACTATCCTGAACGCGGCGATTGTAAACGTGGCAAAATCAACGGCTTTGGGCTTTTTGAGTGCGCTCAAGGCAGAGCAGGTGGAGGCACGCGTCTTTTTCGGGCAGAACGACGGAACATTGATGAGCATCGAGTACGCGATGAAGTACCCGATCCTGACGATTGGCTGCGGGCCGACGAACAGCATTCGCGGCGCTTCCTACTTGTCCGGGCTGGAAAACGCGCTGGTCGTGGATGTGGGCGGAACGACGACAGACATCGGCGTCCTGGTCAATTCTTTTCCGCGCGAGTCCTCGCTGGCGGTCGAGATCGGCGGCGCACGGACGAATTTCCGCATGCCTGACCTGATCTCGATTGGCCTCGGCGGCGGGACGATTGTCCGCGTGCAGGCTGACGGGCAATTTTCAGTCGGTCCTGACAGCGTCGGGTATCGGCTGCCGCAAAAAGGGCTGGCGTTTGGCGGCGATACGCTGACGACGACAGATGTCGTCATTGCCCTGGGCAAAGCAAACCTCGGAGATGCCCAAAAGGTAGCGCATCTGGATCGGACATTGCTTGAACAGGTGTACAGCCGCATGGTCGAGATGGTCGAGGAAGCGATCGACAAGATGAAGACGAGCAGCGAGCCAGTGCCGGTCATTCTCGTCGGGGGCGGCAGCATTTTGTTGCCAGATACGCTCAAAGGCGCTTCGCAGATCATCCGCCCGGAAAACTCTGGCGTTGCCAACGCGATTGGAGCGGCTATCGCCCAGATCAGCGGACAGATTGATCGCGTCTTTTCCCTGGATGAAAAAGGCCGGGCAGAGACGTTGGAGCAGGCAAAAAGCATTGCCGTAGAGGAAGCGATTGCCGCTGGCGCCGATCCAGCGACGGTGGAGATTGTGGAATTTGAAGATATTCCGCTCGCTTATCTCGGCAATGCCACACGCATCCGGGTAAAAGCGGCGGGCACACTGGCCGGGGTTTTGCAAACGAGCGACAGCAACTAAGCTTCTGAACAACCTACATCACTAAAAAAGAGGGATGACGGATGAAGATCAGAGTGATATTGCCCACGATTATGGATACGTTTAACCAAGAGGTGCAGCAGGAGTTTGCGCAATATGTGGGGAAACAGGTCGAAGTAGACGTGTGCCACCTGGACTACGGGCCGGCGTCCGTAGAAGGCGAGTACGACGAGGCTCTCTGCATCCCGAATCTGCTGGAAAAGGCGATTGCTGCGGAACAGGAGGGCTGCTCCGGCGTCATCAGCTTGTGCTTTGCCGATCCGGGCGTGAAGGCTGCACGCGAGGTCGTAAGCATCCCGGTCGTGGGAGCAGGGGAGTCGTCCATGCTCATCGCCAGCATGCTGGGAAAAAGCTTTTCGGTTGTAACCGTACTCCCGCATGTGATTCACATGATTGAAAACGTCAGCAAAACGACAGGGGTCAACAGCAAGCTCGCATCTGTCCGCTATGTGGACATTCCGGTGCTGGATTTGGTGGACAAGGCGAAAATGGAAGACGCCTTGTTCGCGGAAATGGTGCGGGCGATTGAGGATGACAAGGCGCACG
The DNA here is from genome assembly GCF_029892995.1 of Brevibacillus sp. 1238. Lineage (NCBI taxonomy): Bacteria > Bacillati > Bacillota > Bacilli > Caryophanales > Paenibacillaceae > Brevibacillus > Brevibacillus sp. 1238. Next base: position 525,390 of record NZ_JARXWC010000004.1, on the reverse strand, counting down.
GACTCGTGCTTGGCTGCACGGGAATGCTTGGCGTCGCCGCCTCGCTCCAGGAACGGCTGAAACAACACGGCTACGAAGTGCCTGTCATCGATCCGTCGTTTGCCTCGGCGAAAATGCTGGAAAGCCTGATCGCCATGGGCGTCAAGCAAAGCAGGCTGACCTACATGCCTCCGAGACAAAAGTGGCGGAAATAATTTGCAGACTGGAAAGGGGGCAAAGCCAGTGACACGTACCTCTGCTTTTCCTGTGCAAGAAATTCGCGAGCAGTTTCCCGCCTTGCAGCGCACGTACCACGCCAAGCCCGTCGCCTATCTCGATGGGCCGGGCGGCTCGCAAGTTGTGGCAGCGTCCATGCAAGCCATCTTCCGGTATATGGAGAACGGCGGAGCCAATCTGCACGGAGCGTTTCCTACCAGCCGGGAAACAGAAGCGATCATTGCCGACGCCAGGCAAGCGGTTGCCGATTTGCTGGACGCCGCACCGGAGGAAGTCGCTTTTGGCGCGAATATGACGACCTTGGCTTTTGCCATCGCGCGAGCGCTTTCCCGTTCCTGGCAGCCAGGAGATGAGATCATCCTTTCCGAGCTGGACCACCGGGCGAATGTCGATCCGTGGCTGACCGCTGCGTTGGACCGTGGGGTGCTCGTCCGGTGGCTCAAAGCCGATCCAGAGACGTTGACGCTTGCCACCGAGGAGCTGGATACGCTTTTGACCGAAAAAACCCGACTCGTAGCAGTCGGATTGGCATCCAATGCGGTCGGCACGATCAACGACGTGGCGCGGATCGCTCGCGCTGCGCGAAGAGTCGGCGCTGTCGTCGCGGTGGATGCCGTCCACGCCGCGCCGCATATGGCGATCAGTTGCAAGCAGCTCGGCGCAGACATTTTGCTGTGCTCCGCCTACAAATTTTTTGGCCCGCATGTGGGGATAGCCGTCATCCGCCAATCGCTGTTCGAGTCATTGAAAACGTACAAACTCGCTCCAGCGCCGGGCTACATTCCTGACAAGCTGGAGACGGGAACGCAAAACCACGAAGGAATCGCGGGCATCGCCCCGGCGATTGACTTCATCGCTTCGCTCGGAACAGGTGCCAACCGCCGCGAACGGCTGGCGGACGCTTTTTCCCGGCTGGAAAAGTATGAAAACCATCTGGCTGACATCTTGCGAAGCGAGCTGCAACAAACAGCAGGCGTGAAGCTGTTCCAGGCTGGTGCGCATGTGCCAAAAACACCGACGATTGCCTTTCGCTTGGAAGGGATCGACCCGGAAGAAGCGTGCTTGCGAATGGCAGAGGAACATAGCGTGTTTATCGCGAGCGGCGATTTTTACGCCTCGCGTCTCGCTGAGCTGGCCGGACTTGCCGACAAGGGCGGGTGGATTCGGGCCGGGATTGCTCCTTACAATACGGAAGAAGAAATCCGGCGGTTGGCCCAAGGGATTGCGCAAATGGTGCGAGCGCAAAAAGAAGTCTGAATCTCCAGAAATGATCGGCGTGTAGGCGCAAGCTGAATCGACGCGGAGCATACCCGGATTCCGGTGAATAAAAAAAGCCTTACCCCGCAAACTATAGATAATCATCAGAAGAGGAAGCGGGGGGAAGGAATGCTCCACTACCCAGGGATTTACTATGCTATTTTTGGCCTGCTTTTTTTGATCGGGCTGTTTTGGACCATACGCTACGCCAAACGCCAGGAGACGAAAGAACTGGACAACAACATCAGCGAAACAACCGTCAAGCACAAGGTACTCGGGAATGTCGGGATGCTGTTTTACCTGGGAGCGTTTGCGGTGCTGCTCGCGATATTGCTGATTTCCGTACTCGTATACTAGCGTTCGGGAGGCGAGAGTAACAATGGACAAAAAAAGATATTACGTCTCGGTTCAGGCAGGGACAATCATGGAAAATCAGGGCGATTCTGCCTACGAGTTCGAAATCGAGGCGACAGACTTGCAAGTACACGCTTTGAAAAGCTTGTTTGAGCAAAGGACAGAAACGGAATTTGACACGTTCATCCGCGGGCATGCCCTGGCTGTCCCGTATCATTTTGACGCGGAAAACGATCTGTACGACGATTGTTTGACGCAAATATACCGCGCCATTTACGAATGCGGGACAGAGGAAACGAAGCAGCATATCCAATCCATGGGCATTCTCAACGGATAGTCCAGATTCAGCTGATTCGTGCACGTACACAGCCCACTTTCATCCGCCAATCATCGGCGGATTTTTTGTTTTGTGGAAGGGATTTCCAGTGCCCGTGTCAAAGAGCTTGTTTGAAGCCTGACCTTGCGGAGAGCGCATAAAGGAGGAAGTGCTTGTGAACAAGTCTTTGGCAGGATTGCCTGATCGCGCGACAATCGCAGGTTGGCAAGCGTACATGAACCAGCTCGGGCCGAGGTTGACGGGGACGGCTGCGCATCAGCGTTTTATCGAATTTTTGCGGGAACAAATCACGGCCATCAGCTATCAAGTTGAAACAGATCGGCACTACTTTCAAAAGTGGGAGGCAGAGCAAGCAAGCCTGCACCTGTTGGCGGCTGACGGAACGGAGCAAGAAATCCGCGTCGCCTCGATTTATCCGTATTCAGGCATGACTTCTTCGCAAGGAATAGAAGGAGAGCTTGTCTATTGCGGCAAAGGAAAAGGCAGCTACAAGCATGCGCGGGGAAAGGTTGCAGTCGTCGAGGTAGCGGTGTGGCCTTTGCCCACGACACTTTTGATGAAACAGCGCGACGTGTTTCCCGACGACGCGAAGCTGTCTTTTTTCCTGCAAAATCCGGTCTTGCAGTCGTTTCTTGGCGTGCCGGATTTGAAAAAAGCGAAAGAAGCAGGCGCCTTGGCAGTGATTGGCGTTTGGCGAAATATATCCACGGCAAATGCGCGTGACCAATACTTGCCTTTTGGCAATGACTATCAGGGGCTTCCCGGCGTGTGGGTCGATCGCGAAGCGAGAGAAGCTCTACTGGAAGGCATCTCGAAAAAGAAGAGAGCGAGGTTGACGTTGTCCGCCAGTTTGCAGGAACAGGCTGCGAGCGAGACGATTTATGCAGTCGTTCCCGGAAAAACGGACAAGGAGGTCATCCTGGTCAACACGCATACGGATGGGCCGAATGGAATCGAGGAAAATGGCGGCCTGGGCATGCTGGCTATGATGCATTTTTTGCGGAATCAAGCGGAGAAGCCCGAACGAACGATGTTGTTTGTATTCGTGACGGGTCACTTCCAGCTTGAGCAATTCGGACTGAACCATCGTCAGGCGACATCCCGCTGGTTGCGCGATCATCCTGAGCTGTGGGACGGCAAAGAGGGCCACGCCCTTGCGGTGGCAGGGCTGACCCTGGAGCATTTGGGCTGCATGGAATGGAGCGACAATCGGGACAAGACAGACTTTTTGCCGACAGGCCGTATTGCGCCGGAGCTGGTTTATACAGCGAACAAAGAGCTTGCGGCGTTGTACTTGCAAGCTTTGCAGGGACGGAAAAAGGTGCGGACAGTCTTGTTGCGCCCGCGCAATCGCATTTATTTTGGCGAAGGCCAGCCGCTTTTTCAGGAAGGGATTCCGACAGTGTCGCTCATCCCTGGCCCGGATTATTTGTGCACGGCCCCGGATCATGCCGAGGCAGACAAAATCGACGGAGAGCTGATGTACGAGCAAATCGAAACATTCGCCAAACTGATGATGGAACTGGATAAAACCAGCGTGGACAAGATCGGCAAGGTGGAGCCTGAATCGTTTGGCATCTGGTAAGGGAAGCTGGTTTTCTATCTTCTGTCCGGAGCGTAGCCGTATCCGGGGTATTTGCCGACAGGCCATTTTTGCTTGCGCAGCGCATCCAAAAGCTCCGGCCGGACATTGGCGTGGCTTTTATGTCAAAAAGGAACAGCGTCTCAGTGCCGCGCGCACACTGGTTTCGCTGTCCCTGCATCATCGTATTTGTGCCAGCCCGGCTTTGGCTTTTGCCTGGGCGTGGACGGTTATATCTTTACGGTCACGAGCTGGCGCTTTTGCTCCGTTTGGGCCAGACGAAAAAGCTGACGGTAATCAAAAGGTCAATGCCGAGCACGACCGCCCATTGCAGTATCGCCTGCTCCAAAGCCCCGGTCCGCGAGGCATCCCCGACAAAAAAGATCATCGCGAGCAGCAGCCCCGCCCCGATGAGGTAGGCGAAGACGTGCTTGAACCAGCCTTTGGCATACGACCTGGCGTAAGCCATCCCGTACAGCTTCGGCTTTTTCGCCAGTGGCTGCTTTTTTACATAGGACAAAAACTTGTCGTCCGCCCAGCGAATCATGCCTTTGCCAAAAGCGATCGACACGCCGATATAGACAGCAGCCAGCGCATGAGCCATGGTCGCAGTCGCGCCCCGGTACAAGTCCACACTGGTCACGGCCAGCAAAACGAGGTCGACCACGGGAGTCAGCGCCAGGATGAAAAGCCCCAGCCGCTCTTTTCCCAAGCCATACCGCACGGCCAATCCGAGGGCAATCACGACCCAAAAACCAATTTCACAGGCAACGATCATCCACGCGATCCAGTTCACGTTCACGCTCTCCTTTTTAATACAGATGTATTGTAAAAAGATTTTATCACCTGTTTTTATTTAATACAAGTGTATTGTTTAATTGCTCGTCCCGTTCGGGCTTGGTAAAATACAGCTATGCCAAAACAAATCGATCACGAAAAACGAAGAGAACAAATAGCCGAAGCGACCTGGCGGGTCATCAGCGAGCGGGGAATGGAGGGAGCGACGGTTCGCAATATCGCGGCAGAGGCAGGGCTGTCGCTAGGTGCGCTGCGGCATTATTTCAGCACGCAGGATGAGCTGCTGGCGTATTCGATGAAGCTCGTGAAGGAGAGGGCGACGGCTCGCATCCGCGAGATTATTTCGCTTGATTTGCCGCCGAGAGAGAAGTTTATCAAAACGATTTTGGAGCTTGTGCCTACCAATCAGGAAAAGATGGCGGAAATGGAGGTCTGGTTCGCCTTTACCGCCTATTTTCGCCATAAGCCGGGCGGATTGGACGCGCAGTATGACGGCATTTACCCCGGCTTGCAAAAGCTTATGGACTATGCCGAGCAGTCCGGACTGCTGCCTGCGAACATCGACAAGGAAATGGAGACAGAGCGGCTCTACGCCTTGGTCGACGGGCTTGCGCTGCACGCCTATCTCGAACCGCAGCGCCTGGACGGGCCGAAGGTAGAGCGCGTGCTGATTCATCACTTGTCAGCGCTGATGGCAGCGGAAGGTTGAGCCATGTCAGGTAAACATGACACGGGGAGAACAGACATGAACAAAAACATCCTGATAGTCGAAGACGAACCGATTTTGCGGGAAATCATGAAGGATTACTTCGAAAACGAAGGCTATGCGGTGCTGGAAGCGGCAGACGGCAAAGAAGCGCTGGCGCTGTTTCAGGCGCATGACGTCCACCTGATAATTTTGGACATCATGCTGCCGGAGCTGGACGGCTGGTCGGTCTGCCAGCGCATCCGCAAAATATCCCGTGTGCCGATTATTATGCTGACGGCTCGCGCTGACGAGGATGACACGCTCTTCGGGTTTGAGCTGGGCGCTGACGATTACGTCACCAAACCGTACAGCCCGCCTGTTTTGCTGGCGCGGGCCAAACGGCTGCTGGAGAGAGAGGCTTTTTTGGCTCCGGCGGGCGAGCGCCTGTCTGGCAGCGGCATCACGATCGACTTTTCTTCGCGCACAGTGGCAATCGGGGAGAAGCAGGTTGATTTGACGCACACGGAGTTTGAAATCCTCGCTTATTTGCTGAAGCATAAAGGCATGATTGTGTCCCGGGAGCAGTTGATTACGAAAATATGGGGGTATGACTTTGCCGGAGACGATCGCACCGTGAACAGCCACATTCGCAATTTGCGCGCCAAGCTGGAAGAGAAGGCGTCCTGTATCGTCACCGTTGTCCGGTCCGGGTACAAGTTCGAGGAGCGGGCATGAAAAGCAGTGTTGTCACCAAGCTGTTCATCTGGACGACTGCTTTGTGCGTCCTGATCCTCGCCGTGATTTACGTGGGACAGACCGTTTTTTTCAAGCAGTTTTACATCAACCAAAAAGTCGCGGACGTGCAGGCAAGCTTGCAGGCGTTTGAGCAGGAGTACGCCCAAAAGCGCAACGATATCGAAGCTGTCCGGCAACTGGAGCAACAGTTTTACCGCCAGCACAACACATGGGTCACCACGCTCGATCAGCTCGGCAACATTCGCGATGCGGCCGATTTTTCCGTCGAAGTCAGGCTGTTCCCGGAAAAGGGCAACCCTTTTGCCAATCGGACATTGGTCCTTCCGCTGTACGGCCTCTTGAACGCAGAAGACCTGTACCAGCGTAGCCGCTTCCTGCGTCCGGGCGAGATGGTCGCCATCGATGTGTTTCAGAGCGGCGAGGAGCTGGTTCCGTATCGGCTCGAAGTGGAGTACGACAAAGTCTGGTTCGAGAATAAATATTTTGTGAAAAAAGAGCACGAGATCATCTCGAAAAACCCCAATCCAGCCGAGAAGAGCGAAGAATTTCCAAATAGGCTGCTCTACGGGACCATCACGCAGGCGCACCTCCCGGACCAGGGGGAAACGCCGCGCTTTTTGTACAGCAATCCGGCCTTTGTCGACCGGATCAAGCAGTTTCAGGCGGACTTGCTGGTGAATCCGGAAAAGGCGAAGCCAGCAGGACCGCTGACGTATCAGGTCGCAGAAAACGCGATCTCGTACCAATTGTTCGTCCAGCCTGTGCATTACGCGAACGAGCAGCCGATTTACCTTTTTGCCATGACATCGTTGCAGCCTGTAGATGAGGCGATCAGCATGATCGAGGATTACTACGTGTATCTCATCCTGTTTGTGCTCCTGCTCATTCTGCTCAGTTCCTTCTACTATTCGAAGCAAATTGCCCGTCCGCTGCTTGCGATCAACCAGACGACGAAAAAGATGGCCAGCCTTGATTTCTCCGAGAAAATTCCCGTCGTCTCCCATGACGAGATCGGCGACCTCTCGCGCAGCATCAACCAGCTCTCGGAGCGGCTGCACGCCTACATCGAGCAGCTTCAACAGGATATCGAAAAAGAAAAGCAGCTGGAGCATACGCGCAAGGAATTTATCGCAGGCGTATCGCATGAGCTGAAAACGCCGCTGTCGGTAATCCAGAGCTGTCTGTCGATCGTCAAGGACGGGGTCGCGAGCCATAAAAAGGACTACTACTTCGAGGCGATGGAAAAAGAAGTGAACAGGATGGACTTGCTGATCATCGACATGCTGGAACTGGCGAAGTACGAATCAGGAACGTACAAGATGCAGCGGGAGCCGTTTGCGCTGCACGAGGTGATCGAGCAGGTTTGCGACAAGCTGCGCCCGGACATCGAGGGCAAACAACTGCATCTGCACAAACAGCTTGTGCCTGTTGTGGCAGTCGCCAATCAACTGCGCATCGAGCAAGTCGTCGTCAATTTCCTGACCAATGCCATTCGCTATACGCCGGAAGGGGAAGTCGTCGTCGTGTCCATCCGCGACGAGGGCCGGATGGCACGAGTCAGCATCGAAAACAAAGGCAGCCGTATTCCCGAGGAACAACTGGAAAAAATCTGGGATCGCTTTTACCGCGGAGAGCCGTCCCGCCAGCGTTCCACGGGAGGAACCGGACTCGGGCTGGCTATTTGCAAAAAAATATTGGAGCTGCATGACGTGCCGTTCGGCGTGTGCAATACGGAGGAAGGCGTCGAGTTTTTCTTCCTGCTCCCGAAAAACGAATAGCATTCAAGCGCAGAACACGTTTCTGCGCTTTTTTGTTCTGGTCGTTTTTATCCATTTTTTACGCCGCGTCGATTTGTTCTGCATCTGATCTTGATCTCGGCCCTGTACGCTCTTTGGGTAGACAAGGCAAGCATTGCATTGCGCATTGCGCGTCATTTTCAAAAAGAGAGGGAGAGAATCATGAAAAAACAAGCTTTGGTCATGTTGTTGGCAGGGAGCATCGGGTTGTCGCTTGCCGCATGCGGAAATCAACAGGCAGAGCAGCCCAAGCCTGCCGAGCGAGGAAGCGCGGGAACAGCCGCAGGGCAGACAGCGGAGCCGACGTATCGGTCGTTGTTTCAAACAAGCGTATTTCTCGGCGATTCGATCACGGAAGGCTTGTCCTTCCACGATGTTTTGGATGAGGCGAATGTAGCGGCAGGGGCAGGCAAAACGGCTGAATTTGCGCTGGAGGATGTCGAGGAGATCGCCAAGCGCAAGCCTGAGCGTATTTTCATCCAATTGGGATCAGATGACATCCTCTGGCCGACAGACGATCCCGTGAGCTATTCGTACAAGCATTACGCCAAGCTGATCGACAGTCTCAAGGAAAAGCTGCCCCAGGCGAAGCTGACGATCTTGTCCGTGACTCCCGTAACGGCGGAGGCAGAGAAACAGGAGCCGCGCTATCGCAACATTGCAGCGTACAACAAAGGGTTGCAGGAGCTGGCGGCCAAGCACGGCGTGGAGTTCGTCGACGTGTCTCCGCTGGTTGCTGGCAACGAAGACTTGTACGATACAGACGGGATTCACTTCAAGGGCAAATACTACAGGCTGCTGCTCGATTACTTGAAAGACCGCCTGAACTGACAGGCGCGTCTGCCGAGCGTTGCGGGCAGGGAGGGAACGAGCGTTGGTTTTTAGCAGTCTGTTGTTTTTCTTTTACTTTTTGCCGCTTACATTGCTGCTTTATTATATAGCGCCTGCGCGGCTGAAAAATGCGGTGTTGTTCGCGGCAAGCCTGGTGTTTTACGCATGGGGCGAGCCTGTGTACGTGTTTCTCATGCTCGCTTCCACGGCGTTTGATTATGCCAATGGTTTATTGCTCGACAAGTTCAGGGAGCGAAGGGGAGTAGCCAGGGCGATTCTCTTGTTCTCGCTCGCCGGGAGCTTGGGGGTGCTCGGGTTTTTCAAGTACGCCGGGTTTGTCGCAGACAACCTCAACCAGTGGCTGGGGCTTTCGTTGTCTGTGCCAGAGCTGCCGCTGCCTGTCGGCATTTCCTTTTATACGTTTCAGACAATGTCCTACATCGTGGACGTGTACCGGGGCAAGGTAGCCGCGCAAAAAAACATGCTGTCCTTCGGGCTGTACGTGGCGATGTTTCCGCAGCTCGTGGCGGGACCGATCATTCAATACGGCGAGATCGCGAGGCAACTTGTCGCCCGCACGGTGACATTCGGGCAATTCGGCGAAGGGGCAGCGCTGTTGGTCAGAGGACTGGCGAAAAAAGTGCTGCTCGCCAATAACATCGGGCTGCTGTGGTCTGACGTGAAAGCGACGCCGCCCGACGAGCTGACGACTTTTCTCGCCTGGCTCGGCATCGTCGCCTTTGCCTTCCAGATTTACTTTGACTTCAGCGGCTACTCGGATATGGCGCGCGGACTGGGGAAAATGTTCGGCTTTGACTTTATGGGAAACTTTCGCTATCCGTACATGTCCAAAAGCATTTCGGAGTTTTGGCGCAGATGGCACATTTCGCTAGGGAGCTGGTTCCGGGAGTACGTGTACATTCCGCTTGGCGGCAACCGCGCGGGGCTGTTGCGGCAGTCTGCGAATTTGCTGGCCGTCTGGTTTTTGACCGGACTTTGGCATGGGGCAAGCTGGAACTTCGTCATCTGGGGGGTGTATTTCGGGCTGTTCATCATCCTGGAAAAATGGTTGCTCCTGCGCTTGTTGCAAAAGGTGCATGCCGCTGTCGGGTACGTCTACACGCTTGTGGTCGTGCTGATCGGCTGGGTATTTTTCGAATGCGCGAGCCTGCCTGTGGCCTGGCAGTTCCTGCGGGCGATGTTCGGCTTTGCGGGACAAGGCTTCATGGACAACCAGGCGCTCTACTACTGGTCGACGAATTGGCTCTTGCTGCTTGTGCTGGCAATTTGCTCGACGCCGCTTCCAGAAAAGGCAGCAGCGCTGCTCAGAGACAGGCGGCACTTGCTGGGCGGGGCTGTGGCGGCGGCCGTGCATATCGGGCTGTTGCTGCTGTCTACGGCTTTTTTGGTCGATGAGACGTACAATCCATTCTTATATTTTCGTTTTTGAAGGATGTGGTGATTGTGAACAAAGCCAATCCGTGGGAAGGGCCTCTGGTCGCCCTGCTATTGGTCGCTTTTACCGGCGGGATTCTCGGCTGGAACCTGCTCGCGCCCGACCAGTCGTTTTCCGAAGCGGAAAATCGCAGCTTGAAGCAGCTCCCGATGTTTTCCGTGCACAGCTTGGTCACAGGAAAGCTCGCGACCGAGGTGGAGAAGTACGTCGCCGACCAGTTTGCGGCCCGTGAGTTTTGGGTCGGGCTGCGCTCGGAGGTGGAGAGCGTGCTGGGCAAAGTGGAGCGGCATGGCGTTTACCTGGGGCGGGACGGATTTTTGCTGCAAAAATTCACGCCGCCCGCGTCCGGCGACGCAGAGGCGAAAGCCGCGGCGATCCATGCGTTTGCTGATGCAGTGCCCAGCCTGCGCACATACGTGATGCTCGTCCCGACGGCGCAAAGCGTGCTGGCCGACAAGCTGCCGCTTTACGTCTCCGGCAGCGGAGAGCTTGTCTACCGGGACGAGATCAGGCAGCTTCTGGACGAGAGAATTGCGTTTGTAGATGTGTATCCGGCGCTGGCTGCGCAGCGAAAACAGGCGATTTTTTACAAGACAGACCATCACTGGACGACGAAGGGCGCTTTTTATGCCTACCAGACGTTGGCAAGGCAAATGGGCCTGGAACCGCAGAACGAGGAAGACTTTCGGATAGAGACAGGGTCGGACGCGTTTTACGGCTCGCTCTATTCCAAAAGCGGCTACAGACATGTGCAGCCGGACAGCATCGAACTGTATGTTCCGCGCGCGGCGCAAACGTACAGCGTCGAGTTCGTGGACGAACAGCGGCAGTCCCATTCGTTGTACGAGCTGGATCAGCTCAAGCGCAAAGACAAGTACGCCGTCTTTCTCGGCGGCAACCACGGCCTGCTCCACATTCGCTCGGACAATCAGGCGAAAAGGAAGCTGCTCGTCGTCAAAGACTCGTATGCCAACAGCCTGCTGCCATTTCTCGTGCCGCACTTTGCGGAAATCGCCGTCGTCGACCTGCGCTATTACGAGGGAGATGTTTCCCGGCTCGCCCGCGAGCAGCAGTACAGCGACATGCTGCTGCTCTACAATGTGCAGACGTTTGCGGAAGATCCGTCCATCCTCGCTTTGGCAGGACAAGGGCAATAAACGGGAGGGAAAAGCAATGACAAGTTTGATCTGGGGCAAAGGCGCCCGGAAGTGGCTGGCGGCACTGTTTGCCTGCGCCGCGCTGGTGATGGCAACTGCCGGATGCTCCGATGCGGAGCGCGAGGAAGCTGCCCCGACGATAGAGGAAATCGCCGAACATATCAGCCAAGCCGTGAACGTATCCGAGTTGAAGCAAGGCGATGCGGCCAAGCTGCAAAAGCTTTACCACATCGCGCCAGAGGAGGTCGAGGGCTTTATGCTGCTAACGTCACAGTCGAATGTGCGGGCAGACGAAATTCTCGTCTTGCAGGTGAAGGACGCGGCTGATCTCGGGGCGATCAAGGAAAACGTGCAAAAACGCATCGAGGCGCAACTGGTCAAATTCAGCGACTATCGTCCGGACGAGGCGACTCTCGTGGAAGAGCATGTGTGGAAAACAAAAGACAGATTCGCGCTGTTCGCCGTCTCGCGGGAGGCCGGGCAGGTCGAGCGGGCATTCGAGGAGGCTTTTTCGCTGCCGTAGACCACGCATAAAAAGGGGCGCGGGAAGCCGTGGGTCTGCCGACAGCCGGGACAACAGCGGCGTTTTCGCCAAGACCAGGCACTACCCATTTGTTAACGCAGCCTTTACCAATCCCTTACATTTCTTTACACAAAGCCCGTCCTATCTCAACAGAAGAAGACTATGATTGGTGACATGCTTATGAACATTCCTATTTGCAGGAGGTACAAAATGTTTCGTACATTCCCGAAAAAGCTTGTCCCAGTAGCTGTCATCTCTTCTCTGGCCCTGACGACGGCGCTGTTTGGCGGCACTTCCGGTCTGGTCAAGGCGGCAGAAAATAAAGCGGGCAACGCCCAAGTTAAAAACATTATCTTCCTGATCGGTGACGGCATGGGTACGTCCTATACAACTGCTTACCGCTACATGAAAGACGACCCGAAGACTACTGTGATGGAGCCGACCGAGTTTGACAAATATTTGGTCGGGGCGCAAATGACTTATGCCGAGGACGAAAAGCAAAACATCACCGACTCGGCTTCTGCGGCGACTGCCATGTCTTCCGGCGTGAAGACGTACAACAACGCGATTGCGGTCGACAACGACAAATCGGAAGTAGAGACGGTGCTGGAACGGGCCAAAAAAGTAGGGAAATCTACTGGACTGGTAGCTACCTCGGAGATTACGCATGCGACCCCTGCGGCTTTTGGTGCGCACGATGAGAGCCGCAAAAACATGGACGCGATCGCAAACGACTACTACGATCTGCGAATCGACGGCAAGCATTCCGTCGACGTGTTGCTCGGCGGCGGTCTGAACAACTTTGTACGCAAAGATCGCAACTTGACGGAAGAGTTTAAGAAAGACGGCTACAGCTACGTCACGACCAAACAAGAGCTTTTGAGCGACAAAAATGACAAAATTCTCGGCTTGTTCGCAACAGGCGGAATGGACAAAATGATCGACCGCACGGAGAAGTCTCCTTCGCTGGAGGACATGACGAAAGCGGCAATCGAGCGACTGAACAAAAACAAGGACGGCTTCTTCCTGATGGTAGAAGGAAGCCAGATTGACTGGGCTGGTCACGACAACGACATCGTTGCCGCGATGAGCGAGATGGAAGACTTTGAAAAAGCGTTCAAAGCAGCGATCGATTTCGCGAAAAAAGACGGCAACACACTGGTTGTCGCAACGGCAGACCACTCCACAGGCGGCTTGTCTGTAGGGGCGAAAGAGGAGTACAACTTCCTGGTAGGACCGATCAAAGCGGCGAAGCGCACCCCAGATTTCATTTCTGCCGAAATCGCCAAAGGCGCAAACGTAGAAGAAACGCTGAAAAAGTACATTGATTTGCAACTGACTCCGGAAGAAATTGCTTCCGTGAACAAAGCGGCTGCCACCAAAAAGCAGGTGGATATCGACAACGCCATCGAAGCGATTTTTGACAAGCGCACCTTCACTGGCTGGACAACAGGCGGACATACGGGAGAAGATGTCAACGTATACGCTTACGGCCCAGGCAAAGAGCAATTTGCCGGACTGATCGACAATACGCACAACGCCGAAGTCATTTTCGAGATTCTCGGCAAGGCGAAGAAATAAGGATGCAAGAACAGAAGCTGCCAGGCTTATCTGGCAGCTTTTTCTTTTGCGCGGGCCAAGGGGGAGAGCATCCCGTCCTGCCTGCATGTTTCTCGCGAAAGTCGCTTCGGCCAAAACAGCTATAGGGGTTTACATCCCGAACGTCCATTCGTAGAATAAGGGCAAGAAGGTGAGCCTGGTGAAGATGAAAAAAGATATGGCAAGTATTTTGGAGCAGTTGAAAACAGACGAGCGTTTTCGGGACAATATCGCCCACTGGCGGGTGATTCCGGCACGCGAGGCCAAAGCGGTTCCGTTTCCGCAGGAGATGGATGCGCGTATTCAGGATGCGCTGACGCGAAGAGGGATCAGTTCTTTGTACACGCACCAGGAGACGTCGTTTCGCCATGTGCGCGGAGGCAAGCATATCGTGGCTGTCACGCCGACTGCATCGGGGAAAAGCATGTGCTACCATCTGCCGATTTTGCAGACGCTGGCCGAAGACACACAAGCCCGCGCGCTTTACCTGTTTCCGACCAAAGCGCTCGCCCAGGACCAGAAAGCGGAGCTGCACGAGCTGATTGGCGAAATGGGGCTGGCCATCAAGTCGGAGACGTACGATGGCGACACTCCTGCCAACATCCGGCAAATGGTGCGCAAAGCGGGCAACATCGTCATCACCAACCCGGACATGCTGCATTCAGCCATTTTGCCCCATCACACCAAATGGGTTTCTTTTTTCGAGCATTTGAAATACATCGTCATCGACGAACTGCATACATACCGCGGCGTCTTTGGAAGCCACGTCGCCAACGTGATTCGCCGCCTGAAACGGATTTGCGCCTTTTACGGCAGCACGCCGCAATTCATCTGCACGTCGGCTACGATCGCCAATCCGCGAGAGCTGGCGGAAGCGTTGACAGAGGAGCAGGTAGAGCTGGTCGATAACAACGGCGCGCCGTCGGGAATCAAGCATTTTGTGTTCTACAATCCGCCAGTGGTCAACCGTCAGCTGAACATCCGGCGAAGCGCCACATTGGAGGCGCGGGATATTACCGAGCAGTTTTTGACCAATGGCATCCAGACGATTTTGTTTGCGCGCAGCCGTGTCCGGGTGGAAATTTTGCTGACGTATTTGCAGGAGCTGATCAAGCGCAAGCTCGGCCCGAAAACGATTCAAGGATATCGCGGCGGCTATTTGCCTAGTCAGCGCAGGGAGATTGAGCGCGGCCTGCGCAATGGCGACATCATGGGAGTTGTTAGCACGAATGCGCTGGAGCTTGGGGTGGACATCGGGCAGCTCCAGGCGTGCGTCATTACCGGGTATCCAGGCTCGGTGGCGAGTACGTGGCAGCAGGCGGGACGGGCAGGCAGACGGCAAGGAGAGTCGGCGGTCATTATGGTCGGCAGCTCGACTCCGCTGGATCAATACGTGATCGCCCACCCCGAGTATTTTTTCGATCGGAGTCCGGAGACGGCACGGATCAACCCTGACAACCTGATTATTTTGGTCGATCATCTGAAATGCGCGGCGTACGAGCTGCCTTTTAGCAAAGGGGATACGTTCGGTCGCGCGGAAATCACGGAAGTGCTGGAATTTTTGACTGAGGAGCAAGTGCTGCACTACTCTCGCGGCAAATGGTTCTGGATGAACGATTCATTCCCAGCACACAACATCAGTCTGCGCTCGGCATCCCAGGAAAACGTGGTCATCATCGATATTAGCGAACGCGGCAACGAGCGGGTCATCGGGGAAATGGACCGGTTCAGCTCGATGACGCTTTTGCATGACGAAGCGATTTATTTGCACCAGGGAACGCAGTACCAGGTGGAAAAGCTGGACTACGAGGAAAAGAAAGCGTACGTCCGGGAAGTGCAGGTCGACTATTATACAGACGCCAATCTGGCGGTGCAGCTGAAAGTGCTGGAGCAGGACCAGACGCGCCACCACGGGCAGAGTGTCGTTGCCTACGGCGAAGTCTCGGTGCACGCCATGGCGACGATTTTCAAGAAAATCAAGTTTGAGACGCATGAAAATATCGGTTCGGGGCCGATTCATTTGCCTGAGGAGGAGCTGCACACGAACGCAGCGTGGATCGGTTTTTCCGACTCGCTGCTTGCAGAGATCGGGACGGAGGACGTGGAGCGGGGGCTGGTTGGACTGGCCCACGTATTGCAGCACGTAGCGCCACTTTTTGTCATGTGTGACCCGATGGACTTGCATGTGATTCCCCAGCGCAAGGCTGTGCATTCTCAAGAGCCGACGATTTTCCTGTACGACCGCTATCCGGGCGGCATCGGGCTATCCGAGCAAGTGTACAAGGAAATGGAGACGATTCTCACGCAGGCGCAGCAGCTGATCAGCTTTTGTCCGTGTACATCCGGCTGTCCTTCCTGCGTAGGGGCGACTGATGACGGCAGCAAGGAGCTGGCGATGACCTTGCTGCGCATCGCTCAGGGAGGAAGCACATATGTCTCTTAAATCCAAGCTGCAACGGATGAAGGGACATATGGCGCTGGATTCGGAAAAAAGGGCGTCGTCCGCCGCAGCGAGGGCAGCTGAGGAAGCGCAGGGGCAGTCGGCTGCGGGATTGGCGGCCAAAGCAGACGGAGTGCTCGAAACAGCCGAGGTGTCGGCCAAAGCAGACGGAGTGCTCGAAACAGCCGAGGTGTCAGCAGAGGCAACCAGAGTGTCCGTTGCGGCTAAGGCATCGGCTGAAGTAGCTGGAGCGTTCGAAACGACCGAAGAATCAGCCAGAGCACCAAAAACGACTAAGATGTCCGCAGAGGAAGAAGTTACCGCATCAAGTCCCGCTGACTCAGAATCACTTTCTGCCATTCCCGCACAAGCAGGGAAACTGCCGATTCCTTTTGCAGACAAATGGAGCAGAATGCAGGCGTTCCCCTACTTTTGGGAAGACGAGCATGTCATGATTCGCGAGGTTCGCTATCCGATCGGGCAACGCCACGGGGCGTACACTTTTTCCCAGTTGAACGAGGCAATCGCTATCTGGGAAGCTTCCGGCAGAGAGCATCCATTGTCCGCAGCGGGCAAAAAAGCGGACGAGTTGCTGTTTTTTGATACGGAGACAACCGGGCTGTCCGGCGGCGCCGGGAATGCCGTCTTTTTGCTTGGTTACAGTCGTCTGGAAGGGGAAGAAGTTATTGTCCGCCAGCATTTCCTTCCGGCTCCGTATGCGGAAGCGACTCTGTACCAGTCGTTTCTCGAACAGGCGCAAAAGTCTTCGCATCTGGTGACGTTCAACGGGAAATCGTTTGACTGGCCGCAGGTGCGGACGAGGCATACGCTGGTGCGCGATCAGGTTCCCGCCTTGCCGACGTTCGGTCATCTCGACTTGCTGCACGGAGCCAGAAGGCTGTGGAAGGCTGAGCTGGAATCGTGTCGCTTGGGAATCATCGAGCAGGAAAAGCTGGACGTTTTTCGCGAAGATGATTTGCCAGGCTTTTTGGCTCCTGTACGGTACTTTGACTTTTTGCATTCGCAAGACCCTGACGTGATCGAAGGGGTGCTGCGGCACAACGAGACAGACGTTCTTTCGCTGATCACGCTGTACATTCACATGACCCGGCTGTTGACAGATCAGCCGGGCAACGACATTTCTGTTGCGGAACGATTTGAAATTGCCAGATGGTACGATGCACTGGGGGACCAGGAAGCGGCCATGGCGGGCTACCGCCTGGTTGCGGATAGCGACCATGTCTGGAGCAACCGGGCCAAGCTCGCCATCGGCCATTTGTACAAAAAGCAAAAGAACTGGCAGCAAGCGTTGACGGTCTGGGAAGCGTGCATAGCGTCGTCCGGCTACGTCCCGGAAGAGGTGTACATCGAGGCGGCGAAGCTGTGCGAGCATCAACTGGGCGATGCGGAAAAAGCATTGCGCTATACGCGGCAAGCTTACGAGCAGTGGAAAAAGCGGGGCACCTTGCTGCGAAACCGTACCCAAGCAGAAGCAGCCGCCTACCAAAAACGGATCCACCGCCTGCAAGCGAAAATGCAGGGAAATGCGGTGGAGCAGGAGAGCCTTTTGTCCGGGTTTTTGGATTGGTCGGATGAGCAGGAAGAAATGTAAATAGCGCAATAATGGTAGGCTCTGTCGGGAAAGCAGCAGCTATCGGTAAGCAGTAGCTACTGGGTAAAACAGCAGCTATCAGGTAAACAGCGACTACGGGATCAGCAGAAGCATTAGCTAAAAAGTGTAGCTTTCCGATAAAAAAACCAGCCTCCTTCCCAAACCGGGGGAGGCCTTTTCTCAGTTTTCTATGTCAAAACGAAGCTTCGTTACTGGCCCGTCTTCCTTGAACCATTTGGCGACCGCTTCGTACGAAAAATCAGTCAGCATCGGTACCGATATTTCCAGCGTGTGCCCGTCGACCCATGCCAAATCCGTGATGGGCAGCTCAAAAGACTCCGGTGATAGCAGCGGTTGCAGTTTTTCCTCGGCTTTGTGGATCGGAAGCAGCTCCAGCTTCCTCAAATCGATGATCGACAGATGATGCCGAATCACTTCATTCCCCTCGTTTCTGCCAAGGAGGATCGCTGCGTACTTTTCGTCAGGCGATAAAATCGCTTGCTGAAAGATGCTGGAAGGTTCTAACGGAAGACTTTTGACATTGTCGCCTTGTAGGTGGACCAGAATATGACTGCATAATTTAGTGCCGCAGGCGTAGGCCACATCGGCAAACAACCCGTTTGTTCCCGACCAGAGTGGCTTGACGACAATCCGATCAATTTCAATCCGTTGCTCTTCGGGGGTGTACTCGTTCAAATAATCTTGCAGGACTTGAATTTGATTGATGGGTAAATCATATTCTTTTGAGTCAAAGACAAAGGTTAGTGCTTCCCCCACTTCCGTCACAGCACTGTCGGTTTGTTGAAAAGAGGCTGCTTCGTTACTGCATCCGCTCAGTTGAGTCAGAAGAAGCAGCGTCAAAAAGATAGAGACAAGGAAGTTCCTTTTCATAAAAGCTCCTTTTCTGCCAGATACGCTTGATTTTATAATATTTACGATCTTTTCACGTTTCAACAGCAAGTAGATGAATCCTGCACAAAACAAAACAGCCGCTAAAAAACGCTCATGACCGTTTAATGAAAAACAGACCCTCTGATTGGAGGGTCTTGCCGTTTTATTTAACATATCTCCCCCGATACTCCTCAGCCAGCATGGACATCAGGATCGAATCGTGATAAGCGTGGTTGTAATAGAGCGCTTGACGCTGCACGCCTTCGTGCTGGAAGCCGAGCTTTTCATAAGTGTGGATCGCCCGCTCATTGTAGGCGAAAACGTTCAGCTCGATCCGGTGCAGATTGAGAATGCCAAACCCGTAGTCGAGCATCAACAGCAGCGCTTCACTGCCGTAGCCTTTGCTCTGGTAGGCGGGTTGATGGATGGCAATGCGAATGTAGGCGTTGCGGTTGAAAGGATCGATATCGCCGAGCTGAACGTCGCCAATCACCTCATCGTTTTCGCACAAGGCGATCGCAAGCAGCACGCTGGTAGAATCGTGCCTTTTGCTCTCAAAATATTGCTCGATTTGCTCGCGGGTAAAGTGCTTTTGCGTGCCTGTCAATTTGCGTGTATCGCTGCTGTAGAGCGAATGATAGTAAAAGTCCACATCGTCCTGTCCAAGAGGGCGGAGATAGACGCGTTTTCCCACCAGAAAACGGACGGGGGCGCTGTATTCGTTATGAGTAGACATGTTTGCTGTCCTCCTTGCCAGATTCGCTTTTTAACAGCATAGTGGACAAGTGTATACTTGAAAATGCACAGTTTGCTAAAAAACAAAAGGACAGATGAGGGAGCATACACGATGCTGCTGTTGACACCCAAATGGAACGAAGCGACAAACGAGCCGCAATATGTGCAGCTGTACACGTATATCAAAAACGAAATCATTGCGGGCAGACTGGCGGAAAAAGTTCGCCTTCCTTCCGTCCGCAAGCTGGCAGATTCGCTTGGCCTGAGCACGACACCTGTAGAAATGGCCTACCAGCAGTTGCTCGCCGAAGGATTCATTCAGAGCAGACCGCGCAGCGGCTACTTCGTGGAAAAGCTGCCCGATCCCGAATTTTCGCCAAAAGAAAAAAGGCAGCATGAACACTTAGGATGGAACCGACCGACTGTGCGTGATGCACGAAACTACCAATACGATTTTCATATGTCGCAAAACGATTTTTCTCTTTTTCCGTACACGCTCTGGCGCCGATTGTACAATCAACTACTGTGCCCGGCGCGGGAAGAAGATTTGTTCTATGGAGATCCGCAGGGCGAGCCGGGGCTGCGTCGGCAAATCGCCGATTATTTGCACAGGTATCGCGGAGTAACCTGTTCGCCGGATCAAATCGTCGTTGGAGCCGATCAGTTCGGGCTGCTTTCGCTCATCTGTCTGATGCTCAAGCCGCAGTTGGAGCGCATCGGCGTGGAAAATCCGGGCTACCTGCTCTATGCCAATACATTCCGCCAGCATGGATATGAGACGGTGCCGATTTCACTCACGGAGGACGGGATCGATGTTTCCGAGCTGTACGAGTCGCAGGTGCGGCTCGCCGTCGTTTCTCCCTCGCACCAATATCCGCGCGGGATGATCATGCCTGTCTCCAAGCGGTTGCAGCTGTTGGAGTGGGCGCAAAACGTCAACGGGTACATCATCGAAGACGACTACGACGGCGAGTTTCGCTACCACGGCAGGCCGATTCCTGCGCTGCAAGGGCTGTTGCCGCAAAATAATGTCATCTACATGGGCGGCTTCGCGCAAGTCATGGCGCCTGCGCTCGGCATCTGGTACATCGTTTTGCCAAGCTCCTTGCTGGATGTCTACTACACCTTGCTGCGCGACACTTTGCTGGAGCAGTCAGCGTCGCGGCTGCATCAACGCGCGATGGAAGCATTCATGCAAAACGGCCATCTGGAAAAGCACGTCCGCAAAATGCGCAGCCTGTACCGGAAAAAGCACGATGCCCTGCTGGCAGCCGTTCAAAAGCATTTTGGCGAGCGGGCTGCTGTGATCGGAGCAGATGCCGGATTCCACGTATTGCTGCGCGTCTACAGCGAGCGGTCGGAAGAAGAGCTGAAACGGCTGGCGATTCAGGCGGGAGTGCGGGCGTCTTCTGCGGCTTTTACATGGCTCAAGCCGCCTGCGGACATGCCCAAAGAATTTTTCCTCGGCTTCTCAGGCATTGCCCTCGACCAGATCGAACCGGGAATTGCAGCTTTGTGCCAGGCGTGGTTTGGCGACAGTTGACAAGTTGACAACAAGGAAGCAGGCAAGTATGCTACTTGTTGTAGTCACAGGAAAATATAGAAAACAAAATATTTTCCTGAGTTTTCGAGAGGAGCTTTCCTGAACATGCAAGAGCGAATTTTACAATGCGCCCAGCAGGAAATCGAAACGAGAGGCATCCGTTTTACGATGGCCGATTTGGCTCGCCGGGCGGGAATCAGCACAAAGACGCTGTACGCAAGTTTTCCCTCCAAGGAAGCGCTCATCGAGAGGATCATTGCGGATAGCATCGAGGAATTGAAGGCCGAAGAAGACCGGATTTTGTACGATCCAAACCTCGGTTTGCAGGAAAAAATGCGCGAGCTGCTGGCTTTGGTGCCGGGCGGATTTTCCAGGACGGACTTGCGCGTCTGGTACGAGTTGAAGCGCTATTATCCTGCGCAGTGGCAAATGATTGAAGAGGTTTACCAAGAAGAGTGGGAGCATGTCCGCGTGCTTTTGGAGCAAGGCATCGAGGCAGGCGTGTTCCGCCGCGTTCAGCTGCCCATCCTGATTTTGATGTACACAGGTGCGCTCGAACAGTTGATTGACCAACAATTGTCAGCCAGCTACCAGATGACAATCGCGGAAGCGTTGGACGCGATTATCGATATTTTGCTCGGCGGTGTGCTGGCTTCGTCAGCGGAGAAAGGGGATCAGGGAGAATGAGTTGGGTGTATTTGCTGCTGGCGATTTTGCTGGAGGTAGCGGGAACGACTTCCATGAAGCTGTCGGAAGGGCTGAGCAAGCCGATCCCTACTGTGTTGATGTTTGTTTTTTACGTGCTGTGCTTTTCCTCGTTGAGCCTCGCGCTCAAAGAGATGGAGGTGGGCACTGCCTATGCGATCTGGTCCGGGCTGGGCACGGCGATTATTGCCCTGATCGGTGTCATCATCTTCAAGGATGCCTTTACCGTGAAAAAGATGGTGGCGGTCGGGTTGATTATTGCGGGCTGCGTCCTGCTGAATCTCGGTGACGGCGCACATGCCCAAGAGCCTGCAAAAGCGCAGCAGGACGGAGGATTGACGGCTAAATGAGCAGAGCGAAGCCCAAGCTGTTCTGGTTTTTCTGGCTGACGGATGTGGCTTTCATCGTCTACTGGGCGATTGTGTTTTTCGGGCTGTTGCCTGCGGAGTACATGTACCAGGATTATCGCGATCCGAACCTAGTGGCGTGGAACTTGTCCTTTTTTCCTCTGGATATGCTGGTTTCGCTCACGGGGTTCGCGAGCCTCTACAGCTACCGGAGGGGGAGCGACAGCTGGAAGCCGCTCGCCATCGTTTCGCTCGTGCTCACATCGTGCTCCGGCTTGCAGGCGATCGCCTTTTGGGCGTTCAAGGCTGACTTCGACTGGTCGTGGTGGTTGCCGAACTTGTTTTTGCTGATCTATCCCCTGTTTTTTCTGCCGGGCTTTCTAAGGGCGGAAAGCGTGGGGCGAAAAGGCTGCAAGCCGCAGTGCGAAGCGCAAAGCCAGCCATGAACCAAAAAAGCTGCGATTGAAAAGAAAACGGATTCTTGACAGATTTTATATGTCCACTATATAGTAGGACATAAGTTAATAGTGCTGTGGAGATTGGGAGATCAGCTAATATTTGCAAAAAGAGGGCAGCGCCCTGCATTTTTGCGAGTATTGGCTTTTTTGTTTTCTCCATAAACGACGCAAAGGAGTTGGGCGAAATGTAAGCGCTTCGAAATTGGGTTGCCCGCGACGCGATGTGCAGTCTCTTGGAACAAGGTGTTTTCCAAATAAGGGGGTAAGGGACATGTCTGTTTACGTAGGAGAGTTGATCGGGACGATGATCCTGATCATTTTGGGGGCAGGTGTATGCGCCGGCCAAAGCTTGAAAAAGGCATACTCGCAAAATGGAGGCTGGATTGTCATCACGCTCGGCTGGGGTCTTGCAGTCGCATGCGGTGCTTACGCCGTAGGCAGCATTAGCGGCGCGCATCTCAATCCGGCGCTTACGATCGCACTGGCCAGCATCGGTCAATTTCCGTGGGAGCAGGTGCCGGGCTACGTCATCGCGCAACTGATCGGGGCATTTATGGGAGCGACTTTCGTCTGGATTTTTTACTACCCGCATTGGCGCGAAACAGATGACGCAGCAGCCAAATTGGGGATTTTTGCCACAGGTCCAGCGATTCCAAACACAGTAGCCAACTTGTTTAGCGAAATTTTAGGTACTTTCTTCCTCGTGCTTGGTCTTCTGGCGATTGGAGCGAATAAATTTGCAGAAGGATTGAATCCGTTTGTCGTCGGTTTCCTCATCGTGGCAATCGGCTTGTCTCTCGGCGGAACGACTGGTTACGCGATCAACCCTGCCCGCGACCTGGGGCCGCGCATCGCGCACGCCCTGCTGCCGATTCATGGCAAAGGTCATTCCAACTGGGGATATGCGTGGATTCCGGTTGTCGGTCCGATCATCGGAGCAGTGGGCGGCGCGTTCTTTTACAAATGGACGTTCACTGATCACAGCTTGACAGGGGTTGTAGGCTTGGCTGTATTTATGGTCATCGCCATAGCCGTAGGCGCTGCCAGCAAAAAATCGAATGCAGCAAGTGCGACTGGCAAAGAACGTCTGGTGACAGACCGGGCGCGTTCCCAATCGCATTGACGATATAGAAGTTTTCACCCATAAAAAAAGAAGCAGGGAAAATACCCTGCCTGTAGCTAAATAGAAAAGATCCGATGCTTCTATTATAAGGAGGAATAGCCGCTATGGACAACAAATATATGCTTTCGCTCGACCAAGGAACGACAAGCTCTCGCGCTATTTTATTCGATAAATCCGGTGCAATCATCGGGGTTGCCCAGAAAGAGTTCACGCAAATTTATCCGAAGCCGGGTTGGGTGGAGCACAACGCGGAGGAAATTTGGGAGTCGCAATTGGAAGTATTGAAAGCGGTATTGTTGGAAAATCACGTGAAGCCGGAGCAAATCGCGGGCATCGGGATCACGAACCAGCGGGAAACGACCGTTGTCTGGGATCGTCACACCGGAAAGCCGATCTACAATGCGATTGTTTGGCAGAGCAGACAGACCATCGATATTTGCAACCAGCTCAAGGAGCAAGGTTACGAGCAAACCGTGCGGGAAAAAACCGGACTGTTGATCGACGCGTATTTTTCTGGAACAAAAGTAGCGTGGATGCTCGAACACGTGGAAGGTGCGAGAGAAAAAGCAGAGCGCGGCGACCTGCTGTTCGGCACGATCGATACGTGGCTGATCTGGAAGCTGACAAACGGCAACGTGCACGTGACCGACTATTCCAATGCTTCGCGCACATTGATGTTCAACATTCACACGCTGGAGTGGGACGACGAGCTGCTCGCCATGCTGCACGTTCCGAAAGCGATGCTGCCGCGCGTCTGCCCATCCAGCGAGTTGTACGGCTACACCGATGAAAAAGTGTTCCAGGTGCAGATCCCGATTGCCGGAATCGCGGGCGATCAGCAGGCTGCCTTGTTCGGGCAGGCGTGCTTCTCCGAGGGCGCTGCGAAAAATACGTACGGCACAGGTTGCTTCATGCTGATGAACACAGGTGAAAAGGCGGTTGCTTCGAAAAACGGGCTGTTGACGACGATTGCCTGGGGAGTAGACGGCAAAGTCGAGTATGCGCTGGAAGGCAGCATTTTCGTGGCGGGCGCGGCGATTCAATGGCTGCGCGACGGACTGAAGCTGATCGAAAAGTCATCCGACTCGGAAAAGCATGCAATGGCAGTAGACAGCACGGATGGAGTATACATGGTTCCGGCCTTCGTCGGTTTGGGAGCGCCATACTGGGACATGGAGGCAAGAGGAGCGATCTTCGGTTTGACTCGCGGTACGACCGAGGATCATCTGATTCGCGCTGCCCTGGAATCGTTGGCGTATCAAACGCGTGACGTGCTGGAAGCGATGGAAGCCGATTCCGGGATCAAGCTGCAAAAGCTGGCTGTTGATGGCGGAGCGGTAGCCAACAACTTCCTGATGCAGTTCCAGTCCGATATTTTGGCGACAGAAGTAGAGCGCCCGCGCGTCAACGAGACGACTGCACTCGGTGCTGCTTACTTGGCAGGGCTTGCTGTCGGCTACTGGAACAGCAAGGAAGACATCGTGCACAACAAAGTCGTCGAGCGTTCGTTTGTGCCTGATCTGGCCGAGGAAAAACGCCAGGAGTTGTACGAGGGCTGGAAGCAGGCTGTCAAGGCGACGATGGGTTACAAGATTAGGCATTGATTTTTGCGCCAAAGAGGAATAGAGTAAAGATAAGTTAATCATTTGCTGTGGAGACCGTGGAGACAGCCAGTATCAAAAGGGCAATGGACAATGTCGTTGCTTCTTTTGGATATTGGCTGTTTTTTGTTTTTTCGTCAGAAAGGATGAGATCAACGATGAACGCTCAACGAAAATTGTCATCATTTACGCGTCAGGCATGTCTGGAAGAAATGGCGAGCAAGCGCCTCGATCTTTTAATCATCGGAGGAGGCGTCACCGGAGCGGGGATTGCCCTTGACGCCGCTTCGCGCGGACTTACCGTAGGACTGGTAGAAAAGCAAGACTTTGCCGCAGGTACGAGCAGCCGTTCGACCAAGCTCGTCCACGGAGGATTGCGTTACTTGAAGCAGGGCGATGTGCAGCTCGTGCGCGAGGTGGGCAGAGAGCGCGCCATTTTGTATCGCAATGCTCCGCACATCGTCATTCCGGAAAAAATGATCTTGCCGATCGTGGAAAAAGGGACGTACGGCAAGCTGGCTACGTCCGTCGGCTTGTACATTTACGATGTGTTGGCGGGCGTCGAGCGCAAAGAGCGCCGCATCATGCTGAACAAACAGCGGACGATGGAAGCAGAGCCGCTTTTGCGCACGGATATTTTAAAAGGCGGCGGACTGTACTTCGAATACCGCACCGACGATGCCCGTCTGACGGTCGAAGTCATGAAGACAGCGCGCGCGCACGGGGCTTTGTGCACAAACTACACGGAGGCAACCGAGTTTATTTACGAGAACGGCAAAGTGACAGGCATTCGTGCGAAAGATTTGCTGTCCGGCAGCGAATACGAGCTGTACGCGAAAAAAATCGTCAACGCCGCAGGTCCATGGGTCGATCAACTCAGGGAAAAAGACCGTTCCTTGTACGGCAAAAGACTGCACCTGACCAAAGGCGTCCACCTCGTTGTTCCGTACAACCGACTGCCGCTCAAACAATCCGTTTACTTCGATGTCTCCGACGGACGCATGCTGTTTGCGATTCCAAGGAATAACAGCACGTATATCGGCACGACAGACACGAACTACCAGGGAGTGCTGGAGCGCCCGACGGTGACGCGTGAAGATATGGAGTACGTGCTTCGCGCCGCCAACGAAATGTTCCCGACTGCCAAACTGACCGAGCAGGATGTCAGCTCCAGCTGGGCGGGGCTGCGACCGCTGATTCACGAGGATGGCAAATCGCCTTCCGAGCTGTCGCGCAAGGACGAGATTTTTTATTCCAAAAGCGGCCTGATCACGATTGCGGGCGGCAAGCTGACTGGCTTCCGCAAGATGGCAGAGCGCATCGTGGACGTAGTCGCCAAACAGTTGACGACAGAAGAAGGAAGATCGTTCAAGCCGTGCCAAACGGACACAATCGTGCTGTCGGGCGGCGAGTTCGCCTCCGGGAAAATGATCCCTGCCTATGTGAAAAAGCAAGCAGAGCGAGTGCGCGATTTTGGCATCTCGGAAGAGCAAATTCGCGTTCTTGTAGGAAAGTTCGGCAGCAATAGCGAAAAAATAGTAACGGCGTGTCTTGAATACATTGCCAACAACGAGACACAGTCGGCGGCGGAAGCGCTGCTTTTGGCTGAGCTGCACTACGCACTGGAAGAAGAAATGGTCATGACTGTCAGCGACTTTTTGATCCGTCGCACAGGCCGACTGTTTTTTGAACGCGATTCATTGGAAAGCATATACCCGATGGTGGCCGACGAGCTGGCCAACAAGCTGCATGCGGACGCAGAGCAAAAAGACCGGGACTTGAAAGCTTTTGCCGAGGAATACCATCTAGCCAAAACATTTCAATAGGGGTGACTCCTGATTGGCCAACCAGATTAATCAGCCTATTCTTCCGGCTGCCCGAACACTGAAAGAATTTGACGAGCTGATGGAGACGTGCTACGAACGCATTATTTTGCTGAACGCCCATGTGGCGCAAGTAAAGCCTTTGGGCAAGCGGGCGAGAGCGTTTGGAAAAAAACTGCTCATTCACGCC
Source organism: Brevibacillus sp. 1238 (assembly GCF_029892995.1). Taxonomy (NCBI): domain Bacteria; kingdom Bacillati; phylum Bacillota; class Bacilli; order Caryophanales; family Paenibacillaceae; genus Brevibacillus; species Brevibacillus sp. 1238. The sequence continues at coordinate 498,572 of NZ_JARXWC010000004.1, read as the reverse complement.
GACCTCATCGACGGATTGAAGTCGGATGAGTATGCGATGGAATTTCTTGCGCAGGAAGTGCAGCCTGACGGAATCATCACGACGAGAAACAGTGTGGTTTTGGCCGCGAAGAAAAAAGGGCTGATTTCCATCCAGCGTCTTTTCCTGATCGATACGATGGCATTGGACAGCAGCCTTACGCAGTTGGAGCGGACGAAACCGGATTACGTGGAAGTGCTGCCGGGGATTATCCCGCATTTGATCGAGGAGATCATGGAGCGGACCCGTATCCCGATCATCGCAGGAGGCTTCATCCGTACGAAGGAAGACGTGGATCGGGCTTTGCAGGCAGGTGCGACCTCTGTCACTACCTCCCGCAGAGAACTGTGGGCAAAATCATAGGATAACAAGGGCGAATCCAGCAAAAAGCCGGACATTCCAAGCGGGGAATGTTCCGGTTTTTTGCCTTTTGGCGCGTCAGGCGTCTTAGGCATGCAGCTGGGAAAGGTAGTAGAAAACATAGGTAGATACCTGATTTTTCCTCTGGGAAAGATAGTTGTCTATGCGGCTTTACCTCCTCTGGCATATATACATATAGTCATCCAAAAACAAGAGGAAAGAAGGCGACAGCATGAATTATCAAAGTTCGCAATGGCAGTCCTCGTATTCTTCTTCGACTGGGCAATCTTCCTATTATCCATGGCAGCGGGATGGTCAACGCCCTCCTGGCTGGGATCATCGCGGCGGAGGAAGCTCGCAAGGCTGGAACCGCAGACGCAGATGTCCTGACCGTTGCCGCAACTGTCCGCCCCAATGCTGCGGCCGTCGTCATTGGTAATTTCTCTCTTAAAAAGAGCCAATCTTCCACATTAGCGGGAGATTGGCTTTTTTCAATGCGGGGCTGCATGGCTTGGTCCGTTGCAGGTCAACGGCTGAGAACGATTCCCATTCTGCGGACACCTTCTTCTATGCCGTCCTCGGAAACATTGCCGTACCCAATCACAATCTTGTCTTCATGTCTGCCTTTCCCAATCGCATGTTCCTCCACAGGGTAGACGCGCACGCCAGCAGCTTCCAGTGCAGTCAAGACATCCGGTGTAAAGGAGATGCCGTCAAAAGCAGCGACGATGTGCAGCCCGGCAGCTTCTCCCCAGATGGTGGCGCGATCGGCAAACGTGCGGCGCAGCGCCTCTATCAGGCATTGGCGCCGTTTTTTGTACAGCTTTTTCATTTTGCTGATGTACTTTTCCAGATGGCCTTCCTCGATGAAGCGACCGAGAGCGAGCTGTTCGAGCGAAGGCGTGTGCAGGTCGGACAGCCATTTGGCTTTGTGATACCGCTCGACCAATGTTTCCGGCAGGACAAGGTAGCCGAGGCGCAGGCCAGGCGACAATATTTTGCTGAAGGAGCCGATGTAGATTACCCGCTCGGGGGCCAACCCCTGGATCGAGCTGATGGGCGGGCTCTCATAGCGAAATTCGCTGTCGTAATCGTCCTCGACGATGTAGCAATCGACTGAGCGCGCGTATTGGATCAGCTGGATTCGCCGCTGGATCGTCAGCGTAGTGCCGAGCGGAAACTGGTGGGATGGCGTCACAAAGGCAAAACGGGGTCTGCTGCCAGCGAGTGGCGAAGGCAGACTGTGCATGTTCATGCCGTACTCGTCAACGGGAACCGGACAAAGTCTGGCTCCTGTCGAGGTGAAGATCGACTGGATATCCTGGGTGATCGGGTCTTCGATGAGCACGCAGCTTTCGCGGTTCAGCAAAACTTTGGCAATCAAAGTAAGCGCCTGAGTCGCGCCGGAGGTCATGACGATTTGCTCAGGAGTGCATTGCACGCCGCGCGTCCGGTACAGATAGCGGCTCAGTACATCGCGTAGCTCAGCGCGTCCCTCGGGCCGATTGTAGCCGAAAGCCGACAAGGGGGCATCGTGGCACACCTGTTGTACGGTTTTGCCCCACAAGCTGCGGGGAAATTGTTCGAGCGCAGGCACGCCTGAACGAAAATCAATGAGGTGCTCCGGCTGATCGCCTGCCGAGGGGAGCGGTCGTTCCTGTCCGCGAGCGAACTGCTCCAAATAAATGCCTGCGGCGACAAAATAGCCCGAGCCTTGTCTGCTTTCGATATATCCTTCAGCGAAAAGCTGGTCGTAGGCTTCGATCGCGACATTTCGGGAAATGCGCAGCTCTTGCGCCATTTTTCGGGTGGAAGGCAGCTTGAAGCCGGCTGCCCAGTCGCCGCGCAATATTTTGTCGCGAAATTCTGTATAAATTTGCCGGGTCAAAGGAATCGGCTTGTCCCGATCGATGGGCACCCATAGCATGGCGAATGCGCCTCCTTTCCAACTGGTCCTGTCCAAACAGGCCCAAACTGGATCTGATCGTCTCCAGCTTATCATGTTAGGGTGAGGGAAGAGAAGATTGCCCAGTCAAAGGAGAGAGTGCATGTGAACAACCAGGAAAAGCAGACTGCCCACGTATTGAAAACCATCGCCCGGGATGAGAGCATCAAGCAATTTGTCCAAAGCACCCCCCAGTTGTACAAGCTGCTTTTATCCGCCGCGAAGCGCTATGTAACGGGCGAGACTCGTGAAGAAGCGATGCATGTTGCCGCCAAACTAAAGCAGTGGGGCTATCAGACATCCATCGAGTACATCGGGGAAAATACGCTGGACGAAGCAACGGCACAGCTTGCCAAGCGGGAATTTTTGCAGGTAGCGAAAGACTGTTCCCGGCTGGACACCGCTGCCAACATTTCGTTTGATCTCTCGCATCTGGGGCTGTTGATTCAGCCGAAGACCGCGCTGGAACACGTAAAGGAAATGGCGGAATGCGCCAAAGCGCACGGGCAGTATTTGATGATCAGCATGGAGGAGTCGGAGAAAACCGAGGCGATTTTGCAAATATACGAGCGCCTGACAGAGCGCCACGCTAACGTAGGCATCACGCTTCAGGCCCATCTGCACCGCTCCGTGGACGATCTCAAGCGACTGCTGCATCTGCCAGGAAAAATTCGCCTCGTCAAAGGAGCGTTCCAGGAGCCGCAACAACTGGCGCTGCCGAGGTCGCCGGAGCTGAACGAGCGGTATTTGCAACTGGCTGAGCGGTGCGTGGAGGCTGGTCACGACTGCGCATTGGCAACGCATGACCAGGCGATTGTGGCTGCCCTCTGTGAGCGAGGTTACTTGCAGCGGCCGAATGTGGAGCTGGAACTGCTCTACGGCGTGCGGCCCGAATTGGCCCGCGAGCTGCGCAAAAAGGGGCTGCCCGTGCGGGTGTATTTGACGTATGGAACCGAGTGGTACTTGTACTTGTGCCACAGGCTTGCCGAGCATCCGGCGCATGTGCATCAGGCAATCGCGGACATGTTCGATCCGACCCGGATTCGCGATTCCGAGTACGACACAACCAGAGTCGAAGCATGAGACGAAAAGCTGCCTCCTTTCCGTGCGGGGCAGCTTTTTGCATACACTCCACCTGCGATGAAGGCCAATCGTTCCCCTGTGCAAAATTAACTGTAGCTTTTTTCCCGTCAATCGCGTCTTAATTTGTATGAAAAAGACGAATAGACTGCAAACGAATTGACCATGGAGGTATTGAGGGAATGAAAATGGTGAAGGGCAAGCGATGGCTGCTTTCCATGTTCGCGCTCCTGTTGCTGCTGGTGTTGGGACCTGCGCACCAAGGGGCGGTCGCTCTGGCAGAGGGCACGATCCAGCTAAGGGTGAGCGCAGGGATCGATGGCGCGTACAAGGAAGCAGGGCAAGTGCCGATTGTGGTGACTGTAACAAATGGAGGCGCTGATACGGAAGGCAACCTGATGGTAGCGACGGGGAACAGAGGGAACAATCAGTATTCCGCCGCCTATTACCAGCCAGTGTCGATTGCCAAAGGCGTGACCAAGCAAGTAACGATCATGGTGCCTGGTTCAGAGCTGTACAACAGTACGTATGTAGCCATGATGGTAAACGACAAGATCGTAGCGCAAGCGCCCTTGAATGGTCAAAGCTACAGTAACGATATGGTAATGATCGGGGTGCTGGGGCAAAACGCAGATACCGCGAATTTCCTCTCGGCGCTGCCGCGGGACACGTTTCCGAATCCGGCGAAAGCAGTGCCGATGAAGCCGGAGAATGTTCCGACTTCTGGCGTGCAGCTGCAAATGCTCAACATGCTGATCCTGAACAATTTTGCCCTGGATTCGTTGAATGAGCAGCAAATTCAGGCGATACGCGACTGGACAAAAGCCGGGGGCAAGCTCGTTCTGGCAGGTGGTGCCCAGTACAAGAAAACCGCAGGAGCGCTCGCTGACCTTTCTCCTGTGGAAGTGACCGGGACTACGAGCGTGACTTCGCTGGCCAACTTGAAGACGGATAAAACGAAGCCCGTTGAGCTGACGGCTCCGTTTACGGTCAGCAACGGTACAGTAAAAGCCGGGAAAGTGCTGTACAGCGAGGGAACAATCCCGCTGTTTGTCGTACATAACGTAGGGGAGGGCAAAGTGCTGTACGCAGCCTACGATCTGGCGGAGGAGCCTGTCGCCAGTTGGGCCGGGAACAGCCGCTTCTGGTCTGACCTTTTAATCAAAGCGTTTGGTTCCTCGCTCGGCGACTTCAAGTCGTCTTCGCTTGACGGCATTTGGCCGCTGCGCGAAGCATCAGATATGAATCCGGACCTGAAAATTCCGGAAGTAAGCTGGTTTGCCCTGTTGTTCGGGATATATGCCCTGATTGCCGGACCTATTTTGTTTTTCATTTTGCGGGCATGGCGCAAACAAAGCTACATGTGGGGCATCGTGCCAGCTTTGGCGATTCTCACGGGGATCGGGATTTTCTCGTTTGGCGCTTTGCAGCGTGGTACGGGCGTCCTCGTCCATCAAGTGAGCTTCGTCCAGCTGCAAAACGATGGACAGGCAAAAGTAAACGGGCTTACCTCCTTTTTTGTGCCAAGAAACGGTGAGTATCGCCTGACTGTAAAAGGGCAAGGACAAGCCCAACCGCTTGCAGATCGGGAGCGGACAGATGTGATTCCTAAAATCTGGACTTCCACCCAGGCGGATCAAACGGATATTCAGTTCCGCGACGTAGAATTTTGGTCGACGCGCAAAGTGGCGACAGAGCATACGATTTCCGATGCAGGCAGCTTTGAGTCGAACTTGTCTTACAAAGAAGGAGCCTTAACAGGAACGGTTACGAACAAGACCAAGTTTGCCCTGCGCGATTTGACGATTTTTTCCGGTAACCAAGTGCAGGAAATTAGCGAGCTGGCACCTGGAGCAAGCATTGAAGTCAATCTGCCGTTCCAGCCAGCAGCCCAGGCGAGATGGAGCAATCGTCAATCGTACGCTACGACGGCGCTGCCTGCGCATCTGCGCTCCATTCAAACAGAGCAGACGCGTGAGCAAGTCATGATCGAAATGCTGGAAATGACTGATCGCAGAAACAATCAGAACGAAATCGTGAGAATCGCAGGCTGGACCAATCAGTCGGTTGTCGATGCTGTCGTGCAAAACGAAAACACCAAGCTGGAGAGCCTTACACTAATTACTTCCGAACTGAAGGTGCAGCCTTCCAAAGACGGACATGTCTACTATCCGACAGGTACATTCGATGTCACGATGTCGGGCAGCTCCGTTCCGGTTGGCGATGAAGGGGACGGCTACCGCTTGCCGGCAGGAGACATTACCTTTGACTTCAATCTGAGTCAGGAAAACAAGAAGCTGAAGATCACAAACGTGTATTTGTACACCTGGTCGGATGACAACACGTCATTTTCCAAGGAAGTGTACAACTGGAAGGCAAAAGCTTACGAGCCGTTTGAAAAAGCGTTCAACAACACCGTCATGTCAGGCGACAAGGCTGCCCTGTATGTGTCGGCAGAAGGCATGATGCGCATCAAGTTTGCCCATCAGCTGCCTGATGAACGCCATATCGGCATTCCGAATGTGAGCGTGGAAGGGAAGGTGAGCCAGCAGTGATCCAAATTCGCAATTTGCAAAAGAGCTACGGGAAAATGCAGGCGTTGAAGGGCCTGACAATGGACATTGAAAAGGGCACGGTTTTCGGTTTCGTCGGCCCGAATGGGGCAGGAAAATCTACGACCATGTCCATTTTGGCTACCTTGCTTGCTCCTACGAGCGGCAAAGCGTACGTGGGCGGCTACGAGGTGACGAGTCACCCGAAGGAAGTCCGCAAACTGATCGGCTACATGCCGGACTTTTTCGGCGTCTACGACAACTTGACGGCAGAGGAGTACCTGGACTTTTACGGTGCGAACTACGATATTCCGGCTGCGGAAAGAAAACAGATCATTCCGCAACTGCTCGATCTGGTCAATCTCAGCCACAAGCGCGACGCGTACGTTGATTCGTTGTCGCGGGGGATGAAGCAGCGGCTTGGGCTGGCCCGCTCCCTGGTGCACAACCCGGAAGTGCTGATTCTCGACGAGCCCGCCTCCGGTTTGGACCCGCGGGCGCGGATCGAGCTGCGCGAGATTTTGAAGGAACTGCGCGATATGGGCAAGACGATCATCATCAGCTCGCACATTTTGCCTGAGCTGGCAGAGATGTGCGATGTCATCGGGGTGATTGAAGAAGGGAATCTCGTCGCATTTGGACGAGTCGATGAGATTTACGCGAAAATGCAGGAGCAACGCGTGCTGCGCATTCGCTTGACTGGCCAGCTTGAGGAAGCGATGACGCGGTTGCGTGAAATGCCTGTGATCACGAGCGTAACGCGCGAAGGAAGCTGGGTTGTCGCCGGGTTTGCCGGAAACGACGAGCAGCAGGTGGAACTGTTGCGGGAACTGACGACAGCTGGTTATCCGGTGGCAGCCTTCAACGAAGCGGTGGGCGATCTGGAAGACATCTTTTTGGAAATTACGAAAGGGGTGGGCTCATGAACGTCCTGAGAAGATTGCGCAACCCTGTGTTATTCAACGAATGGAAATTGCGGATGCGGACGAACCGCGCCCCGTGGATCATTTTGTTTTACTTGCTGGTGTTGGGAACTATGACGTTGCTCGCCATCTTTTTCATGACGAATGGCGGCAGCTACTACAAGCCTGGCGAGACGCGGGAGCTGTTCATGATGCTGTCGATCTTTCAACTCGGCATGATCGGCTTTCTCGTTCCGGGTCTGACCGCAGGGGTAATCTCGGGAGAGCGCGAACGGCAGACGCTGAGCATCCTGCTGACGACAAACATAAGCGCCACGAGGCTGATTTTGGGAAAATGGCTGGCTTCGCTCAGCTTCATGATGTTTCTCGTGTTCGCCACCATCCCGCTGTATGCGATTGTCTTTTTGTATGGCGGGGTGTCTCCGCTGCAACTGATCAAAGTGTTCGGCTTCTACGTCGTTACCATGCTGGTAGTCGGCAGCATCGGCGTACTTATATCGACCTTGATCAAACGGACGGGAATCGCCACGGTCGTCAGTTATGCAGTCGTATTCGGTGTGGCGATCGGCACAAGCGTGCTGGCGGAAATTATTCGCCAGTTCATCCGTTATCAAAATCGGATGAATCAGGTGACTTCTCCGCCGAACTCCATCTGGCCCGATCTGTTGCACAGCATCAACCCGGTGTTTGCCATGCTGAACATTTTTGAAGAAGGGCCTGTCCAGGATTTGAGCAGCTTCACCAACGCCCAGAGCTTTTGGGCGAATGTCGATCCATTTTGGAATTACTGCCTGTTTTATGGGGGATTGACTGTTGTTTGCCTGTTGCTTGCGATTTACTTCATCCAGCCTGTGCGCGGACGGAAGCGCAAGGCGTCAGCCGGGGAGCAGTAAGCCATGTTTACCGCGAAACCGGACAATGAGCTGAAGTCGCTGCTGAAGCCAGTGCGCAGAAAGCTGCAAAACCAGGTACTGATCCAACAAATCACGTTGTACGGCTTGTGGGGGGCGGGGGGAAGCGGACTGCTTCTCCTCGTTGCCCGTTTTTGGCCGATCCCGTATTACGCGTGGCTGTCGGTAGCCATGTTTCCTCTAGGGCTGGCGATTGGCTGGATGAGCACGAAGTGGCGACAAACGACTTGGCAAAAGAGTGCGCAGGCGGCAGACGGCAACGGGCTTGCCCAGCGCGTGGAGACGGCGTGGGAGCATCGCGAAAGCACCTCCTCCGTCGCGGTCATGCAGCGGGAAGATGCGCTGCGGCATTTGCGCAAAAACTTGCCGGACATCATCGAGAGCATTCGCGTTTGGGCCGGGCTGAAAAACAGGTTGTTCGTCACAGGCGGTTTGCTTTTGCTGTGCTTGCTGCTCCTGGTTTGGTCCAATCCGCAAGATGTGCGGCTTCTTCAGATGGAGCAGGCAAAACAGGCAATCGCCAAGGTGGAAAAAGAAATCGAGGAAATCAAGGCGAAAACGAAAGCAAATGAAGGGTTGAGCGAGGCTCAGAAGAAACAGCTGGAAGAGATGCTGGAGCAAGCGAAGAAGAGCATCGCCAAAGCAGGCGATCCCGCCGGACGGCTCAACGCGCTGCGGGCGGCAGAAAAGCAGCTGGAAAAACTGCGGGCAGCGGAGCAGAACAAGACAGCATCGCTGCAAAGCTTGCAACGCAGTCTCGGCAGCCAGAAGTCGACAAAATCAGTGGCCGACGCGTTGGCCAAAAGCGATCGCGAAGCATTGAAAACGGCGCTTGCCGAGATGGCAAAAGAGCTGGAAAAGATGAAAGAACAGGAGCGGGCTGAGCTGGCCCGGGAACTGGAAAAAGCCGCAGAACAGTTGAAAAAGGACGCGGAATCCGCCAATGCGCAAGAGCTGGCGGATACGGCCAACCAACTGGCACAGGCCGCCAAGGAAATCGCAGCCGGGCAAGACCCGGAAGCGATGAAGGCGCTGGAAAACAGCCTGCTGCAAGCGATGGGAGCAACCCAGCAGTCCCAGCAGGCGATGCTCGCGGCCTCCCAGGCGGCAGCTTCGCTCACTCAGTCGCAGATGACGCTGGCAAGCGCCGCAGCTGCCGGAAGCAATAACGGGGCGAGTGGAACCGGAGCAGGCCAGGCAGTCCCTGCGTCGACTACCCCGGGAAACAACCAGGCAGCAACGGGCAGCGGAGCGTCAGCCAATGCGAACGCTGCGGCCAATCAGACGAATCAGGCGAATCCGCCTGCAAACGGCAACACAGGAGCAGGTCAAGGCAACGGCTCAGGAAAAGGGGCCGGGAACGGTGCGGGCAATGGTTCGGGAAATGGCGCCGGAGCAGGCGGCGGAAGCGGAAACGGAAACGGTCAAGGGCCGGGAGCCGGACTGGGCGCAGGAAAGCACGAGCTGGTCACGATTCCGACCAGCCGCATCGGCGGGGAAAATGGCCCTTCCGAAACGGTAGGCGGCCCTTTGGGAGCAGGTCCTTCCCAGTCGCAGCAAAGCAGCCAGACACAGGTGACCTCCGGCGGAACGCTGCCGTATGAGGAAGTGTACGGCCAGTACGAGCAGTTCGCCCGCGAGAGCATGGAAAAAGGCACGATTCCCGGCGACTATCAAGATATCGTCAAAGACTATTTCAGCAAAATTGAGCCTTAGAAAAGGAGGGCGCGGCTATGGCACAGCAAACGCTAGAAGATTGCTTGCAGAGAGTAGAGCTAGTCAGACAAGAGATCGGAAAAGTATTGGTGGGACAAAAAGACGTCGTCGAGCAACTTTTGTGGGCGGTGTTCGCGGGAGGCCATGCTCTTTTGGAGGGCGTACCCGGTCTGGGGAAGACGCTGCTCGTGAAAACTTTGTCGCAAGCTTTTGAACTGTCTTTTCAACGCATCCAGTTCACTCCTGATTTGATGCCGACTGATATTACAGGGACAAACATTCTTCTCGTGGACGAGACGGGGCAGCAGTCGTTCCAGTTCCAGCACGGACCGATTTTTGCCCATGTCGTACTCGCCGATGAAATCAACCGGGCAACACCGAAGACGCAGAGCGCGCTGCTTGAGGCCATGCAGGAGCGCACGGTTTCCGCAGGGGGCGTCACTCGACCGCTGCCTGCGCCGTTCTTCGTTTTGGCGACACAAAACCCGCTGGAGCAAGAAGGGACTTATCCGCTGCCCGAGGCCCAGATGGACCGCTTTTTGCTGAAAATCGACGTGCCGTACCCGACAGCTGACGAACTGAAGGCAATCGTACAGCGCACGACGACCGGGCAAGCGATTCCGGTAGAAAAGGTGGCATCCGGCGAGCAAATCGGGCAAATTCAGCAGGCCGCCCGCGACATTTTGGTGGCAGATGCGGTGCTGGACTATGCTGTCAACTTGCTGCTTGCGACTCACCCTGGCGAGCGGGCTGTCGCTTCTGTCAATCAGTACGTGCGAAACGGGGCAGGGCCGCGCGGGGTGCAGGCAATCGTCTCCCTGGCAAAAGTGCGGGCGCTGCTTTCCGGGCGCTACAATCTCGCCTACGAGGACGTGGAAGCGGTAGCTTTGCCAGCCCTTCGCCATCGCATTTTCCTCAATTTTGAAGGCGAGGCGAGCGGAGTGCGGGCCGATCAGATCATCCGCGATATTTTGGACGCGCTGTCGGGGCAGAAAGCATGAGTCAGCACCTGCTTGACCCGGCATGGCTTGCCAGACTGGAACGGATGCAGCTTGCCACCAGGAAAGCCGTCAGCGGCAGCCATGCGGGAAAGAGACGGGCCAGACAGCTGGGCAGCTCGATGGAGTTTGCCGACTTCCGGGCGTACGTGCCGGGAGACGACTTGCGCCAGTTGGACTGGAATGCGTATGCGCGCTCCGGCAAGCTGTTTTTGAAAAAGTATTTGGATGAAACCGAGCTTCACGTGAGCTTGTATATCGATTGCAGCCGCTCCATGGGCTACGGGCAGCCGAGCAAGCTGTCGCGCTCGGTGCAGATTGCCGCGGCTTTGGGGTACTTGTCGCTGTGCCACCTCGATCACGTATCCGTCTACGCATTCGATCACCGCATCGTAGCGTCCTTGCAAGGGTTGCAGGGCAAAGGTCAGGCGCATCGGCTGCTTTCCTTTTTATCGGCGATCGGGGAAGGCGGCCCGGGGGATTTGCATGGCGCACTCCGCCAGCCTGGAGCAGTTCGCGGCAAAGCAGGTATTTCGATCGTGCTTTCCGATTTTTTGTTCCCGGACGGCTACGCGGAAGGGCTGGCCTACTTGCAGGCGGCGCGGCAAGAGGTGACGCTTGTGCAGGTACTTTCCCAGGAGGAACGGCAGCCGGATTACGCAGGCGAGCTGCGGTTGATCGACGCCGAGACCGGACAGGCAAAAGAAGCATCGATGACTGCCTTGTTGCTGGCCGAGTACGCGAAAAGCTTGCGCGATTTTCGCCAGGAGCTGGCTGCTTTTGCCTACGGAAGAGGCATCGCTTACACAGAGATCGAAGCGGAGCAATCGCTGGAATCGGTCGTCTTTCACGTATTTCGGCAGGCGGGCATGATTCGCTAGAGAGGAGAGAGACTTCATGCAGTGGATGGGACTTTCCAGCATCTGGTTTGCACTGATCATCCCGGCCATCATCGTCCTCTACCTGCTCAAAAGAAAAGTAGAGGATCGCGTCGTGCCGAGCACGCTGCTTTGGCAGCGAACGTTGCAAAACTGGGAAGCGGTGCGGCCATGGGAAAAGCTGCGGCGCAACTTGCTATTGTTCCTGCAACTGCTGGCGGCATGCTTGCTCGTTCTGGCACTGACCAGACCAGCCATGCCAACGGAAGGGATCACGGCTGACCACACCGTGCTTGTCGTCGATACATCAGGCAGCATGCTGGCAAAAGAGGGAGAAGAGACGAGGCTGTCACGGGCCGTCTCCGAAGCGAAGGCGCTGGTCGAGAAGCTCGGCAGCGCTCAGACGATGACCGTGATTGCCGCCGGGAGCGAGCCGAATGTGCTGGTGTCCAAAAGCGCCGACAAAACCGAGCTGACAGCGGCGCTGCAAAAGCTGACAGCCAACATGGGAACGTCTGACCCGCTGTCTGCGCTGTCGCTGGCGGGAGCGATCGCGGCGAATGAACCGGGAAGCGGCGTCATCTGGATCGGGGATGGCAATGTGGAGCGAAAGCTGGCGACCCAGTCATTGTCCGCCTCGTCCGCAAGCTTTCGCTTCATGCAGATGGGGAGAACGCGTGAAAATGCGGCGATTGCCGCCTTTGTGACACAGGCCGGGCCAAACGGTGTCGAAGCCCTTTTGCGCATCGATAACCATGGCAGCGCCCAGTCGCGAGGAACCGTCACGATTTTTGATGACAAAGGCAAGCTGCTGGACACGAACCAGTTTGCCATCGAGACAGCACGTTCCGGGACGTTTTCGTTCACAGAGCTGCCTGTCTCGACTGCCTATCGCGCTGTCATTGCGCCGGAGCAGGACGGCTTGCCGCAAGACAATGAAATCTGGAGCGTGCCATTTGCGGCGAGCAAAGGAAAAGCCGTGCTGTACACTCCGGCGGGCAATCGCTTTTTGCATCAGGTCATGCAGACCGTTGGCAGCCTGGAGGTGGAAACCGTCCAGAACGCTCCCGGGCCGAATGCCGAGGCGCGCGATTTGTGGGTGTTCGACGGCGAAGTGCCGGACAAGCTGCCGCAGGGCAATATTTTGCTGATCGCGCCAGACAGGAAAACGGATTGGCTGCCGCTTGCAGGCGAGCAGGAGCTGGAGCAGGGACCGCAAGCCGTCTCCGCAGATGATCCGATGCTCAAATACGTGGATTGGCGCGAGGTGCATATTGCCAAAGCGGCGGTTTTAGGCGAAATGCCCGGGATGAAGACACTCGTGCGAGCCGGTGACGCGGATTTGGTCAAGGCTGGCGTGATCGACGGCAGGCGCATCGTCGTGTTCGCTTTTGACTTGCACGATTCTGATTTTCCGTTGCGCCCGGCTTTTCCCATTTTCATGCAAAATGTTGTGAACTGGCTGTCGCCAGCGCAAACGGCACCCATCGCCACCAGTCATCCGGGAGAGAGCCTGAGCATTCCGCTCACGCCGGGGGCAGCGGAGAGAAGCTTGACGTATCCCGATGGTCAGCAGCAAGCGATCAAGGCAAACGGAACGGTCTTGACGATACAGGTGCCGGAGCAGATCGGCTTGTACAAACTGGACGAGACATTGGACGCGGGAGCTGTGAGCAAGTATTTTTCCGTGCGCCTGAGTGAGAGTGAGTCGGATATTACGCCGAAAACGCTCAGTGTTGCCAGTTCGCAGGCTGGACAAGGCGAAGCAGAGCAGCAAAGGGCGGGCACAGGCACGCGGGAGTTGACGTACTGGCTGGCAGCGCTTGTGCTCTTGGTTTTGCTTGTGGAATGGAGGGTGTACCAACGTGGGTATTAACTTTACACAGCCGTGGCTTTTGCTGCTTTTGTTGCCTGCTGCCTACCTCGTGATCCAGTGGTGGCAAAAGCAAAAGCAGATGCCCGCAAGCAGAAAAACCGTTATTGCCACCCTTCGTTTCGTTTTGTTCGCGCTGCTCATTTTCGCGTTGGCAGGGACGCAGCTGCTCACGCCTGTTCAAGCCAAGACGGTTGTTTTTGTCGTGGACCGTTCAGCCTCGATGAAGGACGATCCGCGGGTGCTCTCGTTTTTGCGAGACGCTATCGGGCAAAAGCGTGCGGAAGACAAGTATGCAGTCGTTGCCGTCGGAGCTGACGCCGCTGTCGACCAGCCGTTGACATCGCGCGAAGAGCTTGCGCCGCTGGGAGTCGAAGTGAACCGCAACGCGACGAATCTGGAAGAAGGAATACGGCTTGCGGCGGCGATGATTGGGAGCAACACGAGAGGCAAAGTCGTGCTGCTCACCGATGGGATCGCGACGAACGGCGATGCTTCCCGGCAAACGAAGCTGGCGCAAGAACGCGGCATCAGTGTAGAGGCTGTGTCCTTGCAGCAGCCGCAAGGAGACGAAGTCGTTCTCTCGTCTGTGCAAGTTCCGCAAAGGTTGTACGCCGGAGAAGAGTATGCGATCACAGTCGATGTGGAGAGTTCGCTTGCCACAGAAGCGACGCTGCGGTTGTACGAAGGCAACCGAGCAGCTGGTCAGCAAACGGTGCAAATCGATAAAGGAAAAAACCGCTTTGTCTTTTCGCAAAAAGCGATGGAGCAAGGCTTTCACCGCTATCGGGTGGAAATCGAGCCTCGCCAGGATACCGTTCAGGCGAACAATCAGGCAACGGCTTATACCCAAGTAGCCGGAGCGCCTGTCGTCCTCGTGCTGGAAGGACATCCGGGCGCGGCGAAAAATCTCGTGCAGGCGCTCCGGGCAGGCGGGATGCAGGTCGAACAGCGCGAGCTTGCGCTTTTGCCCAAGGAGCTTGCGGGCTACAAGCAATACGCGACGATCGTGTTGTCCGATGTGTCCGCTACCCAAATGAGTGACGCTGACATGGAGCGCATGAGGACAGCGGTGCGCGACCTGGGGCTGGGGCTGATTATGACCGGAGGAAGCGAGAGCTTCGGAATGGGCGGCTGGTTCCAGACGCCGATCGAAGAAGCGCTTCCGGTGCATATGGATTTGCGCGGAAAACAACAGCTTCCTTCTCTCGGGCTGGAACTGGTGATCGACAAATCCGGCAGCATGAGCTCAGATGCCAGAGGTGTCGATAAAATGGAGCTGGCGAAGGAAGCCGCGATTCGGGCTACGACCATGATGAATCAGCAAGATTCCATCGGAGTCATCGCGTTTGACGGTGATCCGTGGGAAGTGGTTGCCCCGCAGACCGTCGCCAACAAAGAAGAGATTCACCAGCAAATCGGCCGCATTCGCGCCGATGGCGGAACAGATATTTACCCCGCGCTGCAGCTGGCGTACGATCGGGTGAAACAGATGAATACGCAGCGCAAGCACGTGATCTTGCTGACGGATGGACAGTCAGGCATGCAGGATGACTACCAGGGGCTATTGCAGCAAATGACCTCCGAAAATATTACGGTGTCGACAGTCGCGGTGGGAGATGATGCGGATCATACGCTTTTGGAAATGATCGCGAAAACGGGCAATGGCCGCTATTACTTTGCCAATGACGCCGAATCGATTCCGAAAATTTTCAGCAAGGAGACGGCACTGGCCAGCCGGACATTCATCGTCGAAAAGCCGCAAATTCCCGAAGTGACAGGAGCCGGCATGTGGCCGACCTTGCAGCAGGCATTGCCGCCGCTAAGGGCGTATGTGGCGACAACAGCCAAACAGACAGCGGAGACGTCACTGATGAGCATGGATGACGACCCGATTTTGACCCGCTGGCAGTACGGGCTGGGACGCGCCGTTGTCTGGACGAGCGATCTCGAAGGCAAATGGGCGCCTGACTGGGTGAGTTGGGGTGGCACTGGCCGTCTGTGGAATGAGGTAGTCGCCTGGACATTCCCGCAAATCGCGGAAGGAAAGTGGAAAGCGCGGACAAGCCTGGACGGAGCTGCGGGCAGTGTAAAAGTGACGATGCCTGCCGGGGCAAGCTTGCCGCAAGAGCTGGAGGCGGTTGTCCTCAACGAGAAAATGCAGCGGGAGATCATCAAGCTCAAACCGATTGCCCCAGGGGTTATGGAAGGCAAGTTCGAGACGGCAGACCCCGGTACGTACATGATCCAGATATCCGAAAAGAGTCAGGGACGCGTACTCGCGAGTCAAACGACAGGACTGACCGTATCTTACTCTCCCGAATACGGAATGTCGCGGGATGGAGAAACAGAGCTGCGCACCTGGCTGCTCGCAGGTGGCGGCAAACAGATCAGCGAACCGCAGGAAGTCTACGGCGGTCCGTTTCCCGCCAAGTGGGACACGCAATCCATCGGGGAGTGGCTGTTGATGCTTGCGGCATTGCTTTTGCCAGTAGATATTGCGGCGCGCCGCTTGCAACTGCCCGATCAATGGTGGACAAGACTCGCGGGCCTGTGGCGCCGATCAGCATCGGCTGCAACAGCCGGGTCGCAGCCGCAGCAAACGGTATGGACGCAGCTGTCAGACAGACGTTCCGCGACCCAGCGTTCGCGTTCAGACGCCCCGGCGCACATTCGCAAAGACAGTGATTTGACTGCTTTCCAAGCAAAAGGCACGGCCAAGACCGTGCAGGAACCGTTGAAAAACAGACCAGCAGCGGTATCGGGACAACAGCCGTCGTCCCGCGAGGAACAGCAAGATTCGGATGATACGCTCAACAGGCTGCTCGCGGCGAAGAAACGTCGAAGCAAACCGTGAGCAGCGAAAAAGCAGCCCGGTACATGACCAGGCTGCTTTTTCTTCTATTATTCGGGATGATTGCGGGTAGCGCGACCTGCTTCGTAGGGAGTGGTTACTCCTTCGTACAAAAGATGCATGCTCATGCCAAGCGCGGCGTGATCCTGATTGTGGCAATGGTCCATCCAAAGGCCGGGATTGTCAGCGCGAAAGGCGACTTCGTACGTCTCGCCCGGCGCTACATTCAGCGTGTCCGTCCACCAGGGACTTCCTGTAGTCGGTCTGCCGTTGCGTGTGAGGACGAGCATGTGATGACCGTGAAGATGCATCGGGTGATCCATGAAGCTGCGGTTGACGAAAGTCATTTTCACCAGGCCGCCCTCCTGGACGAGCATCATCGGCGTGTCGGGAAACACCTCGCCGTTTATCGTCCACAAACCGTCGATGCGGCCATCGTACATCCCGAAGGCGACATCAAACAGCAGAACGTATTCGCGATCGTACGATGTGGCGAGATCAAAAGGCAAAGGCAGCGGAGCGCCGTAGCGAGCAGGATCGAACAGCGGCAAGTCTGCTTGCAGGTTCGGCAAGGCATCGCCTCCGTCCGGGCTGAGCAGCAATCCTTTGCCGCGGTTTTTGCCTTGGGTCGCTTGTGTGAACAAGACGGGGCGATTCGGCATGGTAAAGGAGACGTCATATCTCCCTCCGGCAGCAAGCTTCAGCGCTTGGTTGGCAAGCAAATTCGGCTCGTTGACTTCGTTTCCGTCAATGGCGCTCACTTGAAAAGAAGTGCCGAGGAGCTGATAAGTGACGGGCAGGTTTTCCGCGTTGATGAAACGAAGTCTTACAGGAGTACCAGGGGCAACCGTTTGCTTGGCAAGCATGTCTGCGCCATTCAGCGTCGGTCCCTCTCCTTTTGGTTTGTGATGAATGAGGGCAAGATCGCGGATGGCGGGCTCTGACCGAGATGCATTTGCATTGGCAGCAGGCTCAATCACCATAGCGCCAAAAAGCCCTTTTCGCACCTGGACAGAGGCTTGCTGATGCGAGTGGTACCAAAAGGTTCCGGCTTGCTCGGCGCGAAAGCGGTAGACGTGCTTTTCGCCAGGAAGTACAGCGTCCTGTGTCGCTCCGGCTACGCCATCTTCGGCGTTGGGAACGTTCAGACCGTGCCAGTGAATGGTGACGCCATCAGCGATATCTTTGTTTTCCAGGACGATCTCAACCAGCTCGCCTTGCTTGAGCCGCAGCTCTGGCCCGGGGTATTGCCCGTTAAAGGTCCAAGCTTCCAGCGTATTTCCGGAAGGCAGCCGAATCGTCGCTTTTTGCGCCGTCAATGCGAATTTACGATCTGCCGTGCCCGCACGCGGCCCGGTCAAGTCCGCTACGCTGACCGTTTTGGCATTCGACGAGGGCGCAGTGCCGCTGTCCGGCGCATGACTAGCGTGCGAATGGTGGGCAAGTTGCTTTGTGCTTAGTCCAGTATCGACGTTCGTATGACTGGTCATGTTGAACTGTTCCGGAAGCAGGCTGGCTTGAAGGGCCTGACTGCCAAACGCGACAAGTCCGGTGGACAGGACCATGAATACACCCGTTGCCCGCAAAAAACGAAAAAGCGGCGCAGGGCGCTTCCATTCTCCGGGGTGGGAGCAACGCTGCTGCTGCCATGATTGAACGATCCAGAGCGCTGAGGTGGCAGCCACCATTACCACCCAGGCGACGAGCAGCGTGGATGGCTCCAGCGTGACAGCAGGGAAGGTAAGCTGCAGGCAGCAGGCTGTGACACTGCCCAGAACGGCAAGCTGCAAGGGAACGATCAGCTCAGGCGCCGAAATCATTTTTCGGAGATGTTCATCCACCCGCTCATGATCTGTAGTGTAAAAAGGGTCTGCTTGCCGCAAAAGACTCATGTCTGCTGAAGCAACCTCTTGCGCAATCAGAGACATGTCGGGATTATCGACAATATAAGATGGCTTGTTGCTGCATCTGCTCAGCTTTGCAGCCAGGTCCAGCAAGCGGGGAAGCGAGAAAAAAAGCACGCAAATAACAGGGACAGTGATCAGCGGGAGAAAGCCGATTGTTTTGTCCTTTATGTAAAGCCAACCGAATGATTGAAAATACGCCCAGGTCAAAAGCAGTTGTCCGGCGAATACAGACAGCGATATCCAGACAAACAGCAGAGTCAAGCGGGTCTTTCTTGCAAGCGCTCGTTTGGTTGGCTGATAGACGAGCGTATGGGCGATAAGGGCCGGGATGAGTGTCGTGAGGACCAGAACGAGAAACAAGCCTTGGTGGGTTCCGGCGAGCACCGCAAAATCTGCCATAAATAATTCCTCCCGTGAACAGTTCCATTCTTACATGATAGAGAGCATCGCTGATCAGCCAAACGTACTGGGGCAGTATTTTCCCTCCGTCTCGGGACGGATACATGTGAGTGAAAGGAGTGCAGAAGGCATGTCTTTTGACTTTTTCGAGACATAACAACGCTCGGAATGCTGTCGTTCTCCACCTGGATCATCGTCATCCAGCCAATTCGAGGCAAACGACAGAAACAGGAGGAGACATCAATCATGGAACAAAGAACAGCATGGGAGATTTTCAAGCGAGAGGCAGAAGCGCCATTTGCCGGATGGAATTTTCAGCGGCTCACCCAGACAGGGAGAATGCAGGAAGCTCCGCTGACCTGGAATTATGCGAGTATCGTCAAAGCGCTGATGAACGGGATTGACTCGATGCTCGATATGGGAACAGGCGGGGGAGAACTGCTCGCTTCCTTGCAGCCGCATCCGGCGAGAACGTTTGCGACAGAAGGATACCAGCCCAACGTAGGAGTAGCCCGGGCCAATCTTGCGCCACTGGGCATCGAGGTGGTCGAGGCGGACGGAGAAGATGTGCTGCCATTCGCGGATCGCACTTTTGATCTGATCATCAATCGTCATGAATCGTATTTGCCGAGTGAGCTGTCGCGCTTGCTGAAACCGACCGGGACGTTCGTAACCCAGCAGGTCGGCGGGCAGGACAACCTGGAGTTGAACCGTTTGCTCGGAGCGCCGATTCCTCCCGATTATTTGCACTGGAATCTGGCTTTTGCAGCCGCCGAGCTACAGGACGCAGGCTTTGTCATTTTGCAGCAAAAAGAGGAAATGAGCTTCACCCGTTTCTACGACGTCGGGGCAATCGTCTACTATTTGAAGGCGATCGAATGGCAGATTCGCGACTTCGCGGTAGAGCAATACGCGGAAGCGCTGCTTGCTTTGCAAAAGAAAATGGAGCCGATCGGCTATGTGGATATTCCTAACCATCGTTTCATGATTTTGGCAAAATTAGGGTCATATTCAGTTAATAAATAGGCTCCTTTTTGTCGATAAGACAAATAGGGAGTTCAGTACAAAAGCGCCCTTTGGGGCGTTTTTTGTTTGAAGAAACTTCTGTGGGGGAATTATCGATCTATTAATCTATCGTACAGAGAAAAGGGGAAGTGAGAAAGGATGAACAAGAGCTTGGCTAGTCGAGTGGTCGCGCTCGTGGCTGTGATTGTCGTTTTGACGATGGCAGTCAACGTCTTCATGATCAATCAAAACAGCGCAACCACGATCGAACGGACGCTTTCACGCTCAAGTATTGGAACCGCGATGCATGTAGCGGCAGGCATTGATACAGAGAAGCTCGCCAGTTTCTTGGCAAAGCCCGAGAAAAATGACGAGTACATGTCCATCCAAAAGACGCTGAAAGAGTACATGGACAAGACGGGAGCGCTATACGTATACATTCTCCAGGCAGATGGAGAGAAGGTCAAAATCATGGCGGACGGCATGGTCGAGGATAGCTTCACGATCGGACAGCCTACGACTTCGACCACCTTTGCAGACATCGCGCCCGTGCTTCAAGGCGGAACGAGCAATACGCCCATCGTCAATGATCCGGTTTACGGTTCGTATCTGAGTGCGTTTGCACCGATCCAGGACAAGTCCGGGCAAGTTATGGCTATTCTCGGTGTCGATACCGCTGCGGAAAAGGTCGAGCTGATCAACGAGCTTGTACTGAGTGAAACGATGCCGCGCATCATTATTTCCATGGCGGCGGTGACGATAGTCGCCTTGATTGCGGTCTACTTCGTGGTGAAAAGAATGCTGCGTCCGCTGGGAATCGTACAGGAAGCTTCGGCGAGGATCGCTGGAGGCGATTTGACAGACGCGAAGATCGCCGTCACGAAGCGAAATGATGAAATCGGCCGGATCGTTGTCGCTTTCAGCGAGATGACAACACAGCTTCGCCAAATTATCGGCGGCGTCAAGGAGACGACAGAGCGCATCGACAATATGGCTGTTTCCATTCGGGAAGGCGCTTCCTCTGTTCGCGAGCAAAATAAAAATATCGTGGTTACGAGCCAGGAGATCGCATCTGGCAATGAACAAACGGCAACGGCGATGGAAACTACCGTGCAAACGGTTCAAGAATTTTTGAGCGAGCTGTCCGAGCTGAACAGCGCGATCGAAGCGATGGATGCTGTCTCTAACCAGGTAGCTGACATCGGACAGAGCAGCTACACAGTATTGCAGGAGTTTTTGGCTGACGGAACGGAAACGAACAACCAGTTCCACGATGTCCAAAACACGATGATGATTTTGGAGGAAAAATCGCGCCGAATCAATGACGTGATTGAAACGATCCAGCAAATTGCAGGACAGACGAACTTGCTCGCGCTGAACGCTGCCATCGAGAGCGCCCGGGCCGGGGAAGCAGGTCGCGGCTTTGCCGTGGTTGCAGACGAGGTGCGCAAACTGGCTGAGCAGACAGGAGCGGCAACGCTGGTCATTCAGGAGAGCATCAAGGACATCCAGGATCAGGTGAAGCAGGCAGCCGAAAAAACGAACGGAACTTTGAACCGTTACAATGCCGGAACGCAGCGCCTCGATTCGGTGGCAAAAGGAATCACCGAGTTGTCTACGATGACGAACACGCTCAAAACTTCGCTGGCCAATGTGATTGCAAGCGTTGAAACCATGAAGCACGGTCAAAACAAGGTGAACGAATCCGTATTGACCGTAACGGCGATTTCCGAACAGACAGCCGCTGCGACCGAAGAGGTGTCGGCTACAATTCATGACGTCAGCGGCAACGTGGACCAGTTTGTCGTCGAAATTCAGGACGTTACCGAAAGCATCCAGGAGTTGCGCAGAAAAGTGGATACGTTCCGCTTGTAAGCTTTGCCCGAAACAAAACAGCCCTTCGCACTGGCTTTCTTGCCAAGCGAAGGGCTGTTTTTGTTGGCAGCGAAAAGGTGCTGGTTACCACAAAAGTACGGCGATGTGCACGACGCCCTGAAACAGCAGCAAGGTCGAGCGCAGCCAGACAAATGCGCGCTTTTGCTCGGAAGGCGGAACAGGGAAAAGCTGGTGGCTGGCTCGCTTGCCTTGTTGTCGCCAGATGCCGCCCAGCTGACTTGCTGTCATCAGCAGCAAGAGAGCGGCAGCAATCGCTTTGGCGTACAGGTTCGGCAGGACGAGAATGACGATGATGCCCAGGCAGACGAGGCGGGCGTAAATCCCGGCGTAATCCCCGGAGCGAATGAACGTCCGGGCGTACAAATGACGCGTCGTATGAGCCGGACTGTAAGGCAGAAGCTGCGCCAGGCGGGTCAGCCAAAAGCGCGGCTTCACCTGATGCTGCAAGGCAGGAACGTCCCGGAAGTTGTTCATGATCTGATAAAACCGCTGACGCAACCCGTTTTCCATCGCCAGCAGCCGATACCATTTGAGCGGATGCTGGGCCTGCACTTTGCGCATTTGCCGATGGAGCCAGACAAGCAAAAGGGCGCTAAGGACGGCTCCGCAAGGCACATATCCAAAAGTGAGAAATTGCCCCGCGCTGAAAATCCAGGCAAGAATCAGATAGGACAGCAAAAAGCGGGCGGCAAAGAACAGGCGCTGTGCTTGGACGGCAGGCAGGCGCAAAAAAATCCAGCTGCTGTGAACATTCCAGCCCTTCAGCAAAAACGGAATCAGCCAGTACAGCCAGAGCTGTATTTTGTCCGCTCCCGCAGCATTTGTGTACATAGGGAAGAGCAAGAGAACCAGCACAAACAGTCCCACGCTTTGGACGAAAAAGTTATAGACCTGCGCCCGGCGAAAATAGCCAGCGAGCCGCGTCTCGTGCGGAGTGAGGAAAATCAGGTCTGCTTCCAGCAAAAAGGTGCGGTGCGGACTGCGCGTCACCACGATGGCCATAACCAGTGCCAGCGCGTGGACGAGTGGAAACCAGGCCGGAATCAGTTCGATTATGCTGCGGTAGTACATGGAGATCAATCCGGCAAGGAAAACGGCGACAAACAAGACACCGCCATTGGCCATGTATTGCGCATATTTGATGAACTCTGTGGAAAAGGCGTGCAATCTTTTTTGAAACAGCTGCTCCATATCCATCTTCACTGTTTTTCATCCTCTACGATATGTAAGTAGATGTCATCCAACGAATGGTTGGTCAGACCTGTGAACTGGCGAAGCTCTGCAAGCGTGCCCTGGGCCTTGATTTGTCCTTTGTGGAGCAGGATAAAACGATCGCAATACTTCTCTGCGGTCGCCAAGATGTGTGTAGACATGAGGATGCCTGCCCCTTGCTCCTTGCAGCGCTCCAGCCAGGTGAGCAAAGAGCGTATCCCGAGCGGATCAAGACCAAGGATCGGTTCGTCGACGATATACAGAGGCGGCTGGACGAGAAGCGCCATCATGATCATCAATTTTTGCCGCATCCCTTTGGAGAACTGCTGCGGAAAACGGTTTTTCATTTCCTCCATGCGAAATTCTTTGAGCAGGACGGAAGCTCGCTGGTCAAGCTGCTCTTTTGTCAAACCGTGGCTCATCGCCATCAGCTCGATATGCTCCCAAAGTGTCAGTTCCTCGTAATAGATGGGAGATTCCGGGATGTAGCCGTAAGAGAGCCGATAGTGGTCGGGATCGGATTGAAAGGTTTGGCCTGCAATGTGGATAGAGCCTTCCAGCGGCTGCAAAAGACCCAGAATATGCTTAATCGTCGTGCTTTTCCCTGCTCCGTTCAGTCCGATCAAGGCGACGATTTCGTGAGCATGAATATCAAAGGAAATATTTTGGATGACGGCACGGCTCGGGGAGTAGCCGCCCGTTACGTTGTTGACTTCCAGCAAGGCTTTCATAAGTTCCTCCTTCTCGCCAAAGCAAATGGCAATCGGTCATCCCCCTATTGTAGCCGAAAACCCAGCTTTTTGGAAAAACGCTGTGCACAGCCTTTTTTGCTTGCGGGTGAAGAGGAAAGGGATAACCGTACAAGCAATGGCTGACTGCGCAACATAAACCATTATTACAAAGGACGGAGGAGGTGGAACCTATGACGCCGGGGCAACAGGACAACCAAAGAGACATGGACTTGCAAATGCAGCGCATCTACCAGAAACTGGACAAATTCGAAGAGAGGATCGACCAGCTTGAGGGACAAATGACAGTCGCAACAAAGTGGTTGGAACGCATAGAACACAGATTAGAACGCATGGAAGACGTACGCATAGATTTGTTGCAAGCGATCGCGAAGCTACAGACGGAGCTGAAATTGAGAGAAGAAAAAGCAAACAAAGAGAAAGATATCATCATGCAGCTACTGAACAACGACAATCGGGACAAAGAAAATTTGGCACAGATGATCGAAGGAGACAGAAGCAGAAAGCAAGAGCGCTTTTTACAAATATGGGCGGTTTTAGGTCCCGTCCTTGCCTCCGTTCTCACCTCTCTTTTTGCACGGTTTTTCATGTAAGGTGACACTTTCCGTGAATGACGATCGCCAAATCGGCACATGATGATATAAAATGTGGAAAAGTTGTGTAAAGGCTTTTCCATTTTTCTACCGCATCTCCTGGCTATACTTGATGGGCAGAACATTGAAAGAGAGGATATCCACGTGAAGAAGTTTGATGTTTCCATACTCTCAGTTGCCATTTTACTGACCGGACTGGCTGTACTCGGTGTCTATCAGGCAGGAGAAGCGAAGAAAGATCCGGTTCTGGTAAAGGCCGGTGATACCTCGATTACGCAATACCAGCTGTACGATGAAATGAAAAGCACGTACGGCAAGCAAATGATACATGAGATGGTCGCTCAATCTTTGATTTCGCAGGAAGCCAAGGCACAGAAGATCCAGGTCACCAAAGAGGAAATGGACAAGGAAATCGCCTCGATGAAACAGCAAGTCGGCTCCGAGGAAGCTTTTCAAAGCTATCTTCAGGGAATGGGGCTAGACGAAAAGAAGCTTCGTGAAAAGATGTCTGTCCTGATGACCCGCGACAAGCTGCTCGACAAGGCATTCCCGGTCACAGATGAGCAAGTGAAACAATATTACGATGAAAACAAACAGCAGATGGGATCGCCAGCGCCGGAATTTGAAAAGGTGCGGGATCAGATCAAATCTGTTTTGGCCGATAAAAACCGCAGCGAGAACTACAACAACTGGCTGAATGACATCCAGAAAAACCACAAGGTAGAATGGTACGATCCGTCTTTTGACGAGCCGAACAAGCCCGCTGCCGGATAAACCAACTGAAAAGGCGTCTCTTCCCGATTGAACGGGGGAGGGCGCCTTTTCTTTTTGATGTTTTCGTTTAGTAACAGACTCGGGTGGAAAAACTGGATAAATAATTGCCAATGTAAGGAGCAATGAGATGGCTCAGATTGGCCCTCGCCTGGATGAGAATGTTCATTTTGTGAAAGAGTCGCTTGGGTACAGCAATGATATTGTAATTCGCGAACTGGTGCTGGATAGCCGGGAGCCTGTACGTGCTGCGATCCTCTACACGGATGGGATGGTCGACTCGCACATGGTACAGGGCGTTTTGATTAACAGTATGCTCTACAAGACCCGGTTCAAAGAAATAGAGCTGGAACGAGAGGAAGATCTCGTCCCTTTTTTAAAGGATGCGGTTCTGACCGTTGGAGATATCGGAGACGTCAACAATTTTCCCGAGCTGTTTACAGCCATGCTTTCCGGCTGTGTCATCATCCTCATAGACGGCTATGAAAAAGCAATGGCCATCGGCTTGCAGGAGTGGAAAGACAGGGGAGTGACCGAGCCTACAGCGCAAACGGTCATTCGCGGGCCGAGGGAAGGCTTTACGGAAAGTTTGCGGACGAACATCACCCTTTTGCGCAGAAGGATCGCCAGCGAAAAGATGTGGGTGGAAACTAGGCGAATCGGGGAAGTGACGAAGACCGAGATCGCCGTCGTGTACATCAAAGGTCTGGTTGAGGAAGGCGTAATCGAGGAGGTTCGCAACAGGCTGGATCGGATTGATGTGGACGGCCTGATGGAGAGCGGGATGATCGAGGAACTGATACAGGATGCGGCGTACACTCCTTTTCCCACGATTTCCAATTCCGAGCGTCCCGATGTGGTCGCGGCGAATTTGCTGGAGGGGAGAGTTGCCATCATAGTCGATGGGACTCCGTTCGTTTTGACTGTCCCTTCTTTGTTTGTCGAGTTTTTTCATTCGGCTGAAGACTACTACCAGCGGGCTGATTTCAGTACGTTGATTCGGATGTTGCGCTTTGTCAGTTTTTTTATCGCCTTGCTCGCGCCGTCGCTCTATATTGCGATCACGACCTTCCATCAGGAGATGTTGCCGACACAGCTTTTGATCAGCTTGGCCGCGCAGCGTGAGGGCGTGCCTTTTCCCGCGCTGGTAGAGGCGCTGTTGATGGAGATCGCGTTCGAAATTTTGCGAGAGGCGGGCATCCGCATGCCGCGTGCGGTCGGTCAAGCGATCTCCGTTGTCGGAACGCTGGTCATCGGACAGGCGGCGGTAGAGGCGGGAATCGTCTCGGCAGCGATGGTCATCGTCGTGTCGATTACGGCGATCTCCAGCTTTATTTTTCCCGCGATCAACATGTCGATTCCCGTGCGGATTCTCCGGTTTCCGTTGATGATTTTGGCAGCTTCCTTTGGGATTTACGGGATTATCGTCGGAGTGCTTGGGCTGGTTCTGCATTTGTGCAGCCTGCGTTCGTTTGGCGTACCCTACATGAGTACATTCGCCCCGTTTTCCTTCAAAGAACAGCGTGATGCGATCTTGCGCGCGCCGCGCTGGATGATGGACAAACGCCCAGAGTCGATCACCAAACGAAACATGCGCCGTCAATCTCCGAATTTGAAGCCGAAGCCGCCAGAGCATTAAGGTAAAAAGGCAAGGAGTGAACTTCTATGAAAGTCATCAAAGTGCTTCTCTGCTTGACACTTGTCTTCCTGCTGGGCGGTTGCTGGAATCGCAAGGAGCTGAACGATCTGGCGATTTGCGTCGGCATCGGAATTGACAAGGTAAAGACCGGGTATAGCGTGTCTGTCCAGGTCGTGGACCCGGCTGAAGTGGCAGCCAACAAAGGCAAACCGGGGAGGGCTCCTGTTACGCTGTTTACGATGAGCGGTGCCACTGTATTTGAAGCTCTCCGCAAAATGACGACGATATCGCCGCGGAAAATTTATATGTCGCACACGAGGATGCTGATTTTGGGGGAGGAACTGGCACGGGAAGGAATTGCGCCTGTGCTTGATTTTGTTTCGCGCGATCACGAGTTTCGGACGGATTTTTACATTGCTGTGGCTCGCGGTACGACAGCGCACAACATCTTGAAGGTCATTACGCCGTTGGAGCAGATTCCCGCCAATGAGCTGTTCGCTTCCCTGGAGACGTCGTCCAAAGCGTGGGCGCCAACCGCCGCGATTACCCTTGATCAACTGATTGCGGACTTGACGAATAAGGGCAAACAGGCGGTACTGACGGGCATAAAGCTGACAGGCTCGCCGGAGGAAGGGGATCAGCGCGAAAATGTGGAGCAGATTGAATCCAACGTGCTTTTGCAGTACACGACACTCGCTGCCTTTCGGGGAGACAAGCTGATTGGCTGGCTCAACGAGAAGGACAGCAAGGCGTACAACTACATAACCGGAAATGTCAAAAGTACGGCTGGCAGCCTTCCGTGCAAAGGGGGAGGGCGCCTGACGATGGAAATTATGAAGTCGAACTCCAAGGTGAAAGCCATCCTGAAAAATGGCAAGCCGGAAATCATGGTCGATATTCACCTGGAAAATGACATCGGCGAAGTGCAGTGCAAAATCGATCTGACCAAAATGGAGACGATCGAAGAAATCCAAAAAGAAGCCGAAAAAGGCATGGTTGCTACAGGAATGCGGGCGGTCACTTATGCGAAGCAGCATGAAGTGGACATTTTCGGATTCGGAGATGTCATCCACCGCCAGTATCCGAAGGTGTGGAAACAACTCGAAAAAAACTGGAACAAGGAATTTGCCAAGCTCCCGGTTCACATCAAGGCAGAAGTGAAAATCAGGCGACTGGGAACGATCAACAACGCTTTCAAGGAAAAATGAGTGATCAGGAGGGGGAGTCATGTCGGTATTGACGGTAGTCTTCATCTCCATCGTCGTCAGTCTGTACGAGCTGCCCAGGCTGATCCGCAAGAAACAGCGAAAAGAAACGATTGTGTTTATCGTCATGCTCGTGATCAGTGTCGGGATGTATGCCGCTACGCAATTTGGTCTTGTGCCCAACCCTGTCTATGCGATGGAAATCATCTACAAGCCGATGGATGACTGGATCAAGCAGTGGCTGCATTGAGGACGGAGGCTTGTTGCCGCGAGGATTGCCGCTGGAAAGCGGGGCATACTGAGAAGACCTCAGCAAAGGAGTGGAAACACACGTGGACGGTCTTTTGATGAAGCTTCTGGTAAGCCCGATCTTGGTTGTTTTGGCTGATGCCCTCTTTCCCGAGGTGAATTTTGCGAACCTGTACCAGTCTGTCGGTGTCGGCTTTGTCCTTGCTCTTGCCGGATTTTTTCTGGACAGGGCCATTCTGGCTCCAGGCAGTCTGTGGCTTACAACCGCCATTGATTTTATCATCGGTTTTCTGATTGTATACGGCAGCATCGTCTTTTTGCCTGATGCCCAAATCTCGGCAATGGGAGCGGGATTTGTCGCCATCTTTTACGGTGTGGCCGAATACTTGCAGCATACATGGCTGCTTCGTGCGATCCGCTCGGAAAACACATAGAGGTGCCATTGTTGCCGGGACAGCCCCGTCCATCTGCGAAAAGACGGGGCTGTCCTTTTTGCTGCGCGCGCGTCAATTGTTTTTCGAAGGAGCCAGCTTTTTGGGTGCGATCCGTTCGATCCAGCTCCAGGCGCAACGATTCGCTGAAGCCTCCGTATGCGCATCCGGCATTGTTGAGCAACAGGTCGATTCGCCCGTGTCAATCCGCGATGTCGGCGATCGCCTGTTCGATCTGGGGAGGGCTGGTGACATCCAAGGAAATCACTTCCATATGTTCGGTTGCTATATGCAAGTTTGCGAGTTTGTCAAGTGGGCCCCTTTTTTGCGGGTCGCGCATGGAAGCAATTACGTAAAATCCAGCCTTGACTAATGCCACAGAAGCGTGCATGCCGAAGCCGCTGGAGGAGCCAGTGATTAGTGCAATTGGTCTTTTTTTCATATATTTCTCCTTTAAGTTGCCTAAACTGGTTACATTTATCTTAAAAGTTCACAAATTTGTTCATAAATTTGTTAACAAAATGATAACAAATAGCCTTTAGATTAAGGAAAATTTATGTATACTTAAATGGTTACCACGCATTGGCAGGAGTCTGCAATCTCGGCCCTTTTGCTCCTTCTGTTTGTTTTTGGGATGACTGCTAATACTTTTCCTGATTGGGTATGATAGTTGGGGAAGGAATAGATAGCCATCCTTGTGCAAAATTGAAAGAGCAAAAAGCTTCTAGTTTGTATGCGTGGCTAGAACGTTACCAACACGAAGAAAGAGGGGTTCATTGGTATGAAGGGTTGGCAACAGTTTTGGCGTCAGCTTTCTCTGTTTGGTCTGCTGGCGCTGGTGTTAACCGGGTGTGGCAAAGATGAGCTCTCAGCGCTCAAGCCTTCCGGCCCGGTTGCTTCGATGCAGTATGACCTGATGAAGCTGTCCTCCGCTATCATGATCGGCGTCTTCATTGTCGTTATGCTGATCTTTACGTACGTCCTTATCCGATACCGTAAGCGTCCAGGGCAGCAAGGCGTTCCAAAGCAGGTCGAAGGCAATCATGCACTTGAGATTCTTTGGACAGTAATTCCTTTCCTGCTCCTGATTGTGATGGCGATTCCAACCGTTACAACCGGTTTCGCCCTGCACAAGGAATTTCCAAAAGAGGAAGCGCTTCAAGTGAAGGTAACCGCTCACCAGTTCTGGTGGGAGTTCGAGTATCCGGATCTGGGAGTAGCAACCGCACAAGACCTGGTTCTGCCAGTTGGCAAAAAGGTTCAGTTCCAAGTGACCTCTGCTGACGTTATGCACGCATTCTGGATTCCTGCTCTGGGCGGTAAAATCGATACCAACCCGGGACAAGAAAACAAGATTTGGCTGCAAGCAGACAAAACAGGTATTTTCTACGGAAAATGCGCGGAGCTCTGTGGAGCGTCCCATGCCTTGATGGACTTCAAGGTAGAAGTAATGGACCAGACTGCATTTGACAGCTGGGCAAACGGCATGAAGGGCGTTCAGTCCAAAGAGCCGGTAGCCGCTACAGCTCCAAGTGCTGCACAAGGTCAAGAAATCTTCAACAAAAGCTGTCTCGGCTGTCACGCCATCGCTGGAAAAGGCGGAAAACTGGGTCCAAACCTGACCAACTTCGCAGATCGCGAACGCGTAGCAGGTATTCTTGCCCACACGCCTGAAAATCTGGCAGAGTGGCTCAAAGATCCGCAAAAGGTAAAACCGGGCAACAACATGCCTAACCTCAACCTCGACGATGCACAAGTGAAAGCGCTTGTAGAGTACATGTCTACACTCAGCGTGAAGTAACTACCGTAATGAAATGACATTTCGTCATAGGCAGTGACGCTTAAAAAGGAGGTAAACCTGTGTCTGCACATGCTTCTCACGCACCCGCACCAAAACGTTCAGGGCTGTGGGACTGGCTCACGACAGTGGATCACAAGAAGATCGCGATCCTGTACTTGATTGCCGGTGGTATTTTCTTTCTCGCCGGTGGTTATGAGGCCCTGTTGATCCGTTTGCAGTTGATGTATCCAGAAGCTTCTGTAGTTGGTGCCAAGACGTTTAACGAATTGATTACCATGCACGGCACGACGATGATTTTCTTGGCGGTCATGCCAGTCATTTTCGCGCTGATGAACGCAGTCGTTCCGCTTCAAATCGGAGCGCGCGACGTAGCATTCCCTTTTGTTAACGCTCTCGGCTTCTGGTTGTTCTTCTTCGGAGGAGTGCTCCTGAACACCAGCTGGTTCCTTGGCGGAGCACCAGATGCCGGATGGACATCTTATACCACTTTGGCTTTGAACCAATATAGCGGCCGCGGAGTAGACTTCTACGTTCTCGGTTTGCAAATTGCCGGTCTCGGTACGCTGATCGGTGGTATCAACTTCCTTGTTACCATCATCAACATGCGTGCTCCAGGGATGACATTCATGCGCATGCCAATGTTCACCTGGGCGTCTTTTATTACATCCGGTCTGATTCTGTTCGCTTTCCCGGCGATTACAGTAGGTCTGGTTCTCTTGATGTTCGACCGTTTGTTTGGCGGTAACTTCTTCAACCCGGATGCGGGTGGTAACGTTGTCATTTGGGAGCACTTGTTCTGGATCTTCGGTCACCCCGAAGTATACATCCTGATTCTCCCGGCATTCGGTGTTATTTCTGAAATTATCTCCACCTTTGCAAGAAAGCGCCTGTTCGGTTACAGCTCCATGGTATTCGCAACTGCGCTGATCGGCTTCCTCGGTTTCATGGTGTGGGCTCACCACATGTTCACAACTGGTTTGGGCGCCATTGCCAACACGCTGTTCGGTCTGGCTACGATGCTGATTGCGGTACCTACGGGTATTAAAATCTTTAACTGGCTATTGACCATGTGGGGCGGACAAATTCGCTTCCCTACCGCAAACTTGTTTGCAGTAGGCTTCATTCCGACATTTACGATCGGTGGTATGACAGGGGTTATGCTCGCGGTTCCGCCAGCTGACTACCAATACCATGACAGCTACTTCGTAGTAGCTCACTTCCACTACGTTATCGTAGGGGGTCTCGTCTTCGGTCTGTTCGCCGGTCTTTACTACTGGTGGCCGAAAATGTTCGGTAAAATGCTGAATGAAACAATCGGTAAATGGAACTTCTGGACGTTCTTCATCGGTTTCCATCTTACCTTCTTCCCGCAACACTTCCTTGGTCTGATGGGGATGCCGCGCCGCGTCTTCACATACCTGAAAGGTCAGGACCTGGATGTAGGGAACTTTATCAGTACCATCGGTGTATTCGGTATGACGATCGGTACAATCCTGTTCCTCATCAACGTTGTCGTTGCAGCAAAAGGCAAACGCGCACCTGCGGACCCGTGGGATGGACGCTCGCTGGAGTGGACAATTCCGTCGCCGCCGCCTGAGTACAACTTTGCCCAAACACCTCTGGTTCGTGGTCTGGATGCATTCTGGATCGAGAAAATGGCTGGCAACAAAGGCATGACACCTGCTGAACCGCTCGGTGACATCCACATGCCATCGCCATCGTTCCTGCCGTTCCTGATGTCCGTCGGTCTGTTCATTGCAGGCTATGGCTTCATGTACCACAACTACGTTGTAGTAGCGGTCGGCTTGATTTTGACTTTCGGATGTATGTTCGCACGTTCTGTAAAAGACGATCCTGGTTATCATATTCATGAGGATGAAATCGAAGAGAAAGGGGTTAAGGCTTAATGGCTACACATCACGCAAATGCAGTTTTACCTGATGAACCGGAAAAAGCCACCCTTGAAGGCAAGAACAAGATTCTTGGCTTCTGGCTCTTCCTTGGTGGAGAGACTGTTCTTTTCGGTTCGTTGTTCGCAACTTTTATCGCGCTGCGTGATCAAGCAAACGGCGGACCGACGTCCCAGCAACTGTTTGACATGCCGCTGGTTGCAGCTGCAACACTTCTTTTGCTTACCAGTTCGATGACAAGTGTTATGGCTACACTCGCTCTGCACAAGAAAAACTTGAAAATGATTCAAGTTTGGCTGACCATCACTGTATTGCTCGGTCTCGGATTCCTTGCCCTGGAGATTTATGAGTTTGTGCATTATGTGCATGAAGGACATAAAATCTCGACAAGTGCATTCGGCTCTGCGTTCTACACATTGGTTGGCTTCCACGGGGGTCACGTAGCGTTCGGGATTCTCTGGATCACTTTGTTGCAGTTGTCGGCAGTGAAGAAAGGCTTGACGGTAGTAACGGCTCCTAAGTTCTACCTGGCCTGCTTGTACTGGCACTTTATCGACGTAGTATGGGTATTCATCTTTACCGTGGTATATCTCATGGGTATGATCGGTGGAAAGGTGGGATAATCTATGGGAGCACACGCTCATAATGAAGAGGTACGCAAGCCGAAAGTAAAACACGACGGTCCAAAAAGACACGTTGTAGCTTTCATCGGATCTCTCGTATTGACCGCACTTGCATTTATTGCTGTTGCGTATGAAGTGATTCCGGTAGGTTTTACCGTACCGTTCATCGTCGTCTTGGCTTTCATCCAGGCGTTCTTCCAACTGTTTGTTTGGATGCACATGGATCAAAAAGGCCACGAGTTCGCACGGATCAGCATTTTCGCCGGGCTGTTCGTGATCCTGCTTGCAGTAATCGTCTTCGTTTACTGGGTGTGGATCTAGAACGCTTGGCAAGGGCAAGAGGGCAGACCAAAAGTCTGTCCTCTTTTTTTCGGGCTGTCAGAAGTCATTTCTGGCAGCCATTTTTTTGTACTATCGAGCGGGAATTGAGATAAGCATGGGATAGGAGCGGCTTTTCGGGAAGGGAGGGAGCAGACAGAGTTTTCCCGCTTTTTGAAAAATACTTGCACCTATCTACAAGGCTTTATATAATAAAAATATCAACATGCGTTAAAATAACGTTATATTATTAAGCCGTCACATATTTTGTGAAAATAAATGAATGAAAGCAGGGATCGCAATGGTGAAATTGGTGGCAATTTATCGCAAGCCGGAAGATATCGAGGCTTTTGACAAGCACTATTTTGAAGTGCACGCTGCACTCGCTGAGAAAATGCCTGGCTTGATCAAGATGGAGGTAAGCAAAGTATACGGCACGCCGATGGGCGAATCCGATCTGCATCTGCTCGCAGAAATGTACTTTGAAACGAAGGAAGCCTTGTTGGAAGCGTTGTCATCTCCAGAGGGGCGTGCAGCAGGCAAAGACTTGCGCGGATTTGCAGGCCAAGTAGTGTCCATGCATTTTGCCGAAGTGGTTTAACGTATGGGAACAAAATCGTTTGTTGACGAGCGCGAGCTGCATCATAAACATTACGACGAGATTTGCGAAAAGCTGAAACAAGACCAGTTCGCCCAGTTTTTGGGAGTCAAGCTGATCGAGCTTGGCGAGGGGACTGCGACAGCAGAGGTGACGGTGGCCGATCATATGTTGAATGCGCACGGTACAGCGCACGGCGCCATCATTTTCTCCCTGGCTGATTTTGTTTTTGCCGCAGCCTGTAACTCCTACGGAAAAACATCTGTTGCGCTCTCGATGAACATCGGATTTTTGGCCGCAGCAATGAAAGGAAACCGGCTTGTGGCAACGGCTACGGAAGAGAAGAAGAACAACCGGACAGCCTGGTACCGCATCCGCGTCGAATCCGAGCACGGCCTGGTAGCGACATTGGACGCACTGGCTTATCGGAAAAATGAATACTTCATTTCGCTGGACGACAAGGAATAACCAAATGCACACACAAAACGGAGAAAGGAAGCCGAATGCCGCGTGCACAGGCTCCTTTCCCTGTTTCACGAGGATACCAGACACGGGGGCGAGAGGATGACAGTGGAAATCCGCAATCGATTCAATCACTACCTGGGCATAGAAGTCGTACACCGAGATGAGCAGGGCTGCAAGGTAGCACTGAAAATTCGCCCTGAACTGTTCAACAGCATAGATGGGGTCGTACATGGTGGCGTGACGGCGACGTTGGCTGACGTAGCGATGGGACATGGAGCTGCGCCACATGTAGACGGCGTGCAGCAATGCGTTACGGTAGAGAGCAAAATTCAATATTTGTACCCTGCCCGTGGGGAGAGGCTGGAAGCTGAGTCTCGCGTTTTGAAGCAGGGCAAGAGCCTGATCATTATGGAGGCGCGCGTCACCTGTGACGGCAAGCTCGTTGCTTTTGCCACGGGAACGTATGCGCGGGTCAATCCCAATCGAAGCTAAAGAGTATGGTTGCACGAGGAGGGGATAGAAGTGGAAGAAACGGTTCGCTTTGAACGAGACGGCCATGTGGCGATCATCACGCTCAACCGTCCGGATGAGCTGAATGCACTGAACTACGCTACATTGGAGCGGCTGGGTGATCTGATTGAACAAGTGCGGCTTGATTCAAAAGACATTCGGGTGCTGCTGATAAAAGGCGAAGGCCGGGCGTTTTGCGCAGGAGCTGATTTGAAAGAGCGGCGCACGCTGAACGAACAGCAAGTCCGCAGAAACGTCCGCAAAATTCGCGATGTGTTCACTGCGCTGGAACGATTGCCGCAGCCGACGATCGCGTTGATCAACGGCTTCGCTTTCGGTGGCGGATTTGAACTAGCGCTCGCTTGTGATTTCCGCTATGCCGTGGAGGAAGCGAAAATGGGGCTGACCGAGGTCAGTCTGGGCATCATTCCCGGAGCGGGCGGAACGCAGCGTCTGTCGCGTTTGATCAGTCCGGCGAAGGCGAAGGAACTGATTTTGACAGCCCGGCGCATTCAGGCGAATGAAGCTTGCCGCTTGGGGATATTGAATGGAGTTGCGCAAGACGGGGAACAATTGCTGGAGCTGGCAATGGGGCTGGCCCAAGAGATTCTCGGCAACGCACCGCTCGCCGTCTATCAGGCAAAGGCGGCCATCGACCGCGGAAGCAGCGTCGATTTGCAAACAGGGCTGGACGTGGAAACGATGTGCTATGAAGTCATTATCCCAACGAAAGACCGCCTGGAAGCGCTGGAAGCTTTCCGCGAAAAAAGAAAGCCTGTGTTCAAGGGAGAATAGGCGATAGCTACAAAGACATAACGTGACGGAATGAGGGAAACGGCATGATCTTTAATACAGAAATGGAAACGTTGTCAAGAGAAGAGCTGACAAAGCTTCAAGCGGAGCGTTTGAAAGAAACGGTGGCGCGCGTCTACGAACGAGTGCCTTTTCATCAAAAAGCTTTTGACGAAGCAGGCGTAAAACCGGAAGATATCCAGTCCATCGAAGACATTCAGAAGCTGCCGTTCATGAAAAAAACCGATCTGCGAGAAAATTATCCGTTCAAGCTGTTCGCTGTGGACATGAAGGAAGTAGCGCGCATTCACGGTTCGTCCGGCACAAAGGGCAAGCCGACTGTTGTAGGCTACACGAAGAAAGACCTGGAAAACTGGGCGGAAATCGTCGCTCGCGCCATTTGCTGTGCGGGCGGCCAGCCAGGGGATATTTTCCACAACGCTTACGGCTATGGTCTGTTTACGGGCGGTCTTGGCCTGCATAACGGAATCGAGCACATGGGCGCGGTAGCGGTTCCTGTATCCGGGGGCAATACTTCCCGGCAAATTACACTAATTGAGGACTTCCAGCCACGCGGGATTGCAGCCACTCCGTCTTACGTGCTCAACATCGTCGAAGAAATGAAAAAGCAAGGCATAAACCCGCGGGAGACAAGCGTGAAGTACGGCATTTTCGGGGCCGAGCCATGGTCGGAGGAAATGCGCGTTCAGCTCGAAGAAGCGCTCGACATCAAGGCGGTGGACATTTACGGATTGAGCGAGGTCATGGGACCGGGCGTATCGATCGAATGCCACGAGGCCCAGGATGGCTTGCACATTGCGGAAGATCATTTCTACGCAGAAATCATCGACCCGAATACAGGTGAAGTGCTGCCGCATGGACAAGAAGGTGAGCTTGTCTTCACTTCCCTGACGAAAGAAGCATTCCCTGTCATTCGTTATCGCACAGGAGATATCGCATCGCTCAACCCGGAACCCTGTAAGTGTGGCCGCACCACCATGCGCATGTCCCGCATCAAAGGCCGTGTAGACGATATGCTCATCATTCGCGGCGTCAATGTGTTCCCGACCGAGATCGAGTCTGTTTTGCTGACCTTCAACCAGTTGGCTCCGCACTATCAGGTAGTGATCGAGCGCGATGGTGCATTGGATCGCTTTGAGGTGCACTGCGAGCTGACCGAGAAGTACGCCAGTGAAATCAACGGAAATGAAAGCGCTGCGTTGTCGCATCTTGTAAAAGAGATCGGGCATATGATCAAAAATACATTGGGTGTGTCTGTCGTGCTGCGGATTCAACAACCAAATTCCTTGACGCGCAGCGAAGGAAAGGCGATTCGCATTGTGGACAATCGGGGCAAAGCCCAGGCAGCGATCTAGCTGGCGAGTTTCCTAACGACTCGACTACCTGCGAAAAAGGGTGTGAACAGCGCATGGCTTACGAATATATCAAAACGGCCAGCGAAGACGGTATCGGTATTATTACCTTGAATCGACCGAAGATTCTTAACGCACTGAATTTGCAGTTGATTGATGAGCTGGTCGCCGAGCTGGAACGGCTGGATCGGGACCCGGACATTCGCGTGATCGTGCTCACTGGCAATGACAAAGCGTTCGCAGCGGGAGCGGACATCAACGAAATGGCAGAGGCATCGGCAATCGAGATCATGAAGCGCGACCAGTTTGCCGTCTGGGATCGCATGTCGCTTATTTCCAAGCCGATCATCGGCGCTGTTAGCGGCTTCGTGCTGGGCGGCGGCTGTGAACTGATGATGAACTGCGATATCGTCATCGCTTCGGAGACAGCCGTCATCGGCCAGCCGGAAATCAAGCTTGGCGTCATGCCGGGAGCGGGCGGAACGCAGCGGCTGACCCGTGCGGTGGGAATGCGCAAGGCAATGGAAATGCTGCTGACGGGAGAACCGATATCGGCCAAAGAAGCGTTGCGCTACGGGCTGGTCAATCGCGTCGTGCCAGTGGAGGCGTATTTTCAGGAAGCGCTCAAGCTGGCAAAGCAAATTGCCGTTCAGCCTCCGCTCGCTGTACAGGTGATCAAAAAGGCAGTGCACAAAGCCGAGGATTTGCCGCTTGCCGAGGGCATGGACTATGAACGCAACGGCTTTTATTTGCTGCTCGCCAGCGAGGATCGCAAGGAAGGAATGCAAGCTTTCCTGAACAAGCGCAAACCCCGGTTTACGGGTAATTAGGAGGCGGCCATGTACGAAACGATTCTGTATGAAGTGTCAGAAGGCGTAGCGATTGTCACCTTGAATCGACCGGATAAATTCAACGCTTTTACAGAAGTCATGCACAAGGAAATCATTGCGGCGCTTAAACAGGCGCAAAAGGATGACGCTGTTCGCTGCATTTTGCTCACAGGCGCAGGCCGGGCTTTCAATGCCGGACAGGACCTGAGCGAAGTTTCTGGCGGAGACGTGGATTTCGGCGGATTTTTACGCGAGCGTTACAATCCGATGATTTTGCAGATGCACAAAACGGAGAAGCCGATTGTTGCGGCAGTTAACGGCGTGGCAGCAGGAGCGGGCATGAGTGTGGCGCTCGCTTGCGATATTCGCTTGGCTTCGGAAAAAGCATCTTTTGTCAATGCGTTCGTGGGCATCGGACTTGTTCCAGACTCGGGCGGTTGCTACTTCCTGCCGCGCATCGTCGGAATCGGCAAGGCGCTGGAACTGGCGATGACCGGAGAAAAAGTATCGGCACAAGAGGCTCTCGGCATCGGACTCGTCAATCAGGTGTATCCGGCAGAGAGCTTTATGGAAGATGCCCTCGCCTATGCGCGCAAGCTGGCTGCCTTGCCGACGAGAGCCATCGGGCTGATCAAGCGCGCGATGTACAAAGGGCTGGAAATGGGACTGGAAGAGACGTTGGCCTACGAAGCCTACGCACAAGAGGCTGCGGGCAGCACAGCCGATCACAAGGAAGGGGTAGCGGCCTTCATGGAAAAACGCGCTCCCCGTTTTACGGGTCGTTAGGCGAAGGGAGGCACAAGTCTAGTGAATACAAAAACAGTAGGCGTTATCGGTGCGGGCACGATGGGAGCGGGGATCGCTCTCGTCTGCATTCGCAAAGGACATCAGGTCGTGCTTTTGGATGCCAATCAGGCGGTTTTGGACAAAGCGCTGACCTACTTGCAATCGATCACGGGAAAAGATGTGGAAAAAGGCAAAATCAGCGAGCAGGAAAAAGCGGACATGCTGGACAGGGCAAAGCTCGTATCAGAGATGGAACAACTGGCGGCGTGCGATATTGTCATCGAAGCCGTGCCGGAGCGGCTCGATTTGAAAAAGGGCATTTTCAGCGAGCTAAGCCGCATTTGCAGACCGGACGCGCTTTTGCTGACCAATACTTC
Organism: Brevibacillus sp. 1238; assembly: GCF_029892995.1. NCBI lineage: Bacteria > Bacillati > Bacillota > Bacilli > Caryophanales > Paenibacillaceae > Brevibacillus > Brevibacillus sp. 1238. The sequence goes on along the minus strand of NZ_JARXWC010000004.1, from coordinate 460,025 downwards.
CTCCATTTCCATTACGCAAATTGCTGGAGGGCTTCCTCATCCCGAGCGCATTCTCGGGTTTCATTTTTTCAATCCTGCGCCAGTCATGCCGCTCGTCGAAGTAATCCGCGGCAAAAAATCGAGCGAAGACAACGTGCAGGCGGCGTATCGCTTCGCAACAGAACTGGGCAAGGTGCCCGTGCTGGTGACAGACACGCCCGGATTTATCGTCAATCGCATCGCGCGTCCGTACTATAACGAGGCGTTGCGCATTTTGGGCGACCATGTGGCAGAGGTAGAGCAGATCGACCGAATCATGAAACGCGCAGGCGGCTTCAAAATGGGTCCGTTTGAGTTGCAGGACATGATCGGCATCGACATCAATTTTGCCACAACGGAATCGGTGTACACCGACTTCTTCCATGAAGGACGATTTAAGCCCAGCCGGATTCAGCAGCGGATGGTTCAGGCCGGCAGCTTGGGCAGAAAGACGGGGGAAGGCTTCTATGACTATGACAAATAAGGCGGTCGTGCTGACGGGCACAAGCCCGCTTTTTGCAGAGCTGCACCAACTTTTTGCAGAAAAAGGATATCAAGTGCTGTCCCTGGCGCAAGCCGCCACAAATTCTGCGGCGGTGGCACTCGCGGTGGAGGTCAGCAATCTCGATTTAGAGCAAAAGGCTGAGGAGATTCGCCAGTTGGACAGCTTGCTTGCCCCTGATGTGCCGATTCTCACGACTTCGCTTGCGATCACGGCGACAGAGGTCGCTGCCTGGACAGCGCATCCCGAGCGGGTGTGCGGGTTCGGCACGCTGGTTCCGCTGGTGGAGCGGGAGCTGATTGAGCTTGCTCCGGCGCTGCAAACAGAAGCGAAGACGCTGCAAGCAGCGGAAGCTTTTTTCCAGTCGCTTGGCAAAGAAACGGAAGCCGTCAACGACGAGGTCGGGCTGGTTTTCCCGCGCATTCTTTCCCTGATTATTAATGAAGCGGCTTTTACGCTGATGGAAAAGGCGGCGACTGCCCGCGATATTGATATTGCCATGAAAAAAGGCACCAACTATCCGTATGGACCGCTGGAATGGGCGGATCGCATCGGATTGGACGAGATTTATGCGATTTCCAGAGGCTTGCAGCGCGATCTCGCGGAAGAGCGCTACCGTACAGCTCCGCTGCTGCGCAAGCTCGTGCTGGCGGGGCGAGTCGGCGTACGCAGCGGGCAAGGTTTTTACGCATACGAAAGCAAGGCGGAGGCGAAGGCATGACGATGAACAGAAACGACGTATACGTAGCTGCCGCCGTTCGCACGCCGATCGGCAAGCTCGGGGGCAGTCTGAAGCATACGCCTATGGATGATTTGACTGCGCTCGTGCTGAATGGCGCCTTGGCGCAGGCAGGGCAAACAGGCGATGCTATCGACGGAGTCATTATGGGGAACGTCATTTCCGCGGGGCCGTTCATCAATATCGCGCGCGTAGGTCTGTTGAAAGCAGGGTTGCCGGAGAGCGTGCCGGGACTGACAGTGAACCGGGTCTGCGCCTCCGGATTGGAAGCGCTCAATCTGGCTGCACAGTCCATCCAGACCGGACACAGCCAGGCGATGCTTGCGGGCGGAGTAGAAAATTTGACGCGCTCGCCGTACATCATGGAGAAATTCGAGCAGCCGTACCAGCGCGGGGCACAGACGCTGATGGAATCGTTCGGCGGCCCGCGCTCTGCGCCTGTGTCGCTCTACGGAGATTTGACCATGGGCGATACGGCGGAAAACGTTGCCGAAAAGTTCGGCATCAGCCGCGAGGATCAAGATTTGTTTGCTGCCGAAAGCCAGAGACGTGCTATCGCGGCGATCGATGCCGGCTTGTTCAAGGAAGAGATCATCCCGGTAGTTTTGCGAGGAAAAAAAGGCGAAGAAACGCTGTTTGATACAGATGAGTTCCCGCGCCGCGATTCCAGTGTGGAGTCGCTTGCCAAGCTGCGCCCTGCTTTTCGCAAAAACGGCAGCGTGACCGCAGGCAACTCCTCCGGGATCAACGATGGCGCGGCGGCTCTTTTGCTCATGAATGAGGAAATGTTGAAGCGTTCGGGTACCGCGCCTTTGGGACGCATCGTGCATTTTGCTTGCGCTGGCGTCGACCCGCGCATTATGGGCATAGGACCAGTCGCAGCCATCCGCAAGCTGCTCGCCGAGGTCAAGCTGTCTGTCGAAGACATTGATCTGTTTGAACTGAATGAAGCTTTTGCCTCCCAGTCGCTCGCCTGCATGCGCGAGCTGGGGCTTGACCCAGAGAAGACCAATGTGAACGGCGGTGCCATCGCCTTGGGCCACCCGCTCGGCATGAGCGGCGCTCGTCTGGCAGGCACGCTCCTGTACGAGCTGCGCCGCCGCAAAAAGAAATACGGAATCGTTTCGCTGTGCATCGGGGGCGGACAGGGACTGGCTACGCTGGTCGAAGCGTTGTAGATGAATCGGGATGTCCTACTGTACTGGAGGAGTGGAAGATGAATACACCTGTCATTATCGATGCGATACGCACACCGATCGGACGGATTGGCGGAGCATTGAAAGAGGTGCGCCCGGATGATCTGGGCGCTTTGGTTATCCAAAAATTGCTGGAACGAAATCCGCTTGATGTAGGAACGATTGACGATGTCATGATGGGGTGCGCCAATCAGGCGGGCGAGGATAACCGCAACGTGGCGCGGATGTCGCTGCTTGTGGCTGGCTTGCCTGTCGAAGTGCCTGGCGTGACTGTCAACCGTTTGTGCGGCTCTGGGCTGGAAGCCGTGAACCAAAGCGCGAACGCGATCAAGGCAGGCGCTGGCGAAGTGTACATTGCCGGCGGACTGGAGAGCATGACGCGCGCACCTTTGGTCATGATGAAGCCTGGAGCGGCTTTTCAGCGCGGAAATCAGCAGCTTGTGGACACGACGCTCGGCTGGCGGCTGGTGAACGATAAAATGAACGAACTGTATCCGCCGATCAGCTTGGGCGAAACAGCCGAAAAGGTTGCCGAGCAATACGGGATCAGCCGCGAAGCGCAGGACGAGTTTGCGCTGCGAAGTCAGCAAAACTACGCGAGAGCACTGGCGGAAGGAAAATGGGCAGCAGAGATTGTGCCTGTCGAGCTGAGAGGGCGCAAAGGGGATGTCACGCTGTTTGACCGCGACGAACACGCTCGCCCGGAGACGACGATAGAGCAACTGCAAAAGCTCAAGCCAGCTTTTCAGGCAAACGGCACCGTTACGGCGGGCAATTCCAGCGGTTTGAACGATGGGGCAAGCGCCCTGCTTATCATGGAGCAAAAGGCGGCTTTGGCTGCTGGGCTTAAACCGCGCGCCCGCATCGTCGCTTCCGCAGTGGCAGGCGTTGATCCTTCTGTCATGGGGATTGGGCCGATTCCGGCTACGCACAAGGCGTTGAAGCAGGCGGGACTGTCGCTTGCCGATATCGACCTGTTTGAATTTAACGAAGCTTTTGCCGCACAAGCGGTAGCTTGCGTGCAAGAGCTGGGAGTCAATCCTGATCTGGTCAATGTCAATGGCGGCGCGATTGCTTTGGGGCATCCGCTCGGAGCTAGTGGCGCACGTATCCTGACCACGCTTTTGTACGAGATGGAGCGCAGGGAAGCTCGCTATGGTCTGGCTGCCATGTGTATCGGCGTGGGCCAGGGAATCGCGACGATTATTGAGCGCGTGTAGAAAGCAATCACGCGTGACGAGAGGTGCATGTGCGTGAAGGAAGGACTGAAGCCAGGGACGACTGCCGAATTTACGGTGGTCGTCACAGAGGACATGCTGCCCAAGTTTGCAGGGGAGGTTGTGCATCCGGTCATGTCGACGGTCAGCATGATCTACTACATGGAATGGGCAGGGCGTCAGGTGATTTTGCCTTATTTGGAAGCGGATGAGGAAGGCTCCGGCTTCGCTGTGGATATCCGCCATGTCGGTCCGGCGGTAGCGGGTCAAGTGGTGACCTTCAAAGCCGTGTGCCAGGAAGTCACGAAAAATCGGGTGGTGTGCGAGGTGACAGCCGACACCGCCCGGAATCGCGTCGGGGTCGGTTCGTTTACCCAGGCGATTTTCAACAAGCACGAAATCAGGCGGCGCTTTGAAGCGCTCCAGGCAGAAATCGCTGCGGAAAATAATTGTACAGAATAAATTGACTCTTTTAAAATGTTTTAATATAATAACGTTAAAATTACGTTATACGATTTTATCGTCATACTCTCAAACGATTCACGCACCTTCTAGAGAATATGGTACAATTTCACAGCATAAAGGTATGAATCGATTTGGGGGTTGAAGAACGTGAAGCCACAATCCATGCTTTTTACGATTTATGGAGAATATGTTCGCCATTACGGGAGCGAGATCTGGATCGGCAGCCTGACACGGCTCATGGGAGAATTTGGTCTGTCCGAACCGGCTGTTCGCGCCGCCATTTCCAGGATGCTCCGCCAAGGCTGGCTGGAATCCAGGAAAGTAGGAAACAAGAGCTACTACTCGGTATCCGAACGTGGGAAAAAACGGCTGGAGGAAGCGGCAGCCCGCATTTATAAAGTCGAGACAGATGTCTGGGACGGAAAATGGTGCATCGCCAGCTACAACATACCGGAGGAACGCCGCGCGTTGCGGGATCAGCTGCGCAAGGAACTGGGGTGGATGGGCTTCGGGATGCTGACGACGAGCACGTGGATCAGCCCGAACAATCTCGCAGACCGGGTGAAAGAGTTGACCGAGGCGCATGAAATCACCGACCATGTAGAAATTTTCAGCGCGCAGCATCTGGGCTGGAGCGATCCGAAGCAATTGGTGCAAAAGTGCTGGAACATCGCTGAAATCAACGAGAAGTACAAAGAGTTCATTGACAACTACCGCGAACAATTCGAGCAGCTATCCGCGAAAATAGACAGTGGCGAGGAAGTGCCAGACAGCCACTGCTTTGTGGAAAAGACGAAGCTCGTCCATGAATATCGCAAGTTTTTGTTTATCGACCCGGACTTGCCGCAGGAGCTGCTTCCGGAACTGTGGCTAGGCAAAGAGGCGGATCAATTGTTCCAAAACTATTATCAACGATTAAATCCAGGGGCAGTTCGATTCTTCGAGACGGTGTATGAAGTTGCACCTGTGCATTAAGCGGTTGCTACGAAGAAAGCGCCCTAGTGACAAGCTAGGGCATTTCTTCTTCAATAATATTTCCATTAATTAAAATGTAAGCGTTTTAGATGGTAGCGGTTAAGGCGCGAAACAAGAGGGGGTACAGCACGAATATGACGGAACTGTTGCAGTATGTCGCAAACGGCCTCGTCAGTGGCGGCATTTATGCGATTGTTGCCGTAGGCTTCATCACGATTTACAACGTGAGCAAGGTCATCAATCTCGCACAGGGTGAGTTTTTGATGCTCGGCGGAATGGTTACGGTAGCTTTGATCGGGATGAATTTGCCTTACGGACTCGCAGCATTGCTTGCCATTCTGGCAGTAACGGCAATCGGAATCATCATGCAGAAATATGTCATTGATTATGTGAAAAAAGCTAGTCCTATTAGTTTGATAATTTTGACAATAGGAATTTCCACCTTAATCCGCGGGATCGCCAGCTTTATTTGGGGCAAGGATGCTTTTGCGCTGGAGCCGATTACAAGCAACGAACCCCTCTCGTTCGGGGGCGTGACGATCGCGACGCAAAGCGTTTGGATTTTGGCTGCTGTCCTTATCATTTTGTTTCTCCTCTGGTATTTGATGGAAAAGACGATTCTCGGGAAAAAAATCAACGCCTGTTCGGTCAATCCGATGGCAGCCCGCCTGATGGGGATTTCTCCAACGAAGATGAGCATGCTCGCCTTCGCCATCAGCGGAGCCACCGGAGCTGTTGCCGGAATCGTCATCGCACCGCTGAGCGTGACCTCCTACGACATCGGTGTGCTGCTTGGAATCAAAGGCTTTTCCGCCGCGATTCTCGGCGGGTTGGGCAATCCGCTTGGCGCGGCTGTGGCTGCCTTTTTGCTCGGGATTGTCGAGTCGCTCGGAGCCGGATACGTCAGCTCCGGGATGAAGGACGCCATCGCGTTTCTGGTCTTGATCGGCATGCTCCTGGTGAAGCCATCCGGACTCTTCGGAGAGCGCAGCGTGGGGAAAGGAGGGCTATAGATGAAGCAGTTGTTGCAAAAATGGGGAAAAGGCTTCGGAATTTACATCGCTTTGATGATCGTTTTCCCGTTTGTGATGCCAGATGAGTATTACCGTTCCGTCGGCATTATTATCGGGCTGCATGCCATCGTGACGATCGGGCTGTGCCTGGTGATGGGGCTGGCTGGACAAATTTCGCTCGGACAAGCAGCCTTTTGGGGGATCGGCGCTTACACTTCCGCGGTGTTGACGACCAAATACGGGCTGTCGCCATTCGTCGGCCTCATCGCCTCGGCAATTGTTCCTGGCTTGTTTGCCTTCATTCTCGGACGAGCGATAGCGGGGTTGCAAGGCTACTATCTCGCGATGGCGACGCTGGCATTCGGCTATATCGTCCAGATCGGGATTACCGAATGGGAGCCAGTCACCGGGGGCGCGAGCGGGATGATCAGCATCCCGCAGGTTCCGTTCTTCGGAGGCAGCGAGCTGTCCATGTACTATCTGATCTGGGCGGTCGTTACTTGTGTGCTCCTGTTCTCGCTCAACCTGCTGCATTCGCGGGTAGGCAGAGCGTTTCGGGCGATTCACAAGAGTGAGATTGCCGCAACCTCAATGGGAATTGACGTGAGCAAGTTCAAGCTGAACGCTTTCGTCGTCAGCGGCATGTTCGCCGGAATTTCCGGTGGTCTGTACGCTCACTACATGGGGATACTCGATCCGCAGCCTTTTGGACTGCACGAGTCGATCAAATTTCTCACGATGGTCGTCATCGGCGGGATGACGAGCATATGGGGAGCGTTGATTGGCACGGTACTGATCGGCTTTATCAGCGAGGGACTGATTTTGCTCAGCGAAGTCATCCCGGGCTTGCAGGGCGATGTCGATACGATTGTTTTCGGCGGCATACTCGTCTTGATTGTCATGTTTATGCCGGAAGGTCTGGTGCCGCGTATTCGTTCCGTCTATGAAAAAGCGCAAGCCAAAAAGGCAAAGGAAGCTGCTGTCAAAGCACAGTCTGGTGAGCGAGTGGAAAGGAAGGCGGCAACATGACGACCCTTTTGGAAGTACAAGAGCTGTCCCGCGATTTCGGCGGGGTGCGTGCAGTCAATCAGGTTGATTTTCAAGTGCGCGAAGGCGAAATTTTGGCGCTGATCGGCCCGAACGGAGCAGGCAAAAGCACGGTGCTCAACATGGTGTCCGGCGTCATTCCTCCGTCCGCTGGCGAAATTCGCTTTGCGAGCAAGCCGATGACGAAGGTGCCGGGCTATGAATACGCCGGGCTGGGCATTACCCGAACTTTTCAAAATCTCCAGACGTTTGACGACATGACAGTATTGGAGAACGTCATGGTCGGGATGCATACGAAGACAAGCTCCAGCCTGTTCTCCTGCGGCATGAATTTGGGCAAGGCCAAAAAAGAAGAGAAGCTGATGGAGCAAAAGGCACATGCCTGGCTCGGACAAGTGGGGCTGGCGACGGAATCCCAGCGGCTGGCGGGAAGTTTGCCCTACGGCAAGCTGAGGCTGATGGAAATTGCCCGGGCGATGGTCGCAGGGCCAAGGCTGTTGCTCCTCGATGAGCCTGCGGCTGGCTTGAACCATACGGAGACAGCGGAAATGAGCCGGATGTTTTGCGAGATTCGCGACAGCGGAACGGCGATTTTGCTGGTGGAGCACGACATGGACATGATTATGACCATCGCCGACCGCATCGTGGTTCTCGATCAGGGAACGAAAATTGCGGAAGGAACCCCGCGTGAAATCCAGGAAAATCCTCGCGTCATCGCGGCTTATCTGGGAACGGAAGAGGAGTAGGGGGGAAAACGATGGGAAAAACGATCTTGAAAGTGGACGGCGTCACGGCTCGCTACGGTCCTGTAGAAGTGCTGCACGGAATTACGATGCAAGTGAACGAAGGAGAGATCGTCTCGCTGCTCGGGGCGAACGGCGCTGGCAAAACGACGCTGTTGAATTGCATCTGCGGTCTGCACGGAGCGAAAGAAGGGAAGATTTGGTTTCGCGATGCCGACATCACCGGAATCCCGGCCGAGCTTGTCGTGCCGCGCGGGATGGCGCATGTGCCGGAGCGCCGACAAATTTTCTCCACGCTCACCGTCGAGGACAATTTGTGGCTGGGCGCTTCCCACCGCATGCCCAAAACGAGCAAAAAAGAGATCGCCAAAGAAATGCAGACCGTTTACGAGCGCTTTCCGATTTTGGCAGAGCGGAAATGGCAACTGGGGGGAACGCTATCTGGCGGACAGCAGCAAATGCTGGCGATCGGACGGGCGCTTTTATCCAGGCCGCAGCTGTTGCTCCTGGACGAGCCTTCGCTCGGCTTGGCACCGCTGATTGCCAAGGAAATATTGACGATCGTTCAGGAGATTCGCTCCGAGTGGGGTACAACCGTGTTGTTGGTTGAGCAAAACGCTCGCGCTGCGCTGGCGATTTCCGACAGGGCTTATGTGTTGAGTACAGGCGAAGTGATGCTGGAAGGCAGTGCTGAGGAAATCAGCAACGATCCGCGTGTGCAATCTGCTTATCTGGGACACTCCCACGAAGCGGTTTGACATTGATAAAAAGATAGATACTCAAGGGGGCTTAACCATGAAAAAAGGAACGTTTCGCAAGTGGCTGTATCCGGTAGCGATTGCTTCGCTCGTCTTGCTCAGCGCCTGTGGCGGCGGCGCGAAGCCAGCGGCAGAAGCAGGGGGCGGACAGACGGCGGCAACAGGTGGCGCCAGCGGGGAACCGATCAAAGTCGGGGCGATTTTCTCTCTGACTGGCCCGAACAGCCCGCTTGGGGTACCGGAGAAGCAAGCCGTTGAGCTGCTCGTCAAAGAAATCAACGGAGCAGGCGGAGTGAATGGCCGCCCGGTCGAAGTCGTGTTTGAGGACGACAAGTCGGATAACACGGAAGCTGTGAAAGCGATCAAGAAGCTGGTTTCCAAAGAAAAAGTAGTCGCTGTCCTCGGCTCCTCCGGCAGCGGACCATCTCTCGGCATGGCCGAATTTGCCGCAACAGAGAAGCTGCCGCTGATTTCGATGGCAGCAGCGGATCAGATTACCAATCCGGTGCGCGCAGGCATTTTCAAAACACCGCATACCGACGTACACGGCACGAAGCGCATTTTCAAATACTTGAAAGAAAAAGGCATTACCAAAATCGCGACGCTCAACGACAGCAATCCGTACGGAAGCGGCTGGACAACGCAATTGCAAAAGTACGCGCCTGAATACGGCATTACGATCGTAGCGGAAGAGAAGTACGGCACGAAGGACCCGTCGATGAGCTCCCAGCTGACCAAGATCAAAGGAACGGATGCACAGGCGCTGATCGTCGCAGGAACGAACCCTGGCCCGGCTACGATTGTGAAGGAAGCGAAACAGCTCAATATGACGATTCCGATCATCAGCAGCCACGGTTCAGCCAACAGCAAGTTTTTGGAGCTGGTGGGCGATGCGGGTGAAGGCGTCCTGATGGTAGCAGGCAAACTGCTGGTGCCGGATCAGGTAGATGCAAACGACCCGCAAGCAGCGGTCATCAAAAAGTTCGCAGAAGGCTATCAAGCAGCGTACAGCTCGCAGCCGGACGGTTTTGCCGGATACGGCTACGACGGTCTGAACTTGCTCGTGGAAGGGTTGAAGCAAGCAGGCGGCGACGCTTCCAAGCTGGGCGAAGTTTTGGAAAAAGTGAAGTACGTGGGAGTTACCGGGGAATTTACCTTCTCGAATGACGATCACAACGGACTGACGGAAGACAGCATGATCATGGTCGAAGTGAAGGGCGGCAAATTCCAGATTGTGAAGTAATTCAATCGATGATGCAGGTGGAGACGATGGCTGTTCTTTTCGCAAACGTGACGGATGCGAAGAGAATAGCCGTTTTCGTCCCTTGGTCAGGAGGTAAATACATGTCTCAACTGTTAAACAGCGTGCTGATGGTTGCCCCCATTTTGCAAAAGGCTTTTTTGTTCGATTGCATGGTCGGGGTGACCGACCGGGAGAAGTTTCTCGCTTACTATCCGGCGCATGGACTCAATCTGGGCATCAAAGTCGGGGACCAGCTGCGCCAGGGGAGCATCAATGCCACGGCGATTGCGGAAAACAAGCGGGTGGTGAAGAAGATCTCCAAGGAGCTTTACGGCATTCCGTATATTGCCGTCGGTTATCCAATCGTGGAAAAGGGGCAAGTAGTGGGCTGTCTGGCTACAGGGGTCACGACCGATCAGGAGGACAGGCTGCGCGGCTTGGCGGAAAATTTGACGAACGCCTTGGAAAACATTGCGGTACATACGGAAAGCCTGGCAAAAGACGCCGATCATCTCGCGCAGGCCAGCCATACGCTGAGCGATGCGGCAGGACAAATGGAAGTGAAAATCGCGGAGACGACGCAGATCAATGAGCTGATTCGCAACATTTCCACCCGTTCCAATGTGCTTGGGTTGAATGCCGTCCTGGAGGCAGCGCGAGCCGGAGCGGCAGGCCGGGGCTTTTCTGTCGTCGCCGAAGAGATTCGCCAGTTGTCGCAGACGACCTCGACGTCGGCAAAGGACATTTTTCGCATTCTCGACGAGATGAACGCCCTTGTCGGCACCGTGTCAGGCGAGATGGAAAAGACGCTGAATCACAGCCTGCAACAATCTACGCGCATTCAGGAGCTGGACGCTGTCATGCAAGAGCTGCGGCATATGGCAGAACAGCTGAAAAAGGCGGCCGTCCTGTCCGGGCGGATGGAATAAGCAAAGGTTCCAGGCGGAAGGATATTGCTAAAACGTATGACGTTATGTTATTATAACGTTATAAAAACGTAGTATGATTTTAACATAATGGACAACGGCTAATAAGGAGGTATTCTCCATGCAAACACAGATGGAACGTTCTGATCTGACCGAAAACGAAAAAATGGAAGCGTTTTTAGCGAAAATCGACCGCGGAGGAAAAATCGAAGCGGACGACTGGATGCCAGACGACTACCGCAACCAGCTGATCAAGCTGATTTCGATGCACGGCATCAGCGAAATCATGGGGGCTTTGCCGGAAAAGGAATGGGTACCCAAGGCACCGACGTTGCGCCGCAAGCTGGCGATCATGGCGAAGGTGCAGGATGAGATGGGACACGGGCAGCTTTTGCTGCGGGTAGCGGAAGATTTGCTGGCGCCGCTTGGCAAGACGCGCGAAGACTTGATGAATGACTTGTTTGCGAAAAGACTGAAATTTCACAATGTGTTCCACATGGAAGCGCCAACCTGGGCAGATGCAGGGGTAATCGGCTGGCTGGTGGACGGAGCGGCTATCATTACCCAGTCCATGTCGCTCGATACATCTTATGCGCCGTATGCGCGGGCGCTGCACCGGATTTGCGCCGAGGAGAAATTCCATGCGCAGCACGGCGAGAGCATCGTCCTGGAGCTGGCAGAGGGCACGGAGGAACAGCGCCAGATGCTGCAAGAAGCGATTACGCGCTGGTGGCCATCGCTTTTGATGTTCTTCGGACCGCCTGAGAACGGTACGATTACGAGCAACCAATCCGCCAACATGCGTTACAAGATTCGCACGCAGACGAATGAGGAACTGCGGCAAGTGTTTTTGAAAAAGTATTTGCCACGCATTTTCCACCTCGGCTTCACTGTGCCGGATGAGACGATTCACTTCGATGAAGAAAAAGACCAATGGGTGTATCAGCAACCGGATTGGGAACAGTTCAAGCAGATCGTCAAGGGGAACGGCCCGCGCTCTGCTCATCGTCTGAATCTTAGGGAAACATCGTACGAAGAAACAAAATGGGTGCGCGACGCAATCATGTCGTACGGCCGCCACGTAGGGTAGGTGAATGGATATGAACAAGGAAACAGAAGTCAGAGACGACTTTTTCATTTACGAAGTATTCAGTCAAAGAAGTGTCAGCTCATCTTTTGTCCATCAGTTCAGCCTCTTGGCTCCAAACAAGGAAGTTGCGCTCGCGATGGCGAGAGAAAACTTCCTGCGCCGCGAGACTTGTTTTAACATCTGGGTGGTGAAGCGCGACGATATTTACGGCTTGTCGCCGGAAGAGCGTCCGTTTTTGGAGCGGCTCGACAACAAGAGCTACCGGGAGACGCGAGGCTATGGCGACTTGCAGGCGAGATGGCGCCATCACAGAGAACAGTACGAAGAAAAACAAAAGCATGCGGAAAGCGGCAGCTAAGCAGGAGGGGATACAATCATGGGCGACTTTTCACAAGTAGAAACAACAGAAGCGGCAAAACAAAACCCGGAATACGCGCAAGCCTTGACTGATTTGCTGTTCCAGCTTGCTGACGACGACTTCATTCTCGCCTATCGCGGTTCGGAATGGCTCGGGCTGGCTCCGCACATCGAGGAGGACGTCGCGTTTTCTTCGATGTCGCAGGACATGATGGGTCATGCCGTGATGTTTTACGAGATGCTGGAACAGCTCGGAGTAGGCAAGGCGGACGATCTCGCACAGCTTCGGGAAGCAGATGCGTTCCGCAATGCGATTTTGGTCGAGCGAAAAAACGGGGAAGGCGACTACAACACCGACCCTCACTATGACTGGGCGTATGCGATTGTCCGCAGCTATGTGTACGGACTGTACAAACAGGTTCGCCTGGAGTCTTTGCTCCAATCATCGTACACACCGCTGGCACTGGTCAGCCGCAAAATGATGACGGAGCATCGCTACCATCTGATGCACTGGCAAGTTTGGCTCACGCAGTTGGCCAACAGTACAGACGAAGCGCGGAAAAGACTGGAAGCCGCGATTGAGAAAGTATGGAAGGATGCAGGCGAGCTTTATCAGCTCGGTGCGAACGCCGACGCGATCGTCCGCTGTGGGCTGATTGCCGGCGAAGGCGAGTTGAAACAGAAGTGGCTCACATTGACCCAGGGCATTTTTGAAAAAGCGGGCCTCGTGTGGGCGGGTGAGCCGGGAGTGCCTGAGCAGCGCGGTCGTCACGGTCAGCATACGCCGGAGCTTGCACAAGCTTTGGCTACCTTGTCGGAAGTATATCGCATCGATCCGGCCGCGGGCTGGTAGAAAGGGTGATCTGCATGGCGCAAGAAGGAATGCATGTACATGACGGGCTGGAAGCGACATGCTGGGAACTGCTACAGCAAGTGACTGATCCGGAGATTCCGGTCATAAGCATGGTAGAGATGGGGATGATCCACAAGGTGCGGGTAGAGGACGATGTCGCGCATGTCGACGTGCTCCCTACTTTTGTCGGATGTCCTGCGCTGGAAATCATGAAAAAAAATATCGCAGCGAAGCTGGTAGAGGCGGACGGAATCAGCAAGGTGGAAGTTCAGTTTGTCTACGATCCCGCCTGGACGTCCGATCGCATCGTGCCAGAGGCGAGAGGGAAGCTAAAGAGCTTCGGCATTGCTCCTCCGCCAATCGATTTCAAACCGGGAGATACATGGGAAGTGTCCTGTCCTTACTGTGACTCCCCTTATACGCAAATTGACAACTTGTTTGGCCCTGCCGCATGCCGCAGCATTTTGTATTGCCGGCATTGCAAAAATCCGTTTGAGGCGCTAAAGCCAATTTATTGAAGAGAGTGAGAGGAGCGATAGTCATGGGAGAGTACAAGCAAATGTATATCAATGGAGAGTGGGTTTCTGCCGAGAGCGGCGAATCGATTCAAATCGTGAATCCGGCGACGGGCGAAGTCGTGGGAAGCGCTGCTTTTGGAGATTCCCGCGATGCCCAAAAAGCGATTGACGCTGCACATGAGGCTTTTGGAAGCTGGTCCCGTTTGACTGCTCGCGAGCGCTCCAAGTATTTGTACAACTTGTCCGAACTGGTCAAGCAGAGCCGTGACGAGCTGGCAGGCATCATCTCTGCGGAGATGGGCAAACCGCTTGGCGAGGCAAAAGGCGAAGTGCTGGGTGCAGCGGACAACTTCGTCTGGTATGCGGAAGAAGCGAAGCGCGTATACGGAGAGACGATCCCTTCGTCCGTGCCGAACAAGCGAATCATGGTGCTCCGTCAGCCTGTAGGCGTGGTCGGCGCGATTACACCATGGAACTTCCCCGTGAACATGGTTGCGCGCAAAATCGCTCCTGCACTGGCAGCTGGTTGCACAGTAGTCTTGAAGCCGGCGGAAGCGACACCGCTGTCTGCCATCCGCTTGTTTGAACTGATCGAGAAGGCTGGTTTTCCAAAAGGGGTCGTCAACCTCGTCATCGGCAAGCCGGAATCGATCGGCCAAGAGTTTATCGAGAATCCCAAACTGAGCAAAATCGGCTTCACAGGTTCCACTCGCGTCGGCAAGCTGCTGATGGAAGGAGCGGCGAAGCAAGTGAAGCGCGTCAGCATGGAGCTGGGCGGCCACGCGCCATTCATCGTCTTCCCTGACGCCGATCTGGATGCGGCAGTAAAAGGATTGTTTGAGAGCAAGTTCCGCAACTCCGGCCAAATGTGCATTTGCACGAATCGCCTGTATGTTCACGAAGATGTAGCCGACGCCTTTACCGAGAAATTGGTCGAGCGTCTGAAGCGGGCCAAAGTGGGAGACGGACGACTGAAGGAAACCGAAATCGGACCATTGGTGAACGAGCGCGCGCTTTCCAAAGTGCTGGAGCACATTGAGGACGCGAAAGGAAAAGGCGGCCAAGTCGTATACGGCGGCAACCGTCTGACAGAAGGCGACTACGCAAATGGCTTCTATTGCGAGCCTACCGTTATCTCCGGTGTGACCGAAGAGATGAAAATCGCAAACGAAGAAACGTTTGGACCAGTTGTTCCGCTCGTTCGTTTCTCAGACGAAGCAGACGTCGTGCGCCAGGCAAACGATACGCGCTACGGTCTGGCTGCTTACGTGTACACGCGTGACAACCAGCGCTGCTTCCGGATGGCAGAGCAGCTGGAGTACGGCATCGTCGGCATCAACGACGGATCGCCGACCCAGACGCAAGCTCCGTTTGGCGGATTCAAGGAAAGCGGCATCGGACGCGAAGGTGGACGTTACGGAATGGATGAGTATTTGGAGACGAAATTCGTTTCTTTCGGAGTGTAGTCCAGACCGCGTTTTACAAGGGGACCAGAGGAGATCTGGTCTTCTTTTTTTTTGCCAAAGCATTTGTCAACACTTTGTTCATTTTTCTTATCAAAGAAGCAGGCAATCAACGGTATAATGGAGATTGTATAGAGGGCACCCTTATTAGGTAGATTAGAATGTAAAAAAATTCAAATCGAGATAAAGCTCAGCTCGAAGGGAGGATATGAATGGGTCAGCATCAACACGAGCTGTCAGCGATGAACACGGGGGCATCCTTTTCAGATTTGTGGAGTCCCGACGTGATGCTCTTCACTCTTTTAATTGCCACGGTATATTTCCTGGTAACGGGTCCCATGCACAAGCGTTTTGAACATGCCACCACGGCGACAGCAAAGCAAAAGCTGCTGTTTGTCTTTGGCTTGCTGCTGTTTTACGCGGCACAAGGAAGCCCGATCAGCTATTATGGCCATCATTACTTGTTCAGCCTGCACATGCTGCAGCAGTCCATTTTGTATTTTGCCCTGCCTCCGATTGTGCTCTTGGCGATGCCGGAGTGGCTTTTGGAAAAAATCTTTCAGCCGCGGCCGCTCAAAGCGATTCTTCGCGCGGTTACTCACCCGCTGGTAGCGGCATTATTGTTCAACACGCTGTTTTCGTTCTACCATATACCGTTTATATTTGATGCAGCGGCTCTTAATCACGAGTGGATGACAGTCTACCATGTCGTCTTGATTTTCGCTGCTTTCGCTATGTGGTGGCCGATTGTCAGTCCATTGTCCGACAGCAAGAGACAGTTGGCGGGATTAAAAAAATTGACGTACATTTTTGCCAACGGGGTGCTGATTACCCCTGCCTGTGCGTTGATTATTTTCGCGTCCGATCCTTTGTATGCGACGTACATCTCGGCTCCGCAACTGTTCCCGAGCCTCGACACGTTCAGTGACCAGCGACTTGGTGGAATCATCATGAAACTGGTGCAGGAGCTTGTGTATGGTTCCGTGCTCGCCTACGTTTTCTACCACTGGTATAAGCAGGAGAAGCAGGAAGACCTGCCGATGGATGAGCAGCCCGCGGTTGCCCTGCTGAGAAAAACGCCGACGATGGATGAAGGCCGGGTATAAAAATATAGATAGATTATTTGAATGAGGTGTAGAAATGTCCATCTTGCTGCCTACGATAAGCACGTCGTTTATCGTCATCAGCGGTATTCTTGTCGCTTGTGGCTGGTATGCGGTCGCGAAGAAACAAATTGATAAGCACATGAAGATCATGAAGTGGGCCGCCATCTGTGCGACGATCTTCTTCATCACGTATGTATCCAGAACGGCTTTTGTCGGGAATACTCATTTCGGCGGGCCGGACAGCTTGAAGCCAATCTATCAGACGTTTCTCGTCTTTCACATCGTGCTGGCAACCGTAGGGGGAGTCATGGGGCTGATCACGCTCAGACACGCCTACAAGAACAACATTGCCGCCCACCGCAAAATCGGGCCGTGGACGTCGATCGTCTGGTTTGTGACCGCCATTACCGGAGCTACGGTGTACACGCTGCTGTATATCATCTATCCGGGCGGGGAAACGGCTGGCGTTCTGGATGTTATTTTTGGAAAGTAGCTTGGGCGCTTTTCAAGTTGACTAGCTTCTTTTGCTTTCGATACAATGGAAGTTAGTTCTTCATTCGGATATTCGCATGTTCAGATAGATTCAGACAGGAGGTACAAAACGTGGACCAGCAAGTGACAATGCAGGAATCGCTTAACAGCGAGACACCCCTGCACGCACAACCGGGAGAGCCGGCGACTTTTCGGGACTACGTAGAACTGACAAAGCCTGGGATTACCATGTCCAACCTGATGACTACCTTTGCTGCCCTATGGATGGCATCTTACGGTTTTCCAGACTGGAAACTAGCGATTTTCACCATGATTGGTACAGCTTTGGTGATCATGTCGGGTGCGACGTTAAACAACTACTACGACCGTGATTTGGACAAAAAAATGAAGCGTACCAAAGGGCGTGCGCTTGCAGCAGGGCGCATCGCGCCACGCACGGCCATCCTCTTGGGGATCGGCTTGCTGCTCGCAGGTCTTGCGGTGCTCGCCGTATTCGCCAATCCGCTGGCTGCTGTTTGGGGATTGATCGGTCATATTTTCTACGTGTTGATTTACACTCCGCTCAAACGCGTGACCACATTGAACACGGTCATTGGCGGGATTTCCGGTGCGGCTCCGCCTGTAATCGGCTGGGTTGCTGTAACGAACAGCATGGACCCGGCAGCGTGGCTGCTTTTCCTGATTTTGTTCCTGTGGCAGCCGCCGCACTTCCTTGCGCTGGCGATGCTGAAAACCGAGGAATACCGCGCAGGCAATCTGCCTATGCTGCCAGTTGTCAAAGGCTTCGCAGAAACGAAGCGGCAAATGGTTTTGTGGGGATCTGTCCTGTTCCCGGCTTCGTTGCTGCTCTTTATCCATGGAAGCGTTGGTTATGTTTACCTGGCTGTCATGGGCTTGATGGGAATCGTGTACATGGTGCTGCTGTTCCAAGGCTTCAAAGCCAAGGATGATCTGGCGTGGGCGCGCAAGCTTTTTGGCTACTCGATTCTGTATTTGACAGTCTTTTGCGCCGTCATTGTCATCAGCACAATGGTGTACCATTATTGACACGAAACACTCACCAAATGTTCACGGAACATCCCTTGCTTAGCAGGGGATGTTTCATTAATGTTAGAGAGGGCAACAGTTAAGAGGCTGCTTCACCGAGAGTCTCAAACATCACAAGAAATAGGGTGTATTCACTATGGAAAAATGGCTGAAACCTCTAGCCGTTCTTGCTACTCTCGTCATGTTTATCGTCATGATCGCCGGGTCGCTTGTGACCAAAACGGATTCGGGCCTGGGCTGTGGAAACGACTGGCCGCTCTGTAATGGGAAATGGGTTCCGGAGTATACCTTGGCTTCAATCATTGAATACATGCATCGGCTGATTACAGGCGTGGCAGGCATTGTGGTAATCGTTTTCTCCGTACTTTGCTGGCGTCATTACCGGGGCAATCAGGAAGTGCGCAATCTCGCCCTGTTCGGTTTGTTTTTTATCGTGCTGGAGTCCATTCTCGGCGCTTCCGCGGTGATCTGGCCGCAGTCGTCGTCCGTCCTGGCTCTGCACTTCGGATTTTCGCTTCTGGCCTTCACGGGCGTGTTCCTTTTGACCGGGTTCGTGTTGCAGCGCGACAAAATGGCGAGCATGGTGCAGGCAAAAGCCCCGAGAGGATTCCGCAACTGGATTTGGGCTGTGGCAGCCTACACGTACGGAGTGGTCTACCTGGGAGCGTACGTCAGACATACCGGCTCCAGCATGGCTTGTAGTGACTGGCCACTGTGCGAGGGGCAAATCATTCCCGAGCTGTCCGGGCAGATCGGCATTCAATTCGCACACAGGCTGGGGGCGCTAGTGCTGGCGATTGTGCTGTTGGCAACGATGATCTACGCTATCCGTCATTTCAAACAAACGCGTCGCGATCTGTACGGGGCGAGCATCCTCGCTTTTGTGCTGGTCATCGCTCAAGTGTTCAGCGGCGGCTTCGTCGTTTTGTTCCAGCTCCACCTCTACGCGACGTTGCTTCACTCGATGATCATCACAATTTTGTTTGGCGTCATTTGTTACATGTGCTTGCAGTCGCTCAAATCACCGCGGCCGGACAAGCTGAAACGATAAGCAGTAAGATGAAAAAAAGAGCCGCATTCCCTTTGATCGACCGGGAGTGCGGCTTTGTGCATCTGTGGCGAAAAGCGTCAGGGCGCGAGAGTGAATGCCTCGTTTTCAAAGCGGTATACTTGCAGCTTGGTTGACGATTTGCCAGAGAGCGGGCTGCCTGTATCCGGGTCAAGCTCCTGTTCCGTCGTCCAATAGTAGAGTGCAGGGTGCTGCTCGTCGTCAGTAAGAAGCTGGTAGTTGCCAAGCGTCTGGAAAAGTTGACCGCCTGGCACGAATGAGGTTTGCTTCAAAATACCGCTCCAGGCCTCGACCAGCTTGCCTTTTTCCATGTACCAGAGATGGGCTTCATAGGCAGATATTCCGGTTCCGCCTGTATGGTCAACCGTTTCAAACAAGCGTTTTCCCGCCACTTCCGCAGAGTCGTCTGAAGCATGCGGATCAAGCTGCGGGTGGTTGCGTTCGCTGGAAAAGTCCCATCGTTCCAATTGCAGGTGCGGGACGTTCCACGGTTTTTCCGCGACGAGCGAATAGGTGCGATCCGCTTTTTGATCAAGGATGTAAAACGTTCCGAGGTGTACCGTAGAATTTTGTTTGGCGACGATCTCCCAATCCGCGTCATCGTCCAGATTCGACAGTTGAAAATCAAAATTTGGCAAGGCGACAAGATTTTTTGCGCTCGCATTGATCCAGCCGATGACCTGCTCCGGGTTGGGAGTGGCGGGTTTGGCAGATTGGGGAGCGGCAGCGTGTACAAAGCTGGGCAAGGCCAGTCCGGCGAGGGCGAAAAACAACAGGCGGCGCGTCCACAAAATAAGCGTGCTCCTTTCTTTCATGTACCAGGGAATAGGTGATTCTAGTAAAAAGACGTCGAGAACGCGCAAAAGTAACCGGGAAGTACCGTAAATTTCAATCACGAACAGCGCTGTCTTTTGTTACAATGAAAAGCAAACACATGATCGTGAGGAAAGGATGGAAGTCATGCGCATTTTACATACGGCAGACTGGCATTTCGGCCGCCAGCTCGAAGGCCGGGACCGACGCGTGGAGCAGACGGCGTTTGTGGACGAGCTTTGCCGGATTGCGGAGGAACGCGAAGTCGATTTGGTACTGGTGGCAGGCGATGTGTACGATTCGGTTAACCCTCCGGCATGGGCAGAGGAGCTGTTTTACGAAGCGCTGGAACGGTTGTCCGCGGAAGGGCGGAGAGGTGTCGTTGTGATTGCGGGCAATCACGATCAGCCGGAACGGGTCAGGGCAGCAGCACCGCTCGCTACGAAGCAAGGGATTGTCTTGCTCGGCTTGCCGAAGGAAGCGCCGTTGATCGCCCAGGAAGTGTCGGCGGATCGCGTGCAGATCGTTCAGGGCGGGCCTTCCTGGCTGGAGTTGAAGGTGCCCGGCTGCGAGCACCATGCCGTAGTGCTTGCGCTGCCTTATCCATCGGAGTCGCGCTTGAAGGAGCTGCTCAGCGAGAGCTTTACCCAGGAGCAGATGCAGCTCGCCTTTTCCGAGCGGATTGCCCAGCTGTTTGCGGATTTGTCCGTGCATTTTCGCGAAGATACGGTGAATCTCGTCACCAGTCACTTGTTTGTCATGGGCGGCATGGAGACAGATTCGGAACGGCCGATTCAAATAGGCGGCGCCTTGACGGTGTCGCCGCAGGCGTTCCCGAAAAACGCCGATTACGTGGCGCTCGGTCACCTGCATCGGCTGCAAAAGCTCAGTGACAAGCCGCTCGTTCGCTACAGTGGCTCGCCGCTTTCCTACAGCTTTTCCGAAGCGGGACAGAGCAAGGCGGTCGTACTGGTCGAGGTGCAGCCGGGGCAGTCGGTGCAAGAAGAGATCATTTACTTGACGAGCGGTCGACCGTTGGCTCGCTGGAAGGCGACGGAAGGAATCGCCCAGGTCGAGCGCTGGCTGGCAGAAGGGCGGGATGCAGGCTCTTGGATTGATCTGGAGCTGCATGTTTCGGATGTCATCGACCCTGCTGAGTTCCAGCGTGTGCGCAAGCTATCGGATGACTTTTTGAAAATCCAGCGGGTCGTCGTACGCGAGCAGCGCGAGGAAGAAGAGGCGCAACGGGTGGAGTTGACCGAGCTGACAGCGGATCAGCTGTTCCGGCGATTTTATGAGCGCAAGCGGGGAGCGGCCCCGGACGATCGGCTTGTTGCCTTGTTTCAGCGTTTGCTCCAAGAAACCGGAGGAGAGGAGGAAGAAGCGTGAGACCGATACGATTGAAGCTGGCGGGAATGCACAGCTATCGAGAGATGCAGGAGGTTGACTTCGAAATTTTGTGCCAGGCGGGATTGTTTGGGATTTTCGGGCCGACGGGAAGCGGAAAATCGACAATCCTCGATGCGATTACACTGGCGCTTTACGGTCAGGTCGTTCGTCTGGGCGGAGGCAATCATCCGAAAGAAGTGCTGAACCAGTTGGAGCAGCGCGTCTTCGTTTCTTTTACTTTCGAGCTGGGCACAGGCGATGAGCGCAAGCGATATACGATCGAGCGGGAATTTGGCCTGGATAAAAAGGGAAACAAGCGACAGCCGGAAGTGCGGCTGATTCAGTCAGGCGCTTTGACCGGAGAGCCGGACGTTGTGCTGGAGTCGAAGGCGACGGCTGCCACTGCGGCGGTGGAGGACTTGATTGGCTTGACGCTGCAAGACTTTACCCGTGCCGTTGTGTTGCCGCAGGGGCAATTTTCGCGATTCCTGACATTGAAAGGCAGCGAGCGCAATGAAATGCTGCAACGGATGTTCCGGCTGCATATTTACGGGGAAAAGCTGAGCGAACGGGTACGGCACGCCCTTGATCAGGTAAAAGAGCAAATGCATCAGTTACAGCTTGCGACAGCGGCTTTGGGTGATGCGGGGCCAGAGGCTTTGGAGCAGGCGAGACAAACTTTCGCAGAGGCAGCCAGCATCGAGCGGGAATTTACGGAGCAAAAGCAGGAGCTGACGGGCAAGCTCAAGGAGCTGGAACAGCTTCACCAGTGGCAGGCAGAGCTTGCGGGCGTGCAGCAGCAGTTGCAACAGCAGACGGCAAAGGAAGCGGAAATGGCTGCTTTGACTTCGCGAATGGGCGAGTGGGAGGCGAGCATCCGCTTGTGGCCGCTGGTGCAGCAATACGAGCGGCTCGACCAGGAGTGGGTCAGGACCGGGCAGGCATTGGAACAAAGCCGCGGACAACAGGAAGCGGCGCGGCTTGCTCTGGAAGAGGCAGAAGCTCAATATGCGCAGGCTCAGGCGGAGCTGGCTGCTCAGGAACCGCAGTTGATCGAGCAAAAAGGCAGACTGGTGCAAGCTCAGGAATGGGAAGCCGAGCTAAAAGCGATTCGCGAGGAACAGACCGCTTTGGAGCGGGAGTGGCAGGAAGTCTCGCGTGGCCTTTTGCAAACAGAACAGCAGCTACAGCAAGACGAAGCAGCCTTGGAGAACTGGCAGCAGGAGTGGAACAGGCTGGAGGAAGCGAGCCAAAAGGCCATGGTTGCTCCGGAGTGGCGAGATCGGATCACGCAGGCGAGAGAAGCGAAACAGCAGTGGGAACGGGAGCAAGCGAAGCTGCGTGAGCAAGAAACAGAGCAGAAGACGCTTGTGCAGCGTTTGCAGGTGTTGACCGAAAAGGCCGCTGCGGATAAGCGCGACTGGGAGCAGGCAGAGAGCCACCTGGCAGCGCACAAGGAGCAGATGGCGAAAGCAGCGGACAAGCCGGTCATGAGCGATGCAGAGTGGGAGCAGTCCCGCAATGTGCTGGGCGAAATGAAGCAGATCGGCCGCCAATGGCGGGAAGGTTTGCAGGCTGTGGAAGGCTGGCAGGAAAAGCGGCAAAAGATCGAGCAGGAGCACATACAGGTGCAAAAGCGCTGCCAGGAGTTGGCGCTGGCCGCTCAATCGAGCGAGGCGATTGTTCTTGCGCGCCAGACCGAGCGGGAGGAGCTTAGGCAGGCGTGGGAGCAGTGGCAGCAGGAAAACATGGCGCGCTATTTGCGAGAGCGTCTGGAACAGGGCAAAGAATGTCCAGTGTGTGGCTCTGTGCACCATTCGCTGGATCATCAGGACCAATTGGCGGACGGGGAAGCCAAAGTCGCTGGCGATGAGCTGCGTACACGCATCAAAGCCGCAGAGGAAGCAGGGAAGGCTGCCGAACAGAAAGCAGCCGGAGACAAAGAAGCGTGGGTCGTTGCCAAAGGGGCGTTGGCAGCCGTCGAGGAGCGGCTTGCCGCGATACAGGCAGAGCACAAAGAGCTGGCGGCGCGGCTAACTGCCATCAAGGCGGAGTGTCACGGGCATGGACAGCCTTGGGCAGTCGACACTTTTGAAGAGCTGATCAGTGTGTACCAGCGCGAGGAAAAAGCGTTGGCAGCCAAGCATGCCGAACGGGAACAGGCAAAAGCCGAGCGGGAGCAGCAGCAAAAGCAGCTGGAAGTGCTCCGCGAGGCAGAGGCCGACAAGAAGCGGCAAATGGAAAAAAGCGCGCTGTTGCTCGAACAGGCGCAGCAGTCAGCAGCGGAAATGCAAGCCCGCCTTGCTGTGGTGCAGCAAGCTGCCAACCAGGCATGGCAAGCGCTGAATGAGGTGCGCCAAGACGTTCCTGTTGAGGACATTGACCAGCAGTATGAGGAAATCGGCCGTCTGGATCGGCTGCTGGCACAGCTGCAGCGCACGCGTGCCGAGCAGGAAGCGCTGAAGAGCCAGCTTTTGACACAGGTGGAGACAGCCAAGACGCGCAGAGCCGACTGGAAAAACCGTGAAGCTGCTCTCGGAGAACGCCTGGCAGACAGGAAGCGCATGTGGGAGCAAAAGCACGCCCAGTGGCTGGAGCGGACAGGCGGCACTCCCGCGAGCGAAGGGCTGGCTCGGACGGAGCAGGCGCTGTCGCTTTTGCGTCAAGCGTTGGCACAGGCAGAAGACAAACGAAAAACGGCTGCCGAGGCAAGACAATTGGTTCAAAACGATTTGGTCAAGCATTCCGAGGCGCTGGCTGTCTTGACGAGACAGCGGTCAGAGGCGCACGAGGCTTTGTATCAAGGGTTGCAGGAGACGGGCTTCGCCAACGTGGAACGGGTACAAGAAAGGTACGCAGAGCGCGGGCAATTGCCCCAAGCAAGGGAGCAGGTCGAAGCGTATACGCGTGCTTTGACACAGCTGCGTTACGAGGAAGACAGGCTGCTGCAAGCCATCGCAGGGCGCACGGTCAGCACGGAAGAACTGCTCGCTGCCAAAGAGGCGTGGGGCACATGGGAGCAGTCTTTTGCCGAGGCGCAAAAGCAAGTCGCCGTAGCGAAAGAGCATGTCGATCGCATGGAAAAAAACCATAGCAAGTGGCAGGAGCTGCACCAGCAAATTGTCGAGCAGCAAGATGAGCAAAGCCGTCTGGAAGAACTGAAAAAGCTGTTTGAAGCCAAGGCGTTTGTCCAGTTCATTGCCGAGGAAAAGCTGGTGACGATTGCGAGAGATGCTTCCTACCATCTGAAGCGGATGACGGCCAATCGCTACGGATTGGAAATCGGCGACGAGGGAGAGTTTGTCCTGCGCGACGAGGGCGCAGGCGGTATGCGCCGTCCAGTCAGCACCTTGTCCGGCGGAGAAACGTTCCTGACCTCGCTGTCGCTGGCGTTAGCCTTGTCGATGGAGATTCAGATGCGCGGCGGCAGACTGGAATTTTTCTTTTTGGACGAAGGCTTTGGAACGCTCGATCCCGAGCTGCTGGAGGTCGTCATGGATGCGCTTGAGCGGCTGCGCATGGACGATTTTACGATTGGCGTCATCAGTCACGTTCCGGAAATACGTGTGCGCATGCCGCGCCGTCTGGTAGTGACTCCGGCAGAGCCGATGGGCAAAGGCAGCAAGCTGATGCTGGAAATGGAGTAGGGAAGGGGAAACAACATGGCAGTCCAATTCATACTGGGACGGGCAGGAACGGGCAAGACAGAAGCGATTCGTCAGCAGATGCAACAGCGACTGCGTGAACAGCCGCTGGGTACGCCGATGATTTTGCTTGTGCCGGAACAGGCCAGCTTTCAGGAAGAATACGCCCTCGCCACCTTGCCCGGGCTGAGTGGCGTGATTGGCTCGCAAGTATTGAGCTTCGGACGGCTGGCTCATCGGCTGCTACAAGAACTAGGGGATTTAACGACGGTAGCGGTTGACGATCTCGGAAAGCACATGGTGCTGCGCATGCTTTTGGAGCGGCATAAAGAGGAGCTGCAAGTATTCGGGCGGTCTGCGATGCAGCCGGGCTTCGCCTCCCAGCTCGGCCGTCTGATCAGCGAGTGCAAGTCGTATGGCGTTTCTTTTACCCAATCGGAAAATGTGGATTGGGGGGGAGCGAACCTCAATCAAAAAATAAGCGACTTGCGGCTGATCATGAACGCCTATGAAGGATACATGGCAGAGGGCTACTGCGATGCGGACGATATTTTGAACCGGGTAGCGGTCATGGTGCCTGACTCCGCGTACATCCGACAAGCAGAAATTTTTATCGACGGCTTCACCGGCTTTACCAACCAGGAGCTGAGAGTCATCGAGCAGCTGATGCTGCATGCCAGACAGGTGACGATTGCCCTGACGTTGGACCCGGACGAACGGGATGCTTCTGTCGATGAGCTTGGATTGTTCCATCCGACGTTGCGCACGTATCAGGCGCTGTCGCTTATGGCGCGAGAAGCGGGCGTTTCCATCGCCAAACCGCTGCTTTTGAACGAGACAAGGCGCTTTGTGACCAGTCCGTGGCTGCGCCAGCTTGAGCAGGCTTATTTCCAATGGGGAGCGCCGCCGCCTGTCGGTGAGGCTGGGCGCACGGATGAGGTAGCTCTGCTCTCTGCCGTGAACAGGCGGGCCGAAGTGGAAGCCGTCGCGCTGAAAATTGTCGCGCTTGCCAGGGAAGAAGGATACCGCTGGAGAGACATGGCGATCTTGCTGCGGGAAATCGGCACGTATGCCGATGAAATCTCGGCTGTATTTACCGATTACGGCATCCCGCACTTTTTGGACAAGAAGCGTACAGTGATGAATCATCCGTTGGTGGAGCTTGTGCGGTCGGCTTTGGAGGTCGTCACAACGAAATGGCGGTATGACGCGGTTTTTCGCTGTTTGAAAACAGACTTGCTCGTAATGGACATTACGGACGAACGCACGGCTCGCAAGGAAATCGACCGATTGGAAAATTATGTGCTGGCACACGGCGTATTCGGCTACCAATGGGCGGAGGAGTCTGCGTGGCGTTTTCGCGGACAAGCCGGGGCTGCGGAAGATGCGCAGGCTGATGAGCTGAGGCGAAAGTACGCTGCTCCGCTGCTTGCCTTTGAACGGGAGCTGAAGCAGGCCACGGGCAAAAGCGTTCGGGACATGACGCTCGCCCTGTACAACTTGCTGATCGCTCTCGATGTGCCAAACAAGCTGGAATATTGGCAGCGAAAAGCTGAAAAAGAGGGCGATCTCGATGCGGCGCAGGTGCATGGTCAGGTGTGGACCGGGCTTGTCGAGCTGATGGATCAAGTCGTAGAGGTCATGGGCGACGAAAGCATGGATTTGGCTACTTATGCGCGTGTCCTCGACAGCGGACTGGAGTCGATTGAGCTTGGACTTGTACCGCCCGCGCTGGATCAAGTGCTGGTCGGGGCCATGGAGCGTTCCCGCCAGCCTGACGTCAAGGCGCTGTTTATTCTCGGAGTAAATGAAGGGATTATTCCTTTGCGCCCGAAAGAAGAAGGCATTTTGGATGAAGCTGAGCGCGAGCGGCTGGCAGAAATGGGACAATCGCTTGCGCCAAGTGCCAAGCAAAAGCTGATGGCAGAGCCGTATCTTTTGTACCAGGCGATGACGCGGCCGTCCGAGCGGCTGACGATGAGCTGTGCCCTGGCCGATGAAGAGGGCAAGGCACTATTGCCGTCCGCGGTGTTCTCGCGCATCAGGGAAGTGCTGCCGGGTTTGTCGCACGAAGTGTTTTACAATGAGCCGACTGGCGAAGCGGATACAGACGCCTTTTTGCTTGGGCAGCCGAGAAGGGTGTTTCGCCACCTGCTTACCCTTTTGCGCTCGATGAAAAAGACGGGCGAGCTGCCTGTCTTCTGGTGGGAAGTGTACGACTGGTACCTTCGTTCCTCGACAGAGGAGCTGCGGGAAAAATGGCTGCTGGGCGGCTTGCGCTACCGCAATCTCCCGGAAGAGCTGGACAGGCAGACGAGCGCGACTTTGTACGGAAAGCAGTTGAAAATGAGCGTGTCGCGTCTGGAACGCTTTCAGGCGTGTCCGTTTTCCCACTTTTCCTCGCACGGCTTGCGGCTGTCCGAACGGACGATGTACAAGCTGGAGCGGTTCGATGTGGGGGAATTGTTCCACGCCTCGCTCAAACGCGCCGTGGAAAAAATGAATCAGGAAAATCTGGAGTGGAGCAGGCTGACGGAAGATCACAGCATGCAGCTGGCCAGCGAAGTCGTGTCTGAGTTGGTGCCGCAGACGAGAAGCAGCATCCTCACCCGGACAGCTCGCTATCGCTATTTGTCCGGCAAGCTGATGCGAGCGGTCGGCCGCGCCATTTACGTGCTCGGGGAGCATGCGAAGCGCAGCCGTTTTGCTCCGATAGGGCTGGAAGTTTCCTTCGGGCCGGGTTCGGATTTGCCAGGCTTGGTGCTGACGCTTGATAACGGCGTGGAGTTGCAGTTGATCGGACGCATCGACCGTGTGGACCAGTCGCTGGACAGTGAGGTTCCGTATTTGCGCGTCATCGACTACAAATCAAGTCCCAAGCAGCTATCGCTTTCAGACGTGTGGAACGGGCTGAACTTGCAACTGCTCGTCTACCTGGATGTCGTCGTGGAAAATGCAGAGGCATGGCTGGGCAAAAAGGCGGAGATGGGCGGCGTCTTCTACTACCAGGTGGCGGACCCGTTTGTGACAGCCAAGCGGTTGCTGACAGCCGACGAAGCAGCCAAGGAGCGGGCCAAGCGTTTGCGCATGAAAGGGCTGATGCTGGCTGATCCGGAGCTGGCCAGGATGATGGACGGATATGTCGAGCAAGGCCCGTCCGAGTTGGTTCCTTTTGAACTGAAAAAAGACGGGACGCTTTCTTCGCGTTCTTCTGTGGCTACAGCCGAGCAATTCCAGGCATTGACGACATACGTGCGCGATACGGTGAAGCAAATCAGCACGCGGATGACGGACGGGGAAATACAAATCCAGCCTTATTCCAACGGGACGATGACGGCGTGCGATTACTGTTCGTACAAGCCTGTGTGCCAGTTTGACGGGGAGACGGGCGGCAATGAGCACAGGCAGCTGTCCAAATGGAACAACAAACAAATCTGGAGCATGCTGGCCGAACAGCAACTGACGGGAGAGGGGGATGCCACGGATGGCGGAGCAAGCGATGCAGGCCAAGCCTGAGCAGTGGACGGACGAACAATGGCAAGCGATCATTCAGCGCGGGAGCAATCTGCTCGTCGCGGCGGCGGCAGGCTCGGGGAAGACGTCCGTGCTGGTCGAGCGGATTATCCGGCGCATCATGGATGAGCACGACCCTGTCGGCGTCGACCAGCTTTTGGTTGTGACTTTTACCAATGCCGCGGCGGCCGAGATGCGTCACCGGATTGGCGATGCGCTGCAAAAGGCGCTCAAGGAGCAGCCGCATTCCGCGCATTTGCGCAGACAGCTGGCGCTCTTGCAGCGGGCCACGATTACGACGCTGCACTCCTTTTGCCTTGGCATTCTGCGGCAGTATTACTATTTGCTTGAGCTTGACCCGGATTTTCGCATCGCCGACCAGATGGAGGGCGAGCTGCTCCGGCAAGACGTTCTGGAGGAACAGCTGGAGAGCTGGTATGAAACCGACCCGGATTTTCACGCGCTGGCAGATATCATACTGGACGGGCAGGACGATCAGTCACTGGCTGTGCTGCTGTTGCGATTGTACGAGTTTTCCCGCAGCCATCCCTCACCGGAGCAATGGCTTGCCGAGGCAGCCGCTATGTTTGACATCCCGCCAGGAAAAGGGCTGGACGGGCTAGTCTGGGCCAACAGCGTGCTGCAATCTGTGCAGCTGCAACTCATCGGCATGGCGGGGAAAATGAGCAGGGCGCAGGAACTGGCGGCGTCTCCAGAAGGTCCGGTGGCGTACTTGCCGCTTTTGCAGGCGGAGGCTCAGGCGCTAAAAGAAGCTGCGGCTTCGTGCAAGCAAGGCTGGGAAGCAGCGAGCCAGGCTGTTTGCGGGGTGACGTTTGCCAAGCTGCCACCCGTGAAGGGAACGGACCCGGATACGAAGGAGCAGGTTCAAGGGCTGCGCAACGGCGTGAAAAAGGAGCTGTCCGAGCTGATCGAGCAGTATTTTTCGATGACAGCCGAGCAGTATGCTGCCGATTTGCAGCGGATTGCTCCGCACATGAAGACGCTGGCGCGACTCGTTACCGAGTTTTCCGACGCTTTCCAAATGGAAAAGCGCTCGCGCGGCTTGGTGGACTTCGGCGATCTGGAGCATCTTGCCTTGAGCATTTTAATGACGACCGATGACGCTGGCGAGCTTGTTGCTTCTTCCATATCCGAGCAGCTGCGCGATCAGTTCGCGGAAGTGCTCGTCGACGAATATCAGGATATCAATCTCGTGCAGGAAACGATCTTGCGCATGGTTTCGCGCGACGGAACAAACGAGTCTGTGGCAAATCGCTTTATGGTAGGTGATGTCAAGCAGAGCATTTACCGCTTTCGCTTGGCTGAGCCGAAGCTGTTTCTGGAAAAGTATTTGACTTACCGTCAAGCAGGCGAAGCCGATCCGGGACGACGAATCGATCTGGCAGCCAACTTCCGGAGCAGACGCGAGGTTGTCGATGCGGTCAACTTTTTGTTTCGGCAAATCATGTCTCCGGGCGTCGGGGAGATTGACTACGATCAGTCAGCCGAGCTGATCAACCGCGCATCGTATCCCGAAGCGGAGCCAGGCAGGCTGCAGGCGGAAGTGCATCTGATCAATCGCAGCGCGGCCGAGCCAGAGCAGGGACAGACGTGGTCGGCAGAGGCGAGCGATGAGGGCGAGACGGCAGGCGTTCCCGACACGGCGGGTGAGACGGTGGAAGAAGCGAGCGTCGCCCAACTGGAGGCGCGGCTGATCGCCAGCCGCATTCGCCGCTGGATGGAACCGGGAGAGGGAGAGTCTCCCCTGCTTGTCTTTGATAAAAAAGCAGGCGGGATGCGTCCGCTTGCGTACCGGGATATCGTCATCCTGCTGCGTGCGACCTCTGGCTGGGGGCAGACGATGCAGGACGAGCTGCACGCTGCGGGGATTCCTGTCTACGCCGAACAGACGGCAGGGTATTTCGCTGCGACAGAAGTAGAGACGATGCTGTCGCTTCTGCGCGTGATTGACAATCCTTTGCAGGACATTCCGCTCGCGGCCGTTTTGCGTTCGCCGATTGTCGGTCTGCGCGAGGAACAGCTTGCGCACATCCGCATCGAGTATCCAACGGGGCCGTTTCACTTGGCTGTCATTCAGTATGCAGAGGAGCGGGCGGCGCAAGAAGCGTGGGAAAAACGGCTGCGCCACTTTTTCTACAAGCTGGAAGGCTGGCGGACGCATGCCCGCAGAGGGGCGCTGTCCGAGCTGTTGTCCGTCTTGTATCGCGAGACAGGCTACCTCGACTATGTGGCAGCGCTGGAAAACGGGCAGCAGCGGCAGGCCAATTTGCGTGCGCTTTACGATCGGGCACGCCAGTACGAAGCGGGTTCTTATCGCGGCTTGTTCCGCTTTTTGCGCTTCGTGGACAGGCTTCAGGAAGCAGGCAATGACATGGGCGAGGCGCGCACGATCGGAGAAAACGAGGATGTCGTGCGGATCATGACGATCCATAAGAGCAAAGGGCTGGAGTTCCCTGTCGTGTTCGTGGCAGGCATGGGCAAGCAGTTCAACACGATGGATTTGAAAAGCGCCTTTTTGCTGCACAAGGACTTGGGCTTTGGCCCGATGGCCGTAGAGCCGTCCATGCAGCTTCGCTACCCGAGCATCGCGGCATTGGGTATTCGCCAGCAACTGCGCCGGGATATGCTCGCGGAAGAAATGCGCGTGCTGTACGTCGCTTTGACGCGCGCCCGCGAAAAGCTGATTCTCGTCGGCTCGGCGAAAGACTTGGCCAAAAGCGTGACGGATTGGGGCAGGCAAGGCGACGGGGAGCGGCTCAGCGATGAAGATTTGATCCAGGCCAAAGGATATTTTGACTGGGTCGGCCGTGCCTTGCTGCGGCATCCGTCAGCGGGAGACTTGCGCGCTTATCCGCAGACGCAAGGAGCAGGAGAAGCAGTGCGGGTCAGAACGATTATCGACGACTCCGACTGGTCTTTTCATTTTTACCAGGCAGACGAGCTAAAGGCACAACAGGAAGCCGCCAGCGACGACATGAATTTGTGGGAGCGAGTGACGAGACGGGAAGCAATCGCGGAGCGGCCTCGCGACGAAGCGTTGCGAGAGTTGGTAGAGTCCAGGCTCGGCTGGT
The DNA here is from genome assembly GCF_029892995.1 of Brevibacillus sp. 1238. NCBI lineage: Bacteria > Bacillati > Bacillota > Bacilli > Caryophanales > Paenibacillaceae > Brevibacillus > Brevibacillus sp. 1238. The sequence goes on along the minus strand of NZ_JARXWC010000004.1, from coordinate 428,737 downwards.
CTGACCCGCACCCGATCACTCCCGGAGTAGCAGCCAAGTGGAGCGTCAGCGAGCTTACGCGAATGGCCAAGGTCACGAAAAATGGTCAGCCGTTCGCCTTGCCTTCCATTACGGAAAAGCCGAAGTTTTTGGCTGAACAAAAGTCGAATCGTTTGACGGCGGCTGAAAAAGGGACGATCACGCACCTGGTCTTCCAGCATCTTGACTTGCAGCGAGCGCTGGATGAGGCGGATATTCGCGAGCAAGTCGCGGAGCTGGCGGCGCGCCGCTTTTTGACGGAGGAGCAGGTACAGGCGGTAGACGTTGCCCAGATTGCCCGATTTTTTGCCGATCCGCTTGGACAGCGCATGAAAGCGGCCAAGGCTGTCCACCGCGAGCTGCCATTTACCTTGGCGCTTCCAGCCCATGAGGTAGAGCCACAGCTTGCCGAAGCTGCTGCCGAGAGAATCATCGTCCAAGGGGTGATAGACTGTCTTTTGGAGGAAGAGGACGGCGGTCTTGTTTTGATCGACTTCAAGACAGACTGGATGGCGAAGGAAGCTTCAGCGAACGCGATGGAAGAAATGAAACGAAGATACAATGGGCAAATCAGTCTCTACATTCGGGCGATCAAACAAATTATCAACCCTTCCCGGGAAGTGGAAAGCCATCTGTATTTGCTGTCAGGAGGCTACTCGATCCGTTTTACTTAGCCGCAGGATGAAGGACCAGAGGCTCAAAGGCTCAGAGGTTCAAAGGAAAAGCACCGTTTTCAGTCGAAAGCGGTGCTTTTTTGCAGGCTTATCCGTTACCGATAGCACGAATGCGAACATATGTGCTAATATAAAAGGAATGGGAAACTTTTCTTGCGGGAGGTATCGGGGATGAAAGAGCTGTTTGCCTATAACTGGCTGGTGCGGGATGAATGGTTTGCATGGTGTGCCAAGCTGCCGGACGAAGAATTGCTGCAAAAAAGAGTCGGCGGAGCGGGGAGCATCCTGTACACGCTGTTTCATGTAGCTGATGTGGAGTATAGCTGGCTGCGCGGTGTACAGGGGAAGCCCGATGTCCAGTTGTCCTACGAGGAGCATCAATCGCTTGGGCAAATCAAAGCGCTGTCAGACGAGTGGCGAGAAGAGCTGCGCGAGTTTCTGGACAGTTGGACACAAGCCAGCGAGACGGAGCCTGTGCGTGTGGAATGGAGCACGGAGGAATACGTCAAAGGTGAAATCTTGCGCCATGTGATCGCTCACGAAATTCACCATATGGGGCAGCTGTCTGTTTGGGCAAGAGAGCTTGGACGTCCTCCCGTCTCTGCCAATTTCATCGGCAGAGGGCTTATGCGGAGCAACGGCTAAGCGCTGAGCGCAATCCCGCTTGGGAAAGCATGCATAATTTTCCTCCTGCCTGCTCATACTCCAACTGTTTCGATTGCAGCTGGAATGTCCGGGCGGGAGGTACGCACAATATGGCGTTAAAAGAACAGTTATTGAGGAAAAAGTCGATTGAAAGCTTGCTCGCGCAGGTAGAGAGCAAGCATGGAGCGCTGAAAAAATCGCTGGGCGCGTTTGATTTGACCATGCTTGGCATCGGGGCGATTGTCGGTACAGGCATTTTTGTGCTTACAGGAGTGGCGGCGGCTGAGCACGCTGGCCCTGCACTGGTTTTGTCCTTTGTCTTGTCCGGGCTTGCCTGCGTGTTTGCCGCTTTGTGCTACGCCGAGTTCGCCTCGACGGTTCCTGTATCGGGGAGCGCCTATACTTACAGCTATACGGCTTTTGGCGAACTGGTAGCCTGGATGATCGGCTGGGACCTGATCTTGGAGTACGGGGTAGCTTCGGCTGCGGTGGCGAGCGGCTGGTCGGGATATGCGCAAGGACTGCTTGCCGGTTTTGGCATTCATTTGCCTGTAGCCTTGACCAATGCATTCGACACTTCCAAAGGCACGATCATTGATTTGCCAGCGGTCATCATTATTTTTGTCATTACGCTTTTGCTTATGAAGGGGACGCGAGAGTCGGCCAAGTTCAACACGGTCATGGTGCTGATCAAGGTGGCGGTCATTCTCCTGTTTCTCATTGTCGGGATCGGCTACGTCAAGCCGGAAAACTGGAGTCCGTTCATGCCGTTTGGCTTTGCCGGGGTAGCGACGGGCGCTGCTACTGTCTTCTTTGCTTTTATCGGATTCGACGCAGTTTCTACGGCTGCCGAGGAAGTGCGCAACCCGCAGCGCGACATGCCGATCGGAATCATTACTTCGCTTCTGGTGTGCACCTTGCTCTATATCGCCGTCTCCCTGACGCTGACAGGCATCGTGCCTTATGACATGCTGAACGTGAAAAATCCGGTAGCTTTTGCTTTGAATTACGTCAAGCAGGACTGGGTGGCTGGCTTCATTTCACTCGGGGCGATTGTCGGCATTACGACGGTACTGCTGGTGATGATGTACGGACAGACCCGGCTGTTTTTTGCCATGAGCCGTGACGGCTTGTTGCCCGCTGTGTTTTCACGGGTGAACCCAGAGACGCAAGTGCCGCAAAAAAGCACAATCATCGTCGGCATTCTCGTCGCCATTTTCAGCGGATTGTTGCCGCTTAACAAGCTGGCTGAACTGACGAACATCGGAACGCTGTTCGCGTTTATTCTCGTTTCCATCGGTGTGGTTGTGCTGCGGAGGACGAATCCGGAATTGCGGCGCTCGTTTCGCACGCCGCTTGTTCCGCTCGTTCCGATTTTGGCAGTGCTGTTCTGCGGCTATTTGGTGTATAGCTTGCCGTCTATTACCAAAATCGGCTTCATCGCCTGGCTGATTGCTGGCGCGATCGTCTATTTTTTGTACGGACGCAGGCACAGCCATTTGCGGGATGGCAAATAGCGACAGATGAGGCATGTTCTTGCGGGAACATGTCTTTGTTTGCATCTGACAAAACCATCCAATTCGTGGTAGAGTAAAAGGAACCAAAATGACGAGGAGCACTGGCCATGAAGCGAAAACGAGCAGACCGACCTGGATGGAGACGCGTCAAGCGAATGGGCTATCAGGAAAAGTGGGTAGAGGCTTTGTCTTTTTCCGGGTATGCTGTTCGTTTGACTCTGGACGAAGTAACGGAGCCTGCCTACATGCCTGTTGGGGAAAAGCTGCTGTGCGTAGGCGACAGAGGGTATGTGTACCTGCAATACTTTCCACATGAAAAGCCTTATGCCGTCACGAAGATGATGGACGAGCTGGGAAATACCGTCCAGTGGTACATCGACATCTGCAAGGCGCATGGCAAGGATGAGAGCGGTCATATCTGGTATGACGATCTTTACCTCGACATTGTGGTGCTGCCGCAGGGCGAAGTGTATTTGCTCGACCAGGATGAACTGGATGAAGCGCTGCAAAAAGGTGTGATTGACAGCGACGAGCACAGCTTCGCTACCGAGGTTGCCGATCAGCTCCTGCGGGATATTTTGGCTGGTAAGCGAGATGCTTTTGATTTTCCGAATTTCTTTGCATAATGGGCAAGACGTGCATAAAATGAGGATGAGTTCCAGACCATTTTACGATGAAGATGAAGGAGGGGGAATCCGAATGACAATGCCAATGCAAAGCAAGCAAGTCCAATTCCCCTGTATTTTGTGAAGAACGAAGGCTGTCATTGCTTTCGTTCTTTTTTTGAGCCGTAAAAGGGGATGGAGGCGAGCAGGGCATCTATCGCTATCGCTTGTTTGGAAGCAAAAGAAAAAGCGGATTGAGGAGGAGACGCCATGAGGTATAAGCGGGTGTTGGTCAAATTGAGCGGTGGAGCGGTTGCGCAGGAGAACGGGTTTGGTTTTGATCCGGTTCAGTTGGAGCATATCGCGGGGGAAATTTATTCTTTGCTGGACATGGGCGTCGAGGTCGCAATCGTCATTGGCGGCGGCAACATTTTCCGGGGAAACATGGCGGACCAGTGGGGGATCGAGCGGGTCGAGGCAGACAACATCGGAACGTTGGCAACCGTGATCAACAGCCTGATGCTTCGCGGGGTGTTAAAGGCTCGCGTCAATACGGAAGTCCGGGTCATGACAGCTGTGCCGATCAATGCGGTCGCGGAACCGTATATCCGCCTGCGCGCCGTGCATCATCTGGAAAAGGGCTACGTAATCATTTTTGCTGGCGGAAACGGTCAGCCGTACGTAACGACAGACTATCCAGCGGTGCAACGCGCCCTGGAGGTGGAAGCAGATGCGTTGCTGGTGGCAAAGCATGGAGTAGATGGCGTGTACACGGCCGATCCGCGCAAAGATGCGACCGCACGCCAATATGTGGAAGTATCGTTTGACGAGGTAGTCCGGGAAGACCTGCGCGTCATGGACCAGTCCGCGATGATTTTGGCGAGAGATTACGGCTTGCCGCTGCACGTCTTCAATTTCAACGAGCCTGGAGCGATGGCGCAAATCTGTCGCGGAGAGCAGGTCGGAACGTTTATCAGCAAAGACGGCAGAGCCGTTTACAAGTGATAGGCAATATAGGGCAAAACGAAGTAAGGCCGCTCCTTTTTAAAAAAGGGCGGCTTTTTTTAGTGAGGCAGTTTCTTTTGTTTTGCGAATGAACAGGAAGCATGGAAGGTGATGACGTGGAGAAAAGCACTTTTTACCACTGAAAATTGAGCTTAGCGAACTATCAGATGAAGAAGAAAGCACCGGAAATGACCCCCTTAGGAAAAATAACCAGCAGATAAAGTCCTCCCGCGCCGGTTTTTTGTTTAGAATGGAAAGATAGCGACTGATTGAAAGGGTGTCACAGATGAGCAAAACACTTGTGCTGGCGGAAAAGCCGTCCGTCGGGCGAGATATCGCGAAAGTATTGCAATGCCAGAAAAAAGGGAACGGTTTTCTGGAAGGTGATAAATATATTGTGACGTGGGCGTTGGGGCATCTGGTGACGCTGGCCGATCCGGAGGTTTACGGGCAGCAGTTCAGCTCCTGGCGCATCGAGGATTTGCCGATCATGCCGTCGCCTTTGAAGCTTGTCGTCATCAGAGAGAGCAACAAGCAGTTCCAGACTGTGAAGCAGCAAATGCGGCGCAGCGACGTCTCGCAAATCGTCATTGCAACCGATGCCGGGCGCGAAGGCGAGCTTGTCGCCCGCTGGATCATCGAGATGGCCCATGTGCAAAAGCCGATCAAGCGTCTGTGGATTTCTTCCGTGACCGACAAGGCGATTCGCGATGGGTTTCGCAATCTGAAGGACGGCAAGCAGTATGAAAATCTGTACGCCTCCGCAGCCGCTCGCGCAGAAGCGGACTGGCTCGTCGGCATCAATGCGACCCGCGCCTTGACAACCAAGCACAATGCCCAGCTGTCGTGCGGCCGCGTTCAGACGCCTACGCTTGCGATCGTGGCTTCCCGAGAGGAAGAAATTCGCCGCTTTACGCCCAAGCCTTTTTACGGCCTGAGAGCTGTAACAGACCAGGCGATCTCGCTCCAATGGCAAGATCAGAAGACGAAAGACATCAAAACGTTTTCCAAAGAGAAGGCAGACCAGCTGCTCGCCTCCTTGAAGCAGGAAAAAAGCGCGGAAGTAAGCGAAGTCACCCGCGCACACAAAAAGACGTACGCTCCACAGTTGTACGATTTGACTGAACTGCAAAGGGACGCCAACCGGATGTTCGGCTATTCGCCAAAAGAGACGCTGTCCATCATGCAGAGCCTTTATGAGCATCATAAAGCCGTCACTTATCCGCGCACCGACTCCCGCTATCTCTCGGCAGATATCGTAGAGACGCTGCCAGACAGAGTCAAGGCGGTGCAGATGAAGCCGTACGCGCCACTCGCAGCCAGAATTTTGCGGTCGCCGATCAAAGCGGCGAAGTCGTTTGTCGATGACAGCAAAGTATCTGACCACCATGCGATCATCCCGACAGAGCAAGCGGTGTTTCTCGGGGATTTGAGCGACAAGGAGCGCAAAATTTTCGACCTGGTCGTCAAGCGCTTCCTTGCCGTGCTTTTGCCGCCGTTTGAATACGAACAAACCACGATCCAGGCAAAAATCGGCGGAGAGTGGTTTGTCGCCAAAGGCAAAACGGTGCTGGCCCAAGGCTGGAAAGAAGCGTACGACCACGATGTGGCAGACGAAGAAGGTCAGGATGAACTGAAAGAGCAATGGCTGCCCAAGATAGAAAAAGGCGATCGCTTTCAGATTCAAAATGTGGCGCAAACAAAAGGCGAGACGAAGCCGCCGGAGCCGTTCACAGAGGCAAGCCTGCTGTCCGCGATGGAAAATCCGGCCAAATACATGGCAAACGAGAGCAAAGAGCTGATCAAGACGATCGGAGAAACGGGCGGGCTTGGTACGGTCGCCACGCGCGCAGATATTATCGAAAAGCTGTTTAACAGCTTCCTGTTGGAAAAGCGGGGCAAGCATGTGTTTGTGACGGCGAAAGCCAAGCAGCTACTGGAGCTTGTTCCCGACGAGATGCAATCGCCTACTTTGACCGCCCAGTGGGAGCAAAAGCTTGCCGCAATCGCCAAAGGCAGCTTGAACAAGCGAGCGTTTATCGAGGAAATGCGAACGTACGCCAAAGAAGTGGTGCAGGAAATCAAAAACAGCGACAAAGCCTTCCGCCACGACAACCTGACGAGAAGCAAATGCCCGGAGTGCAGCAAGCTTTTGCTGGAAGTCAACGGAAAGCGCGGCAAAATGCTCGTCTGCCAGGACAGGGAGTGCGGCTATCGCAAAAACATTTCCAAGCAGACAAACGCGAGATGCCCGAAATGCCACAAGCGGCTGGAGATGCGCGGCGAGGGAGAAGGGCAAATGTTTGTATGCGCGTGCGGGCACAAAGAGAAGCTGTCTACTTTCAAGGATCGCCGGGACAAGGAAAAGGGCAGCAAGCTGTCCAAAAAGGAAGTGGCCAACTACTTGAAAAAGCAGGAGCATACCGACGACGATGGCATCAACTCTGCGCTGAAAGACGCTTTGTCCAAATTCAAGTTCGAGTAATCGCAGCACAACTCGCAAACGCCCAGGTCGCATTCATGGACCGGGGCGTTTTTTCTTTGAGTAGCGAAAAAAAGCGATTGCATGTCGGGCGGAAGGGGCATATACTCAGAGTATAAAAGTGAGTAATCACTCGCTTTTGTGTTTTGCAAAATGATAACCAGCCATCATGGATAAACGAATCCCCCATGAACATGCAAAAGCAAGCGAAAACGCGCTCTTTTTTTACACATCAGCAAAAGTGAGCGCTCACTATTATACGAAACGAGGAGATGTTGCATGAAGCGTATTTTGCGCACGGTTTGGATCGGCAGTCTGGCTCTTGCCTTGTCTGGTTGCGGGCTGTTCGGCGAAAAGCAGCCGTCTTTGTCCGGAACGATTGAAGCAGACGAATGGCCTGTCGTGGCAGAAGTAGGCGGGACGGTGACGAGGGTGATCGCCGAGGAAGGAAGCACGGTGAAAAAAGGCGAAGTGCTGGCGGAAATCGATCAGCGCAGCTACCAGATCAGCGTCGCAGAAGCGAAAGCAGCATTGGAACAGGCGAAAGCCAAACTGGAGGAAGCGAAGGCAGGCTCCCGCGACCAGACGATTCAGAAGGGAGTGGCAGCCGTCCAGCAAGCGAACGCCAACATCCGCTTGGCACAGGCCAGAAGCAGTCAGGCCGAAGCGGGGATTGCCAGAGCGAGACAGCAGTTGGCGCAGGTCGAGGCGCAGCGCGAGGGAGCGGAGGAGACACTGCATTTTCAGCAAAAACGGCTTCAGGAAGTGACGGCTCTGTACGAAAAAGGCGCGATCTCGCAAAAAGACCTGGACATGCAAAAAGAAGCGGTGAACCAGGCGACGACGCAGCTGAACCAGTGGACGGCCCAGGTGGCGCAAGTCAAAGCGGCGTACAGCTCGGCAGAGGAGGAGGCAGCTGCGGCGGCAGCCCAGATCGGCACAGCCAAGGCGCAGGAGCAAGGGGCGCAGGCAGAGCTTGATTTGGCCCGGGAAGGCAGCACGGTCTATACGATCCGCGCTTTGCTTGCCGCGCAGGAGCAGGCTCAGGCCAGGCTCGACCAGGCGATGCTGCAACTGGACAAGACCCGGGTAGTCGCAGCAGAGGACGGCGTGTTGTTGCGGTCCTCCGTCGAGCAGGGCGAAGTGGCGAAAACCGGAGCTACGCTGTTTACGATGATGAAGGCCGATCAGCTCAAACTCGTCGTCTACATCCCGGAAGCGCAGTTGAATCGCGTGCAAAAAGGGCAGGAAGTCGGCATACAGGTGGACGCGTATCCGAACGAAACGTTTAAAGGGACGATCAGCCGGATTTCGGAAAAGGCGGAATTTACCCCGAAAAATGTGCAGACGCAAGATGAGCGGACGAAGCTCGTTTTTGCGGTGACGATTGACGTGGCAAAAGGGCAGGAGAAAATCAAGCCGGGGATGCCAGCAGATGTGCTGTTGCCAGAAGGAGAGAACGCCCAATGAACGTCGCCATTGAGTGCCAGCAACTGACAAAGCGTTTCGGAGAGCGCATCGCCGTCAACCAGCTGACTTTGACAGTGCCAAAAGGTTCGATCTACGGCTTCCTCGGCCCGAACGGCTCGGGCAAGTCGACGACGATTCGCATGCTGTGCGGGCTGATGACGCCCACGACTGGCAGCGGCACGGTGCTTGGCTACGACGTGATGACACAGAGCGAGGAGATCAAGCAGCGAATCGGCTACATGTCGCAAAAGTTCAGCCTGTATGAAGATTTGACAGTGGAAGAAAATCTCGATTTTTACGCGGGCGTGTATCAGCTTGGCGCAGCAGAGCGCAAGCAGCGAAAAGCCGAGCTGATCGAGATGGCTGGTTTGACAGGACGCGAGAAGCAGCTGGCAGGCTCGTTGTCCGGCGGCTGGAAGCAGCGTCTTGCCTTGTCCTGCGCTTTGCTGCACAAGCCGGAGCTGTTGATTTTGGATGAGCCGACCGCGGGAGTCGATCCGGTGTCCCGGCGCATTTTTTGGGACGTCATTCACGAGCTGGCGAAGCAAGGAATTACTGTGCTCGTGACCACGCACTACATGGATGAGGCCCAGACGTGCGACTGGATCGGCTTCATTTTCTTTGGCAATTTGCTTGCCGAAGGAACTCCCGGGGAATTGATTGAGCGCATGGAAGCGAACAATCTGGAGGACGTGTTTATCGAGCTGGTACGGCGGGAGGAAGCGAGGCAGGCAGCAGAGGGGGGAGCGCGATGAAGCGGTTCGTCTGGGAGCGCTACTGGTCCGTCGTCAAAAAAGAAGTGATCCAGATCAAGCGCGATCGGCCCAGTCTGGCGATTGCCCTGGTCATGCCGCTAATGCTGCTGTTTTTGTTCGGCTACGCCGTCAATACAGACGTGAGCGACATCAAGATGGCAGTTTGGAACCAAAGTCCTTCTGCGGCAAGCCGGGAGTTGGTCGAGCAGTTTGTCCACACGGAAATTTTTCAGGCAACAGCCAGTGTCAGCGGGTACCGCGAGCTGGAAGCGATGCTCGACGAAGGCACGGTGGACGTAGGCTTGGTGATCGGGCCGGACTACACGCGCAAAAAAGATCGGGGCGAGCCAGCCCACATCCAGCTGCTCATTAACGGCTCTGATCCGAATATCGCGCGCACCGCCATGTCCAACGCCCAACTGATCGTGCAGCATCAGGCGATCGCGCTCCAGGAAAAAAATCTGCAAAAACAAGGGCTGGGCGAGCTGCAACTGCCGCTTGAGCTGGATACACGGGTGCTGTTCAACCCGAATATGGAAAGCATCGTCTTCAACATCCCGGGCTTGATCGGGCTGATTATGCAAAATGTCACGATGATCTTGACCGCCTTTTCACTCGTGCGCGAAAAAGAACGGGGAACGATGGAGCAGCTCGTGGTGACGCCGATTCGTCCGTTGGAGCTGATGCTGGGCAAAATTACGCCGTACGTCGGTGTCGGCCTGTTTTCCTTTTGCCTCGTGCTCCTGGTCGGAACAGCCTGGTTCGGAGTGCCTGTCAAAGGCAGCATCGGCCTGTTGGTCGCCTTGTCAGTCCTGTTTCTCGTGACGACGCTGCTCCTCGGGATTTTTATCTCTACGGTAGCGAAGACACAGCTGCAAGCGATGCAGATGGCTTTCGCACTCATTCTGCCCAGCGTGCTTTTGTCCGGCTTCATGTTCCCGCGCGATTCGATGCCTGTCGTGATACAATGGTTGGGCGGGCTGGTCCCGTTGACTTATTTTCTGGAAATTCTGCGCGGAATCTTTTTGAAAGGCGTGGGCGCCGAGGCGCTCTGGAAAGACATCGTCGGGATGGGAGCATTCAGTCTGCTGATTTTGGCTGTCGCCATCGGAAGGTTCCGCAAGAAGATTGAATAGAGGAGCGTACGTGACGTATGAACAAGCCGCCATCGTTTGAAGAGGGCCTGTTGCAATATGTGGAGGAGCTGAAGGACGAGAGCGAGATGACGGAGAAGCAGCGCAATATTTTGCGAGCCTCTGTCAAGCTGTTTGCGGAAAAAGGATTTCACGCCAGCTCAACCGCGGAGATCGCCAAAGAGGCAGGAGTGGCCGAAGGAACGATTTTCCGTCATTACAAATCGAAAAAAGACATCTTGCTTGCGGTTGTCGCCCCTGTTCTGGTGAAGTTCGCGGCACCGTTCATCTTGAAGGACTTGCGCGAGATTTTCCGGGAGCAGGCGCAAAAGCCGTTCGGAGAAATCGTGGCGGAGCTGTACCGCAATCGCTTGAATCTGGTCGGTGCCAACGAGAAGCACATCCGCATCTTGCTGCAGGAGGCGTTTTTCCATCCGGAGATTCGGGAAGCGCTGATCGCAACCGTATTTGAAGACGCAAAAGCAATGGTGCAAAAGCTGATCGAAGCCAAAATCGACGCGGGCGAGCTGCGTCCACTGCCGAGCCAGGCTGTGTTTCGGGTCGTGCTGTCTTCCTTGATCGGAATGGTGCTGTTCCGCCAGGTGCTGGACAAGGAAGATTACGCCCATTATAGCGATGAAGAACAGATCGCTTTGACCGTAGATATTTTGTTGAACGGAATTGGCAAATGAGATTTTATCGATAAGGGAACGTTTTCTCTCTAATTGGCTGTAACAGAAAGGCCGCAAAGTGGTATAATTGCAAACAACTTTTTGCTGTTTGCTTTTGGAGGAGAGAGAAACCATGCATTTGTTATCAGAGAGAGACTGGCTCGCGTATCGGGAAAAAAACAAAGACCGTGCGCGCATGCTCATTTCCTGCCCGGACCGCGCGGGAATCGTGGCGGCTGTATCGAACTTTTTGTTTCAGCAAGGCGCGAATATCGTTCAGTCTGACCAGTACACGACAGACCCGGAAACAGGCCGCTTTTTCATGCGGATCGAATTTGATCTGATCAACCTGGAGGAGCGCTTTGAAGCGATCAAGGCCGAGTTCAGTCAGGTAGCGGAAAGCTTCAGCATGGACTGGTCGCTGGTGGAAGCGAACAAGCGCAAAAAAGTCGCCCTGTTTGTTTCCAAGGAAGATCACTGTTTGCTGGAACTGCTCTGGCGCTGGAAGTCCGGCGAGCTGCACGCAGACATTTCGGTGGTTGTCAGCAATCACCCGGACATGCAGGAGACGGTGGAGTCTTTTGGCATCCCGTACCGCTGCATCCCGGTGACGAAGGACAACAAGCCGCAGGCTGAGCAAGAACAGCTGGAGGCGGCAGAGGGCGTCGATCTGATCGTTCTGGCCCGCTATATGCAGATCTTGTCCCCGCGTTTTCTCACAGACTACGCGATGCGGATCATCAACATCCATCATTCGTTCCTCCCGGCCTTCGTGGGAGCGAAGCCGTACGAGCAGGCGTACCGCCGCGGCGTGAAGCTGATCGGGGCGACGGCGCATTACGTCACCGAGGAGCTGGATGCGGGGCCGATTATCGAGCAGGACGTGCAACGCGTATCGCACCAGGAGGATGTGGAAGCGTTGAAGCAGCTCGGACGCCAGGTAGAGCGCACCGTATTGGCGCGGGCTGTCCGCTGGCATCTGGAAGATCGCGTACTGGTTTACGGCAACAAGACGATCGTTTTCCCGTAACAGGTTGAAGCGATTAGGCGTTCAGCAGGATCAACAGGAAAAAGCTTCCCCAGGCAGGGAAGCTTTTTTGTTTGGCGCGTTAAAGGCGATGTCCAAAGGGGGAAGAAGTCTCGCTTCGACGACCGTTTCTTTTAGGCTTAGGACTTAGGTCAGGACACAAGCTTCAAGCCAGTCACGCCGACGATAATCAGGAGCAAACTGGCGATACGGGCCACGCTTCGCGATTCGCCGAAGAAAATCATATTGAGCAAAACAGCGCCCGCCGTACCGATCCCGATCCAGACGGCATAGGCCACGCTCAGTTGCAGGTAGTTGAACGCCTGGTACAGAAAAGCGAAGGACAGGGCGAACCCGCCTGCAAACAAAGCGGTATGGAGCGCGTTCTTCTTTTGACTGAACAGCTTCAAGCCTACCACTCCGACGATTTCACAACTAGCAGCGAGAAAGACAAACAGCCAACCCATTATTGATGCACCTCTTTTTCTCCTCGATTGTCAGCCAGCTTCAAGCCGATGACTCCCAGCACGAGCAGCGCGATGAAGAGCAGTTTCAGCACGTTCATGCTGCCGCCGAACAAAAAGAAGTCCATGAGCACGGTTCCGACAGAGCCAGCGCCTGCAAAGATCGCGTATACGGTACCTGTCGGCAAGCCTTCACACGACTTGGTCAAAAAGTAGAAGTCGACAATAATCACGGCCACCAGCAGTGCCCACTGCCACAAAAACTGGGCGGTACTGAAGCCGTACACCCAGACCATTTCCAGCAAACACGTCATCATCACATACATCCAGTATTTTCTCATCTTTTATACACCTCGAAAAATGAATGATATTCAGTCATTTCCCCTCAAAAGAAAACATACTTTACGGACGCAAAGCATGTTCCAGGAGGGTCAGCAATTCAGCTTTTTGTTTGGCTTCGTTATCAGCGTCATATCCTGCGTACAGGTAGACTTGCTCGGCCGCAGACTCGATCAGTCCGATCAGCAGCTTCGCGGCAAGAGCCGGATTCAGTGTGTCGCGGACAAGCTTGCGCTTTTTGTCCGCTTCCAGCATGGAAGCCACCAGATCGTACAGGGGAGTGTAGATCGTCTCCCACTGGCTGATGTGTTCCGTCGTAGACAGGCCCGCGTAAATTAGGACGGAAACGTCGCGGTATTCAGCGGTAACCTGGAAAATGGCATCTACGAGTTGGCTCAGCTGCTCTTGCAAGGGAGCTTCGGGAGCAATCGCCGCCTCGATCTTTTTCATGAATTGCACGACCATCTGCTCGGCGATGGCAGGCATGACAGACAGTTTGGAAGGGAAGTAAAGATAAAACGTTCCATGCGCGATGCCCGCTTTTTGGGCAATGTCGGCGATCTTGGTTTTTTCGATGCCTTTTTCCTTGAACGCTTCGATGGACGCTTGAATGATCTTTTCCTTTTTATCCATGAGTCCGACTCTCCAATCGAAAATGACTGATTATCATTCATTTTAGCGGAAGGCGGTTGAGAAGTCAATTGGTGGTGAGAAAAGCATGATGGCTATCATCGTTCGTCACTCAGCGGTTTATGCCAGTTCATCACGAAAAAGACTGATTCCTAGGCAGTGACCTGCTTTGGGAGCAGTCTATTAAACAAGGGGATAGATGCGGTTGCTTTCACTGCTATTCGATAATAGTTGCAATATCCAGACCGATAAAAGTGGAAACAGCAAGTTTTTCTTCATTTAACACTTGTAACACGTAGTTTTGGGGAGAAAGAAGTGCTTGTTCCTCTTCCGCCGATAGGGATTCTTTTAACTTGATTTGTTGTGAAATCGTATATGTCTTCTGTGTTCTATTTAACTCTATAGTTAATACAGAAGGGGATTCCACTAACAATTTCGCGATTGTTTTTTCTCCTGGCATATCTCCATAAGTGAAATAGTAAGGCTCTTCCGTATTTAGCATTTTGTCAATCAAATAATCAGAGATATGAATGGTCATTTCTAAAGTGGCCGTTCCATCTTGTTTAGTAATGCCAAGTACAGAGTTTTTTAGATTTTGTCCATTTATTTCCTGATGGTAATCCGTGACTGATCGGAAGTGTTTCTTCTCTACCGAAGCTTCGTTGATTTTTTCTGCAGAATCAGAAGAGGAGGACATTTCACAGCCACTCATGAGAAGGGAAATTACAAGAAATAAACTGGATACCATTATGGAAAAAGTAATTTTGGGTGCAAACATTAGAGATCTCTTTGACTCTTGTCAGAGTACTCCATATACGAATATTTGGTATCTACGTAAGATTTTTTCTTCGCGTTTTTTCCAGAATATGTAACAAGATTTCCGACAGATCTAACAGCCTTTGAACCGTATTCGATTACAGTGATCGATTTAGGCGCAATATTCCAATTCATAGTGGTTGTTTCAGTAGTATCGGTTCCAAATGACACCTCAGCAGTGACCCCGGCTTTTCCCTCTATCAAGCCCCAGTTCACTTTAGCTTCATACGTTGCGCTACCCTTAAAGGTCAGAAAAGTTTTTCTTGAAACACTTCTACTCAGGCTATCTGGCAAAGTTCCTCTGTTGATAAGCTCGAACGTCGTTCCTTTCACTCTGTATGTTTCGTTTCGATCCACTTCATATACAGTTTCATCAGGAATAGCCCTTGGGCTTATACGGTCTTCTTTTGGGGGAAGAGGTTGAAAATCGTACTCAACAGGAGTATTCCAGGTTATTTCTTTGATTTCCAGGTTTCTGATTTTATCGTACGTAATCGTTGGCGCTTCTGCCAAAGCAGAGCCTCCACCAGAAACCAATAAACTACTAACTAAAATTGAAAAAGCAGCAAGCTTTCTTGAAAGCATAATATCACCCTTCCAAAAAAATGTAAATTTAATCCGTTTATTCAAACTAACATTTGAAAATATTAAAGTCAATTCACATTCTTAAAATTTCTGCTTTTTGCTTGCCACGGCACTTTTCTGCTGGTTATTTTTGCTTTGCAAATGAATTGTTTTTGCCAACAAGCATCTCCAAAAACCGCTCCACCACAGGACGATGGCTGCTTTCCCCTGCACGCGTGCAGATGTAGACCGGGCGCTTGATCTCGACGCCGGGCACGGTTACGCGCCCGATTTCGTTGCGCTCGACCATTTCCTCGACAGCAAGCGCCGGGGCCAGCATCGTTCCGTACCCTGCACGTACAGATTGGATCGACTCGATCAGTCCGTGGTATTGCAGCCCGACCCGCGGGCGTCTGACGCCGTACTCGCGGCAGAGGGAGAACAGCCATTCGCGCGTGGAACTGCCTTGTTCGCGGAGCAAAAAAGGTTCCTGGACGAGCTGCTCGATGCTGATTTCTTTGCCTGCCAACGGATGGGCTGCGGGGAGGATGAACCAGTAGAGCACATCTGTCATGTGGACGCGATCGATGGGCAGATCATCCTCCCACGCTTCTTTGATGACGATGGCGAGGTCGACCTGGCAGCTCAGCAGCAGCTCAATCGATTGCAGCGAATTGCGGGTGCGGATTTCCACGTCGACATGCTCGTAGTGCTGTTTAAATTCAGCCAGCCACTTCGGGACGAGGTAGTTCGAGGGCAAGTAGGTGGAAGCGATGCGCAGCTTGCCTTTTTCGCCCTGTCTGATCTCGGCCAGCTGGGATTCGATTTCCCGTTCCCAGTCGTAGATGCGGCGCGCTTTTTCAAACAGAAACCGCCCTTCATCGGTGAGCGAAATTCCCCGCCCGTCGGGAGCGAGCAGCGATAAGCCCAACTCGTTCTCCAGTTTGCGGATTTGGGCGCTTACGGCAGGCTGGCTGATCGCGAGCGCTTCTGCCGCGGCAGTGACACTTTGGCGTGAGGCGACTTCGACAAAAATGCGCAAGGCATGCAGGTTCATTTGGCTGCTCGCTCCTTCATTCATAATCATTACTTATGAATCGTGTATGAATATGTATTAGATCGGATGAATGATTCCTTGTATGGTAAGCGATAGAAGGCAAGGAGTAAAGGAGCAAACAAAAGATGAGAGAAATCAGCGGGAGAACGCAAGTCATCGCTGTGGCTTTGATCACAGCGCTTTGCATGCTGGGGGATTCCATGCTGTACGTGGTTTTGCCGCTCTATTGGAAGGAGGCCGGGCTGGACTCGCTGTGGGAAGTAGGCGTGCTGTTGTCGATCAACCGCTTGATCCGTGTTCCGCTCGGCCCGCTGGTCGGAAAATGGTACGAACGGACAGGCGGGCGTGCCGGGCTGGTGGTGGCGGTCATTTTGGCTTTTGTGACGACTTTGTCGTACGGCTTTCAAGGCTTTTGGCTGTGGCTGGCGATGCGTTCCTTGTGGGGTGTCGCCTGGACGTTTTTGCGGCTGGGAGCTTACTCGTTGATTGTGACGGTGGCGGAAAGACATAACCGCGGACAACTGATGGGGTTGTACAACGGCTTGTATCGTCTGGGCAGCCTTGGCGGGATGCTCGCCGGAGCGCTGTTCGCCACCTGGTATGGCCTGTTGCCTGCTGCGCTCGTGCTCGCCTGCTGTTCGCTTGTTGCCCTTGTGCTCGTCTTCCTGTTTATTCGCCCGAGCTTCACCAACCGGACGGCGGTAGATGTGGAGGAGACAGAGGCGTCACCGTCACGAAGTTTGTGGCGGCAGGCAAGCATACAAAAGACCATGCTGACCGCGCTTTTGGTCACCATGGTGTATCAAGGGATGTTTGCCTCGACATTGAGCAGGCTCATCGAGCAGCGAACACCGCTGCTTGTGCTTGGGGGCTTGGTGCTGGGAGCCGCTGTTCTTTCCAGTCTGGCCCAAGGCGTTCGCTGGTGCTGGGAACCGTGGGCAGCCCCGGTAGTCGGCAGGCTGGCGGACCGATACGGCCGGAGAAAAATGTTCGTCGCGACCCTTTTGACAGGCTCGCTCCTGTTTGCCTGCATTCAGGGCGGTCTGCCTCTGGAGGCGTGGCTCGCGGTTTTGCTCGGCATCCAGTTGACGGCGACGATCATCACGACCGTAATGGATACGCTGGCGGCCGACGAAGCAGCCGGACAGACAAACAGCACGGCCGTGATGACCTGCTACTCCGTCATTACCGATCTCGGAGCTGCTTTGGGTCCGCTGATTGCGTTTTGGCTGGATGAGCACGCGGGCCTGCCCGTCATGTACCTCGGACTCTCGATTGCGCTCTTCCTGATCGCGCTGTCTTGGAGCGTCAGACGAGGGCAGGGGAGTCAGGGAAGCGTTCCTTGAGCGTCGCGAGCACATCGTGAATCGCCGCTTCCTTGTCCGGGCCGTGCAAAAGCATGTGATTCGAATGCTCGTACCAGGTGATTTGCGGCGAAGCGGATTGGTCCACGCTGGTTGCGAGCAGTTGCGCGCTGACGGCGTGGACCGTATCGTCGCGCATCGCTTGCAACAAGTAATACGGCGTCTTCACCTGGCGCAAAAGCGGCTTTGTTTCGGACAACAGTCGGCGAAACTGGAGCATGCTGCTGACCGGGATGCGGCCGATGCTTCTTATGTAGCGGCGCGAATGGGTGGGGAAGTCTTCGCGCAAATAGTGCAAGGCTTCTTTTACATCCCAGTATTTATATGGTGTGTTGATGGTGATTAACAGCTCGACAGGGTAGCGGGTCGTCAGATGAAAAGCGAGCAGGCCGCCCATGGAAAAGCCGATGATGACGATCGTCTCGGCGCGCATGGACAGGCGCTTGTAGCCTTCTTCGGCAGAGCGAAGCCAGTCGTTGCGCGTGCTCCGTGCCATTTGGCGGCGAGTCGTCCCGTGTCCTTCCAGAGTAGGGCATTCCACCTGGTAGCCAGCCTCGCGCAGCACTTTGGCGAGCGGCAAAATGTCGTTGATGTCTCCTGCGAATCCGTGGATGAGAAGACAACCGACTGTTCCTGACATCTTGATCTCTTCCTCTCAAATGTTGGGAATTTGGTTTTGTGTACGTATTATATACCGAATGAGGGAAGGAAGCGACTGCGCGGGTGCAGCTCTCAAAGAAAAGACCCCGTCACCTGTGCGGTAGCCGGGGCCGAGGGTATGGCGATGATGCATCTGCGCTTCATTTTCCGGCGCAGGAGAGCAGACAAGATTACAGACCGATCGTTTTCAGCTCAGGCGAGATGATCAGCTTCGGTTCGGTGCATGCCTGGATGTCTTCCGCGGTGTAGCCTTCCGCGACTTCGACCAGAACGAGTCCATCCGGTGTGACATCGAGGACGGCTCTGTCCGTGATGATGCGGTTGATCACTTTTTTGCCTGTAAGCGGGAGCGCGCATTGGTTCAAAATTTTCGTCTCGCCATGCTTGTTGACATGGTCCATGATGACGACGATTTTTTTCGCCCCATGCACCAGATCCATGGCTCCGCCCATGCCCTTGACCATTTTGCCCGGAATCATCCAGTTTGCCAGGTCACCCTCGGCGGAAACTTCCATCGCTCCCAAAATGGCGAGGTCGATGTGGCCGCCGCGGATCATCGCAAAAGATTCCGCGCTGGAAAAGTAAGCAGCGCCCGGTATCGCCGTAACGGTTTCTTTTCCGGCATTGATCAGATCAGGATCAAGTTCGTCTTCGGTCGGATAAGGCCCGATGCCGAGCAACCCGTTTTCCGATTGCAGGACGACAGTTTTTCCTTCCGGGATGTAGTTGGCAACCAGTGTAGGCATCCCGATTCCCAAGTTTACGTAAAAGCCATCCTCGATTTCTTGTGCAGCACGAGTGGCGATTTGCTCACGAGTAAGCGACATAATGGTTTCCTCCCTAAAAATGAGCTTGTATGTGATCCGATCGTCAGGTCAGGAGCGGACCGTGCGGCGCTCGATCCGTTTTTCAAACGAAGGAGCGAGAATCAGACGCTGGACGTACACGCTTGGCGTATGGATGTGATCCGGGTCCAGCTCGCCTGTCTCCACGATTTCTTCCACTTCGACAATCGTGATTTTTCCGGCGGCAGCCATCATCGGATTGAAGTTTTGCGCCGTTTTGCGGAAGACGAGATTCCCCATCTTGTCAGCTTTCCACGCTTTGATCAGCGCAAAATCGCCCGTAATCCCATGCTCAAGCAAATACTCCTTGCCGTTGAAGGAACGCGTTTCCCGTCCTTCGGCAATCGGGGTGCCGACGCCAGCCGGAGTGTAGAAAGCAGGGATGCCTGCGCCGCCAGCCCGGATGCGCTCTGCCAGCGTACCTTGCGGGGTCAGTTCTACTTCAAGCTCTCCCGAGAGGAATTGACGCTCAAATTCCTTGTTTTCCCCGACGTAGGAGGAAACCATTTTTTTGATTTGCTTTTCGCGCAGGAGCAGGCCGAGGCCCCAATCATCCACGCCGCAGTTGTTGGAGACGACAGTCAAATTTTTAACGGCCTTGTCGCGAAGCGCGATGATCAGATTTTCCGGAATGCCGACCAGCCCGAAGCCGCCTACCAGCAGTGTAGCTCCATCGTGAATATCAGCCACGATGTCCGCATAAGAAGAATAAATTTTTGCCATGACGATCACTCCCACCATGAAAAAATGTCGTTGACGCGAGAAAAAGAGTTTGTAAGCGCTCACAAGCAAGTGGACAGTTGCTTGAATATTTCCGCCCTTTCATCATACAGGATACGAGTTACAAACAAGTGACGAAAGTTCGGCCGATAATAAAAAAATATAAAAAATGACAGAAAAGTGATACAACTGTTTTTATTTTCTGTAAAATATATTTTGTCAATTATTTTTCTTAATGATTGCTCAGAACCGTTGATTTTTGCCGAAGGGTCAGCAGGGGCTACGCTGCCACCAGGAGGCGCATTACGCAAGGGTGCAGGAGTGAAAGTATGAAAAAATGGATTAGCCTCTCGATCGTTGTCCTGCTTTTGACAGGCTGCGAAAAGCTGGATCAAAGAACCGGAGAACTTAAACGGATGGAAGAAGAGACTGTAATCAAGGTGAAAACGGTAAGTGCTTACACAGTAGTAGAGAACCAGGAAGCGCGAATGCTGGAGACAGCAGGCGTGGTCATGCCGAAGCAGGAGCTGGGGCTTTCGTTTGGCACCTCCGGGAAAATCGCGAGCATTCTCGTCCAGAAAGGGGCGAGCGTGAAAGCGGGCCAAACTTTGGCGACCTTGGATCAATCCAGTTTGCAAGCGGGGATTCAGGCGGCAGCCGGGCAAGTAGCCAGTGCGAATATCCGGCGCAGCAAGGCACTGTCAGGCCCGGAGAGCCACGAGATTCAGACGAGAAAGCTCCAGGTGGAAAAGGCGAAGGAGCTTGCGGCGAAGGCGGAGCGGGAGTATGCGCAAGCGACTGTTCTGTTTGCAAACGGGGCGATCGCCAAAGACGAGCTGGACAGGCTGGCTCTGGCACAGAAGCAAGCCAAGCTCAGCCTGGAGGAAGAGGAGATCGCGTACAACAAACTGATGAAGGGCGCAGACCGACTGGATGTCGAAGAGGCACAGGTCGGTGTGAGCCAGGCCAACGTTCAGCTCAGCCGCGCGAAGCAAGAGGCTGCCGATGCTGTACTGAAAGCGCCTTTTTCCGGTGTCGTCGCAGCCGTCTCGCAGCTTTCGTCCGAACAAACCGGACCGGGCAGCGAGGTTATTCGCCTCGTCGATACGAGCAGTTGGATCGTCAAGCTTCAGGTAGACAGCGAGCAGATCGGCTTGTGGCAAACCGGAGCAACGGTGCAGGTCAAATCGGCAGATGGCAGCGAGGCGGAAGGGAAAGTGACTTTTGTTTCACCTGTCATGGATCAAAATGTGGGGGCTTATCCGGTTGAAGTGACCGTCGACGGAAGCGCCGCGAACTGGAAAGGCGGCATGACCGTGACTTGCCACTACCCGGTAGCCGGAAAAAATGCGCCGATCGTTCCGGTCGCAAGCATCGGCATCTCCGATGAAGAATATTACGTAATGAAAATCAAGGAAAACACAGTGGAAAAGACGCCTGTAAAAGTAGGGGCGCTGCACGGTACGTTTTATGAAGTTCTGGAGGGACTTGAGCCGGGCGACCAAATTGTAGGGGCGGGTCTTTCCTATGTGGTGGACGGCGAGGCGGTGAAGGTGGCGGATGAATAACAAAACGTTTTTAGCCATTGCGCCTGCTCTGGCCCGCTGGAAGGCCGTGCTTCTCTGTCTGCTCGCGATTGGCG
This sequence comes from Brevibacillus sp. 1238, assembly GCF_029892995.1. Classification (NCBI taxonomy): domain Bacteria; kingdom Bacillati; phylum Bacillota; class Bacilli; order Caryophanales; family Paenibacillaceae; genus Brevibacillus; species Brevibacillus sp. 1238. The sequence continues at coordinate 407,634 of NZ_JARXWC010000004.1, read as the reverse complement.
CCTTGTTCAGGCTGGATGTGGCGACGTTTCCCGACAGGGGATTGCCGGAGTATACGATTCACCTGACTGCGTCAGGACTGACAGCGGATCAGGTAGAGTCATCCGTAACGCGGAAGGTAGAGGAGGCGGTACGCGCGCTGGGCAGTGCTGTGCAGATTTCCTCTGATTCTCGTGCCGGATCGGGAACGATTACGGTCAAAACGACAGAAAATCTCGGCTCTGACTACAAGGACCGCCTGGAGCAGAAGGTGTCCGAGATCATGAAGACACTGCCTGTCAAGGAATACAGCATTAGCCAGGAGAAGCTCGGAGACAATTTGGTCGGGTTTTACTTGCTTCACGGCAGCGATGTTCAGACGCTCTCCGATGTGGCGCGGTATACCGTCTATGAAAAGTTGATCCAGGCGCAGGGCATTGCTCGCGTCGAGATCGACGGTCAAGCCGTCCGGGAGCAGATCGAGATCGTTTTTCGCCCGTCGATGCTGCTGGCGTACGGTTTGACTCCTGAGGATGTGCTGGGCCAGCTTCCGCAGGATGTGATTCGCGAACAAATCGGGACGGTTGGCAAGACGGCGGATCGCACAGCTTTTACCTGGACGAGTCAGACAGAAGGGCCGCAGGGGCTGGGCAAGCAACTGATTTCTACAGGCAAAGGGTATGTGCCGCTGAAAACGCTCGCTGATATTCGCGACACAAGAGGAAGCAAAGGCGAGGAGATAAGCGTTTATCAAGGTTCTCCGGCAGTCGGCATATCGGTTTACGCTTCGGAAGTGGGGCAAGTTCCTGCCATCCGGCAAGAGACTGCGAAGATGATGGCGGAGCTGAATACCGATGCAGGCGGCAAATACGAGCTGACATTGTTCGACGATCGGGCGCAGCCGATCTCTGCGGCGATTGCTCAGCTGACATTGCTTGTTGGCGTGGCGGCTGTTCTCATCGCGCTTTATCTGCTCGCTTCCTTGAAAAGGATCGGCCCTGCCGCCTTGTCGCTTTTGGCTGTATTCATGGCAAGCGGAACCGTTTTGGGGGCGCTGTGGCTCTTTGGAATGAAGTTTACCTTTTCCGCGTTGGGGCCGCTGCTTGTGTTTGTGCTTGTTTACCTCGTCGCAGGCGCGACTTTCTTTTCCCGCCTGGACAGGCTTGGCGCCTATTCGCTCCCGGGAAGCCTGAAAACAGCCTGGACGGTCGTGAAGCCGCTGCTGCTCGCGCTCGTGGTGATGGCAGCGGCCTGGTTCACCATCGTCATGACAGACATGCTCAAAGCGGAGGATAAAGCCGTCCTGTTTGACGCCTGGCCCGTCATCGTTCTCGGCGCAGCGAGCTTTGCCCTGGTGTATGGCTGGATCATCCCGGTACTGACAGCGACATGGCTGGCGGAACCGGAGCCAGCTGACGCAGGAGAGAACATCCCTCGAACGCCGGGAAAAGTGACGCGTGCTCTGACGGTCCGTTGGGAGAAAATGGTGCAGCAAGGCTACTTGCCGTTTGGACTCACACTCGTCGCATCGGTTGTTTTTGTTTTGCTTTTGCAATCGTTTGTGCTAGTCGATCCTTTTGCCCAAGTAGCGCCAAAAGAGAAGACACTGTCGCTGCCGATGGTTCAGGAAAGCAACATCGACGATGCCATCAAAGCGGCGAAAAGTGCGGAGGAACGGCTGCGCCAACTGCCGGAAGTAGCTGATCTGTATACGGATGCCTCCCGCGAGCGCTTGACCATGCATGTCAAGCTGACAGACAAATCCAAGTGGACTCGCTCTGTATACGATCTGGAAAAGGAGCTGGACAAGCAGCTCCGCGACATTCCGCAGACAGACCCGTTCGCGCTCGTCGTCAACAGCGAGCAAAAGACACGCCTGGAGTTCACGGTCAAGGGACCTTCCATGGAGACGACGCAGCATATTGCCAAGGAAATTCTCGTTTACTTGCAAAAAATGAGCTGGCGGGACAGAGACAATCGGGAAATCGTCACAGATGAGCGGATCGGTCCGGCGCAAAATACCGCGTTTATCGATATTCGCCCGAAATCGGACATGCTGGCGCGCTATCGTGTGAGTGAGGAAGAAATCAAACGCCAGCTGCAAAGCTATCTCGGAGAAAAACAGGCGGGCAGCATTTTCGTCAACGACCGCAATATTTCAGTCGTTGCCCGCTTTCCCGACAAGTGGATGGACCATTCCGAACAAGTCAGACATATTTTGATTCGCACGCAGCAAGGGGCGGTTCGTCTGTCTGATCTGGTCGACTGGTCGAGCGGGGAGCAGCCGCAGGTTTATCAGCGGGAGGATGGCATGTACGTGTTCAAGGTCAGCAGCGCCATCGCAGATGCAAGATGGATTGACAGCATGGCGTACAATCTGCCGCTGGCCATGCAAGAAAAAATCACGGTTCCAAAAGGCTACACCATACTGAACGAGGATGAGCTGAAGAAACTGCGTGAAGAGCAGTCCGATGACAAAGACTGGAGCGGACGTCTGATCGTCATGCTCGCCATGGTCGCGCTTGTGCTCTTGACCAGCCTTCTGGTGCAACGACGGGCGCGGGATGGCTGGTTTGCTCTCCTCTTGCTGCCTGTGTTGTCGGGCGGCGTCACGCTGGGACTGCTTTTGCTGGATCATCCGATGAATTTGATGGGCTTTTACGGAGTGGCTGCGGCTTGCGCTGTGCTTCTCTCGCTGGCCTTGGTTCAGCTCGATGACATGTTTGCAGCAAGCAGCGAGCAGTCGAGTATTTGGAACGGAGTGCGCAGCGGCATGCAGCGCTCGTGGGCCACATCCGCAGCGATAGCGATCGCCATCGTGCTGGCAAGCTTGCCGATTGCCGCAGGCTCGCTCGCGGATGGGCAAACATTCGTATCGTTCGCCAGTGCCTTGTTGTTCGGGACAGTGTTCGCGCTGTTTGCCACTCTTGTGCTTGTGCCTAGCATGCAGCATGCGGCTGAATGGCGAGAGGCCGCCCAGTCGGATGTGTCGATTCCCGTCCTGGTGCGCCGCATTCGGGACTGGCAGGAAAATGAGCGGATTCGCCGCAGTGACGCACGAGCCAGGAAAAAGAGACAGCAGCAACTGGCGCAAGAAATGCGCAAGGAAGCGCAGGATGGTTCCGCAAACAAGAAAAGAGAGTTGGCAAAAGAGGACTTCTTGCCGTTGCCAACGGGAACAGACGACGTCAAGCCGTAACGGCTGGCGTCTTTTTTTTGCTGTGAAAACAGCTCAGCGGCATTCGTAAAGCAGCTGCGTCTGCTTGCGGTCAACGCTTTTGCTACCGAAGAGAGGGAAAGCCGCCGCGTCTGCTTGCGGTCAACGCTTTTGTTACCGAAGAGAGGGAAAGCCGCCGCGACCGACTGCGCCCAACGCTTTTGCTCCTGAAAAGAGGAAAAACCGCCGCGACGGTTTTGTTCACAGGCTCGGCAAGGACTTTTCGGGAAATCTCGGGTAAGATGAGAAGAGAACCGAGTGTAGGAGGGAAACCTGGCTTGCGCCGATTGAAAAAGCTTTTGGATTATCTGCTGTTGGCTGCGATTTTGGTGGGACTGTTCCTGTCGTCCTCCCAGCCATACTACAAACAAGATTTGCGGGGTACGATATCCAAGGTAGTCGATGAACAAAGCTGGAATGAGCGGATGGAAGGGGTATCCGTTCCGTATGCCGGCAAGGAAATCAGCGCCGAGAACAAGGGAGCGGCGGGCTTTATCGAGTTTTTTATTCGCAAGGGAACGCATTTTACCGTGTTCGCGCTGTTGGCTTTCAGCTTCTATCGCGTTTTTTCCCACCGTCTTTCGTTTGCGGTCGCCCTGCCATGGAGCGCCTTTTGCAGCCTGCTTGTGGCTGTTCTGGACGAGTGGCATCAGACTTTTACCCCGGATCGGACAGGTATGGTGAATGACGTCTTGCTGGATTTAGCCGGATCTGTCACGATGTTGTTGATAATTCTTCTCAATTACATGTATTCACGAAGAACATATCATTATAAAATGAAGTGAGCGGCAGCCATCCTGACCGGGGCAGCTGCTTATTGAACGATTAGGGAGTGGATGAGATTCGTGTCAGACAAAAAGAACGTGCTCGTACTGAACTGCGGCAGCTCCTCGGTTAAGTACAAGCTTTACTCCATGCCGGGCAAAGAACTGATTGCCCAGGATTACTTGCAGCAAATCCAACGCGACGAATACGAGGATGCGATTCGCAGCGTGTTTGAAACATTAAAGCAACATCAAATTGATATTATCTCCCACCGGGTCGTGCACGGCGGAGAAGCATTTAAACAGTCTGTCGTCGTGGACGATCGCGTGAAAGCGGAGATTCGCAGCCTGTCCCGCTTTGCACCGTTGCACAATCCGATCAACCTGCTCGGGATCGAAGTCGCCCAAAGCATCTATCCCGACGTGAAACACGTAGCTGTTTTCGATACAGCGTTCCACCAGACCATGCCTCCATCCTCCTATCTATACGCGCTGCCATACGAGTATTACGAGCATTACGGAATCCGCAAGTACGGCTTCCACGGCACGTCTCACCGCTATGTCATGAGCCGCGCCGAAGAGATGTTGAACCGTCCGAAAGAACAGCTGCGGCTGATCAGTTGCCACATCGGCAGCGGGGTCAGCATTACCGCGATTCGCTACGGAGAATCGTTTGATACGTCGATGGGAATGACGCCTTTGGCGGGACTGTCCATGGGAACCCGCAGCGGCAACATCGATCCGGGGATCATTCCGTATATTGAAGAAATCGAAAAAACGGATACAGCCGGGGCGATTACGATTTTGAACAACAAGAGCGGACTGATGGGCGTATCCGGTGTGTCCAACGATTTGCGCGACGTTATGGAAAAGGCAGAAGCGGGACATTATCGCAGCCAGCTTGCCCTGGAATTGTTCACAACGATTTTGCATAAACATATTGGGCTGTATTTGGCGCGACTGAATGGCGTAGACGGGATTATTTTTACAGCAGGTGTTGGAGAAAATAGTTCTACCGTACGCGAAATGGTTTGCACCGGACTGGAATTTGCCGGGGTCAATCTGGATCGCGAAGCCAATCGCAGCAGCAAAGGTGAAGCATTTATCAGTACGGAATATTCTCCGGTCAAAGTCATGGTAATTCCTACCAACGAAGAGCTTGTAATGGCTACAGACGCGTACCAGCTGTCTTTTCACTAGCATGAAGTGCGTCATCTAGAAAGAATAGGCTTTTCAGTATTGGAATTTCTCTGCTATACTAGGAGAATGAGGCTTCTGGTTTGAGGTTCTCACCATTTTTCTGAAATAATAAAAGGAGTGCAAACTGGATGGCAGTACAAGTGGGAAGCATCATCGAAGGAAAAGTGACAGCGATTAAACCGTTTGGGATGTTCGTAGCAGTCAGCGAAACCGAGCAGGGGCTGGTCCACATTTCCCAAGTAGCAAACGGTTTTGTAAAAGATATCAATGATCACTTTACCGTGGGGGCACAAGTAAAGGTAAAAGTTCTCTCCATTGATGATGCAGGTAAAATCTCGCTTTCGGTTCGCGCCGCACTCCCAGCGCCTGAGCGTCCGGAGCGTGAAGAGCGCCGTGGTGGTGGATATCGTGGAGGCGATCGCGGAGGAAATGCAAAACGCGACAACGCAGCTTCCTTCGAGGACAAATTGAAAAAATGGTTGAAGCACAGCGAAGAGAACCTTGCGACTATCAACAAAAAGAACGCAAAACGTGGCTACTAAGCCTTGTGATAACAGAAAAAGGACGGGACATCCCGTCCTTTTTTTTACGAGGTTGACACTAGAGCAAAAAGACAGGGAGCTTCCCTGTCTTTTTTGCGCATTTTTGAACGAACAAATTGCGAGAGATTCATCTTATGCGCATCACCACGCTCGATGACGAAGTGCCTCCGTCTCATCTCCCTTCCCGCTGAAAATCCCTAAAGTCATTTTGCATCGTAACGTGTTTGGAACTCCAATCTCGCCTAGCATTGCACGGCAGCAGAGTTAGTTCCCGACTTCCTTCAACGCCTGCTCGACGAATTTGCTCTCCAATACTTGGGAAGTGTCGAGCTTCTTTTTGATCGCGCCCACGGAGAAGAGAAAATCGGCCTGCTCCTGATGCGCTTTGGCAAATTCCGGCGTGATCGGGGAGAGGATGGGACTTGAATTTTGCAAAACCTTGCTGATGATCTCCCGCTCCAGCTTCTTGGTTTTGACAAATTCGTCCGTTACTTCGTCGAGGTGGCTGACGTAGTAGCGGCGCACTTCTTCGTACGTTTTGAGAAACAGGACCGTCAGCTCGGGGTGGTCTGCGGTAAAGCCAGTGCGCGCGATCAAAAATCCGGGAGCGAAAATGTTCAGATCGTCGCCTGTCACGAGCGTCTTGGCCTGCGTCTGCACGACAGCGGTCGTCACGTAAGGCTCCCAAGTCGACCACGCATCGATAGCTCCGGTGTCAAGGGCGGGCCGCGCTTCATCCGGCTGAAGGTGAATGATTTCCACGTCCTTGTCGTTCAGCCCGGCCCGATTCAGCACCATGTACAGGAAGTTGTAGGCGCTGCTGCCTTTGGCGACGGCGATCTTCTTGCCCTTGAGCTGTTTAATGTCGGCGATCGGGCTGCCTTTCGGAATGACGATCGCGTTGTTGCGCTTGCCGTCGCTCGTTACGGCGATCGCTTTGAAATCGACACCTCCGGTTTGTGCAGAGACGACCGGAGTGCCGCCTGTCGCGCCGAAGTCGAGCCGCCCGGAGGCAATCGCTTCGAAATGGGGAGGACCGCTGGCAAATTCATGCCACTTTACTTCGGCTCCGGCTTGGGCAAAAGCTTTTTCAAAAATGCCCTTGTCCCTGGCGTAGGAGAAAATCCCGGTGCTGCCTTGAATGCCGATGTTTACGACGACTTTTTCTTTTGCCTCTGCACTGGCGGCAACGGTCTGCTGTTGCTCGGGTGCTGCTGTTTTGCCGCAAGCGCTCAGCAACAGCAGGGACAGGACGACGATCAGGCGGAGCCAGCCGATTGTTTTCGGGGAAGACTGCATATGTTTGTTCATCCTTTCTTTTCTGTGGGTCTATGGGTGTCCTAATGGACTTGTGGCGCACTGGCAAACTGATTGGCTGGAACATCCAGCCCGTAATGCTCGCGCAAGGTGTGCCCGGTGTACTCTGTGCGGAACAGCCCCCTCTGTTGCAGCTTCGGCACGACCTGGTCGATGAAGTCCTCCAGCCCTCCGTTCGTCAACTGCGGCATGATGTTGAAGCCGTCTGCCGCGCCTTGGGTAAACCACGCCTCCAACTCGTCCGCCACTTGCTCGGCAGTGCCTGCGATCGTCCGATGGCCGCGACCTCCGGCGAGACGAAGCAGCAGTTGGCGAAGCGTCAAGCTTTCCCGCTCGGCCAAATCGCGGATCAGCTGGGCGCGGCTCTGATGCCCGGCGATTTGTTCCGTTGCGGGAAGCTCGGGCAGCGGGCCGTCCAATGGGTAGGAGGACAGATCGTAGCCGATGCGATTGGATAGTTGCAGCAGGCTGTAGGCGGGATGCGTCAGCTCGTGCAACTGCGCCTCTTTTTCTTTTGCCTCTGCCTCGCTCTCGCCGATGATCGGGCAAATGCCAGGCAGGATGACGACTTGTTCTGGGGAGCGTCCGTAGCGGGCGACGCGCGATTTGACGTCCGCGTAAAACGCCTGGGCGTCCGCCAGCGATTGCTGTGCGGTGAAAATGGCTTCGGCATACCGGGCGGCGAAATCTTTTCCGTCCTCGGAAGATCCGGCCTGGACGAGCAGTGGCCGTCCCTGGGGAGAGCGCGGCAAGTTCAGCGGGCCGCGCACGGCAAAATGCTTGCCTTTGTGGTTGAACTCGTGCACCTTGCTGTTGTCTGCGTAAATGCCCGAGGCTTTGTCCTGGATTAGCGCGTCGGCCTCCCAGCTGTCCCACAGCTTGAGAGTGACATCGAGAAATTCTGCCGCCCGTTCGTAGCGAAGGTGATGCTCGGGGATTCGCTCGCAGTTGAAATTTTGCGCCTCGCCATCTGTTCCGGACGTGATGATGTTCCAGCCCGCCCGGCCTTTGCTGAGATGGTCGAGGGAAGCAAAGCGGCGGGCGAGGTTGAACGGTTCGTTGAAGCTCGTGGAGACCGTAGCGATCAACCCGATCCGGCTGGTCACGACGGCGAGAGCGGACAGGAGGGTGAGCGGTTCCAGTCCGCTGATCGCCCCGTACTTGACAGCTTTGCGCGAGGTGGCGTAGCGGTCGGCCAAAAAGAGGGAATCCAGCTTGGCTTGCTCCGCTTTTTGCGCCAGCCGCTGAAAGTGGGAAAAGTCGATGATATCCTCCACGCGGGAGGAAGGATGGCGCCATGCCGCCTCATGATGACCCAAGCTCGACAAAAACAAGTTCAGGTGGAGCGTGCGTTTTTGGTTACCCATGTGTATCACCTCATAGAAAAATTGGGAGTGCAGGACGCACAAAAGGCCTCGTCCCAAACAGCAATCGTTCGCTGTTGGAAGGAGACCTCCAGTGGTCTGGTCGGTAAAAGGATAATTCCGAGTTGCAAAGTATGAAATGGATGATAGCAACAAATGGGAGAAGAGTCAATCCCAATATGCAATATAGTAAGAATAGCCGGAATAGCGGAGCAAATTTTTTGTTGACCCTATTGACAGCCGCTGGAAGCCGATGATACGATTGCGCACAATACCGACTAATCAAGTGTGAATTATTGAGTTTTGCCAACCAGAAAACTGGAGGCACAGTTGCGGAGATGACCGCGACTGTGCCTTCTTTTTCATTCCAAATCAATTCAAAGGAGTGGAGCCGATGGGGAAATCAAAGCAACAAGCCGAATTTGGCTGGTTTATTCCAACGACGGGAGACGGCAAGTATATCGGCGTCGAGCCGGAGCGCGAGTCGACTGCTGACTACATGGTTCAGGTGGCGCAAACAGCCGAGCGGGCAGGCTTTACTTTTGCCTTGATTCCGACTGGCGGAGCTTGCATCGATTCCTGGATCGTCGGGGCTACGATCGCTGCCCATACACAGGTGCTCAAGCCGCTGGTCGCCATGCGTCCCGGGCTGATCGCCCCTGTGCTGGCTGCGAGGATGGCTGCTTCGCTCGATCAGCTGTCGGGCGGCAGGGCACTGATTAATGTCGTGACAGGCGGCAGCCCGCAAGATTTGCTCGCCACGGGTGACCCGCTCGCCCACGATCACGACGGCCGCTATGAGCGCACGCGGGAGTTTCTGGAGATTGTCAAAAGCGTCTGGACAAATTCGTACGCCCAGCCGGAGCGGTTTTTGGCGAGCAACCAGACCGCTCAGCAGGGAGCGCAGCCGCTTCACTATTCCGGTCGCTTTTATGAGATCAAGGGAGGGGCGAGCTTGCCTGGTCCCGTGCAGCAGCCGCACCCGCCGCTCTACTACGGGGGAAGCTCGCCCACAGGCAAAAGGGTTGCGGTTCAGACAGCCGATGTCTACTTGATGTGGGCGGAACCGCTGGAGTGGATTCGCCAGCAGATTGCCGAGGTGGAGGAGCTGAAGCGAGAGCTTGGCCGCGACCGCGAGCTGCGCTACGGACTTCGCGCCCAGGTGCTGGTGCGCAAGACGGAGGAAGAGGCGTGGAAAGAAGCGTGGGAAATCATCAGCAAGGTAGATCCGCAGGCGCTCCAGCAGTCCGGCCAGCGGTTCAGCCACACGGATGCCATCGGCCAAAAACGGCAAAATGAGCTGCGGGAAGGCTCCAAAAAAGACAACTACGTGATTGGTCCCAATCTGTGGTCTGGCCTGTCGACCGTGCGCGGCGGCGGTGCCGTCCTGCTGGTAGGTACCCCTGAGCAAGTATCAGAACGCATTTTGGAATACATCGATCTGGGCATCTCGTCTTTTATTTTGTCCGGGTACCCCCATCTGGAGGAAGCGGCGATCACTGGCGAGCTGTTGCTGCCTGTCGTCAAACAGAAGCTGGAGCAACGACAGCAGGCAAAAGGAGTCGGCGTATGACCGCGCTGCTGGAGATCACCCGACTCGACAAGACATTCGAGACGTCCAAAGGAGCGACGCAGGCGCTCCGCGACATCCGGCTGACTGTAAAGGAAGGCGAGTTCCTCACCGTCATCGGGCCGAGCGGCTGCGGGAAGAGCACACTGCTGAAAATCGTCGCGGGGCTGGACACGGAATACGCCGGGAGCGTCAGGCTTGCCGGACAGCCAGTGAGCGGTCCCGGTATCGACAAAGGCTTCATTTTTCAGGAGCCGCGGCTTTTTCCCTGGCTGACGGTGGAAAAAAACATCGCCGCCAACCTGTCGCTCAAAAATCCGGCGATTCGCGAGCGCGTAGATGAGCTGATCCAGCTCGTCCGACTCGGAGGATTTGCCAAGTCGTATCCGCGCGAGCTGTCTGGCGGCATGGCGCAGCGGGTGGCGATCGCCCGTGCGCTCTTGCGCAATCCCCGGGTGCTTTTGCTGGACGAACCGTTCGGAGCGCTGGATGCCTTTACCCGCTCACACATGCAGGAAGTCCTGCTCGACATTTGGCAGGAAAACAAGACGACGATGATCTTCGTGACACACGATATCGACGAAGCGATCTACTTGGCCAACCGGGTCGTGATCATGAACGCACACCCGGGCTCCATCAAGCGCATCGTTCCTGTCGATCTGCCTTTTCCCCGGAAAAAGGCAAACCGTTCCTTTCAGGAGCTGCGCCATCTCGTCTTGAACGAGTTCGAAAAGGTGGACGAACTGGAATTGGTCGATAGCTCAGGGATTTGACGGAGGTGAAAGAGAATGAGCAATCAAGCAGAGGGAATCTCGGTCGCCGCGACCGCTTCGGCCAAACCCGTCCTGCCGACGAAAGCAAAAGCTAGGGCAGGCAACAGCACCAAACTGGCGATCTGGTTAAAAGGCTTGATCCTGCCCGTCGTTGTCCTGATCGTCTGGCAGACGGCAGGCGAATTGGGAATGGTGTCGGCGACCATGCTGCCGACGCCGCTGCAAATTTTGACTGCGGCGGGCGAGCTTTTGGCGAGCGGGGAGCTGCTTGGACATTTGCAAATCAGCATCATGCGGGCGGCGACAGGCTTTTTGCTCGGCGGAGCGATCGGACTGCTGGCAGGACTGGCGGTAGGCTTTTCCAATCGGGTGGAGCATTCGCTCGATCCATCGGTGCAAATGCTCAGGACGATTCCGCATCTGGCGGTGATTCCGCTGTTTATTTTGTGGTTTGGCTTCGGCGAGCTGTCCAAGGTGCTGTTGATTGCCAAAGGAGCATTTTTTCCGCTCTACGTAAATACGTTCCTCGGGATACGCAGTGTTGACGCCAAGCTGTTTGACGTCGCCCGAGTGTTGCAGTTCAGCCGCTGGAAGCAAATTACCAAGCTGATTATCCCGGCGGCGCTGCCGAATATTTTGCTCGGTGTCCGGCTGTCTCTGGGTGCTGCCTGGCTGGGACTGGTCGTGGCAGAATTGATGGGTTCGAGCGAAGGGGTCGGCTACTTGATTATGGATGCGCGCCAATTTTCGCAAACGTCCATTGTGTTTGTAGGAATCGTGATCTTTGCGCTGGTCGGCAAGGCGACGGATTCGCTGGTGCGCTACCTGGAGAAAAAATGGCTCAAATGGCGGGAGCATTACAGCGGGTAAAAAGCCGCAGGGCTGGCATGGATTCAGCGCAACAAGAACGGATCGGGGAAAAGGAAGCGGGCCAAACGCCCGATGCGGCACAGGAACTGAGGGAATCGACAAACTTGCGCGGCAGGCAGGGACATCGCTGCTTGCCAAATAAAAAAGGAGAGATCAAGCTATGGCAAAACTCGTGATTGTATCAGGAAGTCCCTATGCAGGCTCCAGGCTGGACACCGTCCTGACCTACATAGATCGATTGTTGCAGGAAGCTGGACACGAAACAGACTGGGTTCATGTGCGCGACTTGCCTGCGGACGATTTGCTGCACGTTCGTTTTGACAGTCCCGCTATCGTACAGGCCAACGAGCGGATCGCCGAGGCAGACGCGCTCGTCATCGCGACCCCGATTTACAAAGCGGCGTATTCCGGTGTGCTGAAAGTGTATTTGGATCTGCTGCCGCAAAAAGCTTTGGAGAACAAGGTGATTTTGCCCGTGGCAATCGGCGGGACGATCGCCCATCTGCTGGCGATCGATTACGCTCTCAAGCCAGTCTTGTCCGCACTGGGCGCAAGACATTTGCTGGCGGGTGCCTTTATCCTCGATTCGCTGGTGAAAAAAGGCGAGGACGGGGCAAACCCGTTGGAGGAAGAAGCGGCGCAGCGGCTGCAAGATTCTGTGGAGCAGCTCGTGCAGGAGCTTTCCTGGCAAGCGGAGCGCAGCAAAGTCCCCAACGTCGCCAACGGCAACTAAAACCAAAGCCAAAGCCTAAACAAAGCAAGGAGCCCTTCGTGCAGGAGGGCTCTTTTGCGCTGTCACTTGTCCGCTTTCCACGCTTTGCACCTGTAGCTCTTGGATAAGGTGACAAAGGTAACGATTCCCGGCGTGTGATGCAAAATGCTTGCTCGCCTATTCAGCGAAAAGCGGACGGGGAGGATTTTTTTCCGGCAAAATGCTTCCTTCTATCCGATTCCCTTCACGCTGCCAATATTCCATCCCGCCGAGCATCTCCTTGACGGAAAAGCCAAGCTCCGCAAGCTTGGCGCACGCTTTTGCCGCACCGTTGCACGCAGGGCTCCAGCAGTAGACGACCAACAGCTTGGAGCGATCCAAAAACGCAGTGGTTTCCCCGCTGATAAGCGCGTGGGGCAACGAGATGGCGCCAGGTACGTGGCACTCCTGATACGCTTTTTCGCTGCGGGCATCGACGATGATATAATCCGCCACGCCGTTTTGCAGGTCATTCCAGACATCTGATACGTCTGTTTCCAAAGAGAGCTTGGCGAGAAAATGGCGATGGGCTTGCGCCGGGGTCGCGGCCGGAATTTGCAATACGACAGACACGTTCATTCCTCCTTGATTCGGGATGACTTCAGCTTAGCATTGATCGAATCATCACAGTTATCTATACTATTTGATAATAAACATCAGTGATTTCTATGATTGAACAGGAGGTGTGCCGATGGAGCTGGTGTATTTGCATACGTTTCGCGAGGTAGCCAGATGGGGCAGCTTTACGCGGGCGGCGGAGGAGCTTGGCTATGCGCAGCCGACAGTGACTGCCCAGATGCAAAAGCTGGAACAATCTTATGGAGTGCCGCTGTTTGAGCGCTACGGACGCAGGCTGCGCATGACTCAGGCGGGAGAAGCACTGTTGCCGTATGCGAGGGAAATGATCCGGCTATATGGGGAATCTAAAGACATCGTGAACCGTCAGGCGAGCGGCCCGCTTGCGATTGGCACGATTGATACGCTTGCTGCTTTCTTTTTGCCCCCGTACTTGCAAAGCTTCCGTGAGCAATATCCGGCGGTCGATCTCGTGCTGCGGACGGCGAGTGAAGAGGTGATTTTGCAGCAGCTTCGCGATGGTTACCTGGACATCGGGATCATTTTCGATCGCCGCTGTACAGACAAGGAGCTGGTGGCAGAGGTCGTTCGTCAGGAGGAGCTGGTGATCGTCATGCCTCCCGAGCATCGGCTTGCGAGCTTGCCTGTGCTGACAGCCCGCGATTTGGCGAGCGAATCGCTTATCCTCACCGAAGAAGGCTGCACGTACAGAGGGATGCTTACGGAGGTGCTTGGCGAGCAAGGAATAACGCCGCGAATCGCCTGCCAGTTCAGCAACCCGGAAGCGATCAAGCAGTGCGTGCGCTGCGGTCTGGGGGTGGCGCTTTTGCCGTCCATGGCTGTGAAAAGAGAACAGGCGGAAGGCTTGCTGGCTGGCGTGCCTTTTCGCAGCGACAAGCCTCCGTTTTTCATTCAGGTGGTGCATCATAAAAAGAAATGGCTGTCGCCGTCCATGCAGTTCCTTGTGGAAAAGCTGGCGCCGGGGCAGCAGAGAGAGGAATCGTGAGCAGGATGCAGGTTGATTTTGCCCCCTTTGTCGCTTTTGCGCCGGAAGAGAGCGTCGTCTCAGGGGTCGCGCTCTATACGGTCAGCTATTATAGCGACGATCTGCTGGTCAAAGCGCTTTTGGCGGTGCCGGAGCATTTTCTGGCGGAAGAGACAAGGCTTCCCGCGCTGCTTTATTGCCGCGGCGGGATCAAAGGAATCGGACGGGTCAGACCGGAGCGGATCAGTCAGATGGCTGCCTTTGGCTATGTCGTTCTCGCCCCGCACTATCGGGGGAATGAAGGCTGTGCGGGACGGGACGAATTTGGCGGGGCAGATCGGCAGGACGTCTTTTCAGCCTACGAGCTGCTGCGCAAGCTGAACATCGTCGATTCCCGGCGGATCAGCGCGTACGGCTTTTCCCGCGGCGGGGTGATGGCTTTGTTTGCGGCGATGGAATGCAAGGGCTTGCTGTCTGCTGTCGTTTGGAGCGGGGTCAGCGACATGTTTTTGACGTACGAAGAGCGGGTGGACATGCGCAGAATGTTGCGCAGGCTGATTGGCCATCCCGCCAAGCAGGAAGCAGCGTACCGCGACCGCACCCCGCTGTATCGCGCAGGCGAGATCGCTTGTCCGGTGTTGATCATCCACGGCACAGAAGATGAAAATGTGAGCGTCGAGCATGCCCACAGGCTGGCAGCCGCGTTGCAAAAGGCTGGCGTCTGGCACGAAAAATGGCTGGCGGAAGGGGCCAGCCATCTGTTCGTCGGAGAAGAAATCGAAAAGTATACACGAAACATGTTCGCCTGGCTGGACGAGCGCGGTCAGGAGCGGATCGCGCCAGCTAACGCGTAAACAGCGTAACTCAGTCCACTTTTGGGTCGAGGGGCAGCGTGATGATGATTTCTGTTCCTTGCCCCAGCTTGCTTTTTACTTGCAGGTCGCCGCCGTGGTTTTCCACCATGCGGCGCGAGATCGGCAAGCCAAGTCCGGTGCCGTCTTCTTTCAGCGAGAAGAATGGATCAAAAATCCGCACGAGAAACTCCGCCGGAATCCCTTCACCCGTATCTTTTACATGAATATGCACGGCTTTATCGTCCAGGTGGCTTTCGATCAAAAGAATGCCGCCTTCTTTCATGGCCTCAATACTGTTTTTCATCAGATTCAGCAAAATTTGTTTCAGCTGCTCCACATCGACGTGCAGGCGAATATTGGGCGCACAGCGGTCGACAATCTGGATGCCGTGCAGCATGGCTTCGGCATTCATCAGCGGCAGAATCGAGTGGACGACACCTGCGAGATTCACTTCACGATAGTCCGGCTTGGACGGCTTGGACAGCATCAACAACTCCGTCACAATCCGGTTGACCCGCTCAATTTCCTGCAAGATCAGCGGCAGGTAGTAGCGATCCCGCTCCTGATCGGACAAGCGCTGTTCGAGCAATTGAATGAAGCCGTAAATAACGGTGAGCGGGTTGCGGATTTCGTGCGCTGCTCCGGCTGCAAGCTGCCCGACCATCGCCAGTTTTTCCGATTGGTTCAAGTATTCTTGAAGTTGTTCTTGCTCCGTAATATCGAGAAAAGCGACCATCCAGCCCGAGTCTTGATCGTGCTTTTGGTTGTGCAGCGGCACATACGAGACGAGAGCGGTAAACGGCGAGTCATCCTGCTTGTACAGCGTCATTTTGCGATTGACGAACCAGGGGGCATCCTCGCTGTCTGTTGACGCCGTGAACGAAGCGGCTTTGGACATCGGATACCCGGCCTCGTCGACTTTGACCAGATGCTGTGCCAGTTTGTTGACGTGGATGCTCGCCCCGGCGTGCGGTTGCGTGATGATCCCGACAGGAAGCGAGTTGAGAATCTGCTCGCGAATATTTTTTTCTTCCGTCAAAATTTGACGCTGCATGGCGTCCTGGGCGAACAAATTGGCGATATTGCTCGACATTTTGTTGAACTCCTGGGCCAACTCGCTAAATTCGTCATGATGGGTATAAATAATTTGCTGGCCAAACGTCCCTTTGGACACCTCGCGTACTTGTTTCATGAGCGACTCGATGGGACGAAGCAGCTCGTTGCGGAAGTAAAAGGTGCAGAAAAACCCGAACAAAATCGCAGCTACGGAAACCGTGTAAGTAAGAATCAGCGATACGCGAATGCTTTCGTTTGTATGCTGAAACTCTTTGTTTGTCTTGTACTCCAGTTGATTGAGCGAGAACGACAATTCACGTTCCAGTTGGTTGATCAACGGCTGGACTTCCTGGCTGAGCACATAGCTGACAGCGGGCACATTGTTTGCCTTGAGCAGCGGATTGATTTTGTTCAAAAACAGAAAATCCAGCTTGGAAATCGATTCAATAATGGAGAACAAGCCGCTGTTTTCCTCTGTTTTCGTCAGCGAGGCGAAACGGGATGTGTCGATCAAATTGGTGTAATACTGGTCGAGATAAGACTCGTCGCGGGTCAAAGTGTACATGTTCAGGGCGAATGTCTTGGTGTATATCTGGTTTTTGACCTCTAAAAGAGCGCTCGTTTGCGGCAAAACGTTTTGAGTCAGGTGCACTTCGTCGGAAGTAACCTTTGTCATATGGTAACTGAACAGGGTAGTGACGCAGCCGATCAGCAGCATCATGACGAGATAGCTGAGCATCATTTTTTTCTGAAATCCAAGATTGCTGAACAGGGACATGCCAATTAACCTCCAAACGAGCCACGGGAAGAAATAAAGTGCTGCAATTCCCGTTCAATATCTGCGCGAACCTCCGGGGGCACCATCGGGCCAAACGGACTGAAGTGGTTCACGCCTTCGGCCAGACCGTAGACAACCTTGCCGCTCGGGAGTCTGTCTGCCATGTACTGCTCGAAAATAATGCGATAACATTGCCGCACGTCTTGCACCAGGGAAGCGAGCACATAGTCCGGCGCGATGTAGCGCTGGTCGGCGATATAGCCGATCGTATACACCTTGGAGCGCTGTGCTTCGGTAATGACGGCGAGATTGAAGCTGTCTCCGGTGGTGTAGATGACATCGACACCGTGAGCGATCATCTCGCGCGTTTTTTGTACGGCATTTTCAATGTCATTGAAGTCGGATACTTTCCCGATCACGATTTCCGCGTTGGGCGCAGCTTTTTTGACTCCTGCGCGAAAGCCTTCCGCCTGAGCCATTTCCGGCGGCTTGTCGACCAGAATATAGCCGACTTTGCCCGTGCGGGACATTTTCGCCGCCAGCATGCCGACGAGCTGACCGGCAGGCTTCATGTCGTAGCGAATCGTCGTCTGGTTGGAATGCGGGGCTTCACCGTTGAAGGAGATGAAGCGGGTCTGCGGATACTTGCGTGCGACACTGGTAAACGGCTCGGAGAAAATCACCCCATGCCCCAAAATGAGATCATAGTCGTTTGCTGCGTATTTTTGCGCCACATTCGTGATTTGATCGGCTTTGATATTGTTGGCAATCTCCAGTGAAAAGCCGAACCTTTTCTGCATCTCCGTAATGCTTTCCATCGCGCTGCTGTTCCAGCCCTGATCGTAGGTTGGCCCTTCCAGCAACAAGGCAACGCGCAATATTTCAGAAGAAGGCCCGCGGTCATTGATCACTTCGTCCAAATGTTTCATGCTGGTAAAAAACTGACTGGTAATGAGCAGAAGCAGCCCGACAACCAGGAAGGTAAACAGGGCGAAAAAAGGCTTCAGCTTTGGCATGGAAAAATTTCCCCTTTTAAAAAACAAGCGTTCGATCGTGAGACGGTAAACAAGTGCACTCCTATTATATCGGAAAAGTAGCGCGATGAAAAAATGAGGAAAATAATGACGGGAGTGGGGGTGCATGGAAAGGCAAGATCAGGACAGCCTATTAAGGCAAAAAGCAGAGAAAAAGGGAGGCGTTTTCGCATGGAGAAGGATTTCGTGGAAATCCCGCAGCCGGATATACCGGATGAAGTACGGCAAGTCGATTTGCCAGAGATCACAGAGACTACTCCTCATCCCAAGCCCGAGAGTCCGCAGGCAGCGAAAGTAGTAGCGGGGCAAGCAACAGGTGAACAAGGCTCAGGCGAAACCACGGAGCCGATCGGTTTTCGTCCGTAAACGTCGAAAACGCCGAATGTTCATTTCGACAAAAGAAGTCATTTTCTCTCGTGGACAAGGCTTGCGATTTCTGCAAAAGTAATAGAGAGAAATGCGAGCGAGATGTGAGGGGATAGGACACCATGGCCCGGTTGCTGATTGTAGACGACGCAGCCTTCACGAGAAGGATGTTGACAGATATGCTAGGCGAGCAACACGAGATTTGCGGAGAAGCGTGCAATGGTTTGGAGGCTGTTGAGAAATACAAGGAACTGAAGCCGGACATTGTGACGATGGACATCACGATGCCGCACATGCATGGAATTGAGGCCATGCGCGAGATTCTCGATTACGATCAGGATGCCAAAGTGTTGATCTGTTCGGCAGTCGGGCATCGGCAAAAGGTTTTGGAGGCCATGAAGACTGGCGCGAGCGACTTTGTCGTCAAGCCTTTTCAGAAAGAGCAAATACTCGATGCCATCACCCGCCTGCTGTAAGCAAAAAAGCAGCCGCCAAGCTTGAAGCGCTTTGGCGGCTGTACGGTTCTATAACGAGACTGCAGTGCCGATTCCGGCAGCTTTTGCCCGCTCGTACACGGTCTTGGCTACCGCTGTATCCAGGTAAGCGACTCCGACCGATTTGTAGAGCGTGATTTCTGCGTTATTTTCCCGCCCCGGCTTTTGCTCGATCAAAATTTCTCCCAGTTCAGCGTGCAATTGAGCAAAGCTCCACTCTTGTTCCGCGATTGGAATGAGCAAATCGCCAGCTTCGTGCTCGGCACCTTCCAGCGTATCGACGACGACTTTGCTGGTTTGTACGGTGGCCGAATCGACTTCCCGCATGTGCGGCAGGAACGCGCCGATTGCGTTGATATGGGTACCAGGACGCAGGCTGGAAGCGGCAAACAGCGGCTCGGTCGCCTTGGTGCTGCAAATGACGATCCGGGCAAGCGAGACGGCTTCGTCGGCGTTTTCCACCACCGTGATCTCTCCGTGCCAATCCGGATAGAGCGCCAGCAGGCTTTGTTTCATTTCATCAGCTTTGGCTCGCGTCCGGTTGTACAAGTAAATATGGCGCAGCGCCCGTACTTCCATGACAGCCTGGATTTGCCCGAGCGACTGGGCACCGCAGCCAAGCACCGCGCAGCTGTCCGCATCCTCTGCGGCTAAATACTTGGTGGCGACACCGCTGCTCGCCCCGGTCCGCATGACGGTCAGCAGGCTGGCATCCATCATGGCGACGTGCTGCCCCGTTTTGGCTTCCGTCAGCACAATGACGCTTTGCAAAGACTTGATGTTGTGTTTATGGTTTTGCGGAAAAATGCTGATGATTTTCACCGCGACGTAATCATCGCTCGCCAAGTAAGACGGCATGTACAAGCTGGTCGCATCGTATTTGGGATGGTCAACCGCGGTGCGCACCGGAGTCGTTACGTTTCCTTGCATATGCTCGCGAAAAACGTGTTCCACGTCTTCCAGGCAATCTTTCATCGTGTAGATTTGCTCGATATTTTCCCGGCTCAAAATGAGCATGACTCTCATCCTTTCGGTCAGGATTTGTCAAAATCCAAATCCTTTGTTTCATCAATGCCGTTGCGAATCCACAGTCCCACAAACACGAGTGCAACGCTCAAAATGAACGGAACGCGCCAGCCCCAGGCCAAAAACTGCTCTTCAGGAAGCGTGCTACCATTCGATGGAGCTGCCCATCAAACTGGCGATCAACGCCTTGTTTTGAACCTGTTTGGAAACTCCCGCTTGTGGTTGAAGTGCCATCAGTTGCAGATCCTCCCTTGGTGTGTAAATGACGATGCTTTGCAGAATGGCGTTGGAGTGCGAGTAGCAGCGGGCGGGGGACACCTTCGTTTCGTGAATTGAAGCGTCACTTCAATTTCCGCTCATAAAAAAAGTGAAAACGCTTTTTGTCTGATAATAGTAAAGATTATAAAAGATAAAAGGATTCATCGCAACAGCGTTTTGCACCATTTTCCCGCAAGCGGTATGATAGACCTATCTTGCGAGATTTGAGGTATAGCGGATGGAACCAACGATTGGCGTCTTGATCAAGTCACTGCGGCTTGGCAAAAAAAAGACACTGAAACAAATATCTGAAAAAACGGAACTCTCGATAAGCTTTTTGTCCCAGGTGGAGCGGGGAAAATCGTCGATTACGCTGGAATCGCTGAAAAAAATCTCCGAGGCGTTGGAAGTGAGTCCGAGCTATTTCTTTTCGGAAAAGCATTCGGCGCAGAGCGATCGCGTGCGCAGAGGCGGGCAAAAGCCTGCGCTGCCAAGCGGTTTTCCTTTCGTGTATGAGGACTTGTCTGGCGATTTGGCGAATCGCTTGCTGGAACCGATCCTCGTCACATTGCAGCCCCACGAAGACAGCGGAACGCCTTTTGCCCACAAAGGGCAGGAGTTCGTCTACGTGCTGGAAGGGGTATTGACGCTGTTGCTGGGAGAGGAAGAGCACGATTTGCATCCGGGCGACAGCATTCACATGGACTCGACTACACCGCACAACTGGCTGAATCGTACCGGGGAAGTCGTCCGTTTTTTGTGCGTCAATTCCGCTGCAGAAAAAGACCAGTAGCGCGAGCGCCCGGCAAGCGGGAAAAAGTGCGCCCTGCTTACGCTTTCTTGTATAATAAAAGGACACGTACGAATGCGCGGTAAAGAGGTGGAAATGTGTCCGTTGAGCCTAACTATTTTCAACAGTATCAGCATGCCGATATAGACGAACTAGCCGATGTGATTGGAGAGCTTTTGCAAAACCCGATTACGGTTGAAGATGCGGATCACAAACTGATTGCCTACAGCTCCCACGGAGACAGCACCGATCAGGCGCGCTGGTCGACCATCATGGGCAGGCGGGTGCCGGAAAAGGTGTTGACCCGCCTGTGGAAGGACGGCGTGTTCCAGGAGCTGTTGACGCAAGACGACCCTGTACATATTCCGGCCAAGGATGAGGTCGGCCTGGGCAAGCGTGTGGCGATCGCGATCAGGCGCGGCAGTGACGTGCTCGGGTACATATGGGCGCAGGAAGTAAATCGGCCGATCACGCGCGAGGATGACGAGATTTTGCGTCAGGCGGCACGGGTAGCCGTCTCAAGGCTCATGCAGCGGCAAGGGAAGCGCAAGGCGGAGGAGCAGCGGCGCAAGGAGTTTTTGTGGGAGCTGTTGCTCGGCAACCACAAAAGCGAAAGCACGATCCGGCAAAAAGCTGACAGCCTGCAAATGCAGCTTCCGACCGCTTATTTGATTTGCATTATTGAAGCGGCAGGTGCGCGGCTCGACCAGTATTTGTACCCGTTGCTCATGCGCGACAAGCTGTTGTGGGTTGTCGACGGTTCGCAGATCATTTTGCTGATCGGCCTTGACGGCAGTGTCAAAAAAGACGTGCGGGAAGTCCTCGTCCGCAAAGTCGAGCAGTTTCTGGCCGACTCGCTCGGCAAGCTGGAAGCCCATGTCACAGAAGGACGACAGGTGATTGCAGGCTACGGACTCGGCTATCAGTCGACGTATACAGAGATTGTGAAAAGCTACAGGGAGGCGCTGCACGCGCTCAAGATCAAGAAGCTGTTTCCCAAGGAAAACGAAGGCATCTACGGCTATCACGAGCTGGGCATTTACCGTTATCTCCTGCAACTGAAGCAGTGGGAGGCGGAGCAAGGCTATGAAAACGAGCGCTTGGAAAAGCTCAGGCAATACGACCGGGACAATCAGACGGCGATGTTGCAGACATTGGAAACGTTTCTGGACGCGGCAGGCAAGGTGAACGTGACCGCCTCGCGCCTGCACATCCACATCAACACATTGAGCTACCGATTGCGGCGGATTGAGGAGATCATGCGGGTCGATCTGGAGAACATGAACCAGCGGGCCGCCCTCTACCTGGAGTTGAAAATGGCGAAGCTCGATCAGGAACAGTAGTTCGTTTGTGGATTTTCACAAACAGAAGGATGGCAAAATTAAAGGAATCCCCAAGGAAACGCCCCGTGTAAACGCTGTACAATGTTAGTATTCTCATTAAATCGGCGTTTCCAAGGAGGACTACCTATCATGATCGTTGGCATTCCAAAAGAGATTAAAAATAACGAGAATCGCGTTGCCATCACGCCAGCAGGCGTAGCAGCCCTCGTACAAAACGGACACTCTGTTCGCGTAGAGACAGGTGCAGGACTTGGCAGCGGTTTCACCAACGAAGACTACACAGCAGTAGGCGCTGAGATTGTCGCGACCGCAGCAGATGCGTGGGCCGCTGACATGGTCATGAAAGTAAAAGAACCACTTCCTGCCGAGTACGGCTACTTCCGTGAAGGTTTGATCTTGTTCACGTACCTCCACCTGGCTCCAGAGCCTGAATTGACTAGTGAGCTGCTCGATAAAAAAGTAATCGCAATCGCGTACGAAACTATCCAGCTCGACAACGGCGCACTGCCGCTCTTGATGCCGATGTCCGAAGTTGCGGGCCGCATGTCCGTACAAATCGGTGCGCAATTCCTGGAAAAACAATACGGCGGCAAAGGCGTGCTGCTCGGTGGCGTACCTGGCGTGCCAAAAGGCGAAGTCGTTGTCATCGGTGGCGGTATCGTAGGTACGAACGCTGCGAAAATGGCGCTTGGTCTCGGTGCAAACGTAACGATTATCGACGTGAACGCAGATCGTCTGCGCCAATTGGATGACCTGTTCCAAGGCCGCGTACAAACTTTGATCTCCAACTCTTTCAACATCGCAAGCGCAGTGAAAAAAGCAGACCTGCTCGTAGGCGCTGTTCTGATCCCTGGCGCACGCGCTCCTCGCCTGGTAACAGAAGCGATGGTAAAAGAAATGACGCCTGGTTCCGTGATCGTAGACGTGGCAATCGACCAAGGCGGTTCCATCGAAACGATCGACCGCATCACAACGCATGACAACCCGACTTATGAAAAACACGGCGTGATCCATTACGCAGTAGCGAATATGCCTGGTGCGGTAGCTCGCACTTCCACTCTGGCGCTGACGAACGTAACGGTTCCATACGCTGTTCAACTGGCGAACAAAGGCTACGCACAAGCGATCCGCGACAACCGCGCTCTGGCGAAAGGCGTAAACGTCATCGACGGAAAAGTGGCTTACAAAGCGGTTGCAGATGCTCACAACCTGCCATACGCTTCTGTAGAAGAAGTATTGCTGGTGAAAAACTAATCGCGCTTCCATAAACGAAACTGCTTGCCAGAAATTTTGGCAAGCAGTTTTTTTGTGGGCAAATCCTTACTCACTCAGGGCCGAGCGGGTCGGGGTATTTGGAGGAGTTCATCTTCATTTTGCCTGAGTCGCTCAAATCCACCTGTATATGAATCGAGGCAATCGAATCTGCGGTAGGCGCCGTACGATGCTCTTTTTCATACGCCCGCCAGGCCCGGTAGTCTTTTTTGAACAACTCTTTTTCCAGGCCGTACAAGTCAGTGCCCTTTTTCAATCCTTTTAAAAAGGTGTCCCTGATTTGCTCCCGGACCTGTTCTTCCGAGTTTTTCTGAATGTGCGCAGGACTGACTGGGCTCATTAGCTCGCGAACAAAGCCTAGCAGATGCACCTTCAATTTATAACGGGGAATCGGCCCGGTGGTGAGCGGGACGATTTGCAGTCCTACGTGCTTGATGCGGATTGTCGCTTTGGGCGTGTTGTTTTCGCGGATGATCAGTCCGGCAAACTCGGTGTCTTTGTTCATCCAGCGCAAGCCCATCAGATCGCGGCTGGGAAAATAGCCTTTCCAATTGCCGCGATGCAGCGCGTGCACCCCGTCGATGGACAGGCGCGAGGTGTAGTGATTGTTCTCCTTCCACGAGTGGGTGTAGATGGTGAGATTGGGCAGCAGCACGGTATTCGAAGGGTCCCAAAAGTTGCTGATGAAGCGGTAAAACTGGGTCGGCTCGATAAAGGAGCGCTGCTGGTACACGTCTTTTGGCTGATGCAACAGGGACGTCAGCGGAGAGAAGCCAGTCAGGGCGTGATTGCCAAGAATTTTGTCGATCGGCTCCCTCGTCGCGAACACCCATTTTGTATAGCGGATCAAACCGTAGCGGTTCAAGATGTCATGCGTCGTGATTATGCCTTTTTGCAGGATGCGCTCGTGAAATACGAGAGACGAGACGAATCCGAGGAACAGCGGCACTTGCGAGTTTTTTTGCAGGTTGTCAAAAGCGGACATCAGCGTCTTTCCTCTCCCGATTGAAATAGCAGCGGGAGGCGATTCCGGTTGGCTTCCCGTTTCCTGTTTGGCGACGCTGGACAGGTCGACAGACTGGGCGTAGAGGACGTATTCATCGTTGATAAAATCAACGCCAAAAGCAGACAAATAGCTCAAATCCTGAATGGATTTCTGATCCCAGCAGCCGCTCAAAAGCGTTGTGGCAAGCAGCAGCAAAGCGCAAGCGATGCGGGCGTATTTCATTTGGTGTTCCCGTCCTTTTCAGGCTTTTTGCGGAAAAAGTAAACCAGCGGCTGGAACAGAACCAGATACAGATTGGACAACACGTTGGACGAGCCCATCAACACGTAGGGACGGCCAAACGAGGTCAAAGTGGACAAGTAGTAAATGATGGCAATCATTCCGATGACGAATCCGTACATGCCGATCGTAGACGACAGGAGGAAGACAAGAAAACGGGTGACCGTCACAGCACCGCTCAGCGCCTGGTTGACGAGAGTGAATGAAGCGACCACCGTCAGCGAGCCTACGAACAGCATCGAAGGCGAGGTCAACCCTGCGCGAATGGAGGCGTCTCCGATGATCAACGCGCCGACAAGCGCCAGCGTTTGCCCGACGTTTTTCGGCAGCCGGGCTCCCGCTTCCCGCAGAAACTCAAAAATGAACAAAATCACGAAAAGCTCCATCGGGGCGGAAAAGGGCAAGCCTTTGCGTCCCTGGGTAATTGTGGCAAGCAGTTGGAACGGAAACTGCTCGACGTTGTAAGCAGACAAGGCAATCCAGAATCCGGGCAGAAAAGCGGCAATCCAAAAACCGCCGAGACGCAGCAGGCGCTCCAGCCATACGTACGTGATCGGATACTGATCGTCCTCCGGAGACTTGATCAGCTCCATTAGCGACACGGGAGCGATCAGGGCGAGCGGAGAGCCGTCCACCATGATGACCGCTTTTCCTTGCAACAACAAATAAATCGCAAAGTCGGGACGCCCCGTATAGTCGACTAGCGGGAACAACGAGTTGCGATTGTCGCTCAGCATTTTTTCCAACAGCGCACTATTGATTATTTTTTTGTTTTCGCAGGCAATCAGCCGATCGCGAATCATTTCAAGCAGGTCGGGAGGGACAGTGTCTGTCAAATACAACAGGGCAATCCGGCTGCGGGAACGGGTGCCGAGAATAAATGGCTCATACGCGAGTGTGATCGTTCGCATGCGTTTGCGGATGAGGGCCACGTTGGTTGACAAGTCCTCCACGAAGCCGTCTCGCGGACCTTTGATGGAAATTTCCGTGTTGGCTTCCTCTGTACTCCGCTGCGGCCGATTGGAAATATCCCAGGAAAAAGGCGGCGAATCCCCCAAAAAAATAAGCAAGTCTCCCGCGAAGAGCCTTTCAGTCCACAGATCCGGATTGGTGAACAAAGGGACGAGCGGAAGCGAACGCAGATCGCCAGAATTTACGCAGCGCTCCAATTGAGGCAAAGCCGTCTCCTGCAAATGCCGTACGTCCGCCAAACCTTCGCAGTACAGCATGAGCACAGACTGATCGTTCGGGGTGACAGCCCGCAGGAAGACGACATCAGCACAATGCGCAAATCTATCACGCAGCTCCTCTTCAAGGGTCATGGCTCACATCCTCCAATCTGGTTGGTTTTCGCAGCGACAGCAGGAACAAGATGAGTGTGACGACTACCATAACCAGCAAGTAAAAAGGATAGTAAATCTTCGAGAGAAACGTCACGAATTGCATGTCGCTGTAAGGAAGACTGGTCAGGGCGATCATGCTGGCGCCAAGGACGAACATGACGTATTTTCTTTGCTTTTTCGTGCGCAGGACGAGCAGCTCCCCGAGCAGCAGCAAGCAAAGCGTAATGCGGATAAACGACCCGGACAGCCACTGGAAAATCGAGAAAAACTCCATGTTCTCGATGTCTTTGCCGATCGTCAAAAGCCGCCATTGCTCAAAGGCGGGAAACCGCTGGCGCGTCGATTCCACAGGCCCGAACTCGGCGATGGCTCCTGTAAGCGGACTGAGGGTCAGTACCAGGACGATCGCGATCATGATGATATAGTGGACGGCGCGAAGCGGTTTGCGAATGTGGTGTTGCAGCAAAAGCAACAGGAACAGCTCGGTAAATCCTCCTCCTACAAACACCATGGCGTGCAGGGTGGGCATAAGCCCGTTCTGGAACAGCGGCAAAAGCTGGGTATAATCTTTTTTGGGAATGTTGCCAAACGCGACGAACATGCCCAATAACGAAACGGCAGGCAGCAGGATGCCGGAAGTAATGCCGACAGAGGCTATGCCGCCGTAAGAGGCGAACACGCACAAAATGATCAGGGCAAGCGCTGTCACCCATTCCGGTGTCTGCGGCAAATAGTTGACGGTAGTCCATGTTTGCGTATCGATTAAATTGACGAGGGCCATCAAGTACAGGCAAAGGATGATCGGGGCGAGGAGCAGATGCCGGACGGTTTTTCCAGATCGCAAAAGAAGCCACTGGGACAGCGACATCTGCTTGATCCGTCTATTGATGAAAAACAGGGCGTATGCCCAAACGGCAAAGGGGATGGCGCCAATAATGACGCTCAGCCAGGCATCGCGCCCAGCTTTGCTGAGCAGCAGAGGAATAAGGGTAACATGGTTGGTTATTCCGATTGAGAGCATCATGACCATGATCGCTTGGCCAATCCCGATTTTTCCGTCTGCTTTCATGAAACATACGTCCCCTTTTAAATCGCTGGTTTTGTTATAGTTTGTCTGCTCGACTGGAAATATGTATCGCGTATAAAGGTTAGCCCACGAGAAACAAAGTGTGGTATTCTACAATGAGGTAAAAATGGAGTAAGGAGTGCAGCCGGGATGTATAAGCTCATAAGAAAATATCTGTTCCAGATGGATACGGAAGAGATTCATGAAAAAACGGTTGGTGCCTTGAAGCTGATGGAAGATTCTGCTCCGGGAAAAAGCTTGCTCAGAATGATGTTCCAGTTGAAGGACGAGCGTCTGGCGACAAAGCTGTGGGGAATGACTTTTCCCAATCCGGTAGGACTCGCCGCCGGTTTTGACAAAAATGCCGAAGTGTATCATGCGCTCGGTGCGCTCGGGTTCGGCTTTGTGGAAATCGGGACTTTGACGCCGCAGGGACAGCCTGGCAATCCGAGGCCCCGCTTGTTCCGTTTGCCTGAACACGAAGCAGTGATCAACCGAATGGGCTTCAACAACCACGGTGCGTATTTGGCTTCGCAGCATCTGGTAGATTACGCTTATTCCGATGTTCCGATCGGGATCAATATTGGCAAAAACAAAGTCACTCCTAATGAGGAAGCGGCTTCTGACTATATCAAGTGTCTGGACATGCTCTATGCGTACGGCCATTATTTCGTCATTAACATCAGCTCGCCGAACACGCCGAATTTGCGCGACTTGCAGGAGACAGAAAGCATGCGCCAGCTGGTGCGGGCGATACGCGAGAAAGCGGCTGAGCTGGAAGCGCGCGGCATTCAGAAAAAACCGATTTTGCTCAAAGTAGCTCCAGACATGTCTGACGAGCATATGCGCGATGTCGTGCAAGGGGCTGTGGCGGAAGGCATTTCCGGGATTATTGCCACCAATACGACACTGTCGCGGGAAGCTGTTCAAGGGCATCGGTACGCCGAGGAAGCGGGCGGTTTGAGCGGAAAGCCGCTGACAGAGCGATCGACAGCGTGGGTGAAAGAGATTTATCAGGAAGTCGGAGGCAAAGTGCCGATTATCGGTGTCGGAGGCATTTTTACCGGAGAAGACGCCTATCAGAAAATACGCGCGGGCGCCAGCCTGGTCCAGGTTTATACTGGCATGATTTATCAAGGGCCTGGCATTTCGAAGCAGATCAACAAGCAATTGCTCAAGCTGATGCAGCGGGACGGTTTTTCCCACATCAGCGAAGCGGTTGGCGTGGACGCGAAAGCGTAGAATCAAAAACGTAGAACCAAAAACAAGGCTCGTGCAGTCAATGACATTCGCCAAAAGGTCATCGGTTGCAGGAGCCTTTTGATAATAAGCTTTACGCTGGATTGGGCGATTGAGTATAATAATGTAGGACAAGCAAGAACTGTCAAACAATTGGATATTGTCGGCAATAGGTGCCTTTGTGTGCATGAGCACGAAGGGTAACAGGGAATCGGGTGAAAGTCCCGAGCGGTCCCGCCACTGTAATCAGGGAGTTCTCTTTGATGAAGTTCCACTCATATTCATATGGGGAAGGACAAAGAGCGCATCGATCTGAAAGCCAGGAGACCTACCTACTTGCCACACCCTGGAGACCTTCGCGGAAAGGAGCGGTGAATACGGAGCAATTGGACAGAAGTTCATGTCTATTGTTTTGTGCGCATACCTCGTCTGCTATCGGATGGGGCTTTTTTGATTGGAAAAAACGGTAAAAAGAACAGCAAAGGAGGAGAAGTTGCCTTGAATCGATCACGCTTTGTCTCGACCTGTTTATTGATTGCGGGCTTTGTTCTTTATTTTCTCGTAAATGAACCGCAAACTTCTTACGCGATGCACATTATGGAAGGGTATTTGCCGCTGTCGTGGGCGTTGTTCTGGTGGGTAGTATTTATTCCGTTCTTCATTCTTGGCATTCGTTCGTTAAACAAAATCGTCAAAGAACACCCGCAAATGAAGTTGCTTATTGGCGTATCAGGTGCCTTTGCTTTCGTGCTGTCTGCTTTGAAAATTCCTTCGGTGACGGGAAGCAGCTCCCATCCTACCGGAACAGGACTTGGGGCGATCATGTTCGGCCCGTGGGTGATGTCTGTGCTGGGCAGTCTGGTGCTGTTGTTCCAAGCCTTGCTGTTGGCGCATGGCGGATTGACCACGCTTGGCGCCAACGCCGTTTCGATGGCGGTTGTCGGGCCGATGGTGGCTTACGGGGTGTACCGCCTGATTGTCCGTGCCAACGGAGGACAACGTTTGGCTGTCTTCGCTGCGGCAGCTCTTGCTGACCTGGCGACTTATGTAGTGACATCTGTTCAGTTGGCGCTGGCTTTTCCGGCTGAGTCTGGCGGGGTATTGGCTTCTTTCGCCAAGTTCGCTGGCATTTTTGCCATCACACAAATTCCGTTGGCGATCAGCGAGGGGCTTCTGACCGTGCTCGTCTGGAACTGGCTTCAATCTTACAATGCAAAAGAGCTGGCGGAGCTGCGCTTGCTGAAACGGGAGGAATCGCTGTGAAAAAAGGAATGAACTGGCTGCTGCTCCTGGGTGTCGTCGTGCTTGCGATCGTGCCGTTGCTTTTGGTGCAGGACTCGGAGTTCGGCGGAGCGGACGGAGCGGCAGAGGAAGCGATCAAGGAGATTGCCCCTGCGTACGAGCCGTGGTTCCAGCCGCTGCTTGAACCGCCAGGAGGCGAGACAGAGAGCTTGCTGTTTGCCGTGCAAGCGGCATTGGGAGCGGGCATTGTCGGCTATGCGATGGGCTTGTACAAAGGTCGGCTGGATAAAAACAAAAAATGAACTGGCAGCAGCTTGACTCTCTTTCGTATCAAAACCGTCTGAGATTTTTGCCGCCGGAACACAAGCTTCTGTTTGCGAGCGCGTTGATTTTGCTCGTTTTGACAGGACATGAGTGGTTGCAAATGGCGATTTGCATTTGGATGGGAGTATGGGTGATCGGATATGCCCGTATTCCCGTCCGTTTCTATTTCGGATTTCTTCTTTTGTCTCTCTCGTTCTTTGTTTTGGGTTTGCCTGCACTTCTGTTGGAAGCGACAAGGGCGGAGACAGCTCCTGTGACTCAGATGGCAGTGGCGTGGCATGTCGGCCCTTATTTGATTTACGTTCCAGCGAGCGCCATCAGCAAGGTGTGGGTGCTGTTTTGGCGAACGATGGCCAGCCTTGCCTGCTTTTCCTTTATTTTGTTTACGGTGCCGTTTGCCGAGATTTTGCAGGTGTTGCGCAAGCTGCGGCTTCCGGTCATCGTTACGGATTTGCTGATGATTATGTACCGCTTTATTTTCGTGTTGCTCGGCGTCTCCCATCAGTTGTGGATTGCTCAGCGCTCGCGTGGCGGGCACCGGGGATTTCGCGCGACGATGCGCGACATCGGCGGTCTGGCTGCCCAGCTGTTCGTCAGGGCGATGCGCAAATACGATGCGTTGTACAAAGGGATGGCAGCCAGAGGCTTCGGGGAAAGCTTGCAAGTGCTTTCTTTGCACAGTCATTCCCGCTCCAGACGATATGAATGGGAGTCGATAGCAGGCTGTGTTCTGCTGATTTTGCTGGAGTGGTGGACAGGGGGATAATGCTTTGACATCATGGCTGTTGGAATTTGCTGACGTGCACTACGCCTATCCGGGTGGCCGCGGCCCTGTGCTGCGCGGACTGTCCCTGGGCATTCCAGAAGGGAAAAAATGCGCGCTGCTCGGACGAAACGGTTGCGGCAAATCTACTTTGTTTTTGCACGGGAACGGGATCATCCAGCCGCAGCAAGGGCAAGTGAGCTGGAAAGGGACGCCGCTCAGCTACAAACGCGCTGCCTTGCAGGAGATGACGCAAAAAGTCGGTCTTGTCTTCCAGGACCCGGAGCACCAACTGATCGCCAGTACCGTAGCGGAGGATGTATCCTACGGGCTGTGCAACCGGAACCTGCCGGCGGACGTGATTCGCCAAAAGGTACAGGCGATTCTTCAGGCGTTCGGGATGACCGAGCTTGCTGACGTGCCGATTCATCACCTGAGCCTGGGGCAAAAGCGTCGACTGGCTTTGGCCGGGGTCATGGTGCTGGAACCGGAGCTGTTGCTTTTGGATGAGCCTACGGCGTATCTCGACCGCTATCAGACGCGAAATCTTTTGCGCGAGCTTGATGCGATTCACCAAAACGGGACGACGGTGCTAATGGCGACGCATGACATGGATATCGCGTTTGAGTGGGCGGAATGGATTTGCGTGATGGATGCGGGCAAACTCGTATTTGCCGGGGAGCCGCAAGAGGCATTGGCACAAAGGGAGCTGCTGGAAAGCCTGCATCTCGGCATGCCGCTCATCGCTGACGTGTGGGAAGCTTTGCCGCAGGAATGGCGACAAGAAGCTGGAGAGCGCGTCCCTTGTTCGCTGGAGGAATTGAAAAAGCGTCTGCTGACTGGACAGGTTGCTGTCCGTTAGCGACGGAGAAGCGGTCGCGCTGGCGGCCGTTTTTTGTTGTGCGCGATTTCTTGACGCATGGCAAGAACAATCCAAGGGTATTCTATCCGTAAAATTCCTTTTGGAGGTATCCCTGATGGAGCACGATTCGTTGATGAGTTCTTCGCTTGCTGGCGAGGAGCAACAAGAGTTTCCCGAGAAGGTCAAAGATCAGCTCATGTTCAACGTGTTGGAAAAGGAAATGACGACCGAAGAAAAGGAAAAGAAAGCGAAAGACGAATATTTGACAGGAAAATCGTAGTCATTACCGAAAGGTCCTTCTCGGCTAACAAGAACGAGAGGGGCTTTTTTGCTCAGTTGTTGTTCCCTTTGTCTTCTTTTTCTTGCCGTTCTTTCAAAATGGACAAGAAGGCCAAGAAATCGCCCAGCAGAACCACAACGGCCGCCATCAACGCCAGGTCTTCCGCAGAAAAACCACTGTTCTGCTTCATGGTCCAGCCTCACTTCCATAGGTTATCTGTCCCTTGTATCATATGCGGAGCCGTTCGGACGGAAATGGGTATACGCACAACTTTGCCATCTTGAGAAATGTCGGCCGGATTTTGTAGGGAAATGTCTGTTTTTAGCGAATAAAAGAGAATGGACCTACTTAAAACGGGAGAAGTGGTGAGATTGTGATTTCAGCTTTGAATAAGACGCTCTGTGTTCAGCAGCTTGTGGAGAAATTGAGAGAAAAAGAGCTTGTCCACGTTTCCGGCTTTGACTTGAAGGAAACGAACAAAGCTTTGTATGAATATGTGCATCAGTTGAGCAGCTCCATCGCGATCATTCCAACCACGATTGATTCTGTGATTACAGGTGTCATCCGCTTCAAGGAGGGCTATTTCATCACGCTCGGCATGCTGATCTGGAAGGACGCAACCCAGAAAGGCCCGTTCAAGGAAGGGACTTTTCTGTTTTACAAGCGCGACGACAGCGATTCGCTGGACGAGTGTATCCATATCACCAACTCCATTGAAAACCACAACCTGATGGAAAGCTTGTTTTTCGCGTGCTGTGAGAGCAAGGGCGACGATCTGGTGCTGAAATATTCGCATATCGAGCATGCCATCCAATATGGAGAGACGTATCGGGAACTGAAGGAGCAGTGGAAAAAGGGATTTGCTTGATCATGGAGGTTAATGGGAATGTTGGACTTTGGTGCTGTCGCTTTTGACTGGGTATCTTTTTTCTTGGATTTGATTTTGATTGGGATGCCAGTAGGAATTGTTACTTATTTTGCCGTTTGGTCTAGTTTTCGCAAGAAGCTGGCTGAGCTGGAGAAACGGGTCGGAAGCTTGGAAAAAGCAGGGAAGAGTAACTGAGCAAAAGGCGAATGCGAGGAGCGAGCGTCAAAAAGTTTCTCTTGGATCAGGCGGAAGGACTTCCGCTGCGTTGTGTATTTTCCATTATTTATATATAAACGCCAGTTTTTGCGCAACCGATAAACATAATGTCATCTAGTATAAGTTCGCAATTGGGGATAGGCGTTCGACTAATCGTGCAGAATAGTCGGCGCCATTTTTTTTTGCCGCGATAAGCTGGGTGGTCCGTTGGCAGATGAGGGCTGCGTTACTTCTTTCGTCCTCGCCTGTATGGGGGCGCGGTGTGAAAAGCAGCAGACAATCCTTTCTTCGTTGTTTGAGAGGCGAGGCGTCAGGATAAGGCATCCTATGCCCGAAAAATGGCGGATGTGTGTGGACGAATAGGGACTGCTGCCCTGATAAAAGAGCAGCAGTCGGATGCTAGTCTAGATGTGAGGGGACACGCCATCTGCACCGAAGAAACGCCTCAGGATGATGCGGTTGTGGGTCGAAGTCCGTTCGAAAACAAATGCGACCTGATTGCCGCGGGGCACGAGATAATAGTGGGTGAATCCTAGTCGCGTAAGCCCGTGGCTGAATTGCAACGCATCCTGAAGGTTGACGATGAAGTACAGATGCTGGGTCATGAAAATCACCTCCTTCCGCACTTAAAGGTAGCAGAAGCAGGTGGGTTTTTTGTCTAAATTTTCCATATGGAAGTGCTTGTGAATGTCGCGCTCGGAAATGGAAAAATGGCGTGGGATTTGAGGGGGAAGTGGGGGGGTTCTTGCTCTCGTTTGCGGATCGAGTCTGTTTTCGTCAATGCCAAAAAGCCCTTCCTGTTTTGTTGGGAAGGGCATTCTATTTGTAGCTTATCTACTATCAAAAGGTATTAATCGTGAATTTAGCAATAATAATGGTAACAGATGATTTTAGTTGGTTGCAGTTAGTTTCAGTTCTCGATAGAATGGGAGTGAGAGGTGATGTTTGTGTCATTAACAATGTTGGATGAAAGGCGAATAGAGACAAAACTTGAAGAACTGAAATCACCAGATGTGAATGTATCTGAGTGGTACAAACGCAGTTTGGTTGATGATGTGGAGTTTCGCACTTTGTTTATCAAAATGCTTATTCAACTTTTACCGAACACCGAAGAGATCAGGGCAAAATGGGACGATTTTCAATTCCTTTCAGATAATCCAGCAGCAAACGAAGTATTGTATTCCATTTATATGAAAGCGCTAAGAACCGCAAGAAGTAATGATGCCGTACTTTCGATTTCATCCAGAAGGTCGATGACGAAGGAATATTCGACTGGGGAACTTGCTACATTTTTTGGTGTTTCGCAAACCACGATTAACAAATGGATTGCTGCTGGACATTTTAACGGCATATTACGTGCAGGAGAAAACAAGCATGTGAAGGTTCCAGAAGATACTTGGTACCATAATCCAGCATCAGGCGTACGTTTTCAAGTAAAAGATGCTGTAGAGTCCTGGAAAAGGGAGCAAGAAGAATGGGATTCTAGAGAAAAAGTCTCTGAATCTGAGCTTTATCAAAGATATGTGGACCACTTTGAACATAAGTACGGCGGAAAGTTCGCAGACACCCTAGGAAAAAAAGAATGGAACCAACTATCGGACGAGGAAGATACGGACAAGTCGATGTGGGCTTTCTTTTTAGAAAGGACACGCGATGTCGCTGGGGATTAGTAAAAGTAACTTCCACTTGATTGAGAATCTACTCTTTAAGGATATCATTGAGGAAATTCGCCCTGGAAGTGCAAAGGATTTGCCTTATTACAATTCAAATGTCATTTCCGTTGTATCAAAAGTTATTGTGTTTCGAGATGACATGAGTAAGATGTACTGCGTAGAATTTGTAAACGCCAGACAGGAGCTCGAAGCCTATTATTACGACTGGGCAGACAGTCAGAACAGGATGTTTTTGAAGTTCCATGCCCATTATCATCCAGAAGAAACGGACCCGAGTGTTGCACAATTTGACCCGTTTCATTTGCACAAGAAGGCGAACGATGCGGACGATAAGTTAACATTAAGAGTCAAAGATGAGAGATACATGGAGCTCAATAACGTCCTTGAATTCATTCGAGATTCCGTTTATGTAAAAAAGAATCGCAAATAGACGGTATGACAGTATCTCCTTTGAGTAGACAGTGTAAAAAGCCCACCCGCTTAGCGAGGGACGGCACACTCTACTTGGAGGGGATTTTTCATGACCCAAAAAGGTCAAACATTCAAGCGAAGCAATGTAAAAAAAGCCTTCCATTCAGGAAGGCTTAATCATTTATCGGGAGCATGCGTTCTTTATTTGCAGTATTTGTCCGCGAATTGTCTCCCTTAAATCTTACAGATCGTAATACAACTCAAACTCTTTCGGATTCACCGTGCGCTCGACTTGTTGGATGTCGGCGCGTTTCAGGGCGATCCAGCTTTCGATGACTTCCTTCGTGAACACGTCGCCTTCGAGCAGGAAAGCGTGGTCTTGCTCCAGAGCAGTCAATGCTTCCTCCAAAGAGCCAGGGGCGCGCTTGATCTCGTGTTTTTCGGCGTCGGTCAAGTCATAGATGTTTTTGTCCAGCGGGCCGTAGCCAAGCTCGCGCGGGTCGATTTTGCGCTTGATGCCGTCCAGACCAGCCATCAGCATGGCAGCGAAGGCCAGGTATGGGTTGGCGGTAGAGTCTGGCGTGCGAAATTCGATCCGGGACGCTTTCGGAGTCACGGCTGCTACCGGAATCCGTACAGCGGCGGAGCGGTTTCCTTTGGAGAATACGAGATTGACTGGCGCTTCGTAGCCAGGAACCAAGCGTTTAAACGAGTTGGTGCTCGGGTTAGTCAAGGCGATCAGGGCAGGCGCGTGGTGCAAAATGCCGCCGATGTAGTGGAGCGCAGTCTCGCTCAGGTTTGCATAGCCGCCTTGCTCGTAGAACAGCGGAGTGTCGCCGTCGAACAAGCTTTGGTGGACGTGCATGCCGGAGCCGTTGTCGCCGACGATTGGTTTCGGCATGAAAGTCGCTGTCTTGCCGTGCTTTGCCGCTACGTTGCGCACGATGTATTTGAACAGCAGCAAGTTGTCGGCAGTGCGAGTCAAGGTGTCGAAACGGAAGTTGATCTCGCCTTGGCCGGCAGTAGCTACTTCGTGGTGATGACGCTCCACGTAAAGTCCAGCCTGAGTCATCAAGGTGCACATTTCGTTGCGGATATCCATTTGGGAATCAGTCGGCTGCACAGGGAAGTATCCGCCTTTGTTGCGAACTTTGTATCCCAGGTTTTGGCCTTCTTTTCCGGTGTTCCAGAACGCTTCCTCGGAATCGATATGGAAGTAGGAGCCGGATGGGCCGGAGTCGTAGCGCACGCTGTCGAACAGGAAAAACTCGGATTCCGGGCCGAAGTAGGCTGCGGTAGCCAGACCAGTTTGTTGCAAGTACGCTTCTGCCTTGAGGGCGATGCCGCGCGGGTCGCGAGTGTATGTGGTGTTGTCCGGATTGGCAATGTTACAGACGATGTTCATTGTTTTTGCTTCTACGAAAGGATCGATAAAAGCGGTGGACGGGTCCGGCATGGCAACCATGTCGCTTTCCTCGATGGATTTGTAGCCGACGAGACTGGAACCATCGAAGGCAACGCCATTGCGGAAGGTGCCTTCATCTACGGCGTAAGCAGGAACGGTAACGTGGTGTTGACGGCCAAGCAGATCGACGATACGGAAATCTACATATTCCACTTTCTCTGCATCAATGGTGGACAAAACAGTTTTCATATCCAAAACAACCCACTCCAATCGCGAAATATTTTCGTATTTGGTAAATTATTGTTCGTGTTTTCGTGAATTTCTATATCTCGAATTATAGCGA
Organism: Brevibacillus sp. 1238; assembly: GCF_029892995.1. Classification (NCBI taxonomy): domain Bacteria; kingdom Bacillati; phylum Bacillota; class Bacilli; order Caryophanales; family Paenibacillaceae; genus Brevibacillus; species Brevibacillus sp. 1238. The sequence continues at coordinate 371,137 of NZ_JARXWC010000004.1, read as the reverse complement.
TAACAAACAATGTTCGTCAAGAGGTTTTCTAACTTTATATGTTAGTTTTTCTAACATGATATTGCGGGGTTTTGAAATTGGTTCCGGTTTTGTAGAATATAGACGAACTATTACGAATAAATGGAGGCGAACGGCGATGAAAGTATTGGTACTGGGAGCGGGCGGAATTGGCGGTTACTTTGGCGGCAGATTGGCGGAGTCAGGGGTGGATGTAACGTTTCTGGTGCGCGAACGTAGATACAAGCAAATGCAAGAGCGGGGATTGCGGGTGCAAAGCATTCACGGCGACTTGCATCTGGAACAGCCGCAGATGATTCAGGCGGGGGAAGCTGCGGGGCCTTTTGACGTCGTATTGTTGTCCAACAAAGCGTACACGCTAACAGAAAGCATCGACGCGATTGCTCCCTACGTCAGTGAACATACGGTCGTCATCCCGTTGCTGAACGGAATCGCTCACATGGAGCTGCTGTGGGATCGCTTCGGGCGCGAGCGTGTGCTGGGAGGGCTTTGTTTTATTGAAACAACGCTGAATGCAGAGGGCGATGTCGTGCAAACCAGCCCGATCCACGATGCGGTGTTCGGGGAATGGGAGGGCGGAAAAAGCGAGCGTGTCGAGAAGATCGAGCAAGCTTTTGCCAATATTAACGGAACGATGCGGGCCAGCAACAACATCCAGCGAGAGGCTTGGCACAAATACTTGTTCATTGCGACGTTCTCCGGGATCACCACGCTCATGAACTCCGCTGTCGGTCCGATTCGCGAAGCGGCGTACGGTGTAGAGCTGACAAGACAGCTGGCTGAGGAAATCGTTTCGGTCATGCAAGCTCTGGAAGCACCGATCAAGCCGGACATCGTCGAAAAGCAAATGGAGACTTTCCAAAACCAGCGCCCGCAGACGAAGTCCTCCATGCTCCGCGACATGGAAAAAGGGCTTCCGGTCGAAGCCGACCATCTGCAAGGCTACCTTTTGGAGCGAGCCGAGCAAAGCGGCTTGTCCACTCCGCTTTTGAAAGTTGTCTACAATAATCTGAAGGTTTACGAACTGAAGCGGGAAGAAGGCAAATAAGGTATAATAGTGGGCGAACATCATTAGAAATTTAGGAGGGGTTATAGATGGAAGTCATCAAGATTTCCCCCCGCGGATATTGCTATGGTGTTGTCGAGGCCATGGTCTTGGCAGCGCGTACAGCCAACAATCTCGACTTTCCCCGCCCGATTCACATATTGGGCATGATCGTACACAATGCCCACATCGTTGAGGCGTTTGAAAAACAAGGCGTCAAAACGTTGGACGGAGAAGACCGGATGGCTCTCTTGGATCAGATCGACGAAGGAACCGTCATCTTCACCGCGCACGGCGTCTCTCCCGAGGTGCGGAAAAAAGCAAGGGACAAAGGGCTGACAGTAGTCGATGCGACCTGCCCGGACGTGACCAAAACACACGATCTGATCCGTGAAAAAATCGCGGACGGCTACCATGTGATTTACATCGGGAAAAAGGGGCATCCAGAGCCGGAGGGCGCTGTCGGCATTGCGCCGGATCGCGTGCATCTCGTGCAAAAAATCGAAGAGCTGAAGCAGCTCGACGTACCGACTGACAAACTCATCGTGACCAATCAGACGACGATGAGCCAGTGGGATGTCAAGCATTTGATGGACGCCATTCTGGAGCGCTTCCCAGGGGTGGAAGTGCACAACGAGATTTGTCTGGCAACGCAAGTTCGTCAAGAAGCGGTGGCTGGCCAGGCAGGAGAAGCCGATCTGTGTCTCGTCGTGGGCGATCCGCGAAGCAACAACTCGAACCGATTGGCCCAAGTGTCGGAGGAGATCGCGAATGTGCCGTCCTATCGGATTGCCGATTTGTCCGAGCTGGACATCGAATGGCTGCGCGGAAAGAAAAACGTGGCGGTTACGTCCGGGGCGTCTACGCCAACTCCTTTGACCAAGGAAGTCATTTCGTTCCTGGAGCAATTTGACGAGTTCAACCCGGCTACATGGGAAAAGAAACGGACTGTCGACATGACGAAAATTTTGCCGAGGGTGAAATAGGAGAGCCATATGCCAGGATCACAGGTCGGTATCGGATTATCGGGCGCTGGCGGGAGATACTTCAGTCTCAGCGCCCTTTACCTTTTTATTTATTACGGGTTTGGGGCATTTTCTCCGCTCATTACCCAGTATTACAATTCCATTTCGCTCACAGGCACCCAGATTGGATTGATCAGTGCCGTAGCCCCAGTCGTTTCGATTATCGCTCAGCCGATGTGGGGCCTTTTTTGTGACCGCTTTCAAATTCGCAAAACTGTGTTGATTCTGACACTTGTTGTCTCGGGATTGGTAGGATTGTTTTTCATCGGGACGTCTGCCTTTGCTTTTGTCTTTTTGCTTTACCTGATCCTGTCGTTTTTTCAAAGCGCGATTATCCCGGTCTCCGACAGTCTGGCGTTGGGATATGCGAAAAAAAACGGGCTGCAATTCGGCGACATCCGCTTATGGGGAGCGGTAGGGTTTGCGCTTGCGGCATTTGTCACAGGGCTGCTGGTTGAGAAGCTGGGGCCGTCCGTGCTCTTTTATTCTTACTGTTTCGCGCTGTTGATCGCCGTGCTGCTTGTGTTGCGCGTACCGGATGAGTCGCAGGAGACGCCGCGCTTTCGGGTTGGCATGCTGACTGGCATGCGCGATCTGCTGCGGATGCCGCGCTATTTGTTGTTTCTTTTGGCGTCGTTTTGCGTGCTCGGAGCTGTGAACGCGAACAACATCTGGTTTTCGCTGTTTTATCAGGAGATTGGCGGCACTGTGGCGGGAGTAGGGCTGGCTTTTCTGTTGTTCGCAGGCAGTGAAGCGCCGTTCATGAAGCTGGCAGGCATGATCGTGCGGCGGTGGGGGCTGGAGCTGACACTTTTGCTCGCCGCTGTATTCGGAGCGGCACGCTGGCTTTGGTACAGCTCGGCTCCAAGCACGACGCTGGTCATCGCCATGTTTTTCGTCCAGGGAATTTCGGTCGGATTTTACTTGGCGACATCCGCCCAATTTGTGCGCGAAAATACGCCCGCTTCCCTCCAGGTGACGGCGCTGGCCATCTTCTTTTCCGTGGGAGGCGGGCTGGGAACGATGCTGTGCAATCTGGCGGCTGGCTGGATCAAAGATTCCTATTCCACGCTAGGCATTTATTTATTTTTCGGGATCATCACGGTAATCGGGATCATTCCGTTGGTGATGATCAAATTCGGGCCGTGGAAGCAGCGTTCGTTCGACGAGGACGCGGAGGTTACTCAATAATGAGCATGCCCTGATAGCCGCTTTCCGGATAGCCAGGTGCATCCGAAACGAAGAAGAACCGCCCTTTTTTAGCGGCGGAAAACTGCAACATGGTCGACTGGGTAGGCTTCAGCTCCATGGAAGCCAGGTTCAGCTCGCGTATGGACAGATTGTGCGGCCGGGTGTCTGTGTTGACGATCATGAGGGAGACTCGCTCGCCTTCTTTGGCAGACAGCTGGCTGGGGAGAAAGCCGGCGCCGGAAATCGTGACGGTGTGCGTCCGCGTTGTGGCGGCGTAGGAAGTAAGCATGTGTTGATGATGATGCGTCCAAAGCAGCGTTAATGTCACGGCAAGTGCGAGGAGTGGATAGCGAAGCTGCCGGAACCATTGACGAGACATTTTGCATTCAGCTCCTTTGCGGCAATAACATGGTGGTTGTAGATTGTACTATTATCCTGTCCTCAGTCATTGCCCAATAAACACATTTTTCCTCAGCCCCCGACGCAAGGCGAAATGCTGCCATGGCGGGCGAAAGGTCTGTGCCTTGCAGGAGTGAATAGTGAAAAGCTCTCTTGAAAAAGAGGGCTTTTTCTTTTTGCGGAACAGAGCGATTCAATCTATCTCACGCATATTACTTTGTCATACATAGTAATATGTGCTATGCTGTACTTGCGAGGTGAGCCGGATGAGTGACAAAGGCATTAGCAGCGATTTGATCCGCGGACACATCGATACGATCATTCTGCGGGTTTTGTGTGAAAAAGACAGTTACGGATATGAGATCATCAAAACGATTTTTCAAAACAGCGAGCAGCAATATGAATTGAAGGAGCCTTCCCTGTACACCAGTCTGAAAAGATTGGAGGGGCAAAAGCTCATTTCGTCATATTGGGGCGATGAAAGTCAGGGCGGCAGGCGCAAATATTATCAGATCACCGCAGAAGGCAGGGCGGCATATGCAAGCGCGCTCGCTTCGTGGCAGGTCGCCAAACGGTTGATAGACAAGCTGATCGCCAGACAGGAGGAAGCGTGATGGAACATCTGCAAGCTCATGTGGAAAAGCTGTTTTACAAATACAAAAAGAGCAACCAGATAGAAGAGTTGAAGTGGGAAATGCTGAGCAATCTGGAAGCGCGAGTCGCGGATTTGGTCGCAGACGGGATGGAGCTGGAAGAAGCGATGCGTGTCGCCATCGAGCAGCTTCCCTCGGCGGATCAGCTCGTCGGGGAAAAGCGCAAGGTATACGTCGCGATCTTTTTGCAGGAGCTGGTACAGCGCGCGCTTTTGTACACCTTGGTCGCCTGGGTGCTGACGATGCCGCTGCGGATATGGGGAATGGGCATTTTGCTGAATCACAGTTTGCTTGCCCTTTGTTTGCTGGAAGGAGCTGTGTTTGCTGTTTTGCTCGGGATAAATCGGAAGACTGGCAAGCGAAAAGCTGTCGAGCTGAGCCTTCGCTCTGCTTTTACTTTGCGAAAAACGGCCTGGTTGCTGTGGGGATTGTATATGGCTGTATCGGTTGCGTATACGACAGCGCTGCATTTTGGCAGCGATATTTGGTTCGCCAGGGAGATCAGCCTGTCCGGGCCGTATCAGTTTGCCACGGTCGCCGTAGAGTATGTGTTGCCCCTCGTCTCTATCATCGTGCCGCTGTTGTTGCACGTCGTCCCAGATGTGATGATGCAGTGCGAAGCGAGGGAGGAAGATTGAGATGAGAACGAAGCTGATTGTTTTGCTCGCGGTAATCGGTTTGGGGATGTTTGCCTTGATTCAGGGCGTCATCATTCCTGACAGAGAGCTTGCTGCCAAACAGTATTTGGAAGACCAGCAAAATCCGCTGACACACGATTTGCAAACGATTTTGCCGTACAAGCACAAATACATGGGGGCGGTTTCCAACCTGAATTTGTTCAACCATTTGCCGTTGAGCAATGAGCGGCGCTCGTTTCAGCTGCGTCCCGAGCAATTTGCGATTGAGGTCAAGTACGAAGCCAGCGAGTTGCGTTCCGACGAGAAAAAGATCAGGCAAGCTCTGCTGTACAATTCTGTTGCGGCTTTTGCCCTGATTGACAATTTGCAAATCATCGAGTACCAGTTCGTGGACGAGACGCTGACGATTGCCCGCGCCGACATTCAAAAAGCGTTTGGAGACGATTTGGATTTGAAGTCGCTGTTGACGACAGACAAGTGGCGGTCCGAAGTGCAGGAGAAGTGGAGAGACGAGGCGTTTTTGGCAGAGAGTGTGAAGTTGCTGCAAGAAAAGCGGCAGTAGAGGTGGGAAAAGCAAGAAGTCTTCTGTTTGGGGGTCAGTCCCGTCTCCCGGCAAGCAGGGGAAGGCTTGCTTTTTCTGTTTGGCCGGGAGCAGGCTTGAGGGCCGCTTGCGCTTGCCTTAGGCAAAAAACGCTGGAGAATAGCGAACCGTTCCATGGACGCCATCCAGACCGCCAGGAACAAGCTCCAGCGCCATGAATGCTTCGTCCGGCACTTCAAAAGGAGCGCGGATATCCCATTGCGAAGCGGGACGGAAGCCGAACTTGGGGTAGTATTTCGCATGTCCGAGCACGACGATCGCTGTATACCCAAGCTCTTTGGCGATCTCGATCGACTTGTTGATCAGCGCAGTCCCGATTCCTTTTCCTTGCTGGGAAGGGAGGACGGAGACGGGAGCCAGGGCGAGCGCCTGATGGGAGGAGCCGCCAGCGTGAACGATCTCGATTTTGCTCAGCAACAAATGTCCGATGATGCTGTCGTGCTCTTCATAGACGAGTGACAGGGCAGGGATGAATGCGTCGGATGCTCGCAAGCGCGAAACCAAAAGATGCTCGCTGTGATCACTGAAAGGCTCATCGGCAAAGGCGGCTTGTACTACTTGCTCGGTTGCGAGATAATCGCTCGGTTTTTCTGCACGAATCGGCATGATCTATTCCTCCGAATGTCTTTTCCCCATTGTACATCAAGCTGATTCAGATGGCGTACTGGCGATCACATTCGCGAAGGCGGCTTTGAATACAGCCCCCCATTAAAAAAACAGGCTTAACACGTAGTAAAAGAAAGCAGCAAGCAACGCGGAGATGGGGAGGGTGATAAACCACGTAATGATGATTCGCTTGGCGACGCCCCAGTTGACCCCTTTCAGCCGTTTTGCCGCCCCGACGCCCATAATTCCCGACGAAATCACATGGGTGGAGCTGACCGGAAGCCCCAGTTGTGTAAAGGTAAAAATGATCGTGGAGGAGCTTAAATCGGCGGTTGCGCCGTTGATCGGCTCGATTTTCGTAATTTTTCCGCCGACGGTCTTGATAATTTTCCAGCCGCCAACAGAGGTGCCAAGCCCCATCGATATCGCGCAAATCAGCTGGACCCAAAACGGAATGGTCGCCGTATCAGTATGCAAGCCAGCAGCTACCAGAGCAAAGACGATAATGCCCATCGCTTTTTGTGCATCGTTCGTTCCGTGTGTAAAAGATTGCAGGGCGGCGGTGACGATTTGAAAGTAACGAAAGCCCCGGTTCACTTTGGCGGGCGGGATGTGGATGCTGCGAAACACGGCGTAAACGAGCTTCATCAACACAAAAGCGGCGACGAGCGCGATGATCGGCGACAAAATCAACGCCTCGAAAATTTCGATGAAGCCGTTCCAGTTAATTTGCTGCACGCCGGCTGAAGTGAGAACCGCTCCCACGACTGAGCCGATCAACGCGTGGGAAGAACTGCTGGGAATGCCGTACCACCACGTAACCAAGTTCCAGAAGATCGCGGCCAACAGCGCAGCCAGCACGATCAATACGCCAAATTCCAGCTTGGCGGGATCGGCGATTTTTCCTCCGATCGTTTTCGCGACTCCGGTAAAGGCGAGAGCGCCGACAAAATTCATCACGGCAGCCAGCGCAATAGCCGTTTTCGGCGGCAATGCTTTTGTCGAGACGGTGGTGGCGATCGCGTTGGCCGTATCGTGGAAGCCGTTGATAAAGTCAAAAGAAACAGCCAGCACAATAACAGCCACAACAAGAGGCAGGCTTGTATGCATGAGAGTAGCCTCCTTGGTTTATGTATTGCCCATGATTACAGTCTCCATCGCGTCAGCGACATCCTCGCAATGATCCATGACGTCCTCCAGTACCTCGTAAATCTCCTTGAACTGCATAATGTGAATCGGATCGCTCGACGCTTTGAACAGCCGGCGAATACTTTCCCGCTCAAGCTCATCCCCGGTACTTTCCAAATCGTTGATCCGAATAATGTACTCCTTCATGCCTGGCAGCTTTTGCTTTTGCAACAGCTCGATGGCGAGCAAAATTTGCTGGGTAGAATCCTCGATCAGTTGGCCGAACCGCACCATCGTTTCATCCGGCTCCATGATGTCGTACATGTAAAGGCGAGCCGCACACCCTTCCAGACCGTCCAGCACATCGTCCAGCTTGATCGCCAGGTTCATCACGTCTTCACGCTCGATTGCCGTGATGAACGTCTTGTTGATGCGCACAATGATTTCGTGGATCAGCTTGTCGCCCTTTGACTCGAACACTTTCATTTCCTCGGCAAAGCTTTTTAAGGTGTCCAGCGAATTGATTTTATATTGGTTGAAATACACAGCGGAATCATGCACGTTTTTGGCGATTTCGTACAAGTCGTCCAAAAGGGCATCCGATTTGGTAAAAAGCATAAAAAGACCTCCACATCGTAAGTCGACTAGACATAGTGTGAGTGGAGGCGGGTTTCGTTATTCACTTTTCGCAAATCTAGAGCGAAAGGAGCTGGCTTGCCATGTAAACGGCGACACCCCACATGATCAGCGCCGAAACGATGTTCAATGTGCGCAGCAAGCTGCCGGAGCGATCCAGCTTGCCCGTGATTCTGCCTGCCAGCGCCAAGCCGAAAAACCAGAGGCAGGATACGAGAATGCAGGCGAGCGTAAAGCCCCACTTTTCCGTGCCTGCATAGCTGAGCGAGCTGGTCCCGATTACGCCGATCGTATCGAGGATCGCATGCGGATTGAGCAGCGACACCGAAGCGGCAAACATCATTTGCTTTTTCGCGGAAAAGCTTTCCTTCTCTCTGTTTTCCGGATCGGGACGGCTGCGCCAGGTCAAGTAGCCCATGTACAGCAAAAAGCAGACGCCGATTATGTACAAGACCGTTTTCAGCCAGGTCACAGTCAACACGATCAAGGATACGCCGAGAACAGCGAGCAAAATCAGGATGGCATCGCATACGGCAGCCGTAACAATGACAGGTGCGGCTCGCCACAACGTAGGCTGCGAAGCTCCTTGATTGAATACAAACACGTTTTGCGCTCCAAGCGGCAAAATCAGCCCAAAGGCGAGCACAAAACCGTGCAAAATGGCTTCGGCCACGATTTCTTCCTCCTTTTTCCCATAAGCACATGAGTGATTGCGTTACCGACATTATGGCGGAGGAAGGGCGGAATGTCTCCAGCCAATTGGTTTGCTCGCATCCCAACCAATTTGTAAAATAGACGTAAGAGGAGGAGAAAGCGGATGCTGACGATTGACTGGAAACCGGACAAAGCGGGAGACATGCCTGTGTATGCCCAGATTGTCGCCTATATAAAAGGGAAGATTGCCGGGGGCGAATGGCCGATCAACAGCAAGCTGCCTGCGCAGCGCGCTTTGGCCGCAGCTTTCGGAGTGAACCGCAGCACGGTTGTGACCGCCTTGGAGGAGCTGAAAGCGGAAGGACTGATTGAAGCGACGGTCGGCAGCGGTTCGGTCGTCTGCAATAACTCGTGGTCGCTCTTGACCACTACGCCGCCTCCTGATTGGCTCGGGTACGTGCAGTCGGGCACGCATTTGCCCAATTTGCCGACGATTCAAGACATTAATCGCTACGAGCCAGATCCGCGCTACATCCGGATGGGAACGGGAGAGCTGTCGCCACGGTTGATTCCGACAGCGGAGATGGAGGATGTTCTCGGTGATTTGCGGGGAAAAATGACGCAGCTTGGCTACCCGGAACCAAAAGGGCTGCTTCCGTTGCGCGAAGCCATCAGCGCGCATCTGCTCACGCGAGGAATCGCAGCCTCGCCAGCATCGATTTTGGTTGTATCGGGAGCGTTGCAAGCGTTGCAGCTGATTTCTCTCGGCATTTTGCACAAAGGCTCGACGATTTTGCTTGAGCAGCCATCCTACTTGTTTTCGCTGCCGCTGTTTCAGTCTTCGGGAATGAGACTGGCAGGTGTTCCGATGGATGAACAAGGAATATCGCCACAAGCCCTCACACGGCAAAAGCAGCTTCACAACGGGGCGCTGTTGTATACGATTCCCGCCTTTCACAATCCGACCAGCATTTTGATGAGCGAACAGCGCAGACGCCAGATCATGGCGACATGCGAAAAAGCGCAATTGCCGATTTTGGAAGACGATGTGTACGGGGAGCTGTGGCTGGACGCGCCGGGACCTGCTCCGCTGAAAGCGAGTGATCAAAGCGGGCTGGTGCTTTACATGGGCAGCTTGTCCAAAACGCTTAGTCCTGGCTTGCGGATCGGCTGGATTGTCGGGCCGCAGCCGGTCATCGAACGGCTGGCTGATGTGAAAATGCAAATTGATTACGGCTCCAGCGCCCTCTCGCAATGGGCCGCAACCGAGTGGCTGACGTCAGGACGCTACGAGCGTCATCTGAGGCACATTCGCCAGTCCTTGCGTGTGCGAAGAGATCGCATGTGCGAGTTGCTTGCCCGCTGGTTTGGCGATTTGGCCGACTGGCATGTTCCCCAAGGAGGATTTTACGTCTGGCTCCGCTTGCGCCAGGCTGTGTCGATGCGCAAGCTGTTTACCCAAGCTTTGGCGGAAGGCATTTTGCTCAATCCTGGCTATGTGTACGACCAGACGGACAGCCAGCATTTGCGCTTGTCTTATGCGTATGCAGATGAGGCAGAAATGGAGCGGGCGTTACACACTGTCGCCAAGCTATTGAGGGCAAGCGAGTGAAAAGCGATCAATGAAAATGAATTGCGCCAGATTGTCAGCGCAAAACAGCCACGACCCGCAAAACAGAACGGGCCGTGGCTGTCCAAGACGGATGCTGCGTGAGCAGGCTTAATGATAAGGGAACTGGGTGGAATACCCGGAGAACTGCTGGTACGCTTGCTCCAGCTTTTGCTGTTCTGCCGCTTCGAGCTTGTACCAGCCTTTTTGGAACATCAAATTGTACGCTTCCCGCGCTGATTGGTGCGTCTCATCCAGCATCTGCATCATATCGGCGTGCAGCTGTTGGTGGCTCGCTTCACGAACAGCGACGTTCAAGCCGTCGGTCACGTATTTGCATGTTGCCAGGCAGTCGTTGATAAAGTCGCGGTCGTTCATTTGCGGACCTTTGACTTGTGGCAGTTGACCGGATTGCGGATTGGCGATCTGATTTTGGTTTGGCATCGTCATTTTCCCTCCCTTACTGCATTTGTTGCTGCTGTTGTTGGGATTGCGTCTGTGGCAAGGTAGCCATGATCGCTGTGTTGTTGTTCTGGAGATGGGAGAGCAGCTTCTGGTAATGCTGTTGGTGCATGCGTCCGGTTTTCTCCAGACATTGTTTTACATCCGGGTCAGTCGCTTGCTGGGCAAAGAAATGCAGCTTCTTAAAGGCAAGCAGCTCCCAGGAGAGCGCGTCCTTTATATAGCTCAAGTCTTTTGTCGAGATGACTTTGGGCGGCTCGGGAATCGGCGCTTGCGTAAAAGGCAGGGAAGACATGATGGATGGCATCTGATTGCTCCTTTCATGTTGAGATACATGTATAGGATGGACAACTCGGAAGCAAGTAACCCTGCCTGTTTCCGGCAAAAAATAAAGAACCGATCAGCGCAGGATCGGTTCCATATATTACGAATGAGACAGCTCCAGCGAGGCGACCTGGATGTCGATGCTGGCAGGAGCGATATTCAGGCAAAAGCTTGCTTCCTTGTGCAAATCCTCCTGAATGTCGCGGACGAGCTTGGTTATATCCGTCAAATAAGGCAGCTTGAGCGCCAATGTAATTTGAAGCCGCGGCAAATCTTCAAACGAGAACAGCACTTTGACGACCTGGCTGACTTCCTCGTAGCGGCTGCATGTAGCCTGAGCGATTTTGCGCAAAACTTGCGGGTGAATGACGATCCGTCCGCCGGAAAAAGGCGGATGCACGACGGTCGATTCTCCGATGACCTCTTTTTTCGAACTGAATATTTGGGTGGCGGAGGAGATCAGCCGTTGCAAAAAGTCTTTTTCCACTTCGACGCGCGGAATCGGAATGACGTGTCTGCCCATCGTTTCCCGTACATAGCGGGCAGCCTCGATTTCCTGCGGCGGTTTGATCGATTCGATGGGAATGTATTCGATGGAAGCGGGCAAATGCAGCGCCTCTACAATCCGGGTGATCATGCGCTGGGACGTCCCGAGAATCAGCAGCCGTCCCGGTTGATGCTGTTCGAGACTGCGCCGCACTTCCTCGGCGTGCTCCTCGTAATGAAAAATCGCCCGTTTGACAGCCTGGATTTTCGTCTTTTCGTATTTGGCGGAGGTTCCGGCCACCTTGCGCCCCTGGTAGATCAGGATGCCATCGTCAATAATGGCGTCGATGTTCATGCGATGGGCGAGTTCTAGTGCGCTGGAGCTTTTTCCTGTGCCACTGGTTCCGTACAGGGCGTAGATTTCCATGGAATCCCTCCTTCGACTGTTTTTTTCTATTATACAAGAAGCAGAAGAGGGACAAAAGCTTAGCGGTACTCGGCACCCATTTCTCTGGACCGTTCTGTCGCCCGCAAAATCGCGGCGGTGACGGCCTCCTGAAATTGATACGATTCCAACACGGCAAGCCCAGCCTGCGTCGTTCCTCCCGGACTGGTCACTTGCTTGCGCAGCAAGGCTGGCTCCGCTCTTGTTTCCAGCAGCATCGTAGCGGCTCCGATTACGGTTTGAAGCGTCAGTTGGCGGGCCATTTCCCGATCCAGTCCCGCTGTCGCACCAGCGCCCATCATGGCTTCGACCAGGTAGTAAATGTAGGCGGGACCGCTGCCGGACAGACCCGTGATAATATCCAGCTCTTCTTCCGCGACTTCGTACACGGTGCCAATCGCTTCGAACAGGCGCGTAGCGAGAGTAAGCTGCTCTGGCTGAACAAAAGCGTTGGCGCTCATCCCGGTTGCGGACAGCCCGACAGCAGAAGAAGTGTTGGGCATCGTGCGAATGATCGGGCAGTCAACGCCCAGCCATTCCCCGATCAGGCTGGTGGAAACGCCAGCGACTACGGAAATGATCAACTGCTGGGGAGACACTTTTCCGCGAAGCTCCATCAGCGCTTCCCCCGCATCTTTTGGCTTGATTGCCAAAATCAAAATATCAGATGTGCGGGCTACATCGAATTTGTCCGTCGAGGTGCTTACGCCGTAGGCAGTAGCCAGCTCCTCCAGCCGTTCGAGGTTGTTCCGGTTTGTCACCGTCATTCGCTCAGCCTGAATCAAGCCTTTTTTCAAAATTCCCGAGAGCATCGCTTCGACGATGGAGCCGGCTCCGAGAAAGCCGATTCGTCCGTTTGTGATGGCGGTTGCTTGGTTGCTCATAGCTGTTATCCTCCTTTTGGACTAGCGGATTTGTCCCGTGCCGCGCACGACGTATTTGTAAGAGGTGAGAGCAGGCAGTCCCATCGGCCCGCGAGCGTGCAATTTTTGCGTACTGATGCCAATCTCGGCCCCGAAGCCAAATTCGCCGCCATCGGTGAAGCGGGTAGACGCATTGTGATAGACGGCAGTAGCATCGACGGAAGCCAAAAAGTGCCGGGCTGCCTCCAAGTCCTCCGTCACGATTGCTTCGGAATGACCTGTGCTATGTGTGGCGATGTGCTCAATCGCTTCTGCCAGACTGTCCACCGTGCGGACAGCCAGGACGAGATCGGAGTATTCCGTATCCCAGTCAGTCGGCTCAGCGCTGACCAACAAGTCGGCGAGATCGTGGTGAACTGCTCGCGTCTTTTCGCAGACGCGCAACTCGACCCCGGCTGCCAGCAGCTTCTGCAAAAGGGAGCGCTGGGAATCGTGCGCCCAGCTTGCATGGATCAACAGCGTTTCCGCAGCGTTGCAAACGGCAGGCCGGCTTGTTTTGGCGTTGACCGCGATTGCTTCCGCCATGTCGTAGCGGGCGGCTTGATCCACGTAGATGTGACAATTGCCCACCCCTGTCTCCAACACAGGCACGCTTGCCAGCTTTAGCACCCGCTGAATCAGCCCGGCGCCGCCGCGAGGAATGATGACGTCCACGAGTCCGTTGGCGGTGCATAAAACGTCGACAGATTCATGTTCGGCAAAAGGCAAATATTGGACAGCTTCTTGCGGAAGGCCAGCGACCGCCAGCGCTTCGCGAATCGAGCGGACGAGCGCCAGATTGCTGTGAACCGCGCTGTGGCTGCCACGCAGGACGATGGCATTCCCGGTTTTGAGCGCGATCGCTGCCGCATCTACCGTGACATTCGGCCGGGCTTCGTACACCATGCCGATGACGCCAAGCGGAACGCGAACTTGCTCGATGACAAGACCGTTGGGCCGGGTCCATGAGTCGATTTGCTGCCCGACGGGATCGTCAAGAGCCGCCAGCGAAGTCAGGCTGTCTGCCAAATCTGTCATCCGCGCAGGCGTCAGACGCAAGCGATCGAGATAGGAAGCGGGTTGCCCGTCAGCTTCCGCCTTGGCGATATCTTGTTCGTTGGCTGCCAAAATGATCTCTGTATCTGCCAGCAGCCTTTTCCCGATTTCCGTGAGAGCTTTGTCTTTTTCCGCTCGGCCAAGCAGAGCCATCTGCCGCGAAGCCTGCTTTGCCAGTGAGAGTTGTGCCAGCACGTTTTCCTTCAAGCTTTTCATTTTCTCCCCAACTCCTTGTTCTTTGTCTCTTTGTCTATAAAAAGGCGCTAAAAAACGCTTACCGTGTCGGTGTCCATTCATCGCGATGTATGACTGTGCCGCTGCGCCGCGTCAAGTTGGAAGGAGAAAGAGAAGCGAGCAACTGGTCAGCGCCATATCTGCTGACGCCCCGTCCGATCAGGGAACCGTCGCAATACACTTCAATGACTTCGCCTTCCGCGAACTTCCCTGAGACTTCGCGCACCCCCGCGAGAAGCAGGCTGCGGCTTTTCTCTAAAATCGCTTCTGCCGCTCCGCTGTCGACCGTGATCGTGCCGCGAACAGGGGAGTGCAGCGCAATCCATTGTTTGCGGGTAGAAACGCCGGAGGAGGAAGGAGCTTCCGGGTGATAGCCGACATAAGTGCCATCGCCGTTGCCTGCCAGCGCTTGCACGAGATCTGCTGGTTGCGCCAATTTTCCGATAAAGCTTGGAATCCCCAGACCTTGCGCCGTTCGCGCTGCAATCAGTTTGGAGCGCATCCCGCCAGTACCTAGCTGTGACGCCCCTTTTGCCAGTGCCTCGATTTCGTCCGTGACTTCTGCAAGCGAGCTGATCCGCTGGGCGTCAGGATGGTGGCGAGGGTCTTTGTCATACAGTCCGTTCGTATCGGTGAGAATCATGTACAAATCGGCGTGTACCAAGCCTGCGACCAGTGCGCCGAGCATGTCGTTGTCGCCAAAGGTCAGCTCTGCGACCGATACGGTGTCGTTTTCGTTGATGATCGGCAAAATGTTTTTGTCGAGCAAAAGCGACAGCGTTTGAAAAGCGTGCTGATAGCGCTCCCGGTGCGAGAAGTCTCCCCGCGTCAGCAAAATTTGCGCCACGCTGAAGTGGTGGGCAGCGAACATTTGCGTGTACGTTTGCATCAACAGACTTTGGCCGATGGCTGCGGCAGCCTGCTTTGCTGCCAACGAGCGGGGGCGCTGCTGATAGCCGAGACTTTGATAACCGCTTGCGACTGCTCCCGAAGAAACGAGTACAACCTGATGCCCGGCCGCGCGGAGCTTGCTGATGGCTGCGACGAGCAGCGACATTTTTGCGGGATCAACTCCACCGCCCACAGCGGCAATCGAGCTGCTGCCCACTTTGACAACGAGACGCAATTTTCCCTTCTTCATGCTTTAACCTCCTAGCTAGGACAATAAAAAAAGCCCAATCGTCTCTTTGATTAAGGACGAAAGGGCATGTTTAGCCTTACGCGGTACCACCTTATTTGACGTTTGCGGACAGGGAAGTCCAGTCGCAAACATCCGGCTCTCTTTCTTTGATAACAGGTGAAAGAAACCTGTCCAGGTCTTCCCTGGATGCTCTGGGGTGGGTTCGAACCGATTCATGGGCGAAACCTCTCAGCCGCTGGATTTCGCTCTCTGGACCTGAAGGGCGGTTTTACTGTTCCCCGTCATTGCCGATCACTATGCGCTTATTAATTCACTATTATTCTGTAGGCCCACAAGAAATGTCAAGAGGGTTATTGAAATTGTTCGCTGCCATATGCTCCCGACCTGGCCTTGATCTCGAAGCGCTTCGTCTTCTGATCGCGGACGAGACGGTAGCGCAGCGTGCGGTCGGAGGCAAAAGACGAATCGGTTGCGTCCTGCACCGTGACATCCAACTCGCCGTTGCTTTTGGCTACTGTCGTATTGCGCACGGAGATGAGAACCGGATAGTCCACGCGCGGAATGGCGACAAATACTTTGTCCTTGATCAGCTTGGTAGTCAGCTTGTCGTACATGGACAGAGCAAGCGGCATGCTCCAATAACGACCGAAGTAGCCGACGATTTTGTCTTTGCTCTCAAATTGCTTCGGCAGCTCCCGGAAGACCAGCCCATCTTCGTAGACGGTTTTGCCTTTCGCGTTGTCGAGCGCCGCGAAATACACTTCTTCCAGTACATGCTCTGCGCGGTTCAAAAACAGCACAACGTCCATTTTGTTGTCGCCGAGCTTCTGAATAGCGGACAGCTTCACAGGCTTGTTTTGGGCTTTCGTCTTGCTTTTGCTCTCCTCTTTGGCGGGCATCGTGCAGCCGACAGAGAACAGAGGCAAGGAAAGAGAAAGAAAAATCACCCAGTTTTTCCAGTTGTTTTTCATGGCGCACCTCTTTTGAAAAAACGGTAGTTTCCTGTTAGCGTGTGTGGGAAAAGAGATCAATAACCAAGAGAAAAGCTGCCAGTTGCCAAAGGATGAGGTTTGCGCGGAAAAAGGAAACAGGATAGGGGTTGTCTGACACACGGATTATGTCTATCATGAAGAGAGTTGTGCAGATCGAACAATTGAGGTGGAAAATAAATGTTTGGATTTGGAAAAAAGGCAAAAAAACCGGACGGTATTGATATTTTGATCATCAAAACGGTCGATGCCAAAAACCGTAATTTTTACCAGGTAGCTTTTCCGAGCGTAGTAGCAAATGATGTACTGTCTATGCTGCAAAAACTGGAAAAATCGAAAATCAACCAGCAAGAGTTTTTGGGGGAAATCGGCGGATTCCGGATCGTTACCCATCTGGAAGCGCTGACCAGCTATGACGTGCTCGACGATGCTGACATGGAAGCACATCCTATTCAAATTCCTGACTTCGCCAATATGCTGCTGCGCCGTCTGGAAGCGTTGGATGAGAGCGGAGCGATGGGAGAATCCGAGGATTTGGCTTTTATCATGGGCGAGTTGACCATGCTGCGCGACGGCAGCTTTGTGCCGCAAAACTAAAACGAAAAAACGTAAGGTATCTGCTGGCTCGTGCCGGGCAGAATACATCAGGGGCCGTGGGAGAAACCGACGGCTCTTTTGCGTATTCGCAACTTTTGGGCAAGACCGTTCGTATACATAAGGTGGAAGCTGCTGGAAACAGGCTGGGAAAGAGCGCGGGCTAGGAGGGACAAACATGATTGAACTGGTGAATGTGACAAAAAGCTACAACGGTGCGACAAAAGCAGTCGACCAGTTGACGCTGACCGTGCCAAAAGGCGAGATATTCGGGTTTCTTGGCCCAAACGGCGCCGGAAAAACAACGACGATCAAGATGGTGACAGGAGTGATTCGCCCCGACCAAGGCGAGATCACGATTAACGGAAAAAATATTGGCACGACCCCGCTTGAAGCCAAACAGCAATTTGGCTATGTGCCCGATAGTCCCGATCAGTTTTTGCGGCTCAAGGGGCTGGAGTACGTCAACTTCATGGCCGATATGTACCAGGTGCCAAAAGAAGTGCGGGGGCAGAGAATCATGGAGCTGGCCAGAAGATTCGACATGACGAGCGCACTGGGCGATTCCATTCAGAGCTATTCGCACGGCATGCGGCAAAAGATCATGATCATGGGCGTGCTCGTGCACAATCCGGAAGTGTGGATTCTCGATGAACCGCTCACAGGACTTGATCCGAAATCGTCGTTTACGTTGAAAGAAATGATGCGGGAGCATGCAGACAGTGGACGGACCGTCTTTTTCTCCACCCACGTGCTTGAGGTGGCCGAAAAGTTGTGTGATCGGGTTGCGATCATCAACAAGGGGAAAATTTTGTTTTGTGGCACCTTTAAAGAGATGCAGCAGCATTTTCAGTCGGACGTGTCGCTGGAAAGCTTGTTCCTGGAGTTGACCAAGCATGAATAAAGTAGTGGGTTTGACAAAAGTGCTGCTCAAAAACGCAGGAGGGACGAAGCAAAAAGCCAGCGCCTGGAAGACGGTCCTGATTATGATTGCGATTGCCATGGGAATGATCCCGATGATTCTCGGGGCTGTCGTCTTTCTTTCCGCGCTATATGACGGGCTGGAACTGATCGGGCAGCAGGCCGCATTGCTCGGACTCGGGGTGACAGTGGCTTCCCTGGCGATTTTTATGTTCGGAATTTTGTACGTTCTGAGCGTTTTTTACTACTCGCAGGATGTGGAGCAGCTATTGCCTTTGCCTCTGTCGCCTGGGCACATTCTCAGTGCAAAATTCCTGGTTGCACTGGTCTATGAGTATCTTACGGCACTGGTCTTGCTGGGGCCGCTTCTGATAACATACGGAGTGAAGAGCGGAGGGGGCTTTTTTTACTATTTGTTTGCCCTGTTCATTTTTTTGCTGGTGCCGATCTTGCCGCTCGTGATGGCGGCTCTCGTCGTCATGCTGTTCATGCGCTTCACAAACGTAGGCAAAAGCAAGGAACGCTTCCGCTTGATCAGCGGTTTGCTGGCGATTGGTGTCGCGCTCGGCTTCCAGATGTTTGTGCAGCGTCAGGTCAGCAGCAAGGCGGACAGCATTGAACAGTTGCAACAGATGATCGTCAGCCAGGAAAACGGACTGCTGAACATGATTACGCAGTTCTTTCCGGCAAGCAAGCTGGCAGCCCTCGCCCTGCAAAACAGCGGAACGTTGCTCTCCTGGGGCTTTCTCGCCAGTTTCCTGCTGGTGGCACTGGCGAGCTTCGGCGTGTTTCTGGTGATTGGAAACCGTTTTTACTTTGCCGGGGTAATGGGAATCAGCGAAGCGGTGGCCAAGCGAAAAATGGTCGGTGCGGCCGCTTTTCAAAAGCTGATCCGTGAGCGCTCCAGGCTTGCGTCTTACTTTTTAAAAGAATGGAAAATACTTTGGCGAACGCCCGCGTTTTTGCTGAATTGTACGTTATCCAGCATCCTCGTTCCGCTCCTTGTTTTGCTGCCGCTTTTGGCACGAGAGGATAGCGAAAAGCTGATTGCGCATTTGCAAAGCCTCATGCAAGGCGAGCAGGCGGGCGGGATCGGCCTGGCGATCGTGTTCGGGGCGTTTTTGATACTGGGCAGCATGAATAGTACATCGGTAACAGCCATCTCTAGAGATGGGCAAGGGTTTTTTTACAATAAAACATTGCCGATCGGGCCTGGGCAGCTGATATTGGCGAAGGTGCTGCCGGGATTGCTCCTCAGTGGCATCAGTGTTCTTGTGCTGCTGGCCGAAGCTGCCTGGCTGCTGGCGCTGCCTGGCGAGTTCCTCTTGTTCGCTGCCTTGTGCGTGATTCCGTCCGTGCTGTTCATCAACCTGGCAGGCATCGCGATTGATCTGCTTCATCCCAAGCTTGGATGGGGTTCAGAACAGGAAGCAGTAAAGCAAAACATGAATACGTTGCTGCTGTTTATGATCGGCTTGGTGGCGGGAGGGTTGGTCGTTGTGGCTAACTTCCTGATCGGGGCTTCGCTTTGGGTCACGGCTTTGGGACTTTTTGTGCTTTTTGTACTCCTCGATTTTTTGATTTACAGACTGCTTGTTGCCAAAGGACCAGGATGGCTGGAAAAGATCGAAGAGTGAGGATACGCTAGGATGCTTGCAAAAGCCGTTCTCCCCTTGATGGAGCGCGGCTTTTTTTGCTTATGACGTTTTACCGAGCACATTTTGCGAAAAGAGGGTATAAAGAAGTGCGTGATACCGCCCGATACATGTAAGGGAGATCGTTTTGCATTCGGGACTATAGTCGGTTCCGGGGCGACGCTCGCAAGGGAAAAGGGAATAAAGACTCTGGCAAAGGAGAAAGGAGTAACTGCAAACATGATGAAGCGTTTTGCTCTCTGTTTTTTGATGGCATGGCTGCTTGTTCAGGCTGTGTGGACGAGCGGAGCGAATGCCGCCGCTGGTTTTGACGACATCGATGGACACTGGGCAGAGCAACAAATTAATGAACTGGCGAGCCTGGGGATTATCAAGTCGAACGGCAAACACTTGTTTTATCCCAACAAGCCGATTTCACGCGGCGAAGCTTTGGCGCTGCTCAATCGCGTTGTTGAGAAAGTATACGGTTCGCTCGATCTTCCGCAGCGGAAGGAAAATCTTGACTACAACTTTCTGCTCCGGGGGGAAGTAGAACA
The DNA here is from genome assembly GCF_029892995.1 of Brevibacillus sp. 1238. Classification (NCBI taxonomy): domain Bacteria; kingdom Bacillati; phylum Bacillota; class Bacilli; order Caryophanales; family Paenibacillaceae; genus Brevibacillus; species Brevibacillus sp. 1238. The sequence goes on along the minus strand of NZ_JARXWC010000004.1, from coordinate 351,189 downwards.
GCTGCTGGTCAATATGAAAACGGTTTGGCAAGTCGAGACAAATGCCCTGTCGACGTACGATCCTGGCGACAGGATGCTCTATTACTTGTATCTCGCTGAAAGCGGTCAGTTGATCAAAAAGCAACAGAAAGAAAATCCGAAATGGTGGCTGTCCAGTGCAGCTTTGCAGCAGTCGCTGTCTAGAGAAGAGGCCAGCCTGTTGCTCTTCCATGTGCTTGCACCGCAAAAATTCAGAACAGCCAATCTAAAACCACAGGACGCGGCTACGTACTTCGACAGCTTCTATGAGTGGAAGCAGGATCGGTATTACCGCGATACATACTCGCCTTACCCATTGGCTATTCGAGAGTTTCAGCTGTTTTTGACGGAAAAGACATTCTCGCCTGACAAGGTCATGACGCGGGCAGAATACGCTGTAGTCATGAAGCGTTTGCTTGATTATTATCGCATAGACACGCTGGCCCAATTTCGTGCCGCGATCAATCAGCAGCAAAAAATCGCTCAGTTGTATTTGCGTTCAGCCAATTTGGCCTGGGAGAAAAAAGATCAGGCCCGTTTGTCCGTCGTATTTAGTCCTGACGCATTGAAAAGCATGGCCGCGCTCCCGCAAGTTCCCAAGTACAACGGCCCGGTAACGATCACGAGCAAAGTAGACATCAACGATCCGAAAATTCTCTGGCTGATCGGTTTTTATCCCGATCCGGTAAAAGGAGATTTTCAAATCGAATACAAGCTGGAGCAGGCAGACGTCAATGCATTTGGACGCAAAATTACCGCGGTAATCTACAGCGAAAAATAGGCAAAGCAATCAGGGCATTCGCGATGGATGCCCTGATTTTTTTAAATGCCGCACCGACAAGTGACGATTGCAAATGACAGAATTTTCGATTACAATAAAACTGAACGGTGACTCAGTAAGTGGCAGCCGGATCTGACATCTCAAGGCGGGAGCTTTAGCCAATATGCGAGATGTATTTTTTGGCCCATCTAATGAATGAGTATTCATTCAACTAAGACATGAGCTTTTGCATACAGGAATATCTTTAAGAATGGTAGAAGTAAATAAAATGATCTAGTAGTCAGAAAATTATGGGATTATGGCAACAACCGTGAGTAGCCTCGACAGAGGATTTCTAAAGGAGGATTTGGAGATGGAACGCAAAATTCGCAAAGCGGCGGTTCTCGGTTCCGGTGTCATGGGTGCGGGAATTGCAGCTCATCTGGCAAACGTCGGGATTCCTACCTATTTGCTTGACATCGTGCCACGGGAATTGACGGCGGACGAGAGCAAAAAGGGACTGACACTGGCTGATTCTGTCGTCAAAAACCGGATTGCACAAGCGGGCAAAGACAGGCTTTTGAAAGAAAAGCCGGCACCGCTTTACGATAAAAAGAGCATGGAACTGATCACGGTAGGCAACTTCGAGGATCATCTGCCACTCCTCGCAGAAGTCGACTGGATCATCGAAGTAGTCGTGGAAAATCTCGATGTGAAGAAAAGCGTCTTCGCCCAGGTAGAAGCCCATCGCAAGCCAGGGACGATCGTCACTTCGAATACATCCGGTGTGTCGATCAACGAGATGGCAGAAGGGCGCTCGGACGATTTTCGCAAGCATTTTCTCGGCACGCACTTTTTCAACCCGCCGCGCTATCTGAAGCTTTTGGAGCTGATCCCGGGGCATGATACCGATCCGGAAATCGTCTCGTTCATGAAGCAATTCGGGGAGCATGTGCTCGGAAAAGGCATGGTTGTCTGCAAGGACACGCCGAACTTCATCGCCAATCGCATCGGTACATACGGGCTGCAAGTCTCGATCCACGAGATGGTGCGCCTCGGCCTGGGAGTGGATGAAGTCGATGCGTTGACTGGTCCGGTCATCGGCAGGCCGAAAAGCGCCACGTTCCGCACGCTGGATGTCGTCGGTCTGGACACTTATGTGCACGTGGCGGGGAACGTCCGCAACAAGAGCACGGATGAAGCGGAACGGGCTGTTTTTGCGGTGCCGGAGTTTGTTTTGCAGATGGTGGAGAAGCGCTGGATCGGTCAAAAGGCCGGGCAAGGATTTTTCAAGCAGGTCAAGTCGGCGCAAGGAAAAGAAATTTTGGCGCTCGATATCAACACCTTGGAGTATCGCCCGAGCGTGAAGCCGAAGTACCCTTCCCTAGATGCTGCGAAGACGGCAAAAACGTTGCCGGAAAAACTGCGCGCGCTCGCATACGGCAAGGACAAGGGCAGCGAGTTTGTCTGGAGCGTCTTCAAGAAAGTTTTGCTGTATTCCGCTGAAAAAGCTTACGAAATCGCGGATGACATCGTCGCAGTCGATCAGGCGATGAAATGGGGCTTCGGCTGGGAGCTTGGTCCGTTCGAGACGTGGGATGCGATCGGCGTGGAAAAATCAGTCGCCAAAATGCGCGCGGAGAACGAACAGATTCCGGCGCTGGTCGAGGAGCTTTTGGCAAGTGGAAAAACGACGTTCTATCAGAAAGCGGAAGGACGGCGCGAAGCCTTTTCGATCGGCGGCAAGTATAAAGCGATAGAGGAAGACAAGAAAAATATCAATCTCGCTGCCCTCAAAGAACAAGGCAAGCTGATCAAGAAAAATGCAGGCGCGGCGTTGATCGATCTTGGCGACGGCGTTGCGTGTCTGGAATTTACCTCTCCCCATAACGCGCTCGGTCTGGATGTGCTGCAAATGGCGAACCAGGCTGCGGAAGAGGTGCAAAAAAACTTCGCGGGTCTGGTCATCGGCAATCAGGGCAAAAACTTCTGCGTCGGGATGAATCTCGCGATGGCCTTGATGGAGGCGCAGGATGAAAACTGGCTGGAGCTAGACATGCTCGTCAGCAACTTCCACAAAGCCGCTCGCGCGATTCGCTACATGCACCGTCCAGTCGTCGCAGCACCTTTCGGCATGACGCTCGGTGGCGGCGTCGAGGTGACCTATCTCGCTGACCGTGTACAAGTAGCGGCAGAAACGTACCTCGGACTCGTCGAGGTCGGTGTCGGGCTGTTGCCAGGCGGCGGGGGAACGAAGGAAATGCTGTTTAGGGCGATGGAAAACGTGCCGGAAGGAGGCAGCATGCCAGTTGATCCGTTCCCGTTCGTCGCAAGAGCTTTTGAAACGATTGCGATGGCAAAAGTGTCGACCAGCGGACAGGAGGCAATCAATCTCGGTTATTTGCGGCCGACCGACCGGATCAGTGTCAATGCGGACCACCTTTTGTACGATGCGAAACAGCTTGTGCTTGCGATGGACCAAGAAGGCTACACGCCGCCTGCGCCGCGCAAAATCCGCGTGATCGGGGAGACGGGCTACGCCAATTTGCGCCAAAACATTTACGCGATGAGAAAGAGCGGCTACATTTCCGAGCACGATGAGCTGATCGCAAGCAAAATCGCCTATGTCATGTCCGGCGGAAATGTGCCGGCGGGTACGGAAGTGACAGAAAGCTACATTTTGGAGCTGGAGAAGCAAGCGTTCCTTGCCCTGATCAAGACGCCGAAAACCCAGCAAAGAATGCAGCATATGCTGACGAAAAACAAGCCTTTGCGCAACTAGGGGAGGGTGAGGGATAACGATGAGAGAAGCAGTTATCGTCGCAGGAGCCCGCACAGCGGTCGGCCGAGCGAAAAAAGGAAGCCTCAGGGACGTGCATCCAGTCGATATGGGAGCGGCGGTCGTTTCCGATTTGTTGCGGCGCGTCCCGCAGCTGGACCCGGCGGACATCGAGGACGTCATTATGGGAACAGCCGTACCGGAGGCGGAGCAAGGCATGAATATGGCGCGACTGATCGGATTGCGCGCCGGGTTGCCGACGAATGTAGCGGGAATTACGATCAACCGTTTTTGCTCCTCGGGCTTGCAGACTATTGCCTATGCAGCGCAGCAAATTATGGTCGGCAGCTCTGACGTCCTGGTGGCAGGCGGGGTGGAGAGCATGAGTCTGGTGCCGATGCTCGGCCACAAGGTCGCGCTGAATCCGGCGCTGGTCGAAACGAAGCCGGAAGCGTACATGAGCATGGGGCACACGGCAGAGGAAGTAGCAAGACGATACAGCGTGACGAGAGAAGATCAGGATGCATTTGCCCTCCGCAGCCATCAACGAGCGACGGCAGCGATCACGTCAGGCAAGTTCCAGGACGAAATCGTTCCGCTGACCGTGAAAAATTACTCCGTCGATGACGCGGGCAAGGTGCATGTTCGTGAAGCTATTTTTGACAAGGATGAAGGCGCTCGTGCAGATACGTCCCTGGAAGCGCTCGCCAAGCTGAAGCCTGTCTTTCACGTCCAGGGCAGCGTAACGGCCGGAAACTCGTCGCAAACAAGCGATGGAGCGGCAGCAGTATTGGTGATGTCAGCCGAAAAGGCAGCCGAGCTGGGTGTCCAGCCGATTGCCAAATTCCGTTCCTTTACGGTAGGCGGGGTCGACCCGGATGTGATGGGAATCGGTCCGGTTGTCGCTATCCCTAAAGCTTTGAGGCTGGCAGGAATCGGCCTGGAAGATGTGGATTTGTTCGAGCTGAACGAAGCGTTTGCGTCCCAGTCGATCGCGGTGATTCGCGAGCTTGGTCTCGACCCGGAAAAGGTCAATGTCAACGGCGGCGCTATCGCACTGGGCCATCCGCTCGGTTGCAGCGGAGCCAAGCTGACCGTGTCGCTTCTGAACGAAATGAAGCGCAGGGGCGGCAAATACGGAGTGGTTACGATGTGTATTGGCGGAGGAATGGGGGCCGCTGGCGTTTTTGAAATGGTCGGGGAGTAGGTACGTCTATTTTCATAAAAGGAGAGGGATAGTATGGCAGATACAAAAGAATTGATCCGCGGTGGGAGCTTTTTGATTGATGCTGGTTCGGCTGACGATGTATTCGTGCCGGAGGAGTACAGCGACGAGCAAAAAATGATCGCGAAAACGACGGAAGATTTTGTCGTCAATGAAGTTCGTCCGCATCTGGAGGAACTGGAAAAGCACAGCTTCGACATTTCCGTGCGGTTGCTGAAGGAAGCAGGGGAATTGGGACTTTTGGCTGGCGATGTGCCGGAGAAATACGATGGGCTTGGTCTGGATAAAGTCAGCACCGCGCTCGTCACCGAGAAATTTTCGCTCGCACGCGGCTTCGCGCTGAGCTACGGCGCCCATGTGGGAATCGGTTCCTTGCCGATTGTGTACTTCGGGAACGAGGATCAGAAGCAGCGCTACTTGCCCGATCTGGCGTATGGAAAACGGATCGCAGCGTACTGCCTGACCGAACCAGGCTCCGGCTCTGATGCGCTTGGCGCCAAGACGACAGCGACTCTTTCCGCAGACGGCACCCATTACATTCTCAACGGGGAAAAACAGTGGATCACCAACGCAGGCTTTGCAGACGTGTTCATTGTGTACGCAAAAATTGACGGCGAGAAGTTCACGGCTTTCATCGTGGAGCGGGACTTCCCGGGCGTATCGTTTGGCCCGGAAGAGAAAAAAATGGGCATCAAATGCTCCTCGACTCGTACGGTCATTTTGCAGGATGTGCCTGTTCCGGTAGCCAACCTGTTGGGCGAGCCGGGCAGAGGCCACGTCATCGCCTTCAACATTTTGAACGTAGGCCGGTACAAGCTGGCTGTTGGGGCGGTCGGCTCGGCGAAAAAAGCATTGGAGCTGGCGACGAACTACGCGAAGGAACGTAAGCAGTTTAAAACACCTATCGCCAACTTCACATTGATCAAAAACAAGCTGGCGAACATGGCTACCAAAGCGTACGCCGCAGAAAGCTCCGTCTACCGGACAGTAGGCTTGTTCGACACCGCGCTTAGCCGCCTGGGCGAGAAAGCGGATGACGGCGCGGAAGTAGCGAAGGCGATTGCCGATTACGCCATCGAATGCTCGATCAACAAAGTGTTTGCTACGGAAGTGCTGGACTACTGCGTGGATGAGGGCGTGCAAATCCACGGCGGCTACGGCTTCATGTCGGAATACGAGATTGAGAACATGTACCGCGACTCGCGGATCAACCGGATTTTTGAAGGGACGAATGAAATCAACCGCTTGCTCATCCCGGATACGCTGGTGAAAAAGGCGATGAAAGGCGAACTGCCTCTCATGCAAGCAGCGACGAGCTTGCAAGCCGAGCTGATGAGCTACTACCCGGAGGAAATCGAGGATGCGCCGCTTGCTGTCGAGAAGCATCTGCTCGGCATGACTCGCAAAATCATTTTGATGGTCGCAGGCTCTGCGCTGATGAAATACCAGCAAGCGATCTCCAAAGAACAGGAGCTGCTCGCTTTTGCTGCCGACATGCTGATCGAGCTGTACGCGATGGACAGCATCGTGAAGCGTACGGAAAAAGCGGTTGCCGCAAACGGACTGGAAGCCGAGCAGCACAAGCTCGCGCTGACAGCAGTGTATGTGCATGAAGCGTTTGACCGCGTTGAGGCGTGGGCCAAAGAAGCGCTCGCTGCGATGGAAGAAGGCGATGAACTGCGCCTGCGTCTCTCCATTTTGAAAAAATTGACTCGCCGCACACCGATCAACACCGTTGGATTGAAGCGGACGATTGCTGATCGCGTGATCGAAGCAGGCGGCTACGTCGTATAAGCTAAAACAGGCACGAAAAAAGAGCAGGGACATATATCTCTGCTTTTTTTTGTGTGCGAAAAATGTCCCGCCGACTTTTCTGATACGGGAGATGTTTGCTTGCAGTCGACGGATTGCCTCAGTTGGCTTGCTTCACTTTCGAGATGCCCCCGTTGTTTAGCTTCACCTGAACGTTGACGGCAGACAGCGATTCTTGCGAAAGCGGGAGCGCGTTGTTTTTCTGCAATCGTTTCCACTCTTGCGGGTATTTGCGATAGAGAGCGTGTCCCAGCTGCAAGGTGTCGATGTTATGTTTTCGGCCCTTTGCAAAAAGCGCCCGTACTTCCGCCTCGATTTTTTTCGCTGCTTCCTTTTCGATTTCATTGATCGGCCCGACTGTCACTACCTGCGTGATATAGCCAGTGGCGTGAATGTCGATGGCGAAGGTTACGGTGCCGTTTTGCAATCGTGGCTCGATTTTCACTTTGGGCTTTTCGAGGATGGTCATCGCCAGCAGTTGCCCTCCTTTGCTGATCCCTAGCAGTGTCCGGACGGTGTGTTCATCGAGCCAGCGCAGCCCCAGCAAGTCTGAGCGCGGCCAGCAGCCTCGGGACTCCAAGTTTTGCAGCAGGCATGCGCCGATCATCTTTAATTTGGGCAACGCTTTCTTGTCTTCGCTCCAGCTGTTTCGGTTGATCGAAAGAATCGGGACGTAGACAACGAGGTTCGGTTCATCTCTTCTCGCGATGAATTGAAACAGCTTCATCGGACGCAGCACAGAGTTTTGCTCATACAGATCGGATGGATTCGCCAGTTGCGAGTAAATCACAGGCAAATCGAACACCTGCTTTGCATTGAAAATGTCGATAATCGGGTCTTTGGTGGCAAACGTCCAGAGCGTGTAGCGAAACTCGTAAAAACGGTCCAGCTCGTCCAAAATCTCCTCCATATGTTTCTTTTCCAAGGCGCTTTCACTAAAGACGATGGAGCGGATATGGCTCCAGGTCATTTGCTTTTGGCTGGTGGGATAAATGTTGAACAGCGCGTTTACGAACGTTTTGCCAGTTCCTTTGGCCACAGCCGATCCACTGGTGGAGCGCGCGCCGCCAGCTTCTGTTTTGGCGATGCTGGAAAAGCTCAAGATTTGCGCGTACACGACAAACTCATCGTTAACGTAATCGATGCCGAGGGCGTTGACGTAAAGCAAATTTTCAATTTCCCGCGCGTTCCAGCAACCGCAGAGCAAAACAGGGAAAACGAGTGTGATCGCAATCGCTCGAAGGTGGGGCATCATCGTTGGCCCTCCCCCTTTTCCGAAGGGTCGTGCAGGAACTCGGGACTTCGTTCGGCTTTGCGCCATGGCGTGCGAAACACGGTTTTGTACAAATCGGGCCAGAAAGTCGGTGCGAGCGGAGACAAGTAATACAAGCCAAAGGAACGCATGTTGGCAAAGTACAAAAGCGTCGCCAGAGCCGAGATCATAAAACCGAACATCCCCAAAAGCGAGCAGACTACGCTGATGCCAAGCCGGAGCAAGGTGATCGTTCCGACAATGTGCTGGTTCGTCAGGGTGAACGTTGCCATGACAGAAAGCGCCACAATTACAAGGCTGCCTGTAGAGGTCAGTCCGGCTGAAATCGCAGCTTGTCCGACGATCAATCCGCCGACGACCGAAAGCGTTTGGCCGATCGCCATGGGCAGACGCAGGCCAGCCTCCTTGAACAGCTCAAACAGCAGCACCATGAGCAACACTTCGAGGGCAGCAGGCAACGGCACTCCTTGCCGCGATTTTACGATGGTGGCGATCAATGTGTAGGGCAGCTGTTCCTGATGATAAGTGATCAGGGCGACCCAAAAGCCGGGCAAAAACAGGGCGATCAGCACGCAGAAAATCCGCAGAAACCGGACAAAGGCGATCGAGAAGACAGAGGAGCTGGCATCTTCTGCGGCGTTCAGCAGCATGGAAAAGTTGACAGGGCCGATCAAGGCGGTCGGGGAACCGTCAACTAAAATGGCAAAACGTCCTTTTAACAAAGCGTTGGTCACGTAGTCAGGTCTTCCCGAGTATTGGTACTCCGGGAGCAGTGTCAGTGGGGTGTGGGACAAATTCTCTTCTACTTGCAACCCGCTGATGATGCCCTTGCTGCCCAACTTATCCAGGCGCGAGCATATCTCGCGTTCCAGCTCCGGCGCGATCTGGTCTTTCAGGTACAAGAGACCGACTCGTGTGTGGGTGTGGCTGCCCAGGATGTATGGGAGATACTTCAACTGGTGTGTCCGCATTCTTTTGCGAATCAAAGCCAGATTCGTACCGATCTCCTCCGTGAACCCATCCCGAGGTCCGCGGATGGACACATCGGTATTGGACTCTTCGGGATCGCGCTTGGGCGGATTGCCTGTCTCGACGTAAAAAGCGATTTGAAACTCCTCGAACACCATGAGCAGGTTTCCGCTAAAGACGTGCCTGCAAATCCAGTCAATATCGGTCGGGTACGTCAACTCGTTCATGAAAAACAGCTTTTTCTCGCGCAAATCATCTGCGCTCCTGATCTGCTCGTCGGAAAACAGCCGGGTCAGCTGCGGCATCAAATATTCGCTGATCCGGTCCAGGTCACAAATGCAGTCGGAGTATACGAAGGAGACATAGCAGGGCTCGGGGCCAGGGATCAATGTATGTTCCTCGATGCAAACGTCATTGCAGTCCGTAAACAGCTCATGAAAAGACCGCATGCTAAGGGAGGAAAGCTCTGCATGGTCCGCTGTGGCAGTAGAGTGTTCCAGCACCTGCTTCACCTTGGCAAACCTACGATTTTTCATGTGGCTTCCTCCTTGGGGCAAAGGCTGTCAGGAGCGCTAGCAAAAGGGAAAGTGACACAGCCAGGACGAGCATGGCAGGCAGAATCAGCTTGGACAGCAAACTGTAAAATTCAATCGTACTGATCGGATAGAGCGAAAGCACGGTCGCGAGGAAACAAAGTCCGAGCAGCCACCAGAAGCGCGAGCGTCCTTTTGGAATTAAAAATACATCGACAATGAGGAGCAGGGATAGGGAGACGCGTGTGAACGCTCCGCTAAACCACTGGTAGATGCTCAAAAAGTCCAGATGCTCAATGTACAGGCCAATGTTGGCCAGCCGCCATTCCTCGTAAGCCGGATAGCGCAGCTTGGTCGCCTCCAGCGGCCCGAACTCCACGATGGCGCCAATGGTCGGTCCGATGGTCAAACCGATGAAGATGACAGCAAGCAAAAAAATTTGATAGTAAGGCATTGGAGCGCGCAAGTGATGTTTGATTAGCAAAAACAGGATCATCTCGGTAAAGCCTGCCCCTGCGTACACCATGCCTTTGGCTACAGGCGCCAGGCCATCTTCCATGATCGGGAGCAGCAGACTGTAGTCTTTGTTTTGGAAATTGGTCGCCATCACGAAAAATCCGAGCACTACGACAAAGGGCAATAAAACGGTCGAAGTCACGGCAATCGACCGGATGCCGAGCAAAGCATTTCCCAGGCAAAGCAGGGCGAACAGACCTGCATGGACAGAGAGCGGGGTTTGCGGGGCAAAAGATAAATTGATCCACGTGACCGTATCCGTCAAGGTGGTCGTGGCGATGACAAAGCAATAGAGCGAGATCAAGATGGCCAGAAAGTAAGCGACAGCCGGGCCATAGCGCTGCTTCATCCATTGCAGGAGCGGCTCGCTGCCTGTTTTGCGGTAAATAAAATAGAGCAGAGCCGTCCAGATAAGGTATAAGACGCCTGCAAACAGGACGGATATCCAGGAATCTCTTTTGGCCGAGTCCAACATCATGGGGATGACCAGAACGTGATTCATCAGTCCATTTGTCAGCATCAGCATCACTACGATTTGGGTAAAGGCTAGTCCATTTTTCATGAGTCTCCCGCCAAACTGTTCCAGTTCTCCTGTCAGTATTTGCAGGTCGTTTGGATTTATGCGATTTTCGCGTTCGCTTGTGAGAAGTTGAATGCATATTTTTGGAATCAGTCACGAACGCTAATACAACAAACTACGCAGAGGATGGGAACCAAAACAGATGGGGATGAGAGGATGGCTGAGACGAAGAAGGGCATCGGCAAAAGACAGATTCAGTCACTCTTCTGTCCCGGTGCCTGCGCGTGAGATCAGTGACAGTTTAAGCGATAACATCACAGAGTTGCGCACGATGTTTACCCTGACGCCCGATCTAGTAATCCGCACGTTCGAGAGCAAGTTTGTCGAGGGAAGCGTCGCGCTAGTCTATTTGACGGGTTTGGTAGACAAAAGCTCGGTGAACAACAATGTGCTTCGGCCGCTTCTTTCCCAGCAAAGCGAAGGGCCTGCCAGCATCTACGATCTTTTGTCCGTAGGAAAAGTGTTTAATATATACGATTTTCACGAGGTCGAAAGACAGATTCTCGATGGCAGCAGCTTGCTGTTTATCGAGGGGCGCAAAGAAGCGCTCGCTGTCGAGACACATGGCTGGCCGCAGCGCGCCATCGAGGACCCTCAGCTTGAAGCGTCCTTGAAGGGAGCGCATCAAGGCTTCGTCGAGACAGGGATGCAAAACATCGCCTTGATCCGCCGCTATCTTCCCAATCGGGAGATGAAGATCAAGGAGTATTGGGTGGGGGACAGGGCGCCGACAAGAGTGTCGCTGCTGTTTTTGGCAGATGTGGTTCATCCCGAGGTGCTGCAAGAGTTTGAGGATCGAATCAAGCTGATTCGGATCGATTCGATTTTGAACACGGGAGAGCTGGAGGAGTTGGTGGAGGACAACCCGTACTCGCCTTTTCCGCAATTCATGATGACAGAACGGCCGGACTCGGTTGCTTCGCACATTTTGCAGGGAAAGGTTGCTGTTGTCGTCGATCGCTCTCCCAGCGTTTTGATCGGCCCTGCGACCTTTGCCTCGTTTTTTCAAAATGTGGACGACTACAGTACCCGCTGGCTGGTTGCCACTTTTATCCGGCTGCTGCGCTTTATGGCGTTTCTGGTGGCTACCTTTTTGCCAGCCGTCTACATCGCGGTGATCTCTTTTAACTACGAGGTCATTCCGCTCGACTTGATTTTGTCAGTGGGAGAGTCGCGGGAGAGAGTGCCATTTCCTCCCTTGCTGGAAGCGATGATCATGGAACTGACGCTGGAAATGTTGCGGGAAGCCGGGGTGAGGCTGCCTGCGCCGATCGGACAGACGGTGGGCATCGTCGGCGGTATCGTTATCGGACAGGCGGTTGTACAGGCCGGGATCGTCAGCAACATCATGGTGATTGTAGTCGCTTTTACCGCGATCTCTTCCTTTATCATCCCGAACTACGACATGGCGTCAGCAGTGCGGCTGCTGCGGTTTTTGATGATGGGACTGGCTGCGATGTTCGGGATTATTGGCATTGTGATCGGGATGATGGGGCTGATCGGTCATTTGATCTCGCTGGAATCTTTGGGCGTGCCTTACGGAAGTCCGCTGGCACCCGTACGATTTTCAGACTGGAAGGACTTGTTTCTGCGCTTGCCGTTGTGGAGCATGAAAAATCGTCCGGCCAGCGCCCGCGTCGTCCAGTCCAAGCGTCAGGGGGATAACCGTCCTCGGGGGGATGGCGAATGAAAAAATACGCATTTAACGAGCTGACTGTCCTCCAGTACGTATTTTTTATTCATGGAACACAAGTGGGGATCGGAGTCTTGTCCATGCCGCGAGAGTTGGCCGAGGAAGCGGGAACGGACGGATGGATTTCCATTCTCATTGGCTGGGTATGCGCTACTGTGGCAAGCCTCCTCATTGTGAACATCATGAAGCGCTATCCGGGCAAAACGATCGTCGATTTGATTCCCGTCTTTTTTGGAAAATGGCTGGGAATGGTCGTTTCCGCGCTTGTCGCCTGTTATTGCGCCCTTGCCGCCATGACGGTAATCGCCAACGGGATCGGGATTGTGAACGTGTGGATTTTGTCCCAGACGCCAGGATACGTTTTGGCGATATTGACGGTGATCCCTACCTATATGGTTGTGCAGGGCGGGCTGCGGGTGCTGGGACGGTATGCCGAGTTGATTTTTTACTTGACGCTGTGGATGCCGATCGTTGTCTTTTCCATCTTGCCGTATTCCAATTGGCTTCACTTGCTGCCTGTGCTAAAAGACGGGTGGATACCGGTTTTCTCCGCAACCAAATCGACGATATTGTCCTTTCTCGGGTTTGAGCTGGCGTTTTTTCTGTACCCGTTTTTGCAGCGAAAACAGTATGCCTCGCTGGGAATTGTGGTGGCAAACACATTGTCCATGCTGATTTTTATGCATATTACTGTGTTCAGCTTTTCCTTTTTTAGTCCGGATGAAATCACGCAATATACGTGGCCGACACTCAATTTGTGGAAAGTAATCGAGTATCGCTTTCTGGAGCGAATCGACATCATTTTTCTTGCGTTCTACTTGTTCTTTTTGTCGACGACCACGCTGCCGTACATGTATTTTACGGTGTTCACGACGAGCCAAATGGTCGGGTCAGCCGATCATCGCAAGCACTTGTTCATTCTGATGATCCTGATCGTCGTGGGAGCCTGGCTGTATACGCCCACGTTCATCGATCTGAAAAAGTGGAGCGAGGTGTGGAGCATGACTGGAATGGTTGGCGGATACATCATCCCCGTGATCTGGTGGCTGGCGATCCAGTTGTTTCGGCGCGGAAAAGGGGGACAAAAGGGATGAGCAAAGCCGGAAAGCTGCTGTTGATCTCGGCGCTGTTTTTCTTTTTGTCGGGCTGCATGGATCGAATCGATTTGGAAGATGCGACGATTACGCTGATGGCCGGAGTTGACGTGAATGAGAAGGATGAGCTGCTGTTTTATTTGTCCAGTCCGGTTTTCAGCCGAGAAGCGAAGAAAAAAAGCGAAGAATTTGGCGTAAAAGCGGAGTCTTTCCGACAGGCGCGGGCACGATTGGACGAGATGGTGACGGGGCTTACTCTTTCAGGGAAAATCCAGGCGATCGTGCTGGGAAAGCGACTTTTGGAGCACCCTGACTGGTTCAAGATTCTCGACGTCATTTTCCGCGATGCGCGCTTTACGGTCAACGCCCGGATGGTCTATTTTGACGGCGAGGTAGGTGACTTGTTTCACTTTCAACCGCCAGACAAGCCGAGGCTGTCCCTGCATCTGACCAAGCTGATCGATACCGCTAATCAGCGGAATTTGACCGTGCGGACGAGGGCGCAAGATTTTCATCGGCAAATGTTTGAAAAAGGGATTAATCCAACCATCACGGCTGTGGGCAAAGAAAAAGCGATCAAGATTTTGGGAACAGCGGTGCTGAGCAAGGAGGGCACGTATGTCGAGCTGCTGCAAAGTCAGGAAACGATGCTGCTCCAGTTGTTTCTGCACGGAAAAGAGGGCGAAGTGACCTTTACGGTGCCGATCCCTGCGCCCAATGACAGCAAAAAGATGATCAAGCACAGAGTCAGCCTCATCGCAAAGCAAGCATCCAAAAAAGTGAAGACGACCTTTCGGGACGGCAAGTTTCATTTTGAAGTAAAGATGAAGTTCGGCGGCGGTATTTCGGAGAGATTGTTCCCTTTTGACATGGAAAAGGATTATAAGGACATGGAGCAGATGGTTAATGCGGAGCTGCGCAAAGAATTTGGGAAACTGGTCGTGAAGTGCCAGCAAAATGAAGTCGATCCATTCGGATTCGGGTTGTACGCGCGAGCGCATGCGTATCAGGAGTGGAAAAAGGTGCAAGATAATTGGCCCAAAGCTTTTGCCCAGGCGGAAGTGAAGTTCGTGCCGGAGCTGTCGATCAAGGGCAACGGCGTCATTCGCTAAAATACGTTAAAAGAAACAAGAACACCCTGGTGCAGCATTCGCTCCAGGGTGTTTCGCATTCCGCACTTTGTATTAGTAGATAGCTTCCCAGCCAGCAGGTGTGACAAACAGGCGGATCGCTTTGATTTTGCGGTCATCCATCAGCGTGAAGTAGTGGCGGAAGTTCGGCGGTACCGAAATCAGATCGCCAGGGGAAAGCTCAACGTCGAAGTAACGTCCGTCTTTTCCTTTGATCGCGAAAATGCCGTGCCCGTCTACGCAGAAGCGGCACTCATCATCTGTGTGGTGATGCTCGCCTTTGAATTTTACCAACAGCTCGTCGAGGTTCGGCGTTTTGTCGGAGAGGACGATAATATCGGCAGTCAAGTAGCCGCGGCGTTGGCTGATCGCATCGATTTCCGGCTTGAAGGTGTCGAGAATTTCTTGCTTTTCTTCGTCTGTCGGGCTGTAGTTGTCGCGGTGCTTCGGATCGAGGCGAGCTACATCCCATTTTTCATAAATGATTTCTTGGGTGTCCAGGAAGGAAATGACTTCCTCCGGAGCGGAAATGTACTCGTTGTTGTCGTGGAAACGAATTTGTGCCATGATGCTTGCCTCCCTTGATTAGTTGGATGTAGTGGACACGACAGCTTGGCGCAGTTGCAGCCAGCGGGCGTGGTACTCAAACAGAAATTCAAATGCTTCCAGGTGGCGCTTCGCTTCAAAGTCGTTGCCGCCCCAGGCGTAAATGCCGTGGTTACGGATCAGAACACCCGGAATTTCTGGGGTGATGACTTTTTCGATCGCGGCTGCGAGGGTCGGAATATCGGCAAAGTTCTCAACAATCGGAACAGTGATCCGCGCATTTTCCTCCCAAATCCCAAGGCCCTTGATCAGCTCCTGGCCTTGAATGGTGAAAGCCCGTTGGCCGAAGTACAGCTCGGAGATGAGATTGTTCCAGACCGTATGGACGTGGAAGCAGGCACCTGCTTTGGCAAACTTTTGATAGACGACTGCGTGGATCAACGTTTCGGCGGACGGCTTGAGCGAGGTTGCTTCCACGGGACGGGAGTCTTGATCGACCACCAGATAGTCTTCCGGCGACAGCTTCGTCTTGTCCTTGCCGCTTGCCGTCACGGCAAATTGCAGCGGCTCGTCTTGAATCTTGATGGAGAGATTGCCGCTTGTGCCGGGAAACCAGTCCCGGCGGGCAAATGTCAGCTTGGCGTCATCGAGACGACGAAACGCGTCCAGACGCTGTTCGAGTGTTGCGGTCATGTGTCAGACAACCTCCTGTTTCAGTTGCGTAAGTGTGGCGATCACGTCGTGGAAGGTGGCGAAAGTGCTGTGTGACAGCTGTAGTTCCTCGGCTTTTTGCGCGAGGAAGGAGCGGGCGATCACGAAATCGGCAATTTTGGCGCCAGCCAGGTCAGTGATGGAATCACCAATGACGACACGATAGTGAGTGGCGGGATCGTAGCGGCGAATAATGGTTGTCTTGCACATGCCACAGCCGTTTGTGCAATGCTCGTCGCAGGAATGCGGCCACGTAATCGTGATGTTCTCTCCGGAGAAGTCGCTGCCGTTGCAGTAAATCGGGACATGATCCAAATCAAACGGAGCGAGGATCGGCTTTACGAAAAAGTCGATGCCGCCGCTCGTGATCAGCAGTTCGATGCCTTCCTCGCGGCAAAAGCGGACAAAATCGGCAAAGCCGGGGCGAATGGTCGCTTCGTTCACGATGTAGTCCACAATGTCCTGGCGCAGGGAGGAGGGCAAGAGCTGAAACAGCTTGCCGACGCCTTCCTGTACGCTGATTTTTTGCGACAAAATTTGTTCGGTAAGAGCTTCCCACTCAGGGGGAGCGAATTTTTTTACAATCGCGACGATGTTGTCTTTTTCCGTAATCGTTCCGTCAAAATCGCAGAACAGCACGAGCTTTTTGCTCATCGTGCGCCACCCCATTTCTCCAGGGCTGCCGCCAGTTCAGGCGATTGGTTCGCCGCTTCTCCCAGGGTGTGTCCAGCCGTGACTGCTGCGATTGCATCGACGAACGCTTTGGCCCCTGCGGTAGCGCCGCCCGGATGTCCGTGAATGCCGCCGCCAGCATTGACGATTTGGTCCAGACCGAAATCCGCATAAAGCTGCGGGACGAGTCCCGGATGGATGCCGGCTGATGGAACCGGGAACGAGCGGCGCACGCCTTCCAGCGGAGTGGTCAAGTTGGTCGCCAGTTGCAGCGCTTCTGTTTTGTCCAGGGCGACGTTGCCATATGGCGACGGGAACAGCACCAGGTCTGCTCCGGCAATTCGCATCAGGGTGCCGAGCAAAAGCGGAGTGGCGATCCCGTAATCAGGCGACGGATAGTAAGCGCCAGCGAGAGCGGGGTGGGCCATGATCGGGATGTTGACGTCCGGATCGGCTGCCAGGCGGTGCAAGGCATCGAAGCCAAAAGCGAGGACGTTGAACAGCAGGCAATCTGCGCCAGCTTCCACGGCACGCTTTGCTTTTTCGTTCAGCTCGTTGATCGGGCCAGTCAGGTTGGCCGCGTAGAGGACAGGCTTGCCAGTTTGCGCTTCTGTCTCCTGCGCGATCTCCTTGAAGGCGCGGATACGCTCCAAAAACGGCGCGCGATCGTCTGCGAAGAAGATTTCGTCATCTTTGACCAGATCGACGCCACCGAGCGCCTGTGCCCGGAATTGCGTCTTCAAATCTTCGAAGGGAAGACCGAGGCAAGATTTGAAAATGCTCATCAACAGCGGGCGGTTTTGTGCATCCAAACGTCCGCGCAGTCCGTCAATGCCGAACTTTGGTCCGGGAAAAGCTTGTAGAAACGACTCAGGGAAAGTGATGTCCACCAGCTTGATTTTTCCGTCCATGGACAGTTTCCCGAAGATTCCGGTCAAAAGCGAAGGAATGTCGTGCGTAAAATTGCGCGTCGGGTAGCTGACGGTGATCAGTCCGCGCGTCTCGCCGTTTTCCAATGTCTCAAGCGGCGTAGCGCTCACGGCTTCCCCGAGATAAGGAGCCAGCTCAGCTTGCTTCGCTGCGGGCAAATCCGTCCAGGAGCCGACCGTCATGCCAACGGCGATGGCGGCTGCTTTTTTGTGTAAGTCTTTGGCTTGCGTCAAATAAGTGACGAGGATGCGTTGATCACTCATGCTAGTCCTCCTTGGGCAGCTTGAAAAGTTTCGTGAAGCTTTCAGGCATGTAAAAAAGCCTCCCCAGAGCGGGGAGGCGGTTGTCGACTATAAAAACGTCTCGTCTCCTCTCATCTCTCGGGTCAGTAGTCGGGACAGAAGACGCAGCAATGCCGCTTCTCGTACCGACTCTTATCCGTTGGAATTAGCACCGTTTCGCTATTCAAGAAAAAAATAGCGCCGGTTGCCGGGCATCATAGGGCCAGTCCCTCAGCCAGCTCGCGATAAGAGTTATGTGGTTCACAGGCCAGTCAGCCGTGTGTGCTACACCCATGATATGACTTCTGTTGTCCGGAGTCAATCTTTGTTTTTTGCCGGAATGTGCTCTCTGCAGAGAGGGAAAAAGTGGCCGGAAGTGAAACTTTTTTCGCTAGAGGGCGTGGTACGTAAAGAAGGGATGTGGAGGCATTGGGAAAGTAGGCTTGGAGTATGTGTACCAGATGCACGTAAACGACATATACCGCTACCTTTTCCGGCTGACACGCGATACCAGGCATGCGGAGGACTTGACGCAGGAGGTTTTTTTCCGGGCGTATGCCTCCCTGGAAGACTACCGCGGCGAAAAGGTCAGGCCATGGCTGTTCAAGGTCGCTTACCACGCTTTTATCGATTGGCACCGCAAGCAAAAGCGCCGCCCGGTCGACTACATGGAAAAGATGCCGGAACGACCGGACGCATCCGCGAGCGACCCGGCGGAACTGTTGGTCGCTCAGGAATTGTGGAAAGAGGCATATGCGCATCTGGAGCAATTGCCGCCCAAGCAACGACAGGTCATTTTGCTGTCAGCCATGCAATTTTCCTACGCGGAAATGGCAGAGGTGTTGGAGATCGAACTGGCGGACGTCAAACGCTCGCTGTTTCGCGGTCGGCAAAAGATGCGGAAGCTGTGGAAGGAGGAAGGGCCATGACGCACCAAAACGGTCATGATCGCGAGCAAAAGCTGCTCGCTTATTTGAGAGGGGAACTGACAGGGGAAGAAGCAAAGCGGCTTGGCGAGGAGCTGGCAGCCGATGAGGCATGCGCAGAGCGGCTGGAGCGGCTTTTGCTGGGCGAAGAAGGAGAGCAGCAACCACGGGAACTCGACGCGCTGGACGAGGGCGGGCACAGCCAGCTTTCCGAAGCGAAGCAGAGGGCGATTGTCCGGCGGGGAAAATGGAAAAATCGCTTGCTCAGTTCCGTGTACGCTTTTGCCATCCCGTTTGTAATTGGCGTGGTATTTCTGGGCGTCAACGGATGGGTAGGGTCGTCGATGCACGATGATCTGCACCGGGTAGCGAAGGACATGGTCAATTTTACGCAGCCGGGTGTCAGCGTGGGCAGCAGCGGCGCGCAGGTGGGACTGCTGTACGGCAGCATCCAGATGGAGCTTCGCGAGCGAGTAGGGGCGGACATCAAAAACGCAGGCCGCTTTGAAAGCACCAACGTGTTGTGGAACGTCAACGCCAAGCCGCAATGGACCAACGGAGTGAGGGAGCAAAAGCTGTTTTTCCGCTATCCGCTTCAAAGCGGGCAAAAACCGGACGCAGACGAACTGGCGCATTGGCGCACGCCAGCCTGGACGACTTTGGAGAAGCTCCCCGAAGGAACCGTTGCCCAGTTGGCTGTCTCTTTTGCTGATTTTTTGACGTACGAGCAGTATTATGAGCGAATCTCCCGCTACATCAGCTCCGCCAACCAGGATACGGTCTGGTTGGCAGTGGACACCGGAGTGGAAGCCAGGCACGAAGACCAAAAAGACGGCTACCTGCTCTTGGGGCCGGGAGAAGCATGGGGATTTGCGGAGCACGAGCTGAATTACGGAGCGGCTCCGATTCAGGTCAACGGAGAAGGAAGCCGACGGATGGCAGCCTTTTTGGGGGAAATGGCCTACCTTGTCGAGCAAAAAAGCCTCGCGCGCGACATGGGACAATATTTGGTCTCGCGAAGCGATCCGCAAGTCGAGGAGCGCTATCGCTACTTGCAGGAAAAAGGCGTTCGCCTCTACGGAGCAGTCCTGACCGGACCGACGAAGGAACTGCTCAAACTCAAGGATGAGAAGTCGATTACCGCTGCCTTTGTCGGCCAAATTGACTGGTGGAACTGGGATCGCCCGGCTGCTTCCGGCACTCAGCACGTCTGGTAGGAGAGAAGCGCGGTTTGCGAAAAAAGGGTGTTGACATCGTGGAACGGCAGGTTGTATGATTCAAACTAAATCAAAACCGCATACGTTTGGATACCTTATCCAGAGAAGGTGGAGGGACTGGCCCGATGATACCCGGCAACCGACACGACGCTATTTCAACGCGAGCAGCGGCTGAAACAAAAAGCGACGTGCACGGTGCTAATTCCTGCAGAAACAAAAGTGGTCTGGAAGATAAGGGGGACATGACACGTTTATTATACGTGGCGACAGCGACCTCTTTTCTTCGGGAAAGAGGTCTTTTTTGTGCGTTTGGACACGGATTCCTGACCATTTTGTCATTCCGTTCGAGATAGAGAAAAAAACGATTTGTGAGGGGAGTAATCAATCATGGCATACCGCGCATTGACTGAGCAGGAAGCAGTAGAGTACGTAAAAGGCTTGCCGGGTCTGTTTACAGAAGGAGCAGAGCTGACCAGCCGCGAAATCGGTGACGGGAATCTGAACCTCGTGTTCGATATCCAGGAGCCGGCTACCGGAAAAAAAGTCATCGTGAAGCAAGCGTTGCCGTTTGCGAGAGTCGTGGGAGAATCATGGCCGCTGACGATTGACCGTGCCCGCATCGAGAGTGAAGCGCTCCGCATCCAGCACAAATACGTGCCTGACCTGGTGCCGGAAGTATACCACTTCGATCAGGAGCTGGCGCTGACGGTGATGGAGAACGTAGGCGACCACGTCATCATGCGCAAAGGCTTGATTGAGGGCAAGCGCTACCCGCTTTTTCCGAAGCAGATCGGACGTTTTCTCGCGCAAACCTTGTTCTACACATCCGATTTGGGGGCGCATCCGTACGACAAAAAAGCGCTAGTCGGAACATTCATAAATCCGGAATTATGCAAAATCACAGAAGATCTCGTCTTTACCGACCCGTATGAAAATGCGCCGACCAACGACTTTAACCCGCTGATCCGCAAAGAAGTAGAGGCCATCTGGAACAACAAGCCGCTCAAGCTGGAAATCGCCAAGCTGAAATTCGATTTCCTGACTCGCGCAGAAGCACTTTTGCACGGCGATTTGCACACAGGCAGCATCTTCATCACCGAGAGCAGCCTGAAAGCGATCGACCCCGAATTTGCCTACTACGGGCCGATCGGTTTTGACATCGGTGCCGTTATCGCCAACCTGCTGCTCAACTACGCCGGTCAGCACGGCTTGCAAAATGACCAAGGAGAACGCGACTCCTACCGCGAATACTTACTGGAAACGGTTGAAGATGTCTGGAACGAATTTGTTTCCCAGTTTGTCCAGCTCTGGCACAAGCAGGCTAAAGAACGCAGCGCTCATGTCGAGGGCTTGTGGCAAAGCTACGTGAAACGACTGATTCAGGATACGGCAGGCTATGCCGGATGCAAAATTTTGCGCCGTGTGATCGGCCTGGCAGGAGTGGCTGATCTGAATGCCATCGCAGACGCCGAAAAACGCGCCGAAGCAGAACGACTGGCGCTGGCGATCGGGGAAGCGCTGATTCTCGGACGCAACGACATTGAGGAATCGACAGACATCACGGACATCGTCCGCAACGTAACCGCACGCTACTATCAGGAGGCAACGACAGTATGACAACCAGTACACAAACAACGCCAGTCAAGTGGGAAGACGACGTACTCGTTTTGCTTGATCAGACGCGTTTGCCAGTAGAAACGATTTATTTGCAGCTGACGACCGCCGAACAAGTATGGGGCTCGATTCGCCGCCTGGAAGTGCGCGGAGCACCGGCAATCGGCATGGCCGCCGCCTACGGACTGTATTTGGGAATCCGCGGCAGCGAAGCGCAAACGTATGAACAGTTTTGGCAAGAGCTGAACAGCCAGGCAGACTATTTGGGAACGTCCCGGCCAACTGCTGTGAATCTGTTCTGGGCGCTTGACCGGATCAAAGCACGCGTGCAACAAAACTCCGCCTTGCCCGTTGACGAGCTGAAAAAAGCTGTGCTCGACGAAGCACTGGCGATTCAAAAAGAAGACGCAGAAGTATGTCGCACGATCGGCGAACATTTGCTGACGCTGTTGCAAGACGGCATGGGCGTGCTTACACACTGTAATCCGGGTGCGCTGGCTACTGCTGCATACGGTACGGCTACCGCTCCTTTCTATTTGGCAAAAGAACGCGGGTGGGATTTGAAAGTATACGCCGACGAGACGCGCCCCGTATTGCAAGGCGCTCGCCTGACCGCCTATGAATTGCAGCAGGCTGGGATTGACGTCACCTTGATTTGCGACAACATGGCAGCTATGGTCATGTCGCAAGGCAAAGTGCAGGCCGTTGTCGTGGGAACAGACCGTGTAGCGGCCAACGGCGACGTCGCCAACAAAATCGGCACGTATGGAGTAGCCGTTTTGGCAAAAGCGCATGGCATTCCTTTCTATGTAGCGGCGCCGCTGTCCTCTGTCGATCTGGCGACGGCGACAGGTGCGGAAATTCCGATTGAGGAACGTCCGGCAGAAGAGATCACACACGGCTTGGGCAAACAGGTAGCACCGGATGATATCAAGGTGTACAATCCGGCGTTTGACGTGACGCCAGCCCAGTACATTACCGCAATTGTGACAGAGACGGGCATTTTCAAGCCGGAAGAGATCGCGAAAAGCAAACAATAGTCCGTCGTATCAGGAGCGTCTGCCTTTTTATGGCGGGCGCTTTTTTTCAGGAATAGATCGTCTGATTCTTGCTAAATTATGGAACCAGCCGCATAATCGAGCGTAAGAAGTTGCTTGCCCGTTGAAAGCGAATGAGAAGGAGGAGCGGTTATCATGAGAACGATCCCGATTTCCGAAGAAGCATTTCTCAAACAGTTGGAGTTGTCGGATGCCAGCGAAATGTTTTGGCTCACCGATACGAACCGATCCTACCTCAAAGAGTGGCTGCCTTGGCTGAATTACACGAAGTGCGAGGATGACACGAGCTATTTCATCCAAAGAACGATTCAACAGTATGACGACAATCAAGGGATTCACTACGGAATCTGGTATAACGGTCGGATGGCCGGGACTCTCGGTGTGCACAATCTGGACTGGATCAACAAGAAGACATCACTGGGCTATTGGCTTGGCGCCGGCTTTCAGGGCAAGGGGCTGATGACCAAAGCAGTGGCGGCGTATATGGATCACCTTGTTTTCGGTTCATGGAACTTGGAGAAAATCACGATTCAGGCGGCGACAGGCAATTCGAAAAGCAGAGCGATCCCCGAGAGACTCGGCTTTCAACTGGAGGGAATCCTGCGGCGCAATGAGTTTTTGTATGACCATTTTGTCGACCATGCCGTGTACAGCATGTTGAAGGAAGAATGGCAGGAAAGAGCCAGACAAAAAAGGTAGATTGACAAAGAAAATTCAGTCAATTACGATGAAGGAAGCAAAAAGGGGCTGCGCGATTCGCACGCCCTTTTTTGCTCGATAAAAAGAGGTGATTAGCTTGAAGACACTCAAGGAGCTATCCTGGTTTTTTCGTGCCCACTGGAAGCGGTACACGATCGGCATAGCCTTTTTGTTTTTCATCGACATTTTGATGCTCTGGCCGCCGCGGCTGATCGGCGAGACTGTCGACGCGATGCGCAACAGCTCTTTGACTGCCCAAGACTTGACGCGGACAGTCACGATTTTGCTCGCGCTTGGGGTCGGGCTGTACGCGATGCGCTTTGCCTGGAGGTATTTGCTGAACGGCGGCGCGTTGATTTTGGAGCGAACTTTGCGAGAGCGGCTTTTCGGGCATTTGACCCGGATGACGCCGTCTTTTTACCATCGCAAGCGCAGCGGTGATTTGATGGCTGTGGCAACCAACGACATTCCCGCCATCGAGCAGACGGCGAGTACCGGAGTGCTCACGCTGGTCGATTCGTTGTTCATGACGCTTTTGACGCTCGGAGTCATGGTGACCGCGATCGACTGGAAGCTGACGCTCGCCGCTTTGATTCCGATGCCTTTTTTGGCCTGGTCGACTGCCTATTACGGCCGCTTGCTGCATGAGCGCTTTTACTTGGCGCAGGAAGCGTTCGGCGAGATGAACGATCACGTCCAGCAGTCGATTTCCGGCGTGCGGGTACTGCGGGCGTTTGTGCAGGAAAAGGAAGATATTGAAGCCTACAGAAGAGTCAGCGAGAAAACGCTGGAGCGAAACGTCAGCGTGTCGCGGATCGACGCCCTGTTCGAGCCGACAATTGCCATCATTATAGGTTTCAGCTTTTTGATCGGGCTTGGCTATGGAACATACCTTGTCTTTACGAGCGCGATTTCTTTGGGGGAACTGGTCGCCTTCAACCTGTACCTCGGGCTGTTGATCTGGCCGATGTTCGCTTTTGGCTGGCTAGTCAATGTGTTGCAGCGTGGCGGCGCGTCCCACAAGCGTCTGTCCGAGCTGCTTGTGGAGCAGCCCGATGTGCACGAGGTTGACCATCCGATTGCGGCAGAGACACCCCATACAGTAGAAGCTCGCCACTTTTCGTTTGCCTACCCGGGCAGTGACAAGCTGGCGCTGTCCGACATTACGTTTTCTTTGGGCGAAGGGGAGACGCTGGGCATTGTCGGCCGGACAGGGAGCGGGAAATCGACCTTGTGCCGCGCTCTTTTGCACCAGTATGAAATGAAAAGTCAGACGCTGTTCGTCGGAGGCGTGCCGATTGAGGAGCTGTCTTTTGATACGCTGCGGCAAAAGATCGCGTATGTGCCCCAGGAGCACTTGCTGTTCTCCCGCACGATTGCGGAAAACGTCTCGTTCGGCAAGCCGGGTGCGAGCGAGGCGGAAGTGCTGCACGCGATGCGGCTGGCGGAAATGGAGAGCGACCTGATGCAATTCCGCGAAGGATTGAAAACGATGGTCGGGGAAAAAGGCGTGACGCTCTCCGGGGGACAAAAGCAACGAATCTCGATTGCCCGCGCCCTGCTGCTCGATGCGGGCATCCTCGTCTTGGACGATTCCTTGTCGGCGGTTGACGCACGCACGGAGGAGGCGATTTTGCGCCATCTGCGCCAGGAGCGTGCCAACAAGACGACGATTATTACGGCGCATCGCCTGTCTGCCGTCCAGCATGCCGAACTGATTCTCGTGCTCGATGCGGGGCGAATTGTCGAGCGGGGAACACATGCCGAGCTGATGCAGCAAAACGGCTGGTACGCCGAGCAGTATCGCAGGCAGCAGATGGAGCAAGACGTTGCTGGATAAATCGGCATAGAGGGAGGGAGAGCGTTTCGTGAGTAAAGAAAAAAGCTGGAAGCGGCTGGTTGAATTTGCCCGGCCGTTTCAGAAACAAATATGGGGAGCGCTGTTCCTGCTTTTACTTGGAACCAGCGCGGAGCTGGCAGGCCCTTTTCTCGCCAAGGTGATGATCGACAATCACATTTTGGCGATCCAGAAGCCGTGGTATCAGCTGGAAGAACGGCCGCAAGCGTCAGCCGAAAAAGCGGTCGCCATCCAGGATCGGTATTATATGCGCGAAGATGCGCTCCAGGAGGCGGGGTTGACTCGGGAAAGCGTCCGAGGCGCAGAAATGACCGTGCTTTCCGAAGGAGCTACGTACTATTTAATGGAGGGCAAGCTCAGTGAGAATGCCCAAAATACGGAAAAGAAGTTTGCGCCAGTCGAGCCGGAAAATGGCCGGGAGCGCTTTGCGGTAACGACGGAAACTGCTGACGGAACGGAAACGACGTTGACGGGCATCAAGCTGACAGCCGACGAAGTGCTGGCGCTGTATCAAAACGACGTGCAGCCGATCATCTGGCTGTCAGTCGGGTACGGGGCGCTGATTTTGCTGTCGGCGTGTTTCAACTACATCCAGATTTTGTGGTTGCAGACGACCGCCCAGCGCATCATTCAGCGCATGCGGATGAAGTTGTTCGTTCATTTGCAAAAGCTCCCGGTGTCCTTTTTTGACAAGACACCTGTCGGCTCGCTCGTCTCCCGCGTCAGCAACGATACCGAAGCGATCCGCGAGCTTTACGTGAGTGTGCTGGCTACTTTTGTCCAGAACGGCATTTATTTGGTCGGGATTTTGATCGCGCTGTTCGTGCTCCAGCCGCAGCTCGCTTTGTTTTGCTGTTTGACGGTTCCGCTGCTCGTCGCTTTGATTTATGTATACCAAAAGTACAGCTCGCGCTACTATGCGGTGATTCGGGCGAAGCTGGGCGACATGAATGCCACTATTAATGAAATGATTCAAAACATGACGATTGTCCAGGCGTTTCGCCGCGAAAAAGGCGTGCAGGAAGAGTTCGCGCAGGTGAATGAGAGCTACTTCAAGATGCGGATGAAGGAGATCAACCTGGAATCTCTTTTGCTGCGGCCTGCTGTCGACTTGATCTGGAAAATCGCCCTGACGGTGATCATCTGGTATTACGGTTCCGCGTCTTTTCACAGTGTCATCTCGTTTGGGGCGCTGTTCGCCTTTGTCGATTACATGGGACGTTTTTTCGAGCCGATCAACATGATCATGAATCGTCTGTCGCAAATGCAGCAGGCAACGATCGCCGCAGCTCGCGTGTTCGATATTTTGGATACGGCGCCGGAAACGGAGCAGGCCGGCAAGCAAATCGAGCGGCCGCGCGGGGAAGTCGTTTTCGACCAAGTATCCTTCGCTTACAACGAGGATGACTACGTGCTCAAAAACGTCTCGTTCACGGCAAAGCCTGGTCAGACGATCGCGCTAGTCGGTCATACCGGATCGGGAAAAAGCTCGCTGATGAACCTGCTGCTCGGTTTTTATCCGGTGACAAAAGGAAGCATTTTGATTGACGGGCAAAACATGCGCGAGATCGATACGCATTCGTTGCGCAGTCATGTAGGGCTTGTGCTGCAAGATCCGTTTTTGTTTACGGGTACGATCGGTTTCAATATTCGCATGTACGACGACACGATCTCGGATGAAGATGTCGTGCAGGCAGCCAAGGCGGTGCGGGCTGACGAATTTATTACCCGCCTGCCGAACGGCTACGAGGAACCAGTCGTGGAGCGCGGGATGACGCTGTCAGCTGGTCAGCGGCAACTCATCTCTTTTGCCCGCGCGCTGGCTGCCGATCCGGCCATTCTGATTCTCGACGAGGCGACCGCCAGTATCGACAGCGAAACAGAGCTGGCGATCCAGGAAGCTTTGCACGTCCTGTCGCGTGGACGTACGACGTTTATCATTGCCCATCGGCTTTCGACGATTCAGCATGCCGACCAGATTCTCGTCCTCTCCCGGGGAGAAATTGTGGAGCGGGGCAATCACGAGGAACTGATGGCGCAGGATGGACTGTATCAAAAAATGTACCAGCTTCAACAGGGCAGTGTTTCTGTTAAACTGGGTGGATAGAGGTTTTTTGGAGAGAAAGGAGCTTCAACACCATGTCTTCATCGCGCTACACCTTCTGGGTGTTGATTTTGGTGGTAGCCATAGCTGGACTGAGCCAAGGGTTGAGCATTCCGTTGTTGGCTGTGCTGTTGGAAAAGCAGGGCGTGTCATCTGTCATGAACGGACTGAACGCCGCCGCCCTGTACATCGGGATGGTATTGGTTTCGCCCTTGCTGGAAATTCCGCTCCGGCGGATTGGTTACCGATCCACGATTTTGTGGGGGATGCTGCTGCTTACCGTCGCGACAGGGCTGATTCCGCTGTTCAGCCATCTGGCCGTGTGGTTCGTGCTCAGGATGCTGATGGGGATCGGGGATACCAGCTTGCACTATTCGAGTCAAATGTGGGTAACGAAGATCGCCTCGCCGCAAACGCGCGGGCGCGACTTGTCCCTGTACGGTTTGGCGTACGGAGTGGGCTTCAGTATCGGGCCGCTGGGCTTGAATCTGTTGCCGCTGGGGCTGTGGGTGCCTTTTGGCGTGCTGCTGTTTTTGTACGCCATCGCTTTTTTGCTCATCTTGCGGATTCAAAACGAGTTTCCCGAAGCGATTGTGCAGGCGGAAAAGAAACAGAACAAGTACGCCACGGTTTTGCGCATCGGTTGGCTGTCCCTGATTCCTTCCTTCTTGTACGGATTCATGGAGACTTCTTTGAACGGCAGCTTCCCGGTCTACGCGCTGCGCACCGGGCTGTCGATTGAATGGGTATCGCTTATTCTTCCGGCGTTTGTAGTAGGCAGCATCATTTTGCAAATGCCGCTTGGCACTTTGAGCGATCGGATCGGCCGCAGGCAAGTCATGCTCGCTTGCGCCATCGTCGGCGGAGTTGCTTTTTTCCTGTTCCCGCTCGCCGGGGAAAACGTTTGGCTGATGATGCTTTTGCTGGCGATTGCCGGAGCAGCAGTCGGTTCATTTTATTCGCTCGGTTTGGCCTATTCCGCCGATATTTTGCCTGCGGCGATGGTGCCGACCGCAGGCATCATTGCCGGAATCAATTTCGGCGTGGCCAGCATTCTCGCGCCGAATGTCAACGGCGTGCTCATGGAGTGGTGGGAGCCGTGGACGATGTTTTGGGTAATGGGGGCGCTGCTGGTTGTTTTTGCCGCAGCCTGCCTGTTTGCGAAAAACAGCAAGTCGCAAGATACACAATGCTCGTTGCCTTTGCAAAAACAAGGGTGACAGGGGGCACGCCAGATCGCCATCTCTCGTGTTTGTTCGAGGGATGGTTTTTTTCTGCGGAAAAAAAGCATAAACGGGCGCAGGGGAGGGAAGCGTATGAATAAAGTAGAAATGCTTGTGGAAGGGGTTGACCCGATGCTGACTCCGTGCATATTCAAGCGGGGACTCGTCTGGATTTTGTTTTTCGTTCTCAGTCTGGTCGTTATCCCGTTCTTTTCTGACGAGGGCCAGACACCGCCCGCGAATCCTCCTGCTGCGAACGCTGCTGCCCAGCCGTAGTTGGCTTGGCGAGCGATTTTTGCAGATGTAGACACGCTCCGTTACATGAACGTTCAGGCAGGACGTCGCGACGTTTTGCCCACAAAAAACACGCCAGGTCAGTCCTTGGCGTGTTTTTCTTGGCTATAGCGTTTATTTGGTGACGAAGTTTTGCGTGTAGAACGGCTGACCGGCTTTGATCACGACACCGACGCCCAATTGCTTGTAGTTTTGATTCAAAAGATTTTGGCGATGCCCGGAGGAGTTCATCCAGCCCATGTGGACTTCAATGCCGTCCAACTGGCCGTAGGCGATATTCTCTCCCGCATAGCTGTAGCGAATGCCCGCTTTTTTCAGGCGGTCAAACGGGCTTCCGGTCGTCGGCGAATTGTGGCTGAAATAATTATGCTGCGCCATGTCGTTGCTGTGCGCACGGGCGACGACTGCTACCTGCTCGTCCCACGTCAGGACAGGCAGCTTGGCACGCTGCCGCGCTACGTTCAGCAAGTCAAAATTTTCTTTCTCATAGGCGATTGCCACTTGCTTGATTTGCGCATCCGTCAGCTTGGGTGCAGCGGGCAATTCCGTGTACACAATCGGATACATCAAGCCCATGGCAATAGTGGCAAAGTGCTCGGGCGTAGAGATGCGGACACCTGCGACCTTGTTTCCGCCCAATTGGTCGATGGAAAAGGTGAATACCTGATTGTTTTGCATATAGGTCGGATGGCTAAGCGTATTTTCCTGAATGCGCAAGCCAGACGTGATCGGCAAAGTGCTTTTCGGCGCTCCCCACGCATCTTGCAAAGCTTTCGTGGTCGAACCGATGGTCATTCCCCCGACGTTTACATTCGCTCCGTTGGAAAACAGCGTGACGGCTTTGCCGTTCTGGATGCCTACTTGTATGTAATGGTTCAAGTCCCGATTGTAAATCCACCATTCCACTCCTGTGTGGCTCGGGTCTTTGCGTGCTGGCTTGCCCAGCTTTTGCTCGACTTGCGCGGCAGTCATTCCGAGCGCAATCCCGTAGGTCGACACGGATTTGACGGCAGCTTGCTGGGTGGAGACAGGGGAAGCCGCTGTCACAAAAGTGGGCTGCAGCTGACCCAACAGCGCCAGGGAAAGGCCAAAGGCGAGGATGCTGGCTACTTTTTTCTTGTTCATCTGTCTACCTCCTCGGATGGAAAAGCTTTGGTTGATACAAGTATCGGTGTATGCACAGGCGAAAAACAGAGGCTAAGGATGCAATTTATGTCGAAAAAAGGAACAAGCCCCACTGCAAGAGTGGAGGCTTGTCATTTGCGATCCCATATGACGTACGTTTTGGCGAGCAAGTCGTGCCAGCCCTGCTTTTGCGGATTCCAGCCCACCCACATGTAGCCGATGCAAAAGACGAGCGAGGAAAGCAGCTTGCCAAGCACCTCGCGCAAAATGACTTGTCCGCCAGTCAGCCTGCCGCGAGCGTGCCTGGCGCTGATGACGCGGATGCCGATAATTTGCTTGCCCAGCGTCTGACCTGTCCACCATGTCAAAAGAACTAAATAAAGCAGACCGAACAGCGCTTCCAACAGATCGATCAGCGAAAGAAAGTCGCCGGATACGCCGAGATTGCGGCGAAGCGGATTGAAAACCAGCATGCTCACGCCAACCAAAAACAGCGAGTCCAAGAGAGTAGCAGCTACCCGAATCCAAAAGCCTGCAAACTGATGCTCGCGCGGCGGCTCCTGACTGTTTTCCAAAGCTTGAATGGCATCTGGATCGCTCATTCGTTTCACTCCTTTATCAAAACGAAGGGATAAATTGGTACAACAGTCGGGGAGAGCTTTGGCGCTGCAAAATGTTCCCGATTCCAAGCGGGTCCGGATTGGACCAATGCTGCTTCAAGCTGAACAGTAGCTTGCTGATGGAGAGCTGATCACTGTAGCGCACGACCATGGCAACTTGCTCCCCGGAGAGGGAGAGAGCATGCCGGGTCGCTTCTTCCAAATCGCCGAACTCATCGATCAGCCCGAGCTTTTTGGCTTGCTCGCCGGAATACACCCGTCCATCGGCAATTTCCAGCACGCGCTGGCGCGAGAGATTGCGGCCTTTTGCAATCACGTCGACGAACTTGCCGTAGCTTTCATTCACCAGCGACTGAAAAATTTGCCGCTCAGGCTCGGTCAAAGGACGTGCCGGACTGCCGATATCCTTGTACCGCCCGCTTTTGATCGCAAACTGCTTGACTCCCAGCTTGGCAGCCGCTTCGCTGTAGTTCACCAGCGAGAAGATGACGCCTAGACTTCCGGTCAATGTATTCGGATTGGCGAAAATCGAATCTCCAGCCGTCGCCAAATAATACCCGCCTGACGCGGCTGTGGAGCCCATGCTGACGACAATCGGAATATCGCGGAGCTGTTTGAGCCGCAAAAGACGGGTGTGCAGCTCATCGGTAGCGACAACCTCGCCGCCGGGACTGTCGATCCTGAGCACCAACGCCTTGACCAGCTCATCTTCCTCGACTCTCCGCAACTGTTCGGCGAGCAGCTCCGCCATGGAGGGCATCCCGGTTGCGTTTGGCTCCCCGGAAATGACGCCGTTTACGAACAACTGCACGATCTTGCTGCTGCCTGAGCCGTACACAATATTTTCTTCCCAGGCAAATCCGGGATTGTCGGCCAGCTCTTCATACCCTCCAGCCAAGCCTTCCACGGTAATGCCTGCGAAAAAGACAACCAGCACGATCAGGAGGGCGACCCATTTTTTACGATGCATGAAAACCACCTCCCCTTTAGGATGAGCAGCGAAGGGAATCATTACGCTGGGACGGGCGTTGGAAAAATGCGGATTGCCGGGAATACCAAAAAGAAGTAAGAGTATTCATGCAATTGCTTCTATATTGCGGTACAATATGATTGTGGAATACAGCGAACGCAGCAACTGCAATAGGGGGATGACAATGATCATACAAGTGACTGATTTGACCAAAAGCTACGGAGAGCTTCAGGTTTTGAAAGGAATTACGACACAGGTGGCGGAAAAGGAGGTCGTGTGCATCATCGGGCCGTCCGGGTCGGGCAAAAGCACCTTTTTGCGCTGTCTGAACCAGCTGGAGCCATTGACCAGCGGAAGAGTCGTCATCAACGGTCACGACTTGTCGGACCCCAAGACAGACATCAACAAAGTCAGGGAAGAAGTAGGTATGGTTTTTCAGCGCTTTAACCTGTTTCCGCATAAAACGGTTTTGGAAAATGTCATGCTCGCTCCGATCAAGGTCAGAAAGCTCGCACATGAGGAAGCTCGCAAGCAAGGACTGGCATTGCTGGAAAAGGTGGGGCTGCAGGACAAGGCAGACGTTTATCCGGAGCGGCTGTCAGGGGGGCAGATGCAGCGGGTCGCCATCGCCAGAGCGCTTGCGATGAATCCAAAAGTGATGCTGTTTGACGAGCCGACTTCCGCGCTTGACCCGGAGCTGGTAGGAGAAGTGCTGGCCGTGATGAAAAGCTTGGCCAAGGAAGGAATGACCATGGTGGTAGTCACGCATGAGATGGGATTTGCCAAAGAAGTGGGCGACCGCATCATTTTCATGGATCAAGGCATTATCATGGCTGAAGGAAGTCCCAAAGAGTTTTTTGACAACACCAGCCATGAACGCCTGCGTTCTTTCCTGGGAAAAGTGCTTGCTTAAAAGAAACAGCACCTGCTGCATCGCCGCAAGCGATCGCGACGGTGCCTTTTACTTGGACGCGTCGAGCAGCTGAGAGACCGTGACAAAGCGATAGCCTTGCGCGCGCAGATCACTGATCAATTCTTGCAGGGCAGCCACCGTCTGCTTTTGGTTCAGGCCACCATCGTGAAACAAAATAATGTCGCCGGACGAGACGTTGCTTTTCACGCTTTTGGCAATGACCGAGGCGGTTCTCGCCAGTGACCAGTCTCTGGGATCGACAGACCAGTGGATGATGTCGTAGCCGCTTGCCTGAACCGCGTTCATGACGTCGTGGGTCATGACGCCGCCAGCCGGACGATAATATTGGGCGAGAATGCCAGTAGTTTTCAGGATGGAGCGTTCAGCGTGCTTGAGATCCTCGTACACCTCGTGCTCCGTCAGTTTATTCAGGTCAAAATGATGATAGCCGTGGTTGCCGATTTCGTGTCCGGCTTTGTAAATCCATTGGAGCACTTTCGGATGCTTGTCTACCTGGGAGCCAAGGACGAAAAAGGTAGCTTGCACCCCGTTTTTGTGGAGCACTTCCAAAATTTTCGGAGTATAGGTAGCGTCCGGGCCGTCATCAAAGGTCAGGGCGACTACCTTTTTGTTCGTGTCGATGCGGTGAATCGGCTCATAGGAAGGGAGCAGTTCCTTCGCAAAAGCAGGAGTGCTCCCGAAGCCGAGCAGGCAGACGATCAGCAATGCAACGAGCGAGCCGCGGCTCATGGCGGATGCCTCCTTTTTACTGAAGATGCTTCTAGGTTCACCCATGCTGGAGAAAACATGCTGCCAAAAGAAAACAGCGCCCGGCGCAGACAGACAATATGGTAAAATGAAAGAACTGTAATGGGGAGAGGAGAGAATGAAGTGGAACTCCGCGGTATCCTGCATGGGCTGACCCATGACTATCATGGAAAAGACAAGCCTGTCGACTATTATTTGAACATCGGGGAAGAACGCATGCCCTTGAACGAATGGCTGGGCAGTGAACTGTCCATTGCTTTTTTGGGGCAAAAAAATTGCATCGCCTGTGGGCGGAAGACGAACAAAACATTCAACAGCGGGTACTGCTACCCCTGTTTTACCAAACTGCCGGAAAATGACTTGTGCATCGTCAAGCCGCACGAATGTCATTTTGACCAGGGAACGTGCCGGGATGAAAGCTTCGGCGAACAGTATTGCATGATCCCGCATTACGTC
Source organism: Brevibacillus sp. 1238 (assembly GCF_029892995.1). Taxonomy (NCBI): domain Bacteria; kingdom Bacillati; phylum Bacillota; class Bacilli; order Caryophanales; family Paenibacillaceae; genus Brevibacillus; species Brevibacillus sp. 1238. Next base: position 317,822 of record NZ_JARXWC010000004.1, on the reverse strand, counting down.
TATCTGGCAGTTTCCAGCGACATCAAGGTCGGGCTGACGCGCAAGCACAATCAGCTCAAACGTTGGGTGGATCAGGGAGCGATTCGGGCGATTCCGATTGCGGAAGTGCCGACACGCCGGATGGCAGGCGAGCTGGAGTATCACCTGAGCCAATTTTTGCCGGACAAGACCAACTGGCGAAAAATGCTCAAGGGCGACGTCAAGGAAATCGACCTGATTGCGATGCGCGATGAAGTGTACAGCCATTTTCCCGAACCGTTCAAAGCTTTCCAATATAGAGAAGACGAATGGGTGGACATTACATACCCGATTTTGGAATCGCTGGACAAAATCAACTCGAAAACGTTGGACAAAGAAGAACAGCTCGGCGGACGACTGATTGGCGTTAAAGCGCAGTACCTGATTTTCGAAAACGGCGTGTTCCAGGTGAGAAAGCACGCCGGCTATCAGGTGGAAATCAAAACGGCTCATTCTGCATAAGTTCGCGCAAACTCCTCACACTGAAAAAGCAAGCCGATGAGCGAGGAGGAAGCGGGCATGGAACAGAAAATCGAGTATACGCAGCCGCTGACCGGAACGTTGGCTGAAGCGGTGGAAACGCAGAATGCAAAGCAGTTGGGGGTGCCTTATTCGCCGCTTGCCAACACGTGGCAGGTAAACCCCGGGAATGAAGCGGTGGAAAATGAAGATGGCGACGATGCTTCTTCATGAACAAAAAACAAGCCTCCAGCCCACGAGCTCGTGTGGGGTTGGAGGTTTGTTTGCATCTGCTCCCGAAACGGAGGCTCAGGCATGCGATGTCAGCGGGAACAAGAAATGCTCCGGTAGCTCTGGAAGCGATGGCCGGACGAACAAGGTGTCATCCGTCTCGGTGATTAGCTCAGCCTGGATGTGTTCATTGTCGCTCTCAGGCATGAAGTGAAACTGGATGACGTTCGTTTCATTAGTCAGCAAATGCCCGATGATCCGCTCTGGATCGACTGCTCTTTTGCTTACGATGTCAAAGACATGCAACTGGTCGTCTTCGCGCTCGAACAAGACAATGACGTCTTCCTGCTCGATGTAATAGAGCGAATCGGGAAAGACGAGCAAAAAATAAAACAGGGACAAATGCTCGCTTGCTTGCACACCCCAGCGCGTCGATACCGGAACGCGGCTGGCCGCAAATTCCTTCATTAAGGCAAAATCATCTGCACTGTCGACATCAAGCTTGCGCAGAGCGGATTTGGAAGGGACAGTCGCTTTTACGCGGGATGCCAGCAAGCTGAACCGGCTTTCCTGAACCTTTTGAAAACCGAACTTGGGATAAAAGTCGAGCACGGACGGATTGGCGAACAAGTACAGAAAATCATAGTCCTGTTCGTACTTGGTAATGACGTGGTTCGTCAGCTTTGCTGCCAGCCCTTGCTGACGGTAATCGGGATGCGTCATCACCGTCCCTAGTTGCAGTGCCTGATAAGTTCTGCCGTTGGAAGTCACGATCATTTTATTGACAGAAACATTCGCGATGACTTTTTCTCCGTCCACGTAGGAATAGCAGATGTAATCGTCATTCCAGCAGCCTCTCGTGTACCATTCGTGAAAATCAAGCTCGAATACTTGCTTTGCCAGCTCGTTAAAGCTTTCTTTATAGGTTTGATTGTGCTTGTAGTCACTGATCAGTTGATACTCACGCATTTTGCAGTCCTCCTTTTTGTCTCAAGCCCTGTCATTGTTGCAGCAGCAATGTTTTGTAGCCATCGCCTCCTTTCACCAGAGCAAGTGCTGCATAAAAAAGACCACAAGAAGAAAAATCTCCTCGTGGTCTCGTTTCCAGATATAGGTATACTTCAAACGCCTGCTCCAAAGTAAACAATAGGGCGGATGAACAACGCTGGAATCTGGTTTTGATCAGATTAGATGTCTTCTTAATCGCTGTTGGAAAAAGGGAATACAAAAGAAACGGAGGGCATGCCCTTCATTTGACCTTTTTCCGTATAAAATTCATTGGAATTTTATTTAGCGATTAATAAGTTTCATCATATTCTGCCAAAACCTCGTTTCCTAACAATTAACAGTTTCTCTTCACTATAGCATTGATTTTATTTGATGGCAAAATCATATTTAATCGGTGGTGTTGCTTGCAAACGTTGTGTTCTTTGTTGGTATTCTCTTACAATAAATAGGAAGACGATTATGAATGAAAAGCGAGGAAGACGCCCATGACGACGAAAGCTTATTTGTACAGCAAATGTGATACATGCCGCAAAGCGAAAAAATGGCTCACCGAGCAAAATGTCAGCTTCGAGGAAGTGCCTATTGTCGACTCGCCGCCATCGAAAGAAGAGCTGCGCCAGATTTGGCAAACGAGCGGGCTTGATCTGCGCAAGTTTTTCAATGTCAGCGGCGTGCAATACCGCGAGCTTGGCTTGAAGGACAAGCTGCCGACGATGACGGACGAGGAAATGCTTGAATTGCTGGCTTCAAACGGCAAGCTGATCAAGCGCCCGCTGATCGCGAGCGAAAACACCGTTACATTGGGCTTCAAGGAAGACGAGTTGCAAAAGGCTTGGGGAGGCAAATAAGAAATGCGCCAACCGTCGAAGAGACTGGAAAAGTTGTCTGCCGCTATTTTTTCGGAGATGGCTGCCCGTAAAAAGGAAGTTGCCCGAAAACGGACCGTGTACGATTTGAGCATCGGCAGTCCTGACCAAGCGCCGGAGGACCAGCTGCTGCATACGCTTCTCGATGCTGCGCGGCAGCCGGGCGCGTTTGGCTACGCTTTGAGCGAAGGAACAGCTGCTTTTCGCGAAGAGGTGGCCCGCTGGTACCGATTCCGCTTCGGCGTCGAGCTGTCGCCGGACGGAGAAATTCATTCCTTGATGGGCTCGCAGGATGGGCTGGCGCACTTTGCTCTGGCCTGGACCGATCCGGGCGACATCGTGCTCGTGCCCGACCCTGGCTATCCGATTTACGAAGGAAGCGTGCATTTGGCGGGGGCGATCCCGTACCGGATGCCGCTGCGCGCAGAAAACGGCTTTTTGCCCAAGCTTGCCGATATCCCGGAGGAGATCGCTGCAAGGGCGAAGTTCATGATTTTGAACTATCCGAACAATCCGGTATCGGCTGTTGCCACGATCGCTTTTTTCGAAGAGGTGGTAGCTTTTGCGAAGCGTCACGACATCATCGTCGTGCATGATTTGGCGTACTCGGAAATGGCTTTTGACGGCTATCGGCCGCCGAGCTTTTTGCAGGCGGCGGGGGCCAAAGAGGTCGGGATCGAGTTCAACTCGTTTTCCAAAAGCTTCAACATGGCAGGCTGCCGGGTTGCTTATGTAGTCGGAAACAGCGAGATCATCAAGCCGCTTGCGATCGTCAAGTCCAATGTGGACTACGGCGTCTTTTTGCCTGTACAGCAAATGGCGGTGGAAGCGCTGCGGATGGATCGGGAGTCAGGCGGCGCCAATCAAGTCGGACCGATTTACGAGGAACGCCGCGACGTCCTGCTGGCTGCCCTGGCAGAAGCGGGCTGGAACATCACTCCGCCGAAAGCGACCATGTTCGTCTGGGCTCCTGTCCCTGCAGGCTGGACATCACGCGAGTTTGCGATTGCCTTGCTGGAAGAGGCAGGCGTGGTCGTGATCCCGGGCAGTGCTTTTGGCGACGAAGGCGAGGGCTACGTCAGGATCGCGCTTGTACAAGAACCGGAAATTTTGCGCCAAGCTGCGCGCTCTGTGGCCGACTCGGGCATTTTGAGCAGAAAAGCGGGCGAATAAGCGGCAGGTCAAACGGTTAATCTAGTTTTTGGGCATGAAAAGATCACAGGTATAAATGAAAAACAATTACAGGTTGAAATCATTCCTACATTGTATTGACTATAAAGTGGCTCGTTTGTTATCATGAAATAGGTAGGCAAGAACACATTCCTAAGGAGGTTTTACATAATGGCTCAACGTTTGATTGGACTCCCGGCTCCTGACTTTACATTGGAAACAGCTTTGGGTAACGGAAAAGATTTTGGCAAGGTTTCCTTGTCTGACTACCGTGGAAAATGGCTGGTACTGTTCTTCTATCCACTCGATTTCACATTCGTTTGCCCAACTGAAATCATCTCCATGAGCGATGCTATCGAAGACTTCAAAGACCTCGATGCAGAAATTCTCGGTGTATCCGTAGACTCCGTTCACTCCCACCGCGCTTGGATCAACACTCCTCGCGACCAAAACGGTCTGGGTGGCTTGAACTACCCGCTGGCTGCTGACTTCCTGAAAACAACAGCTCGTGACTACGGCGTACTGGATGAAGAAGGCGGCCAAGCTCACCGCGGCCTGTTCATCATCGATCCAGAAGGCATCCTGAAATATCAAGTAGTAACTGACCTGAACGTAGGTCGTTCCGTTGACGAAACACTGCGCGTGCTGCAAGCACTGCAATCCGGCGGTCTGTGCCCAGCTAACTGGCGCCCAGGTCAAGCTCAACTGTCTGCGAAATAATTTTTGCCTGAACGAACAGGCTGTAAAAGGGTCTAACTTCTTGCTGTTAGACCCTTTTTTTAGCATATAATCCACTTTAGATAGACAAAGCTGAGTAAAAAGGGGATGAGTTTCCATGCGTTTGCGCGAAGAATTGCCGGATTTCCCAGGAATTACCGAATGGGTGAACGGACAAGTAAGCAAAGCGGATCTGGCAGGCAGCCCTGTTTTGGTGCATTTTTGGTCGGTTAGTTGCTACATGTGTAAAGAGTCAATGCCGAACATTAACGAATGGCGCGACAAGTACGCTGCCAATGGCCTGAAAGTCATAGGTATTCATATGCCGCGTTCGGAAAAAGATACAGATATTGAAGTGATCAAACAGACGATTGCCGAGCACAACCTGACGCATCCGATTGCGATCGACAACGACATGAAGACGGTTGATGCTTTCCAGAACGAGTACGTTCCTGCTTTTTACCTGTTTGACGAGAACCTCCAGCTGCGTCACTTCCAGGCTGGCGAGAAGGGTCTCAACCTGGTAAAAAAACGTCTGTTCAGAATTTTGGGGATCGAAGAGGAATCCTAGAATGTTCGTCTAATTATGTATGTGTAATGGATTGTACCTGATAGGAGGATATGTAAACGATGGAATTCCCGAAAAATCTACGTTACAGTGAAGAGCATGAGTGGGTGCGAGTAGAAGGTAACAAAGCGTACATCGGAATCACCGCTTTTGCTCAATCAGAGCTGGGTGACATCGTGTTTGTCGAGCTGCCAGAAGTAGGCGCGACAATCCAGCAAGATGAGCCATTTGGCAGCGTTGAGTCCGTAAAAACCGTTTCCGAGCTGTACGCTCCTGTAACCGGAAAAGTAGTAGAAGTAAACGGCGAATTGGAAGATGCGCCTGAACTGGTTAACTCCTCGCCATACGAGCAAGCCTGGATGATCGCTGTCGAGCTGTCCGACGAAGCTGAGCTTGACAAGCTGATGGATGCCGACAAATACGAGGCAATGGTAAAAGAATAGTCGCAAACACAAAAAGCCGGGGCGCATGCTCTGGCTTTTTTCATTTGAAAATGGCTGCTGCTCGGGGCTTCGGTGGAGGGAGGAAACAGGAGAAACCGCTGCAGGGCACCTTGCCACTTGCGGGGAAGCGGAGACTGGCCGCCTGCGGTGAAAAAGGAAAACCGCGGCAAAAGCAGCGTGCTCGAAGAAGCGTGTTCACGTTGCCGCTTAAAAGCCGTTTTCCTTTTTCGCCTCCGGCTTGGTAGGAGTCCGAAAGCTCTGCCGCTTGTTTCTCCTGTTTCCTCGGCCAACGATTCGTCTCTTTCCTCGCCACGCCTGAAGCACCGATGACGTAATCTACAAAGCGTCACCCCCAATTGCCTTCACCACAAAAACAAAAAGACTTCGCCCACCAAAACGTGGCGAAGTCTTTTATTGCGAAAACGGAAGCCGTAAACCAACTAACTGAGCTTGAACGAACGAACGTTGTCGTTCAACTCTTCGGCCATTTTGGCCAGCATGGTCGCTGCTGCCGAGATTTCTTCCATGGAAGCGTTTTGTTCTTCCGCCGCGGCTGCGACGGTTTGGGAATTGCCCGCGGATTGCATCGCGATTTGCGAAATGTGGTCGATGGCTGAGACGATCGCTTGCATTTCCTGGCTGATTTTTCTCATTTCAGCCGATACCTCGTCTGTGCGGGTAAGCAGGAGCGAGGTGGAGTCAGTAATTTGCTCGAATGCCGTTCCCGTCGAGTTCACCAAAGACATGCCTTCTCCGAGGATGACGGAGCCGTGACTCATGGCAGCGATGGCGGATTCCGTATCGCGCTGAATGTCGGCGACGATGTTGCTTACTTGTTCAGCCGCCGAGCTGGACTGTTCAGCCAGTTTGCGCACCTCGTCGGCTACTACGGCGAAGCCGCGACCTTGTTCGCCTGCTCTGGCAGCTTCGATGGCGGCGTTCAGGGCAAGCAGGTTGGTCTGGTTGGCAATCGAAGTGATGAGCGAGATCATCTGTCCAATTTCCTGAGAGCGTTGACCCAGTGCGTTGACAGTCGTTGCCGTTTGCTTCATTTGGTCGTGAATCACGGTCATGTGCTCTACCGTTTTGGCGGCCATCTGGTTGCCTTCTGTCGCCTGACGGTTTGCATCGCGAGTGGAGGAGCTGACTTCTTCGATTCCTTTTTCCATCAAAGAAATATGTTGGGCAATTTCGTTGATCACATCGCTGCCCTGATTGGTCGCGTCCACTTGCAGTTCTGTCCCGTAGGCGATTTCCTGGACAGACTGGGCGATCTGCTCTGTCGCTTTGCTCGTCTGCTCGGCGCTAGCCATCAGTTGTTCGGAAGTAGCGGCGACCTGCTGTGCGTTATAGCTGACCTGCCCAAGCGTGTCGCGCAGATTGGCGGTCATCGTATTGAAGCGGCTGGCCATGACGCCCATCTCATCGGCCGTTTTCACATCCATCGAAGCGGTGAAATCGCCAGCGGACAATGCTTGCGAGAGCTGGTTTGCCTTGTTGATTTGTCCGGTCAAATACTTGCTGAAGAAATAAATGACGGCGATGAGAATCAAAAGCCCAAACAGGCTGACTGCCAAAAGCTGATAAAACAGCATGCTCAAAGGCTCGAAAAATTCATTTTCCGGCATGACGAGAGCAATTGTCCAGTTTGTGCCAGCGATTTTTTGGAAGTACAAGCGATTGATCCCGTTCTCATCGGTAAAAGTTTTCGCGCCTTCCTTTTCTGAAAGCAACGCCGGGCCAATTTCGGCAAGAGACGTGTTGCTGTCGCTTTGCACGGATTGCACCATCAGCTTGTCCGTTTGCGGATGAGACAGGAATTTGCCGTCCTGATCAAGCATGAAAGCCCAGCCAGTCTTGCCTACTTGCGTGCCGGAAACCATCGTTTGAATGTCTGTGAGCGTAATGTCGTCTGTGGCTACACCCAAAAGCTTTTTGTCGGGGGAGTAAAACGGAGCCACCACAGTCATCATAGAAATTTTGGAAACCTCATCATAGTAAGGCGGCGTGTAATCGGTTACCTTTGATGTTGCTTTTCCGATTTTGTACCATTCTTGACTAGGGTAGTTGTAGGCGGGTGTACTGTATTCATACGTAATGTCCACCTTGCCGTCTTTTTTTGCGCCATAAGTCGAAACGAACTGTTTGCTCGGATCGAAGGCATACGGCTCCATGAAAATTCCCATCCCGACCGAGGTCTGGTTCACGGGAACTGTTTTGTTCAGCAGGGAATCTAGTTGCTCCAGCGAATACGTAAGAGGAGTCATTTCAATTGTCCGTGCCATGTGCTCTGTGACTTTGCTGTGTGTCTCCAGTTCTTTCTCCACTTTGCCGCTAAGCACGTCCAACTGATAGTTCATTTTGTCCGTCAGTTCCTTGTTCAACAGCGTGTAGGAGAACATAAAGGCCATGCCCATGAGAAGTGCCAAGGTAATGACAATGACAGGAAGGGTAATGGTAAGAGTCCTGGCTCGTAGGCTTTTAAAACGAAACATACATCCGCTCTCCTTTTTCGTTTACTAGCTGAATAACTATTCCCTATATCGGTTTGATTCAAACTTCTCTGTATGAAATCTGTATGAAATTTAGGTGAATGCGGGAAAAGTTTCAAATTAATCAGAAAACGGTGTTCAAACAGTGGCAAATCGAGTACAATGGGATAACTAATTGTTTTACCATAAACCGATTGGTATCTTTTTGCGGGTAGAGCATTCATGGGATTACGGGTTACAATGCGGATACAGACAGATAGTTTCGGCCAGACGCAGTTGTTCTGAAGTCTGGAGAACAAGGAGGGAGACTATTTATGAGTTTTTGTTGTGGTGCTGGAATGGTAGGTTCCGTAGGCTCAGTCCGTCATTATAAAACGCTTGTACACAATGTCCCCATCATGTTTTGTCCTGTATGTGACAGAATTGAGGTTCATCCCGCTATTGAGGGAGAGTACGAAATTTTAGTAGAATATGCTCAGGGAGATCAGGCGCCGGAAGTCGATTTCGCTGATTTTGTCAATGTTGACAATACATCCGAGTTGTTTGAGAATTGTACCATGACGGATGAAGCTGCAAGCTTCGCAGAAGTTTTGAAGCAGCAGATCGATATTTCCTTGGATTTGCTCGGAGTCGCGAAGGAGTTGCAGGATGACGAGTGGCGCGAAGCCCTTATGAATCGCTTGAAACGGTTAAGCGAACGACTGAAGCAGTACAATAAACGCAAGCAAGTGTCGCAAAAAAGCGCATGACCTTTAGTTGACGTGGGAGGCAGTGTGAATGTTTCATTTGAAAGGCGTTCACCACATCGCGTTGAATTGCAGCGATGTCGTGAAGGTAGCTCGGTTTTTTAAGGACATTTTGGAAGTCCCCATCCCGGAAGAGAATATGGTGGAAGGAGCACCTGTCTACTTTCAAATTGGCACATACACACGGATCGGTCTCCATCCGCATGGCGGGGCGGAAGGCAAGGGTGGCGTAGGGCAGGTAGATCACCTCGCCTTTTCCGTAACGAGCCGTGCTGAGCTGGACTATCTGGTCGACAAGCTGGAAGCAGAAAACATTTGCTACCGAGGTCCGATCACGCAGCCTACGAGTTTTAACTTGTACTTTGAGACGCCAGATGGCCATCATCTGGAGGTTCGACTGGACAAGGACGAATTTGATGAATAACAGGTAAAGGCAAACAGGCATCTGCGGCAATCGCAGGTGCTTTTTTTATGATTTCGACAGGCGAAAAAAACAGTGTCGAGAAAAAGGCAGCCGCCGTGACAAGACCCGACAACGGTTCTTATTCCTCGCCAAAGGATTCGACGGAGCAAAAAACGAACCCATTGGAAAAGAGAGGGGGCGTACCTATGATCGGGATCGGCAAATTGCTTGACGAGGTTGGCGAACGGCTGCAAAAGAAGACGCACCTGCGGTTTGTAACGACTGGCTGGGAAAAACGGATCGGGATCGTGATTGATGATACGGCATCGCGTTGGCAGTTGACGATATCAAAAGGCGGTGTTTCGGCAGGAGTTTGGGAGGAGGAGCAATCTGCCGACCTGATCGTCAGGGGAGGCGAACATCAGATGGAGATGCTGTTTGGCGGGGATGAGCTTGTATATGCACTAGCCAAGCAGCAGGTGAAAATAATAGGCACGCTGCGCGATCAGTTGAAGCTCGATGCGATTTTGCGGCTGACGTGCAAGTAGCCGGCCAGCCGCCCCACTTTCGAACGATTCCGAATAAATAGCGAAAATGTGGTATAATGAGGAAGAAACGATTGGGGGAGGCGCAATCATGTCTAATAGCTTGGCGTTGAAAGAGGCGATTGTTTCGCGTGGGCAAACCATTGACGAAACATTCAGTTATTTGCATGCGAATCCGGAAATCAGCTGGCAAGAGGTCGAGACGACACGCTATCTGGTCGAAAGGATGCAGGCGCTTGGGCTTAAGGTAACCACTTTTGCCGATTGTACGGGACTTGTCGCCGAATGGGGAGAAGGCAAGCCTGTCGTAGGACTTCGAACCGATATTGATGCACTGTGGCAAGAAGTGGACGGGGAGTGGCGCGCCAATCATTCCTGCGGGCACGATGCGCACATGACCATGATTGTCGAAACCGTGGAGGCGTTGATTGCATCCGGCTACCAGCCGCCCGGAAAGCTGAAAATCTTGTTCCAGCCGGCAGAAGAAAAAGGCACAGGCGCTTTGAAGCTGGTGGAAAAAGGTGTCGTGGACGACATCGACTATTTGTACGGCGTCCATCTCCGTCCGATTCAGGAAATGGCGAATGGCACAGCAGGGCCAGCCATTTACAACGGCGGGGCGATGTTTTTGTACGGAGAGATCACGGGAGTGTCAGCGCATGGAGCCAGACCTCACCTCGGGGTGAATGCGATCGAAGTGGCAGGAGCGATCATCTCGGGAATCGGTCAAATCCATTTGAATCCGATGGTCCCGGCCACTGTCAAAATGACGATGCTGCAAGCGGGAGGAGAGAGCTACAACATCATTCCCGACAAAGCGAGATTCGCCCTCGATTTGCGCGCGCAAACGAATCAGGCGATGGACGAGCTGATTGCCCGCGTCCGCCAGATGATAGAAGGAATTGCTGCGTCTTATCAAGCGCAAATCAAGCTGGAAGAAGGTTCGCGAATGGTTGCCGCGGAAGTGGATGAGGAAGCGAAGGGATTGATGGAACAGGCGATCGTCGACGTGCTCGGAGCGGACAACCTGAAGCCTGCGCCAGTCAGCCCGGGAGCGGAAGACTTCCATTATTACACAGTGGAGCGGCCGCGAATCAAAGCGACAATGCTCGCTCTCGGTTGCGACTTGCAGCCTGGATTGCATCACCCGCACATGCAATTCGAGCAGTCGGCTCTAAAAGACGGTGTCGGAATCCTCAGCCGCGTCATCGTTCGCACGTTTGAGCATGCTGCTGCCAAGACTTTGGGCTAAAAAATGCACTGTCTAACCCGCTGATGCAGCGGGTTTTTTGCATCCATTCTTTCACTAGGGGGTGGACATGAAGAGGAAGAACTGAAATACTGTAGGATGGGAAAACTACAAGGGAGGTTATTCACACATTCTCCACAACAGATTATAAAATTATGTGGCTTATTTGATTAAATGTGATATACTAATTACAAATCGAACGACAATGAAAAAGTTAACTTAACTGGATATACATTTTGGGAAGGAGATCGTTCACACATGGAGACCAATACGGTTCACAAGCTTTCTGACATTCTGGGAGCTACTCAGGTACATCGCAACCTGCCTGTAGCTGGACTCGTTGAGATGGCAGTAAAGCGTGGCGAAGGGATTTTGACCGACAAGGGGGCGCTCAATGCGCTAACAGGCAAGTTTACCGGCCGTTCGCCAAAGGACAAATTTGTGGTGGACGAAGCTTCCGTACACGATAAGATTAACTGGGGGCCGGTTAACCAGCCGATTTCCCCGGAAAAATTCCAGGTACTCCAGCAGGACGTACTTCACTACTTGCAAACGAAAAACGAGCTGTTTGTGTTTGACGGTTTTGCTGGTGCAGACACGACTTACCGTCTGCCAATCCGCGTCGTAAACGAATACGCTTGGCACAACCTGTTTGCGCATCAGCTGTTCATCCGTCCTTCTGCGGACGAACTAGCAGCGCACGAAGCAGAGTTTACTGTCATCTACGTGCCGAACTTCAAAGCAAATCCGGCGGTTCACGGAACCAACTCCGAAACTTTCATCGTGATGAGCTTTGAGCAAAAAACCGTATTGATCGGTGGCACCGAGTATGCGGGCGAGATGAAAAAATCGATTTTCAGCGTCATGAACATGCTTTTGCCTGAGCGCAACGTACTGTCCATGCACTGCTCGGCAAACGTAGGCAAAGACGGCGACGTAGCGTTGTTCTTCGGATTGTCCGGTACAGGCAAAACGACTTTGTCCGCTGACCCGAACCGCTTCTTGATCGGTGACGACGAGCACGGCTGGTCCGACAATGGCGTATTCAACATCGAGGGCGGATGCTACGCAAAATGCGTCAAGCTGTCCGAAGAAGGCGAACCGCAAATCTGGAACGCCATCAAATTCGGCACGGTTCTGGAAAACGTAGACGTAGACCCTGTTACTCACGCAGCAGATTACGACAGCACCAAATATACGGAAAATACGCGCGCAGCTTACCCGGTAGAGGCAATCTCCGGCGCAGTGATTCCTGGAGTGGGCGGCCAGCCAAACGTCATCATTTTCCTGACTGCCGATTCGTTTGGCGTTCTGCCTCCAATCTCCAAGCTGAACAAAGAGCAAGCGATGTATCACTTCCTGTCCGGCTATACAAGCAAAATGGCAGGTACAGAGCGCGGCGTAACGGCTCCGCAAACCGAGTTCTCTACATGCTTCGGATCTCCTTTCCTGCCGCTGCATCCGGTTGTTTATGCCGAAATGCTCGGTAAAAAGATCGATGAGCGCGATGTTCAGGTTTACCTCGTAAACACTGGCTGGACTGGCGGCCCTGTAGGTGTTGGACAGCGCATGAAGCTTTCCTACACGCGTGCAATGGTTACCGCAGCTTTGAACGGCGAGCTGGAAAAAGTAGAGTACGTGCAAGATGCAATCTTTGGCGTACACGTGCCGACTTCTTGCCCGAACGTGCCGGCAGAAGTGCTGCAACCGCGCAACACATGGGCAAACAAGGAAGACTACGACAAACAGGCAGCTGACTTGGCTGCACGTTTCATCGAGAACTTCCAGAAGAAATTCCCGAACGCAACGGATATCGCTACGGCAGGTCCAAAAGCGTAAGCGCACCTATACCTATAGCTTGATTGCGAAACCCGTCAGTTTGTCGCTGACGGGTTTTTTTGTGGCAGGCACAGCTTTTCCATTTGACGCGCGATATTTACTCGGGTAAGCTTCCAATGGCAGGCTTTTACACGAGCCATCGGGTGTGGCTTTTTCCATTTCGGGAACAATCTCGGGCAACTGAGGACAAGAAACTTTTTCAGGAATTTGGAAAAGGGTATTGGAAGAAGCGAACTGGGAAAAAATGCTTGGGTGGGTGCCCTATTTGGAAAGGAAATAGGAAGCAAAAGCGTACTTTCTATATATAATGATATAAAAAATACAGATATGTTTCATTCCTTGATTTATAATTATTCTTATTATAAGATAGTTATTGAGAATGGATTGAGAATTTACCAACTCACTTTTGACGTGTATGGAGGGAATTCAGATGACAGCAGTACCGCATTTGCAAATAAAAAACCTTCGCGCCAAGATCGAAGAAAAAGAGATCCTCAAGGGTCTGAATTTGGAAATCAAGGGCGGAGAAGTGCACGCGATCATGGGACCGAATGGTACCGGTAAATCGACACTGGCATCTACGCTGATGGGTCACCCGAAATATGAGGTAACAGATGGCGAAGTGCTGATCAATGGCGACGACCTTTTGGAAATGGAAGTAGACGAGCGCGCACGCGCAGGTCTGTTCCTGGCTATGCAATACCCGTCCGAAATCAGTGGCGTAACGAACTCTGACTTCCTGCGTTCCGCAATCAATGCGCGTCGCGGCGAAGGCAACGAAATCTCCCTGATGAAATTCATCCGCGAGATGGACAAAAAAATGAACACGCTGGAAATGGACGATTCTTTTGCTCACCGCTACCTGAACGAAGGTTTCTCCGGCGGGGAGAAAAAGCGCAATGAAATTTTGCAAATGATGCTCCTGGAGCCAAGCATCTGTATCCTCGATGAGATTGACTCCGGCCTGGACATCGACGCGCTGAAAATCGTAGCCAATGGTGTAAACGAAATGCGTTCCGCTGACCGCGGTTTCTTGATCATCACTCACTACCAACGTTTGCTGAACTATGTAAAGCCTGACTTCGTACACGTCATGATGCAAGGTCGTATCGTGAAGTCCGGTGGTCCTGAATTGGCTGAGCGCCTGGAGGCAGAAGGCTACGACTGGATCAAAGAAGAGCTCGGCATCGAGGACGAAACCGTAAACGCCAACGTGTAGGAAGAAGGAGGCAGCAGTGAAATGAGTGTGGATGTACAGCTCCGCTTCGGTTCCGAAGCGATCACCGAGTACTCCAAAGCTAATCAGGAGCCTGCCTGGTTCCTGGAAAAGCGCCTCGCCGGACTGAAGGCGGCGGGAGAGCTTCCGCTTCCCGCTTTGGAGAAAACGAAGATTGACAAGTGGAATACTGTTGATTTCGATCCGTTTCAAACCACTGCCAAGGTAGCGTCGGCCAATGAGCTGAGCGAATTGGTAAAAGGGCAAATAGATGTGGACAGCGTGAAAAACCTGGTTGTGCAAAAAAATGCCTCCACCGTTTTTCATGCCGTGACAGACGAGCTGAAAGCACAAGGCGTGATTTTTACAACGCTGGCTGACGCTTTGCAAAATCATGGCGAACTCGTTCAAAAATACATGCATCAAGTCATTGCGCAAGACGAGCATAAACTGAGTGCGCTGCATGCCGCAGTTGCAAACGGCGGCGTTTTCCTCTACGTTCCGAAAAATGTAGAAGTAGATGCACCGCTTCAGGTTGTATACGAAATCGCTGGTGACCATGCGCTGTTGGCTCCTCACGTGTTGATCGTGGCAGAAGCGAACAGCAAAGTAACCTACGTCGATACATACGTATCCGGCGAAGGCAAAAGCATGGTAGCGAACAGCATTGCGGAAGTGTTCGTAGGAGCTGGCGCATCCGTGCAGGTAGCTTCCGTGCGTTCCCTGTCCACAGAAGTGCACGACTACAGCTTCCGTCGCGCAATCGTTGATCGTGACGGAAACATGGAATGGATTTTGGGCGAAATGAACGATGGCAACACGGTTGCCAACAATACTACTGTTCTCAAAGGAACAGGTTCGAACGCACTGACCAAGTCCATTTCGGTAGGGACAGGTTCCCAGCGTCAAAACTTGACTTCCCAGGTGCAGCATATCGGAACCCACTCCGAGTCTGACATGGTGAGCAAGGCTGTTATGACAGGTGAAGCAGTCAGCATTTTGAACGGTATCACCAAAATCGAAAAAGGCGCTGAAAAGGCAAACGGTGTGCAGGCGGAAAATATCCTGATGCTGAGTGAAAAAGCTCGTGGCGATGCCAACCCGATCCTTTTGATCGATGAGGATGACGTCAAAGCGGGGCATGCTGCTTCGGTAGGACGCTTCAGTGAAGAGTCCATCTACTACTTGATGTCGCGTGGAATTTCCCGTCAGGGCGCAGAACGTCTGATCATTCTCGGCTTCCTCGATCCGGTCGTTTCCGAGATTCCGGTGGAAGAAGTGAGAAACAAACTCCGTCAGGCGCTTGAAAGGAAGTTAGGCTAATGAACGCCAAGGAGCTTCGGAAATATTTTCCCATCCTTCACCAAGAGGTAAACGGTCATCCGCTCGTTTATCTAGACAATGGAGCAACCTCTCAAAAACCGCTTCCGGTAATTGAGGCGATGGATAAATACTACAAGGAGTTCAACTCCAACGTGCACCGCGGCGTGCACACCTTGGGCAACCGGGCGACAGACGGCTACGAGGGCGCGAGAGAGAAGGTTCGCGCCTTCATCAACGCCCGCGAAGCGGCGGAGATCGTCTTTACGCGCGGCACGACGTCGGCGATCAATACGATTGCCTACGGCTACGCGCGTCTGGTTCTGAAGCCCGGGGATGAGATTGTGACCACACTGGTCGAGCACCACGCCAATTTCATTCCGTGGCAGCAGGCAGCCAAGGCTACCGGAGCGACTTTCAAGTTCATTCCGCTGGCAGAGGACGGTACCGTCACTCTCGAAGCGGTCAAGGAAACAGTAACAGACAATACCAAGATCGTTGCCATTCACCATATTTCCAACGTACTTGGAGATACTACTCCGATCAAGGAAATTGCCCAGATTGCCCATCAGCACGGTGCCCTTTTGTTCGTGGACGGCGCTCAGGGCGCTCCGCACAAAAAAATCGACGTCCAGGATTTGGATTGCGATTTTTACACGTTTTCTGCCCACAAAATGGCTGGCCCTACCGGAGTCGGCGTTTTGTACGGAAAGCGCGAGGTGCTGGAGCAAGTCGAGCCGATGGAATTTGGCGGTGAAATGATCGACTACGTGGATATGTACGATTCTACGTGGAAAGAGCTTCCGTGGAAATTCGAGGGCGGAACGCCGATCATCGCAGGCGCGATCGGACTTGGTGCTGCGATCGACTTCCTGGAAGAAATCGGGATGGAAAACATCGAGCGTCATGAAAAGCACCTGGTGAAATACGCCATGGAGCAAATGCGCGAGATCGAAGGACTGAAAATTTACGGACCGCAGCAAGACCGCAGCAGTTTAATTACATTCAATCTGGATACGGTGCATCCGCATGACCTGGCTACTGTGCTGGACAGCTACGGGATCGCAGTTCGTGCAGGCCATCACTGCGCACAGCCGCTTATGCGCTGGCTGAATGTGACGGCTACCGCTCGGGCAAGCTTCTACCTGTACAACACAGAGGAAGAAGTGGATGTGCTGGTAGCGGGATTGAAGAAGACGAAGGAGTATTTCGGCAATGTCTTCTCTTGATGATTTATACCGCCGCGTGATCATGGACCACTACCAGAAACCGCGCAATCGCGGCAAGCTGGAAGAATCCGACGGACTCATTGTTAATTTGAATAACCCGACTTGTGGCGACAGCATCTCGCTCTCTTTGAAAGTGGAAGAGGGCAAGGTGGTAGATGCGAAGTTTCTCGGCGAAGGCTGTTCGATCAGCATGTCATCGGCTTCGATGATGACGGATGCGGTCAAAGGCATGCCAGTGGAGGAAGCACTTGAACTGGCGCACAAGTTCTCCGAGATGATGCAGGGCAAAGAAATCGACGACTCGATTGATTTGGGTGACATCGAAGCTTTGTCAGGCGTAGCCAAGTTCCCTGCGCGGATCAAGTGCGCCACTCTGGCCTGGAAAGCGCTGGAGCAAGGCATCAAACAGGCAGAGCAAAAATAGCATCAGGTAAGGACATGAATGAAGAAGGAGTGAGCAACGATGGCTAAAAAAGCCCCTGAGATACAGGATTACCAGTACGGCTTTCACGATAAGGACGTTTCTGTATTCCGTACGAAAAAGGGTTTGACCCGCGAGATCGTCGAGGAAATTTCCAAGATCAAAGACGAGCCGGCGTGGATGCTGGAGTTTCGTTTGAAAGCTTTGGATATTTTCAACAGCATGCCGATGCCAAAATGGGGCGGCGATCTGGACGACCTCGATTTCGACAGCATCACCTACTATGTAAAGCCTTCGGAAAAGCAAGGCCGCAGCTGGGATGAGGTGCCGGAAGAAATCAAGGCAACCTTTGACAAGCTGGGTATCCCGGAAGCGGAGCAAAAGTTCCTCGCAGGTGTATCGGCTCAGTACGAATCCGAGGTAGTTTACCACAACATGCAGGAAGACCTGGAGAAACTGGGCGTTCTTTTCTGCGACATGGATTCGGCAGTAAAGCTGTATCCTGACATCGTGAAGGAATACTTCGCGACCGTAATCCCGCCAGCAGACAACAAGTTTGCGGCACTGAACTCGGCAGTATGGTCCGGCGGTTCCTTCATTTACGTGCCAAAAGGCATCAAAGTGGAAACACCGCTGCAAGCTTACTTCCGTATCAACTCGGAAAACATGGGCCAATTCGAGCGTACGCTGATCATCGCGGACGAAGATTCGTTCGTGCATTACGTAGAGGGCTGTACAGCTCCGATCTACAGCACGGATTCCTTGCACTCCGCTGTTGTAGAAATCATCATCAAAGAGCGCGCGCGTTGCCGTTACACCACGATCCAAAACTGGTCCAACAACGTATACAACCTCGTAACCAAACGTGCGGTTGCTTACGCTGATGCAAACATGGAATGGATCGATGGCAACATCGGTTCCAAGCTGACGATGAAATACCCGGCAGTTATCATGAAAGGCCCACGCGCCAAAGGTACGGTTCTTTCCATCGCAGTAGCAGGAAAAGGACAGCACCAGGACGCAGGCGCCAAAATGATTCACCTGGCACCGGATTGCACATCCACAATCATTTCCAAATCGATCTCCCGTGACGGCGGAAAAGTAACCTATCGCGGTCTGGCGCAGTTTGGACGCAAGTCGGAAGGCTCCAAGTCCAACATCAAGTGCGACACGCTGATTCTCGATAAACTGTCCACGTCCGACACGATCCCGTACAACGAGATCATGAACGACAACATCACGCTGGAGCACGAAGCGACTGTATCCAAAGTGTCCGAGGATCAGCTTTTCTACCTGCGAAGCCGCGGCCTGTCGGAAGCAGAAGCGACCGAAATGATCGTCATGGGCTTCATCGAGCCATTCACGAAAGAATTGCCGATGGAGTATGCGGTGGAGATGAACCGTCTCATTAAGTTTGAGATGGAAGGTAGTATCGGATAATATCAAAAAAACCTTTATATATTGCGGGTTTGAGGGGATTATATATCGTGCCAACTTGGTGGCGTGCCAAATTCGTGCCAAGTTGAACTTATCTTTTAGCATAGGAGGCGAACTTTTGAAGTTCGTCTTCTTCTATTTTTTCGGTAATATCAAGATAAGTATCCGCTGTTGTTTTGATGGTTTATGCCCCAAGCGATTTGATACATATTTAAGGCTCGCCTCTGATTCAAGCAGCAGCACCGCATGAATATGTCTAAAGCCGTGGGTGCCTTTATAATCAACACCGGCATTTTTGCAGTAATCTTGCATGGTTTCACGAAAAGTAGAAGGTGTTAAATAATGCCCGTTATAATTTTGAAATACAATGCCATCTTCATTTTTGCGGAATCTTGTATTTCCTAGAATTCATTCATTTTGCTTCATCTTAAACTTCTTTAATTCACGTACTAAATCAGGGTCTATTTTGATAGTGCGATAGGAAGAAGAATTTTTTAATGTCGTTAATTTTACACTGTTATTATCATCACGGCTTGCTTGTTTATCTATAGTTACTTTATCACCAATAATATCTACCCATCTTAAAGCTAAAGCTTCAGATATCCTTAAACCGGTTTTGCTTAAAAAGTACATAAGTATGTAGTAAAGCTGATGATTAGGAAAGCGTTGATATTTGTATTTTTTCATAAAATCTAATAACTGGTTTAATTCCTCAAGGCTAAAATATTTCACTTTTTCTTTCTTTATGGCAACAGAATCCTGAACTGGAACTCTTAATTTATCAGCCGGGTTTTTTTCAAGCACTTCAAGTTCATGAACGGCATAATGTAAAATGCTTTTCATAACAGAAAGATATTTTAATCGCGCTGACACTATGTTTTAAGGTATGCCTGAATCGATGGTTACTGTTCCACAAACAATATTAAAAATAAAAATGAAACTTAAACATTAATTTTTAAGTATAATAAAAGGGACGATGGTATTAAGGAGGTTCCTACCAAATGGCATACCAACCTGAAGCAGAACTTGAAAAAAACTTACATAAACAACTTGTAAATCAAGGCTATAATGCGGTCAAGATTGCGGACTATGATGCATTATTAGCTAATTTTAAGCAACAACTTAATTTATTTAATGAACATAAACTAAATGGACAACCATTATCTGATATAGAATTTAAAAGGATTCTTACATTAATAGAAGGCAAAAGCATTTACGATTCTGCCAAAATCCTACGTGATAAATTATTAATCGAACGTGAAGATGGTACTCAATTATATGTAGAGTTGCTAAACACAAAAGATTGGTGTAAGAATCTTTTTCAGGTTACAACACAAACCACTGTGACTGGAAAGTACACCAATCGTTATGACGTCACTATCTTAATTAATGGATTACCTCTCGTTCAAATAGAATTAAAAAGACGAGGGTTAGACTTTAAAGAAGCGTTTAACCAAATCCAACGCTATCGTCGCCATACATTTCCAGGTTTATATCGTTTTCTACAAATATTTGTAATAAGTAATGGTGTCGATACAAAGTATTTTTCGAATTCTGATTATGACATTCAATTTGGATTTACATTCTTTTGGTCAGATGAAAAAAATGAACTGATTTCAAACTTACAAAGTTTCAGTAGTACATTTTTAAATCCATGCCATCTTGCGAAGATGATTAGTCGTTATATGGTCATTAATGATACAGATAAAGCATTAATGGTTATGCGTCCATATCAAGTTTATGCAATTGAAGCACTTGTAAAGCGAGCAACCGAAACAAACAACAACGGCTACATCTGGCATACAACCGGTTCGGGTAAAACACTGACTTCCTTCAAAGCTGGGCAAATTTTAGCTGATGAGGAAAACATCAAAAAAGTATTCTTCCTCGTTGATCGTCAAGACTTAGACAGTCAAACCATTGCTGAGTTCAACAAGTTCCAGAAGGGAGCGGTTGACCGCACAGACAAAACCGAAGTCCTTATTGGGCAAATACAGAATCCTATGAAGAGATTCATTGTGACAACAATTCAAAAAATGAACAATGCAATCAAAAGTCCAAAGTACGCTAAGATTATGGAACCATATAAACAAGAAAAAGTCGTTTTTATTATTGATGAATGTCATCGTAGCCAATTTGGTGATATGCGAAAAGAGATTGATCGTCACTTCCAAAATGCTCAATACTTTGGTTTTACGGGAACACCACGCTTTATCGAGAATAAAAGTCAAGATGGACGTACAACTGCCGACCTTTTTGAAAAATGCTTGCATTATTACCTTATTAAAGATGCTATCCGTGATGGGAACGTACTTGGTTTCTCAGTAGAATACATTCGTACCTTTAACGCTAATATCGATGAAACAGATGATACAAAAGTACAAGCGATTGATACAGATGAAGTTTGGCATGAGGAACGACGTTTAAACTTAGTAGCTGACCATATAATTAGTAATCATCTACGACGTTCGAAGAGCAAAGGCTATTGCGCTATGTTTGCAGTTGATTCTATTCCTACGTTAATTAAGTATTACGATATTTTTAACTCTAAGAATCATGATTTAAAGATTGCTGGAATTTTTTCATATGGGCAAAACGAGGAAAGTGATGGTACAGGTGAACATTCTCGTGAAGCATTAGACCGCATGATTTCAGATTATAACCAAATTTGTGATACAGACTTCTCGACAGAAACATGGGATCGTTATTTTTCTGATGTATCAAAAAAAGTGAAAAATGCCCAAATAGATATTTTACTTGTCGTAAAGATGTTCTTAACTGGATTTGATAGCAAGCCACTTAATACACTCTATGTGGATAAGAACATGGTATATCATGATTTGTTGCAAGCATATAGCCGTACAAATCGTGTAGAGAAATCTACTAAACCATACGGAAATATTGTTTGCTATCGAAATTTAAAAGAAAAAACAGATGAAGCAATTAAGTTATTCTCTAGAACGGACAACGTTGATACCGTTTTAATGGGGAGCTACGATGAATATTTAAAAGCGTTTAAGGAAGCAGTGAAAAACTTACGAAATGTTGCAGTCATTCCTGAAGAAGTAGACGAGCTAGAAAGCGAGGAAGATAAGCGGCAATTTATCATTGCATTCAAAAATGTGACGAAATTCCTTCAACGTTTACAGTCATTTTCTGATTTTGAGTTTGATGAATCAGAGCTAACAATTTCACAACAATCATATGAAGATTACAAGAGCAAATATTTCAAGGTTTACGAAGATTTTAAGCGTAGTGAAGTGCCAAAAGAATCGATCTTGCATGACATCGACTTTGAGTTAGAGCTAATGCATACAGACAAGATTAATGTCAGCTACATTTTGAATTTAATTGCGAACCTTAACACAGAAAACGAAAAAGAACGTGACAAAGAGATTCGTTTTATCAAACAAGAATTAGACCATGCATCTGATCCGAAGTTACGTCTAAAAATTGAATTGATAAAAGGGTTCTTAGATAAGGTTGCACCAATATTAGCCCCTAATGAATCTGTGATGGATGCATATAACCGTTACGAAGAAGAAATGAGTGAGCAAGAACTCACAACATTTGCAAAACAAGTAAACATTGAAGACAGTATATTACGTGAACAAGTATCAACATATGAGTATTCCACTTTAATTGAAAAAAATGCAATTATGGATTCTTTATCAGGCTCGTTCTTGAAAAAGAATAAAGCAATCAAAGCAATTATTACTTTCATTCGTGACTTTACCGAAAAATACGGTGCGTAGTTACCACATAACCCATTTAATAAATGAGAGGGCGCTAAATTAGCGCTTTTTCTTGTTATTTTAAAAAATATCAAAAATCAAATGAGAAAACATTGATATTTTTTGAAATATCATTTACATTATATTCATAGGTGTTGATATATTAAAAAATATCAAAGGAGGAGTGTTGTGAAACTATATCAAATTGCAAAATTTACACAAGGTGCTTTTGCGAATCGGTTGGAAGCTTTTTCTGACAACGTTGAGACAACAAAAGTCAAACCATTATCATTAAAGGAATTTAACGAAACACTGGGCTTAGCTTATCGAATTTCAAATGAAAAAAATGTGGAAATTGCTGTACCGAAAGAAAAATTGGTACCACAACTGCTAACTGACACAGTCAGTCTTATTTTACACACGCATACACAAAAAATTGCTCTGTTACCCGAGAAATATAGCGGACTATTGTTAACAAATAATTTCATAAAAATCGAATTAACAAGTGATGTAGATGCAGCCTTCTTTGAATGGTACTTTAATGAATATCCATCCATTCGAAAGCAGTTGTCAGTATTAAGTGAGGGAACAGTTATTTCATTATTGAAGCTGTCTCATTTAAAGGATTTAGAAATTGACTTACCACCTATCCGAAAGCAAATAATTATTGGCAAAATAGCTCAGTTAAAAAAGAGAAAAGAATCGTTAATGACTGAAAAACGTGAATTGCAACAGCAATATATTCAACAGAGGCTAATTCAGAGTATCAACGTGAATTAATCATCAAACTTGAGGAGGAACTTACGATGACAACAAGTGAAAAACAACGTCAACAACAGGCTGAATTACATAAAAAATTATGGGCGATGGCTAATGACCTTCGAGGTCAAATGGATGCTAGTGAATTCAAGGATTATATTCTAGGGTTAATTTTCTATCGTTACCTATCAGAAAAAGTAGAAGCACGTGCAAACCAATTATTAAGGGAAGACAACATTTCTTATGCTGAAGCATGGGAAAATGAAGAGTACCGCGAGGACTTAGCAGAATATCTTATTGATGAGTTAGGTTATATAGTAGAACCACAATTTTTGTTCTCATATTTCCTTAAAGAAATTGAAAAAGGAGTAAACGGCAATTTTGACGTAGAAATGCTTCAAAACGGTGTAAAAGCAATTGAATCATCAACATTAGGTACAGAAAGTCAAGACGACTTCCAAAACTTATTTGATGACATGGACTTAACATCATCACGTTTAGGTCGCACAGTTAAAGACCGTTCAAATCTTATAAGTAAAGTCATCGTCAATATTGCAGAAATTCCATTTGAACAAGACAATGCAGAAATCGATGTATTAGGTGATGCGTATGAGTACATGATTTCTCAGTTCGCTGCAAACGCTGGGAAGAAGGCGGGAGAGTTCTATACGCCTCAACAAGTGTCTAAAATCTTAGCGAAGATTGTGGCTGCTGGAAAAACAGAAATTCGTGATGTTTATGATGGGGCTTGTGGATCTGGCTCGTTACTATTACGTGTAGGAAAAGAGGCAAAGGTACACAAATATTACGGACAAGAGAAAGTTTCGACAACATATAACTTAGCTCGAATGAATATGCTGCTACATGGTATTCCCTACCAACGCTTTGATATTAGGAATGCTGATACATTAGAAGAACCACAACATATCGAGCAACGCTTTGAAGTGATCGTTGCAAATCCTCCATACTCAGCAAAATGGAGTGCTGACGACAAATTCAAAGAAGATGAACGCTTTAGTGCTTATGCTAAATTAGCACCAAAATCCAAAGCTGATTTTGCATTTATTCAACATTTTATTCATCAATTGGATGATAACGGTAAAATGGCTGTTGTGTTACCACATGGTGTCCTATTCCGTGGTGCAGCAGAAGGAACAATTCGTAAATATCTGATAGAAGAAAAAAATTACTTAGATGCTGTAATTGGCTTACCAGGAAACGTTTTCTATGGTACAAGTATTCCAACTTGCATCCTTGTATTCAAAAAATGCCGTAAGCATGATGACGATGTATTATTTATTGATGCATCTAATGAATTTGAAAGAGGGAAAAATCAAAACCTTTTATCAGATGAACACGTTGAGAAAATCATTGCCACATTCTTAAGTCGCGAGACAATCAACAAGTATTCTTACGCAGCAACATTAGAAGAAATCAAAGAAAATGATTATAACTTAAACATTCCTCGCTACGTGGATACATTTGAAGAAGAAACAACAGTTGATTTGCAAGCAGTAGCACAACGCTTGAAAGTAATTGATGATGAAATTGCAGAAGTGGATCGAGAGTTAGAGAAATACTTCAAAGAGTTGGAGGTATAAAAATGCATATTCCTTCGTTAAGATTTAAGGAGTTTGAAGATGAATGGATTTTTACTACATTGGGAAACTGTTGTAAATCAATATCATACGGTTTAAATGCTGCGGCCAAGCCATTCGATGGTGAAAATCAATACATTCGTATAACAGATATTGATGATGAAAGTAGAAAATATATAAAGAATAATAGGGTTTCACCAGATGGGGAACTAACTGATGAGTATTTATTAAAAGAAAACGATATAGTATTTGCACGAACCGGGGCAAGCACAGGTAAATCTTACATTTATAAAAAGGAAGATGGAAAACTATACTTTGCAGGGTTTTTAATTAGAGCACGAATTGAAGAAAAACATAATGCCAAATTTATTTATTATCAAACAATGACTCAATCATATAATAATTGGGTTAAAGTAATGTCTATGCGTTCTGGGCAACCTGGTATCAATTCTAAGGAATATGCATCCTATCATTTCTATCTACCTAGTTTAGAGGAACAAGTGAAAATAAGTAGCTTTCTTGAGAAATTTGATTCGAAAATCCAACTTCAACAAGAAAAAATCAACTTGCTGAAAGAACAGAAAAAAGGCTATATGCAGAAGCTTTTTAGTAAGAAATTGCGATTTAAGGATGAAAATGGGGCTGATTTCCCTGAGTGGAAAACTAATATTAAAGCTGATGAATTATTTGAGTCAGTTTCTAATAAAAACCACAATGGTGATTTTCCTGTCCTTTCTGCTACTCAAGATAATGGGATGGTCTTAAGAGATACTTTAGAAAGACATATGGCATTCAGTAATGAGAATTTAAAATCATACAAACTTGTAGAAACGAACGATTTTATTATTAGTTTGCGTTCTTTCCAAGGCGGCATTGAGATTTCCAATTTACAGGGTCTAGTAAGCCCTGCTTATACAGTATTTCGTAAAAAAGGTAAAAAGATTTACGAACCATATTTCGCGAAATTTTTTAAAACAGATTCTTTTATCCAGCGATTAAACACGACAACTTATGGTATTAGAGATGGAAAAGCAATTAGCTATAAAGATTTCGCTACACTTAAATTCAATATTCCTACTCTAGAAGAGCAAAGAAAAATTGCTGAGTTTCTAAATTTATTGGATAATAAAATTCAAAATGAACAAGAAAAATTATATTTATTACAAAAACAAAAACAAGCTTTCATGCAACAAATGTTAATCTAATCATAAAAAAACAAAAACAGCACCTCTTTTACTATTTAGAAAAGGTGCTGTTCCAAATTTCGTGAAAAACCCCATTTACATATGATACGTTTCATCACGACTAATGTAAGGAAGAAAAACCCGTATCTTTTTATGATTGTTCTTGTCCTTCCTCGCAAACATTGAGTTCTAAAATTTTAATCCTTTCTACATGGTTTTATTAGTCAAATTTCCGTGCCAAGTTGAAATTATAATCCATTTTAAACCATTTGAAGGAACGGCTTTATATCAAAGGTCTGACCGGATTTATTGCTAATCAGTTCGTGTCATTTCGAGCAAAATTAATCAAGTTCGAGATGGAGGGAAGCATCGGTTAAGCTTAATATTATAGACTTTTCCTGCTCCTGCTGGGCTGGTTGCCCATGATTTGCCCATTTTGGACGTACCTCTCGTAAAGGGCGAGTGCGTCGTTTTCAATCTTATTAGTGATGTGTAAATACGTGTCCGCTGTGACTTTGACGCTTGCGTGCGTGTCCTAGTCGCTCGGACACGTATTTTATATTTGCGCCGGTTTTGAGAAGATGGACCGCGTGGGAGTGCTTTAAAGCGTGCGGAGACAGAACCGGAAGCTCGGCCCGCTTGCATACCTCTTTGAAGTATTCTCGCACGCTGTTCTTTGACTTTGGCGTCGAAATGTAAGGCGTCGAGTTGAGCGGATAAACCAGCGTTTTATTGATCGTTAAGCGGCCGGTTTCGGTGTCAATGTCATCCCAAGTTAACGTCAGCGCTTCATCGATCCGAAGACCGGTGCGGGTCATCGTGGATTGGAAGGCTATACAAGGAGTTCATAAAGAAAAGAGAATGACCTGTCGATATGAACTTTTGTAAAAAGAGAGTAACCCGCTAGTTAGATTCTCAACTAGCGGGTTACTCCTGTTAAAACGTCATGATTTACTGCTGCAAAGGATTTTTGTCATCTTTATGACTTTCAATTATGTCGACTATCTCATTTAATTGGAATTTCTCTCTTTTATTGTCAACTTTATCATTTTTAACTTTAAATTTTCCTTGGTAGGAACCCACTATTGCATAGTGATCAGTAGAGTTTGTTTTGTTCGCTGGTGAATCATCAACATTTAGAAATAGGAGGACTTTCTCGTTTTCAGTAAATTCTGGTGCATTTTCCATATCCATAATTACGTTTTCTGTTTCTCCACCGTAAACACGAACTACGACTTCGTCTAATTCCTTACCTTTATGCGTTTTGTTTACTTTTATTGTGATATCTCGATAAATTGCATCTGCATCCTCAATCACTTCTGGCTCATTTCCATCCTCTGTATTCCATTGTGGCTGTGTAATGTGATTAATTTTACCTTCAATGATTAAGGAACTTGCTGCAGCCAGTTCCTCAGGTGATAATTCGATTAACGTACCTTCAACACGAATTGTTGACTTGGTTACATTATATGTGTCGTAAACCACATAACCAAGGCCAAAAGCTAAAATCATAGAAGAAGCGATTATTCCGCTTTTAATGTTCATTTTCATTATTTTTACCTCCTGTTATTTTTAATCCTAGATGCTATTTAGAGTGGTTAATCACATAAGCATCTTTATCATATTTTGAGAGAGGAATTTTCACTTGATCCTTATCTAAAGTTGCATACATAACAGCCGGTTTATCTGCTAAATGACCAATCCCAAGTACATGTCCCATTTCGTGAGTCATGATGGTTCGTAGGTGGAATGTATTTGAATCAGGTTTAGATCCGGTCGAATAGGCAAAAGATTCGTTGACTACTATATCTGCTTCGATAACATAGTCATAACGGTTGATATAAGCTCTTGTTTCGGCAAGTTTACCACCAGTAGTCCCAAGAGAGGCTGTGTAGATTATGTTTATCGCATCTTTTTTTGACGAAGCAATGTCTGTTTTTACAGGACTTTCCTTTAGATAATAGACGGGATCATCAACATTGTTCCATTGGTTATCAGCTGTTATAATCGCAGTTCTCTCACTTTTAGTGATTGATTTATCCAATGTGTATTCATAATCCTTATTAGGGTCCCACTTTGCAAATGCAACATCAGCATTACTTGCTTCTGCAAAACCATAACCCAAAGCAAAAAAAGCTCCTAAACACGATGTTAACAAGATTGATTTCTTAAACAAATTCATGGTAACTCTCCTTTTTAATAATAATAAAAACAGCACAATTTAAAATATACCAACAAATACCAAATTTTGTAAGTATATGTTTTTTGCATTTTTCTACAATATATTACATATTATTCTTTTGGTTATTGTGTATCAATTAATGGGAAATCCGAAAAATCTATTCTTTAAAAAAAAATCGTGCCACTAGAATGCTTTTTAGTCTTGGATCATGCTACAATGCTGGATCAAGTAACAGAAAAAGCGACAACATAAGCGCGGAAGCCCTGCTTCGGATTTTGAGTCCGAGGTAGGGCTTTTCTATTATTGGGACAAATGTATGATTGTGAAAAAGTGAGGTGATAAAATGACCTGCGATTTAAAAGATGTTGGCGAAAGACCGCAAATCCTATTTACTGGACCTGAAAGGAAAATGGATGATGGTTCGGGATTGTACGCATCATGCCCCACATGCCCCGTGAACAATCATCGTGCAACGAGTCGAGAACACTCGTGACAAAACCCCCACCAAACCCGTACATAACAATGACACGAAACAAAAAAAGAGAGGCAATATCGCCTCTCTTTTCACAACGATTACCAATCCGGCTCCACCAGATAAGGCTTCGCTTTTGGCTTTGCAGCGGCACTGACGTCTTCTGATACGACGGGCGAGGAAAAGAACAAGACAAGAGCAAGAATCCAAAGAATCTTTTTCATGAAGCTTTCCTCCTTTTCTATGTTTATATAATATTATCACATATATCTTCAAGAATTTCCATATTTTTGAAAGATAGATTTTTGTTGTTTGTGCGATGGTGGCGGAGGAACAGGCGGATGCCATCGATGACCTCGGAGGTTGTGCCCAGTTGTTTGAAATATTTGATGCTTTCGCTCAGGCTGTGGAATCCTTGATCGAACTTCTCCAGCGAGATCAAGCAGAGTGCCTTGCGCCTGTAGTATTGCGCCAATGTTTTCATTCGATAAGGATGTTGCGGCGTGGCTTCCGGGAGAAACTGATCTTCCGATTCGATCAGCCGCAGAAGCTCGTCTGTTTTTCCAGCCTCCAGGTAAGATGCCATGAGGTCGACGACGATGGATATCCGCCCTTCTTTTTTCGCCTCCTGCAAGCAGACGCGAAACAATTCGATCGCTTCCTCGTGCTGGCCTTTTTTCGCCAAGAGGGTGGCGCGAAAATGATTTTTGCGAAAATCGGCGTATTGGCTGTTCTCGTATTCTTTCAAGTAGATGGCAGCGACGTGGATGTCTCCGAAGTAGACACATGAGTTGAACAGCGAGATGTAGGCCGATGCTTTTTGCTTGCTATCCGTCCGATCCTCGCGCAAGCCCAGCCTGCATAACTCGATGCTTTCGTCGTGCAGTCCCAGAATGTTGGCGTGAACACCCATTTTGTAATAGTAGTCGATGCGATCTTCTGTATAGAGATGCTCGGTGTAGAGGAGCAGCTCCTTCCCGCGACGATACGTTTCCTCGAAACGGGAGAAGTCGTCTCGCTCGATCAAATACCGTTCATACAGGGCGCTGGCGAGATAGGATGGTATGCCCCGACTTCTGGTGAATGTAATAATCGAATCGCATAAAATACGTTTGATTCGCTTGTTCTCCGTATCTCTGGCGGTGCCGTCGATATGATCCAACGCTCTGAATGTATCAATCCGGGGAGATTCCAAATAGCGAATGGCAACTTTCGCGACAAGTGCTTCCCAGCCTTCCCGAATCACCTCTGCCAGGACAATTTCCAGCGTTTTCGGATGATAGGTCGTGTCTACAAAAGCGTTTATGATCGTGCTAGGCGCTATATCCATAGCGTCCGCTATTTTTTTCCACGTGGTATAACTGGGCCGCTTCGTCTCCCCCGATTCAATGGAGGATAAGGTACTTTTGCTGACCCCGGACATTTCTGCGAGATCTGAAAGAGATAGATTGCGTCGACTACGATGGCTGCTAATGAGTTCACCTAATGAAAGCGACACCACACCGAGCCTCCTTTTCCATTATCTGTATCTATACCCACTTTACCACAAAATAAATTGGACGGGTCAATAAATTTCCAGTATAGGCAAACGTATCAGAAAATAAAAAGGGGGAGGGAAGTCTTTGCTGAGAAGACACCCGGCTGTTCCCTTGCGGACTGTACTTTGAAGTTGGTTATACTCGCAAATTTTCGATTTCCTCATATTGACAATTTAAATTTACAGATGTAATATTATCAACGCATCATTTACAACTGTAAATTTAAAGGAGTGAATGCATGGGAGAATTGCCGAAAATATCTGAATCGGAACCGGAAAACATGAAAGAGATTTGGAAGAGAAGCCCGATCACGGCTGAGCAGATTGCGATTTATTTGTCCGACTCCAGCGAGCGGAGCGACCAGGCGGTTCGATAGGGTGATCGAACTTTTGCAACAGGTGCTACAGGAGAAAAAAGAGAAAAAGGAAACGGTTCTCAGACCTAAGCAAAGGCTGGAAACTATAAAAAGAGGGAAAAGACATGGATATGGTAGTTGACGTTTTTTTATGGTTCTTTTATTCCACACTGACTGCGAGCGTCGTTGCCTTGCTGGTGATGTCTGTGCAAAAAATGTTTCATCGCCGCATGAGTGCACGCTTTCGCCATTTGCTGTGGATGATCGTCTTGCTTCGGTTGCTGCTTCCTGACTTCCCTGACAGCCCTGTCAGCATGTTTCACGGACTGCCATATGCTTCCGACATAAAAAGAGCTGTTCTTGCGCTAAATCCTTTTGCGGACGGGCAAACGTCCAAGAAATTACCACAAAACAGCCAAGAAAATGTATCTACTCCAAACCATTTTACCACGATGAACGAGAAAAATCATGGGATCGCGAAGCCTGTTCTTCCCGAACAAGCTCAACAGCAACAAGCTCCTGCTGCATCCCGGCATGGTCTTGCCTTGCAATTGATTTCACTGGTGTGGCTGATCGGCTCCGTGACGATCATCGCCGCATTGTTCGCCTATACGCAAAAAATAAAGAGACGGTTTCGGACATACAAACGGATTACGGACGAGCAGACTCTGGCTGTCATGAACAATTGCCGCCGGAAGTTCCGCATCAGGCAGCCCATTCCTTTGTATACGGGAAGCGATTCGATCGGCCCGTACGTTTTCGGAATACTCGCTCCGCGGGTGTATTTGCCACAAGCGATGGAAAAGGAGTTGGACCATGTTCAACTCGCCCACGTTCTGGCGCATGAGGTAGCCCACGTAAAAAGACGGGATACACTGTGGAACACGCTGAGCGTTTTGGCGTTGGCGATTCACTGGATGAATCCGCTTGTCTGGTTGTGCATGAAAAAGATGAAAACAGACGGAGAGCTTGCGTGTGACGCATGTGCGCTGGAAGTTTTGGGAGAAGCCGAGGCGATCCCTTATGGACTGACCATGATTGAGTTTCTCAAGCATGCATCGACGAAACAGAGCCGGCAACCGTTGCTGTTCTTTTTCGAATCGAACGATAAAAAGGAAATTCTCAGGAGGATTACGATGATCCAATCGTTTAAAAAAGGCTCTTACCGCTTGTCGGCAATCGCTGTCGTGTGCGTCGTTTGCATCGGGACAGCGGCGTTGACCCATGCGGCCCAGCCAGGAGCAGGAACCATACAGGAGAGCCATGCTGTGAGCAGTTTGGCGGCGAACAAAAAGGAAGTGCTGGTTGATGCGCCGATTCGAAGCTATACGGAATTGGAGAGAGCAGTCAAGGTCGCGGATTTTCCGTTTAAAGTTCCCGCTGCTTTACCAAAAGGCTATATGTTGCTAGGCATCGATGTAGGACCTGAGGATGTCATGAAGCACGGATCAGACGAGAACAAACATACAGGCAAAAAACGGACAATGGTTCGCATGTATT
Organism: Brevibacillus sp. 1238; assembly: GCF_029892995.1. Classification (NCBI taxonomy): domain Bacteria; kingdom Bacillati; phylum Bacillota; class Bacilli; order Caryophanales; family Paenibacillaceae; genus Brevibacillus; species Brevibacillus sp. 1238. Next base: position 286,123 of record NZ_JARXWC010000004.1, on the reverse strand, counting down.
TGCAAAAGATGGGAAATGACGGAGAGCATGATTACATTGACGGTGGCCTGGAAATTACCGCAATCCGTGGCGGAGTGGGGCTGGATGCCGCTTACACGGAAATTGTCAAAGAAGAAGAGCTGGGCTGGCCCATCCGGGACGGCAGCATCAAAGAGATGAAAAAGGAAACGCTGAATGTACAAGGAGTGAATGTGCTAAAGGCGGCTGCCCACAGGGAAAAGGAAGTGGACAAATACAGCGTCTGACTGGATAACGGCGTACAGTATCGCATCCATAATCGCCTGGATGGCGTTCTTGGAAAAGACATCACAGATGCCGATTTCGCCAAAATGATCACTAGCATGACAGCTCCTGATCAGCAGGTCTACAAACAATACACCTCGCAACGAAAAGGCGCGTCCCACGATATTTATGACACCGACGATTTGCAGCAAGTGCAAAAAGCGATCGGATTTGCACCCAAATTTCCCGTTCAGCCCCTCGGGAAGTATCGGATCGAACGTGCTCAACTTCAACCAGCAGCAATTTATCTAGGGGAGAAGGACGGCAAGGCAAGTGAAAGCCAGCTGCTCAATATGGAGTACATGGGAGCGGACATCAACCAGGAAGGGATTTACCAATTCTGGTTTGTGCAGTTCAAAGACGCTAACTTGTTGGAGCAGTTCAAAAAAACCGGAATGGTCCTGGACGGCTCCACAGAGAAACGTACAGGAAAAGCCAGTTCTGTCTCCATTGCTGGAAAAGAAGTGATCAAAACAGAAGTGCTTCAGGAGAATGCCTCTCCACAGCTGCTTCATGTCAGCTACACTTGGGCAGAGCAAAATGCATACTACGCAATCGGATTTAACCTGGTCAAATCGAAGAACAATCCTGATTGGGACAAGAATATCGATCAATCTGCGCTGGTGGAATACTTGATGAAGCAACAAAAGATGAACCTTGCCGATCCGAAGTAAGGCAGGAGAAAAGGGGCGTCGACCTGGACGCTCCTTTTTCAATGATCAAACACTTAACCTTGGATAGTGGAGGGGAAATGATGATTTCTCCTACAATAATCGTGCCCGTTGTAAAATTTTTCTTATCCGCTGATGGAACGCCGTGTGCGATGAAAGTCGCCCGCACGGTGTAGGCTCGAACAAAACTCCCGCGCAAAAGATGGGAGCAAGTCGAGAATAGCGGATTGCCGGCACCTGCTTTGAACGTTGTGCTCAAAAGCAACGGCATGTTTGAAATCGCGTTTGCCGATAACTTGAATTGGCGCGAGAACATTTTCCGTATCCGCAACAAAACAGAAAACAGGATCATCGCTGAGAGTGACATCGATACGACACAAGCCGGAAAAATCATGATGAATCAGTCGAACTACGTCTATGAGCCGGGGAGATACGAATTTGTCATTTCCGCAACAGGCTACCAGGATGTGACAGTCGAGATTGACATGGCTCCGCCAGTGGCGCCCCCTGCCTTAACAGGGACGGTCGTGAGTGAGCATGAATTTCACATCACGTTTTCGGACGATCCAAGCTGGCGCGAACACATCACGAAAGTATGGGATCGCTCGAACGAAAGATGGATTGACGGATTCCGGCTGGATACCACTCAGCCAGGAAAAGTTATCATGAATGTTCAGGGAAGAAACTATGCGCCTGGTACGTATGAATTTGCTATCACGGTAGACGGATACACGAATGCCATCGTGGAGTTTGAGGTCATAGAACGTCGATAATGTTGTGCATGAAAGCTCCATCAGCGGCCCCCGGGAAAAGTCCGGGGGTTTTCTTTTGCCGAAAAAGGCTTGCCGGGATTGCGATGAAAGCCGCAATGGGACGCACCGTGAGCAAAAAAACAGCCAAGCGGGACATATTCGCCCCGCTCGGCTGTCGACTGAAAAAGACTATTGCCTGCTTTGCAAGCGGCAAGACAGCTCATCCAAGGCTTGGATAATCGATAATAATTGCTCGGAAGTGGAATCGAGCTGATCGGCTGATTGCGCGGAAAGCGTGACCTGTTGCTCGATTTTTTGCAGTTGGGAAACCATGCTGCCAAGCGAATGATTGATTTCTTTGGAAGAAGCGTTTGACTTGTCCGCGAGCTTGCGCACTTCATCGGCGACGACGCCAAAGCCGCGCCCGTGTTCTCCCGCTCGCGCCGCTTCGATGGCTGCATTCAAGCCCAGCAAATTCGTCTGCACAGACACATCGGATACGAAGCCGCTCAATTTCTCGATTTCTTCGTTTTGCTCTTTGAGCACGCGCATGGATTGGGCGATCTCTTCATTGTATACGGCAAGATTGGTTGCAGACTCGGCAAACACAGAGGAGATGCGCAACGCTTCCTGGGTAGTCGTGCTTAACTCGGCAGCCATTTGCTCCATGTTCTCGCGGTAGATCGCATTTTCGCGCATAGTTTCGCCTATGTATTGTTCCAGAATGATCGCGGAATCAAAGAACACCCTTTTGGACAGCGCCTGGTAAAAGGCATCCGGATCGCTGAGGGAGTGCAGCCTTTGGGAAAACAGCCGCAAATAAAGAGAATAGCCCCCCAAAAACCAGGAAGCGGACAAACCGATTCTGGCATGAGTGGAGCCGATCCGTTGGCGACTTGTGATGTAGTGGGCGTCGATGACATTGCTCGTCAGCGATTCCACGTAGTCATACTGCATGTTTTTCAGTCTGTCGACCGCTGCATTCGCCTGTATCAACTTGCGCAGATGCGAATGCTTTTCCAGTTCTTCGTAAAAACAGTCAACAATTTCGTGCAGGTGAGTCTGGACGTACTCTTTGTGACGAGCTAACAAATCCAGATCCGCCTCCGTCAAAGCGTAAAAATCCAGTAGTTCTCTCCACTTCTTTTCTACTTCAATCAATGCTGCCGACCCCTTTTTCTTGTCTGATTGTCTGATAGGTTAAGAAAACACTTTTCAAATTTTACCAGAAAATCTATAGGAAAATGCGATGATTTTGTGAATACTTTGCATAATGTTCCGCTGCTGAAAGAAATTGGGGAACATGTACATTCGTTTGGGGCAATGATAAAATAAATAGGTATGGTCAAGGGGCTGGATCGGAAATAAGATACGCTCAGTATGCTTGCGATTCGGAGCATGCTTTTTTCGGGTGAACCGCACATTTTTTTCTTGTTGAAGCGAGGATATACATATGCTAGTAACAGGGCAACTGATCGATCATTGCGAGCGTTTTTTCGGGTGTCGGGGAGAATTGTATCAGCTCGAAGCGGCGGATGTGCTGATTGCGGTTTATCCGGCATCGCGCAGGCGCGGATGGTGGACATACGTGACGCTGGAGTTGCACAAGACCGGAGCGAGCGAATGCATGCTGTATTCCTATCAGTTTCAAAAAGGAATGATCGCGCATCTGGCGACGATTGCGTCGGCGGTGATCCGTCAGTGGGAACAGGAGCAGAAGCGCGTGCAGGCAGGAGAGCTGTTCAAGCTGGAAGAGGCGATTGTCGAAGGCTCTGTGCTGAATCACGCCGTGCTTACCCCCGCCTATTTTGAAGAGGTCGGCTTTGAATATTATACGAACGGCGCCGACGTCATCCGCTTCATGATGCTGCATGCGATCGCAGAATCGGAAGCCGGGTATGTCGAGCGTTTTGGACTGGATGCCTTGCAGGAATGTTTTGCGCACTCCGGTGTCGATTCCCTGCATGTTATGCGTACCCCTGCCATCTGAGAAGGGAGCGAGCGGGATGAAAGAAATACGTTTGCGAGTCACAGTAGTGGTCTGGCACGAAGGAAAAGTGCTGGTGATTCGGGAAAAGGGCAAAAACGGAACCTGTTACAGCTTGCCGGGTGGAAATGTGGAGTATTTGGAAGCCATCCCGGACGCCACGAGGCGGGAAGTATGGGAAGAGACCGGACTGCTGGTCGAAATGGAGCGTCTGCTCTGGGTGGACGACCGGATTGATCAGGAAGGCACTGGCAAGCATACGGTGGGGATTGCTGTCCTCGCCAAGCTGGTGGGAGAGGACAAGACGCCGATTCCCGGCGGGCTGGAGGACGAAGAGATCGATTGGGCAGGCTGGGTGACGCTGGAGGAGTGGCGAACGTTGCCACAGTATCATAGCGCGCGGCCCGATCAGGTTTTGCAAGCGTTGAGCGATCCAGTCTATCGCCCGGGATATATGGGAAACATGCTGGATCAGACGAATTGACCAGTTGGCTAATGGAACGATAGCAGCAAAAGCACCGTCCTTTTCATCGGGGAGCGGTGCTTTTTTATGCGCAGCAGACAAGATGCCTGTGAGCTTGGTGGAAAGGAGTCGCTGCCTGCTGTTTGTGGGCGGTGCTTTTTTATGTGCAGCAGACAAGATGCTTGTGAGCTTGGCGGAAGCAGTTGTTATCTGCTGTTTGTGGACGGCGCTGGCTGTTTTACGGTGACAGAGGCATTTTTTCCTTTGGCAACAGCGAGCGCGACAATGACGGTCGCCAGCACGGCTCCCCATGTAAAAGGCTCGGAGAGAAGCAGCCAGGAGGCGATAATCGACAAAAACGGCTGGAAGTATTGGGTCTGGCTGACGCGGGCGACGCCGCCAAGCGCAAGGCCGTGATACCAGGCAAAAAAGCCGAGAAACATGCTGACGACGCTGATGTAGCCAAAGCCAGCCCAGACGGTCCAGGAGGCATGCTGCAATTCCGTCAGGAGCGGACCCGCGATCGGCACGACGAGAAACGGGAAAGCGATAATCAACGACCAGCTGATCACTTGCCAGCCGCCAAGCGTTTTGGAGAGCTGCCCGCCGACGGCGTAGCCGATGGCAGCGGACACGACGGCTCCGAGCAACGCGAGGTCAGCCCATTGCAAGGCGCCAAACCCGGAGAGAACAGCGTAGCCGATAATCGTCAGGCACGCGACTATGCTGGAAAGCCAGTACGTTTTTCCCGGGCGCTCTCCGGCAAAAAAGGCGGCTGCGCCTGCTGTTGCGAGCGGCAGCAGGGCGATAATGACCGCGCCGTGGGTAGCGGGCACGCGCTCCATTGCCCATGAGGAGAAAAAAGGAAAGCCGATCACCACGCCAGCGGAAACGAGGACGAGCTGGCTGAATTGGGCCAAGGACGGCAGCGGAACGCGCTTGAACACGAGAACTAATGCAGCCAAGATGGCAGCGATCAGCGCACGGCCAAGTCCGGCCGATGCGGGCGAGAGCGCAGTGACGACCACTTTTGTCACAGGCAGGGTGAGGCTGAAGCTGCATACGCCGAGCAAGCCGTATAGCATGCCCGCCTTTTCCAAGGTCATGCCGCCGTCAGGCTTTGCTTGTGCGGGCGTGTCTTGCGCCCGTTTTGTGTGTGCTTCCTCCGGTAGAGAGTCTGCTTTCATTTGTGATCCCGTCCTTTGTTGATGAGAAATGCGAACAGTGTGCTTTCAGCTTAGTAGAGGACGGATGGGAACGGTAGGGCCAATTGGCAGCAGGATGAGTAGGCCAATTTGTCGAAGCTAATGGAAAAAAAGACGGTGAAGAGGCGGGAACGAGATGGAGTGGAAGCCTGACAAGCTTGCGGGGATTCCGGTGTATCAGCAAATCGCGAAAAGATTGGAGCAGCAAATCGTATCCGGGGAGCTGCCGCCAGGCGCTTCTTTGCCGCCCGAGCGGGTATTGGCGAGAAGATTCGGCGTAAACCGGGGAACGGTATCAGCGGCATATGAGGAATTGCGGGCAACAGGGCTGTTGCAATCGTGGCAAGGAAGCGGTACATGGGTCAGCCGACATTTGTGGGGAGTCCAGCAAATGCCGAACTGGTACAAATACACGAACGGAGGGGCGTTTTTGCCTGCCTATCCGCTTGCCAAACGCATCCAGGATGCTTGCCTGGATTCCTCGATCATTAACCTGGCGAAAGCAGAGCTGCATACGGCGATGATTCCGTCTATGTCTGCCGAGCAGTTGGGCGGTTTGAAGCATATGCGCCTGGAGCTTGGCTACGCGCAGCCAAAAGGAGATCCGGGACTGCGGGCCGTGCTGTCCGAGCATTTGGCGCAGCATTACGGGATCAAAGCGGACAGCGAGGAAATTTTGGTGACCTCCGGGGCGCAGCAGGCGCTGCATCTGATTACGCAGTGCCTGTTGAATCCGGGCGATGCGGTCGCGATGGAAGGGCCGTCTTACTCGTATTCCTTGCCGCTGTTCAGCTCGGCCGGGCTGCGGCTGTTTCGGCTGCCGCAAGACGAGCAAGGGATCATCACGGAGGCACTGGTTGCGTTGCATCGAGAACAGCGGATCAAAATGGTTTTCGCCAATCCGACATACCATAATCCGACCGGAATTGTGATGAGTGAACCGAGGCGGGCGCAGCTTTTGGCCGCGTGCCAGGAATTGCGGATTCCTTTGGTGGAGGATGACGCCTACGGGGCGCTCAGTCTGGCAGGAGCGGCACTTCCTCCGCGACCGATCAAGGCGATTGACCAAGCGGGACATGTGCTTTACGTCAACAGTGTGTCCAAGACGGTAGCTCCGGGGCTGCGGATCGGTTGGCTGGTGGGGCCGCGCTCTGTCGTGGAGCGGCTTGCTGACGCCAAGCAGCAGATGGACTTCGGCACAAGCAGTATCTCGCAGCAGCTTGCGCGTCATTTTTTGCAGGAAGCAAGCTGGCAGGAGCAAATAAACAAACTCGCCATTTACTTGCGAGAGCAGCAACAGGCGATGAACGCTGCTTTGGAAACCGAATTGCAACAATATGCTGCCTGGAACAGACCAGCGGGCAGCTATCACATCTGTTGCCAACTGCATGAGCCGCTAGAGGAACAGGAGCTGCTGGATCGTGCAATCCGGGAGGGAGTCGTCTTCACTCCGGGCGGGGTGTATGGTGCCGAGCCGGGGTGGCTCCGGCTGACGTATTCGTGGGAAGAGCCGGACAAAATCAGGGAAGGGATTCGCCGCCTGAAAAAGGTGCTTCAAATGAGCAAGCGATAAGGAACGTACCCCTGGACCATACTAGGAAAATCACACCAGGATGGAAAAGGGGGAGTACGATGGGATTTTCGCTTGTTATCGGATTTCTCGAATCCCTGACCTCTTATTATTTGGTCATTTTGCTTTTTGTGGTCGGCCTGATTTTGCGTTTTCGGTACTATGTCGCCTACCGCAATCGGCAGCTGACCCGTGATGCGGCCTTTGCCAAAGGTGGCGGCTACCTTTTGCTGATCTTGTCAGGAATCGTGCTTGTCGCTCATTTCATTGCTATTTGAATTGGCCGTAACGGCGGATGAACGTTTGCACGTCTATGCGGATTTCTGCTTCTTTGAACAAGGCATCCCACTCATGTTTGTGGGCTTTCCAGTAAGCATACTGAAATCTGCGGAACTCTTCGCCGAAGCCGAAAATATCGATCCCGTGTTTTTGCTGCATCATGGCGATCAGCTTCTCCACTCTCTGCTTGAGCGCATGATTGATCTGCTCCTCTTTTTTCTTGATTTTCTCCATGGTAGGCTTATTGCCAAAGCCGTCTTCTGCGATATTGCCCTCTCCGCGAATCAAAAGGGTAATCACGGGCTTTCCGTTTTCGACCGATGTTTTCACGGTGGAACGGGCGCCCTTTACTTCCATTGTGATGAAAGAGGGCCGTTCATCCGCGTCCGTTAGCTTGACGATCACCTCATCGCCTTTCGAAAACGTTCCGTTAATCCAGCGGAGCGTTTTTATTTCATGATCGCTTAGCCAACCAATCAGTCGGTCTCCTCTCATGATCGCGCCTCCCGCCATTTTCACCTCGTTTTGCTCGACTCGAATAGCGGGGAGGATGCTGTTTTCTCCGTTGTGGAAGTTGCGGGAAAATTCCCCGATGGATGTGGTCGCAGGCAATCTGGCTGTTTTCGATTCTCCTTCTTCCGTCAGCTTGCTAATGTAGCGACCAGGCAAGGGCATCAGCCGCGGTTTGACATAAAGAGCCTCTTTTGCCTTTCCTTTGGCGATGATCAGCTTGATTTTGCGGCGCGACTCGTGATCGCGGTAAAAGAGATCCAATGACCTGTCGATGCCTTCCTTCGCCAGCTCCTCCCCGATAATGATTGCCTGCAGATGCTCATAGTACGGCTGTCTCGCCACGCGCGTCGCCATCAGGCGAATGCACTCAAAAATCGACGGCCCGGAGGAAGTCGGATTCCAGACGGGAGAGACGTTCGGCAAGGATACTTTGCCGGACAAGGCGCGTGGCTCGACCAACTGGGCGGTAAATTCATAATAAGACCGTTTCTGTTCTTTTTGCACGTTCTTGTCAATGCCAGCAGCCAGCACAAACAGTCGATCTTGAATTTCCACCCTGTCCCAGCATCCGGTGAGCAAGACTGGCAGCATGAGGAGTGCGAACAGACGGGAGACGGGACTTTTTCTCATGCGTGTGCCCGCCTTCTTGCTTTCCATTTGTACATGAGGCAGAGACAAGGCGGAATGACGATAATCAGGCCGAAGCCAAGATAGCTGGACCATTTGCTCCATTCGTCCACTTCCAGCGTGTTGCGTGGCAGGACGGCAATCAAAAACACGATAGGCATGAGCAGCAAGGCAATGACTCTGTGCTCCTGGAGTTTGAGCAAGCGGGAGGCGATCAGACTGGCACAAAAATGAAACATGACGATCGTGGTGATGGCAAAAGGAATCCAGACCATCATCATGATGGAATCGAGCCTTTCGATGAAAGCGCCAGGCACCTCAATATTTTTAATGATCGCCAGCGTAGGGTATTCAACCAGCGTAACTTCATGACCGCCTAACACGGCAAGGCAGAGGGCTGTGACCAGCGTGTACAGAAAAAGAGTAGCGGCAACTCCGATCAGGGCGCTTTTTTGCCCGAGGGCCGGTTTTTCCATGAATGGCTGAATGAACAGCAAAATCTCGAATCCGAGATAGGAAAAAAAGGTGGTCGGAAAGGCGTGCAGCAACGGGGCGATCCCGTCACCCATGATGGGGAGCAGGCGGCCGATGTCGGTGTCGCGGACGGTTTGGGTCAGGACGAGCAGCAAAATCAACACCGCAATCGGCTGAATCACCTCGTTGAACCGGGCAATGGCATTGACTCCGTGCATGATCAAATAGGTACTCACACTGAGCATGCCGATAATGACCACTTCTATAGGGGTTTGGTCGAGCAAAAACAGCTTGGTTACATCGGCAGAGATGCGGACGACTGTCCCGACGAACATCAAAAAATAGACCAGAAAAGCAAGCAAGGTCACCAGGCCGAGAAAGCGGCCGAACAGAAAAGGACCGTATTCAATGATCCCTTTCCCGGGGAATCGCGACCCGACATAAGCCATCATCGATACAGCAACCATCGCAACCAGGCCGGAAACCATGATGACGATCCAGCTGTCGACGCCAGCCTTGTTCCCGACGGTTTCCGGCAAGGACAAAATGCCGACTCCCACGATTGCGGCAAACAACTGTACGGTTATTTGTGGGGCAGTCAGCTTGTCTTTGATCACATCTACCATCCTTTCTTTCGTTTGTGCAGATCCATCCGCTTTTTATCTTGCGGGTGCAAAATTTCCGGCCTGTCCCGCAAATAAGGCAGTGGTGCCCGGACAAACATGTCTTTCCAGTCGCTCGGGCGGTAGGGAACGAGCGGAGAAAAGTAGTTGATGCCAAACGATTTTAATGAAACTAGATGCGCGAGAATAGCAAGAATGCCGAGGATAAGACCGAACAGCCCGAGGCTGCCTGCGAGCAGCATCAGGGGAAAGCGTAGCAGACGCAGGGCGATGGCCCCGTTGTAGGCAGGCACGAGAAAGGATGAGATCGCGGTGATGGCTACGACGATCACGAGTACCGGACTGACGATCCCGGCTTCAACGGCTGATTGTCCGATGACCAGCCCGCCGACAATGCCGATCGTCTGGCCCATGATCTTCGGCAAGCGCAGTCCGGCTTCCCGCAGCATTTCCAGCGTCGCTTCCATGAAAACGGCTTCCAGGAACGAAGGAAACGGCACCTCCGCCCTGGCTGCGGAGATGGTGAGCGCAAGCTGGGTTGGAATCATTCCCGGATGGTAAGAAATAAGCGCAATGTACAAGGAAGGCAAAATCAGGGCAATACTGGCACCGGTTATGCGGATGATGCGGATTGCCGACCCGATCATCCAGCGCTCGTAATAATCATCGGGAGCCTGGAACAGCATCGAAAAGGTGACGGGCACAATCAGCACGAAGGGAGAACCGTCGACGATGATCGCGATGCGCCCTTCCAGCAGCATGTGCAGCACTCTTGCCGGGCTTTCTGTGTATTGTGTCTGCGGAAAAGGCGAATACCAGCTGTCTTCAATCCACTGCTCCACGGTTCCGCTATCCATGACGCCATCGATATCCATGGTCGACAGACGAGTTTTCACTTCATCGAGAATAACCGGATTGACGATCCCGTTTATGTACGCCAACGCGACTTTTGTTTTGGTCCGCCGGCCTATTTGCCGGATGTCCACTTTCAATTCCGGGTCAGGATAGCGGCGGCGGATCAGCGAGAGGTTGGTGCTCACGGATTCCACAAACCCGTCGCGGGGGCCGCGAAGCGAACTCTCATTTTCGGATTCCTGAACGTTGCGCGTCTCCATCCCGGTTCCGTTTGCGACATACAAGACTTGCTCTGCATGGCTGTAGATTACGAGATTGCCGTATAAAATCGCTTCGATGGCTTCTGGAGTTGTCTCCAAAGTATGAAAGGGGAAGCGGCAGGCTGGATCGGCCAACTTTTCCACAATTTCATCCTGAATATAGTTGGCCTCGACCAAACACTCTAAATAACATACCGTGTAGACATTTTCTCCGATCCGCAGCTGTTGCTGGACGTAATCGGAGCTGCCGCTCATCTGCTCGGCCAGTTCCTGTTCCCAATTCACGATCAAGCCCTCCTGAAAAGGAATACGAGTAGTGTTCAACAAGCGCCCAAATATATGCAGGGCAACCATTGCAAAAGGGCGGAATCGGAGTATAATAAAACATATATTTCGCTAGGTAAACATTTTTGGTGGAGGCAAATTTCTATATTTTTTTGACCAAGAGTTGCCTTGGGGCAAAAAAGGTGACTTGGTCCACAAATTGAGGTGAAGGGTTATGCTATCCAGATCAAACTCAGGCGAAGCTGCCCAAAATCAGCAAGCATGGAGAAAAGAGGCGGATGGGCCATCGTTGCCGGAAGTCCACCGCTCTATGAAAGTTCCGACCAAAGGCTCGTGGGTTCGCAAGTTTCTAGCTTTCGCTGGCCCCGGCTATCTCGTGGCGGTCGGCTATATGGACCCGGGCAACTGGGCGACGGATATTGCGGGCGGCTCCCTTTTCGGCTACTCCTTGCTCTCCGTTATTTTGCTATCGAACCTGATGGCGATCTTGCTGCAAGCGCTGGCTGGAAAGCTGGGGATTGTGACAGGAAGAGACTTGGCGCAGGCATGCCGGGATCACTACAGCAAGCCGGTAGCCATGGGACTGTGGGTACTGTGCGAGCTTGCCATCGCGGCGTGCGACCTGGCAGAAGTCATCGGGGCGGCAATCGCCCTGAATTTGCTTTTCGGAATACCGCTCGTGTACGGCGTGTTGATTACCGCGCTTGATGTCATGATCGTCCTGTTTTTGCAAAACAAAGGATTCCGCTATATTGAAGCGCTCGTGATTGCCCTGATTGCGACGATCGGTGCCTGCTTCGCATTCGAGATGTTTTGGTCGCAGCCGGACATCGCCGGGATTCTCGGCGGCTTCATCCCCAGCACAGAGATTGTGAAAAATCCGGAGATGCTCTACATTGCGATCGGGATTTTGGGGGCGACGGTCATGCCGCACAACTTGTACTTGCACTCGTCCATCGTGCAAACGAGACAGTACGACCAGACGACGTTGGGGAAAAAGGAAGCGATCAAATACGCAACGCTCGATTCGACGATTGCCCTGGTGTTCGCCATGGCGATCAATGCAGCGATCCTGATCTTGTCCTCCGCGACATTTCACCAGGCGGGGATGACAGATGTGGCCGATATCGCAGACGCTTATCACCTGCTGGCCCCCCTGCTCGGCACGACGCTCGGCAGCATTTTGTTCGGGGTCGCTCTGTTGGCGGCGGGGATGAACTCCACATTGACGGGAACGCTCGCAGGCCAGATCGTCATGGAAGGCTTTTTGAACTTGCGAATTACCCCATGGCTGCGCCGGTTGATTACCCGCCTGATTGCCATCGTGCCAGCCGTCATTGTCACCGCGCTGTACGGCGAGAGCGGGGCTACCGACTTGCTGATTTTGAGCCAGGTCATTTTGTCCCTCCAGCTGTCATTTGCCGTCGTGCCGCTCGTTAAATTCACCAGCGACAAGGCCAAAATGGGCGAGTTTGCCAACGCCGGGTGGCTGAAATGGCTGGCCTGGATCGTGGCGACGATCATTATGGGGCTGAATCTGTATTTGCTTGTACAAACATTCATCGGATGAAAGCGGGAAAATCCTCTCTGTATACAGGGAGGATTTTCCTTAATTATGAAACCTTTTCCGAGCTGAAACGTATGAAAAATAGATGCAATCTTGGAAAGGAGTGACAAGCGTGGGCGTACTTGAAACCGTCTACATGGTCTGCCTTGTGAGTGGCATTATTTATACCGTCTTATCGCTTTTATTCGGCGATGCGGTCTCGGATTGGCTCGATCATTTTCATTTGCCGCTGTTTCAGCCAATCACTTTTGTCAGCGGCCTCACCGCTTTTGGCGGCGCCGGGTATATTTTGTCCCGTTTTACCAGTTTGTCTGACCTCGTCGTGTTTGTGTTGGCCGCGGTCATCGGTGCGGGTTTGGCAGTCTTCGCGTACTTTCTCTGGGTAAAGCCGATGAGCCAGGCAGAGAACTCAACAGGCTATTCCATGACCCAACTGGGCGGAAAGCTGGGCGAGGTGGGCACGACGATTCCGGCAGAGGGCTTGGGCGAAGTGCTGTTGCCCATGCTCAGCGGGACGACCTACCATATGGCTGCCAGTCTGGAGCGGGTAAGCATCCCGCAAGGAACGCGCGTCGTAGTGGTAGAAGTGCGCGACCATGTCTTGTACGTTATTCCTTTCCAGCCTGAATCATAGAAAAAGGAGCTGAGAGTGCATGTTTGAACCGGACATTTTAGTAACGGTCGGTATCGTAGTCGCAGTCTTTCTCGTTTTGGGGATCGCATTTTGGGCAAGGTACAAAACCGTTGGTGCCGATGAAGCGATGATCGTGACAGGGAGTTATTTGGGCACGAAAAATGTGCTGAGCGACGAGTCTGGCCGCAAAATGAAAATCGTCCGCGGCGGCGGTGCGTTCATCCTCCCGATTTTTCAACAAGCAAATTTTCTGAGTCTTCTGTCCCACAAGCTCGATGTGTCCACGCCAGAAGTATATACAGAGCAAGGTGTACCTGTCATGGCGGACGGTGTGGCGATTATCAAGGTCGGCGGTTCGATCGAGGATATTGCCACCGCTGCTGAGCAGTTCATGGGCAAAAAAGATGAGGCTCTGCGTGCCGAGGCGCAGGAAGTGCTCGAAGGCTACTTGCGGGCGATTCTCGGCAGCATGACGGTGGAGGAAATTTACAAAAACCGCGAGCGCTTTGCCCAGGAAGTTCAATCGGTCGCGACCAAAGATTTGAAAAAAATGGGGCTGTCCGTGGTCAGCTTCACGATCAAGGATGTGCGCGACAAAAACGGTTATTTGGCAGCGCTGGGGATTCCGCAGATCGCGGCAGTCAAGCGCGATGCGACGATCTCGCAAGCCGACGCAGACAAGGAAGCGCGGATCAGACAGGCCCAGGCCGAAGAAGAGGCGCGCAAAGCCGAGCTGCTGAAAGAAACGAACATCGCGGAAGCGGAGAAAGATAAAGAGCTGAAGGTAGCTGCCTTCAAACAGGAGCAGGACCGGGCGAAAGCAAGCGCGGACCAAGCCTACAAGCTGCAAGAAGCTGTCGCCAAGCAGCAGGTTACGGAAGAAGAAATGAAAATCGATCTGGTGCGCAAGCAAAAAGAGATCGAGCTGGAAGAAAAAGAAATTTTGCGCCGCGAGAAGCAATATGACGCGGAAGTGAAGAAAAAAGCCGATGCGGATCGCTACTCCGTGGAGCAAGCGGCGGAAGCGGAAAAAGCGAAAAAACTGCGCGAAGCCGATGCGCTCAAATACCGGATCGAGGCAGAGGCGAAAGCGATGGCGGAGCAGAAGCGACTGGAAGGTCTGGCGATTGCCGAAGCCGAGAAGGCGAAAGGAAGCGCGGAGGCAGAAGTAACGCGCCTCAAGCTGGAAGCCGAAGCGGAAGGGAAGGAAAAGCTCGCGGAAGCGTTCGAGAAGTTCGGTCATGCCGCCATCTTGGACATCATCGCCAAAATGCTGCCTGAACTGGCCGAAAAAATTGCCGAGCCGATGAAGGCGATCGACAAAGTAACGATTGTGGATGCGGGCGGCGGTCAGGGAGACGGCGTCAACCGACTGAGCGGCAATGTCACGAAGCTGATGGCCCAACTGCCAGAGATGCTCAAAGACGTATCCGGGCTTGATATGAACAAAATGATTTCCGATTTCATGCAAAAGGGCAGTGCGGCGCAGTCTGGCCCAACGGCGAACCAAAGCCAGCCTGCTGCTCCGTCTATCTCCCACTTGCTCGCGGGCAATCCCGCAGATGACAAGGCACGACCAGCAAACAAAACGGATCACAAAGCATAATGCGAAGGTGACAAAACACAAATCCCCCTTCAGCCACAAGGGGGATTTGTGCTGTTTAATCCGCTCGGTCTACTTGCTTGAGTCTACCGGAGTGCTTCATCAGCTCACTGACGGTAACGAAGCTGTAGCCGCGTTTTTTCAGCTCGGGCAAAATTTGTTCCAGCGCCTGCACCGTCTGTTTCCGGTTTCCGCCGTAGTCATGGAACAGGACAATATCGCCGTTGCGGGCGTTGTTCAGCACCTTGTCGACGATCTTTTTGACGCCGGGGTCTGCCCAATCGCGCGTATCCTGGTGCCACGACCACATGATGACCAAAAAGCCGGACTGCTTCGCCGTATGCACGATGGACTCGCTGTAGTATCCCCCAGGCGGACGGAACAGCGCAGGTCGTATTCCTGTTGCCGAATGAATCGCTTCCTGAGTCTTTTCGACTTCCTCTCGCAACTGCTCCGGGGAAAGGCGGCGAATATCGGGGTGGCTGTAGGTATGGTTGGCAATCTCGTGCTGATCCTGAGCCAGCGAGCGAACGACTTCCGGGTACTGGCTTACACGTGAGCCAACCACGAAAAAGGTAGACTTGGCCTCGTACTTTTTCAGCAGGGCGGCAATTTGCGGGGTGTAGCCCGGGTCCGGCCCGTCGTCAAAAGTGAGGGCAATGATCTTGCTTTTCGTGGGAACTTCCCAGACGATCTCCCCGCGCGTCTCGTAGTATTCGCGATTTTTTTCGCGAATCGCGGACGCCGTTTGGCTGTAGGAGAGAAGCAGGAACACGGCACAGGTGAGGAGGAGCAAGCGTACATGTTTTTTCATAACACACCTCATTGTGGAATCTCTCACCCGTTACTATGCGTCAACTTGTCCAAATTATTCTGTTGTGTACTTGTGGAAAAGACACTTGTGCTTTTTGGGTGGATACATTAAGCTAGTAACATAATTCATGAAAGAAAAAGACCGGACAAGAGCGGATAGATGGAGGAGTAAAGAATGAAGGTAGCAAAATTTGGTGGCACTTCCCTGGCGAATGCCGAGCAAATAAAAAAAGTGTGCAGCATCGTCATGGCGGATCGGGACAGACGTCTCGTCGTCGTTTCAGCCCCTGGCAAAAGACATAAGGAAGATACAAAAGTAACAGACCTCTTGATCAGCTGCGCGAACCGTTTTTTGCAGCAGCAACAGGCCGAGGAAGAAAAGCAGGCTGTTTTTGCGCGTTATGAGGAGATCATCGCTGAGCTGGGGCTGGGAGAAGCTGTCGCAGAGCAAATCAAAAGCGAGCTGGATGACGTGCTGAGCAATCGGCAAGGCTTGTCAGCGGAGCGCTTCATGGATGCTGCCAAAGCAGCGGGAGAGGATACGTGCGCCAAAATCGTGGCCCACTACTTGCGAAGCTTGGGCGAGGAAGCGAGCTACGTCAATCCGCAGGACGCGGGGATGCTCGTATCCGACGAAGCGGGCAACGCCCACGTTTTGCCGGAAGCTTACGCGAAGCTTGCTTCTTTGCGGGAACGTAGCGGAATTACTGTCTTTCCCGGCTTTTTCGGGTATGCGAAAAGCGGTGAGTTGGTGACGTTCTCGCGTGGCGGCTCGGACATTACCGGCTCGATTTTGGCAGCAGCGGTGACTGCGGAAGTGTACGAAAACTTTACCGATGTCGACTCGGTGTACGTCGTGAATCCGAACTTGATTGCCAACCCGAAGGAAGTGAAGGAAATCACGTACCGCGAGATGCGGGAGCTGTCTTATTCGGGATTCAGCGTGTTTCATGAGGAAGCGCTAATTCCGGCTTATGAGGCTGACATTCCGGTGTGCATCAAAAATACGAACAATCCGTCTGCGCCAGGCACCATGATCGTTGCCGAGCGTCCGTTTGCGACAAACAGGGTGTCGGGAATCGCCAGCGACAGCGGCTTTTGCAGCATTTACGTCAGCAAGTATTTGATGAACAAAGAAATCGGCTTTGGCCGCAAGCTGTTGCAAATTTTTGAGGAGGAAGGGATTTCGTACGAGCACACTCCTTCCGGGATCGACAATATTTCGGTCATTTTGCGCGAGAAAGACCTGACAGAAGAGAAGGAAAAGCGGATCATCGAGCGCATGTTTCGCGAGCTGGGAGCGGACGACGTCGCGGTGCAGCACAGTCTCGCACTCGTCATGATCGTCGGGGAAGGAATGCGCCAATCGGTGGGCACCACAGCCAGAGCGACTACTGCTTTGGCTGCGGCGAAGGTGAATCTGGAGATGATCAATCAAGGCTCTTCTGAAGTCAGCATGATGTTCGGGGTGAAAGCGGCAGAAGCCGACCGCGCCGTAATCGCCTTGTATCAGGAGTTTTTTGGAGACGAAGGGGAGACAGCAGCAGAACTGTTGACTGCTTCGTCCGCCGCTTCTGTCACGGTGTAATCGCGCAACAGAAATGCCCCGTTCTTCCATTGATAGACGCGCCACTCCGGTGTCTCAGACGCCAAGCTGACGATCCAGTAGGAAAGCGTAGGGTAGTGCCAGCCCAAAACGTCTTGTCTGGACGGGATGGGAGCGGTATGCGGGTGCGTGTGCAGGACGCCCAGCCATTGCAGCTGGCGCTTGCGAATGGAGTGAAGCGCCTGGAGAAAGGCAGGGCCGTCCCAGGAAAAGTTGCCTGTGTCCGAAGAGATCGGCATGGCAACTGCATCGGTAATCGTCGCGTCTCTGCCCGCGAGCAGAGCGGAAAACTCATAAGGAACCGCCTCCTGAGCGTCACGCAGGAGGCGGTTCGCTACTTTTCGGCCCATGTATAATTTGTTATCCTTAAACGCAAAGGGGTCACCCAACCAGTCAGTTGTTTTCATGCGAAGGGACTCCTCCTGTTTGATTTCGCTTGATTTTGTTAGGGGTGTTTGCCATGAGTACGATACATGTGGGTGTCTGTGGCTGGGGCGATCATGACACGCTGTACGGACAAGGGGTGCGCAGCGGCGATAAATTGGCGGTGTACGCCAGCCATTTTCCGATTGTGGAAGTAGACAGCTCTTTTTACGCCATTTTACCACAGCGAAACTACGAGTCGTGGGTCCGGGACACTCCGGACCGTTTTGGATTTATCGTGAAGCCGCACCAGGCGATGACGGGCCATCAGCGGGGAGATGCGCCTGTGAACCGGCGCGAGCTGTTTCAACAGTTTGAGGAGAGCATCCAGCCGCTTGTCGAGGCCGGGAAGCTGAAGTCGCTTCTGTTTCAATTCCCGCCCTGGTTTGACTGCACCAGGGAACATGTCCAGTATGTCCAGGCTTGCCGGCAAGCGATGAAGGCGTATCCGTTTGCGGTGGAATTTCGCCATCAGAGCTGGTTCGAAGCGCGGTTTAGAGAGCGCACGCTGGACTTTTTACATAAAATCGAAGCCGTGCACGTCTTGTGCGATGAACCACAGGCAGGGCAAGGATCGGTTCCGATTGTGCCCGCCGTCACGCATTCTTCGCTGGCTCTCGTCCGGTTTCACGGGCGCAACAAATCGGGGTGGCGCGATCCGGGAGAAGGTCAAAAATGGCGCGATGTGCGCTACTTGTACCGCTACAGCGAGGAAGAACTGGCAGAGTGGCTTGTCCACATCCGGCAGATTGAGCAGGAAGCGGATGAAGTTTGCATTTTGTTCAACAATAACTCTGGAGGCGATGCGGCAGCGAACGCCAAGCAGTTTTCAGACATGCTGGGACTTGATCCGAGCGGTTTGAATCCCAGACAGATGGAGTTGTTTTAACAAGGAAGAAAGAAGGGGAGACATGCTTGTAGCCATCGCTGTTTTGTTTTTGGTGATCGGGGTGGTCGCCGGAGTCATTGGCAGTATCGCCGGGCTTGGCGGCGGCATCTTTTTTGTTCCGGCGTTGCTGTTTTTCGCCAACTGGTATGAGCCGAACTCCATGTCTCCGCAAGTAGCGGCAGCGACCTCGCTGCTTGTGATTGCGGTGACGGCGCTGTCCTCGTCCATATCGTATATCAAGCAAAAAAAAGTCGATATGCAAAGCGCCCTGCTTTTTTTTATTGGCAGCGCGCCTGGTGCTATCGTGGGTGTCTACCTTAATACATTACTAGCAACAGAAGATTTTACACTGCTTTTTGGCTTGTTTCAGTTGTGCATGTTCGTCATCCTGATGGTCAAGGACAAACTCCGGCCGCGCCAGATCAACTGGGAAATCAAGCGGCAGTTTGTCGACAACGAGGGCAATGAATACGAGTATGGATATAGCAGGGTGAGTGTCATTACGATCGCTTTTTTTGTCGGGATCACGTCTTCTTTGTTTGGCGTGGGTGGCGGAGTGTTGATGGTTCCGGCGATGATGCTGTTGTTCCGGTTTCCTCCGCACATTGCCACGGCGACCTCCATGCTGGTCATTTTTTTCTCGGCGGTGATCGGCTCGGTCACAAACATTTTTCACGATCATGTGAACTGGCTGTATGCGGCGATGCTGGCACCTGGCGCATGGGCGGGCGGCAAGCTGGGCGCGGTCATAGCCAGCAAGCTGAAAGGACGCACGATTGTGCTGTTCTTGCGCATCCTGATTTTGGCGATAGCTGTACAAATGATCATAAAAGCGATCATCGGTTGACCTTAGAGACAAAAGGGAGGGGAAAGTCGTGGCGGACACCTGGACCTTGCACTTGCTGCACACGAATGACCTGCATAGTCATTTCGAAAAAATGCCGCAGATTGCGACTTGCCTGAAAACAAGCCGCCAGCTGTGGGAGGCCCAACAGGAACATGTGCTGACAGTCGATATCGGGGATCATATGGATCGCATGGATGTCCGCTCGGAGGCAAGCTTCGGAAAAGCGAATGTCCAAGTCATGAACAGATGCGGCTACCAGTATGCGACGATCGGCAACAACGAGGGCATCACGCTGCCCAAAGAGAAGCTCGACGAGATGTACGAGCAAGCGGACTTCACGGTCATCGTCGGCAACTTGCTGGATAAAGCCAGCTCGGCACCTCCACAGTGGGCTGTCCCCTATGCTATCCATACGCTTGGAGAGCTGCGGGTCGCTTTGCTTGGCATGACGATTCCTTTTTCTACTTATCAGAGCCTGGGCTGGGAAATTCTCGATCCGCTTCCGCTTATTCGTGAGCAGGTTGCTGCCTTGCGCTCTTCGGCGGATATTTTGATTTTGCTGTCTCATCTCGGTTATCAGACGGACTGCCGGATCGCCGCGGAAGTCGAAGGGCTGGACGTGATTTTGGGCGGTCATACGCACCATACGCTTCCGCACGGGGAACGGGTCGGAAACACGTTGATTGCCCAGACGGGGCGTTTTGGCGAGCACGTAGGCCACATCCGGCTTGTGTGGGATCGCGACGGCAAACAGATTGCGGATGTCTCGGCAGAGTTGTTTGACACCGCCAGCTACGCGCCGGATGAGGCGCTGCGCGATTTTTTGCAAAAGGAAAAGGCAGCGGCAGATGCCAGTCTGTTTCAGCCGATCGCTGAGCTGGAGCAGGATTTGCACGTCAACTGGACGGAGGAGACGCCGTTTGGCTCGTTTGTGGCGGCGAGCATTCGCAGATGGACCAAAGCAGAAGTGGGGATCGCCAACGGAGGACTGTTGCTGTCCGACTTGCATCAGGGCCGTCTGACGTTTGCCCAGCTTTTGGAAAGCGTGCCGCACCCGATCAACGCCTGCGCTGTCACGTTGACGGGGGAGCAGCTCGCCAGTGTGCTGGAGCAGGCGATCCAGCCGCAAATCGTGCATCGCGAGCTGCGCGGCTGCGGTTTTCGCGGCAAAATCGAAGGCTGGATGGCAGTGGACGGGCTGCGGATTCGTTATGAAGAGTCGGGGCAGCCGCACATCCTCGCGATTGAAGTCAACGGGCAACCGCTAATCCGCGAACGGGAGTATCGTGTCGGTACGGTTGACATGTTCATGTACAATCGCCTGTTTCCCGACTTGCTGCAAGGGCGGGAGATTGAATTTTTCCACCCGGAAATGCTTCGCGAAGTGATTGCCAGTACGATCACAGACCGAACTTTGGTGCAAAGCGCTTTTTTGCCGAGATGGGAAAAGGTGTCCCCTGAAAGTTCTGGGCATGCTATCGAATGAAGCAGGGGGGATGAGCCATGAGATTTATCGACGAAGTATACGAGCTGTACAAAGGTCATTTCAACGGTGACGAAGAGGACATTACGGCCGTGGTGGTTGGAGTTTTGCACGAGCAGGACCGCGACGCCCTGCTCGGACTGGCGGAAGAAATGGACGAGGAAGAGCTGTTTCACATGATGGCTACGTATATGATTGAAGTGATGAAGCGCAAGGTCGCAATGGAAGACGAGCAGTTCCCGGCTGTGAACTTGCACTGATTCACACACTTTTCGCTCCTGTGTCATAGGATGGTAACGCAAAAGGCAGGAGAGAAAAGGAGGGAGCAGGATGGTCGAGGTATTGCCTATCCACTTTCCGGAAGGGACGGCGATTGCCGTCACGGTACGGCTTCCCAGGACGACATTGCTTGCGGTGACGACAGACAAAGGGTACATCATGTGCGGAGCATTGGACGTGGGTCTGTTGAATGAGCGGCTGGCGAGCCGGGAGATTTTGGCTGGCAGGGCTGTCGGGGTGAAAACGATTGAGGAGCTGCTGGATGCGCCGCTGGAATCGGTGACGACAACAGCGGAGGCGCAAGGCATCACAGCGGGGATGATCGGACGGGAAGCGGTCGTCAAAATGCTGTAGCGATGATGAATTAACGGTTCAGAAATGGACAGCGGAACGCCTTTGTCGATGAGACGAAGGTGTTTTTTTGTTTTTAGACTGACCCCAATAAATGAAACAGCGGCGACCTAAGACCGGAAAAGAAAGCTTAGACTCGCCGCTGCTTTATTGAACTATCGCTCTCGTTAGATTAATCAACCATCGGTGCCTCGTAATTTTTTAACGGCATTCCTACGTATTCTCGGAAGGAGCGGACCCGATCCTTCTCGAACTCGAAGACGACTGAAAGCTCATTTTGGAAAGGCCTGCCGTACAGCAACCCTTCCGAGCGAAATACGACCATCCCGTAGCTTTCATTCTCTAGCTCGATCAGCGGCGTGAGGCTCATCTGCAATACCGAGCGCTCAAACCTGATTAATTCCTCGAACCGCTCTTGGCCTTGCTGCTTCTGATTCCAGCCTTCAAGCGGCAGCGGAACGAAGAAATGAAAATCATCCGTAACCTTTTTTAGGAAATCGCTTGTATTCCCTGTTTCGAAAGCACGCCTAAAAGCAGCAAATACTTCATGGATTTTCGTCATAACAAGCCTCCTCATTTCATTGTGTGATCCATCGCTTTATGCATCTAGATGCAGGGCTTCATTTTATAAGCTTAAGCTGGCTTGAAACTGTACCAAGGTGAATCCCTTCGTGGACCAGAGCAAAGTTGAACAGCTCGCCTGCGGTATCGAATTGGAATGGCCCCATGACATACGGCGATTTCAATGGTGCATCGAGCAGCTCAGGCGTCAGCTCGGATAGCCGGGAAAGCTGCATCGTCAGCAATTGAAGCAATTCTTCCTTGCTCGGGGGAGCTATCGTCCATGAAGCTGGCTTCGTACCGGACGTAAACAGCGCTTCATACTGATCCGGAATCAAGGATGGAGAATCGAAACAGAGCGTGGAGTACCGATCCATCCAAAAGATGATGTGACCGACATTCCAGCGGATTGTGTTGTGGAAGCCCATCGGTTGTATGTCGAGCTGCTCCTCGGAAATGGCTTGAACCTGACCAATGACAACCTGACGAAGTACGTTAGCAGTGTGGATAATGGTTTGACTCATAAGATCATGCCTCCTTTTTTGTTGCTGCTCTCTTAATGCAAGTGTAGCTCTCCCCTGAATACGCAACAATCACACGATTCCGATGCAATTGATCGGTCTCACTAATCGATCGATTACCGATTCGTGCAAATCATCCATATAGTGGGTATACTGTAAAGGAGTCATTCGCTTCTAAGACGTGCAAAAAATGGAAAAGGGGCATGACGGTATGGAACTTAGACAACTCCAGTATTTTGCTGCCATCTGCAAGGAAATGCACTTCTCCAAAGCGGCAGAAAATCTCTGTACGACTCAGTCGAACCTCAGTCAACAAATTAAGTTTTTGGAAAATGAACTGGGACTTCCGCTATTTGATCGCATTGGGAGACGGATTGCTTTAACTGATGCGGGGCAAATCCTTTTGGAGCAGAGCAAGATCATCTTCGAACGCATTGACTACATTCAGGGGGCCATTGCGGACTTAAAGAAGGTAGATGGTGGCAAGCTGGATATCGGGATTCTTCCTGGCGACGGAGACCTTTTGTTTGACGCCCTTCTTATCGACTTTCATCGCTCGTACCCGAAGTTGTCGATTAAAGTCACGGAGTCGACAGATGTGTACGAACAGGTTGTCGACGGTATCCGGGATCTTGGCGTTACCACAACTCCTGACAAACCTGATGATCGTATCACCGTTATACCGCTGTTCCATGAGGAGTTCGTCTTGGCACTACGCTCGGATCACCCCGCTGCGAAAGCGAAAGCCATTCCCTTCGAGCAACTGCAGAATATGAAGCTGGTCATGTTCGGTTCGGAACATCAAATTTCAAAGGTCATTAATGCCTGCTGCCAGCAAAAGGGGATCAAGATCGATAGCCCGATTGTAACTTCCACCCTTTCGACATTGCTATCCTTGGTCGAGCAAGGCGTAGGAGCTTGCATTCTCCCCCGCTTGTTAGTGGACAATCTCAATCGCGATACGATCACCGCCGTCACCCTTTTGAACCCTACACCAAGCCAGGATATTTGTATCATCTACCATGCGGACAGGTTTATGGGGAAAGCGGCCAAATTGTTCATCGAGGTACTGGAGTCTTATATTCAGAGAGTCATGGAAAACAGCAACCGATCGTTAGGCTGAACGTAGTTGACAGCATTAGATTCCTAAAAAGCGTTTCTATACGAAATAAATGCCCAATCCAACACATAAAGCCTCAAACATATTAGATGTACACAATATGTTTGAGGCTTTCATTTATATAGTTTTCTTAAATTAGGTGTTGATCATTTTCAGTTGAAAACTTTATTTTCTCAGAACAACTGGCATCTTGCGGGGAAGCTTGGAAAGCCCTGCCGCTTGTTTCTCCTGTTTCCTCGGCCAGTGTTTAGCTTTGGTCGGATTGGGATTTTTGAGGGATGATCTGGGGGAAATCCAGTGCGGCTAATGAACGATCTTTTGCATGGATGAGGTGCATTCAGCAATTGACTTCATGAAAAAACTTAAACATTTTTTCATGTCTTTTTGAAACATACGTTGAACTCTCCAGCTCTTTCCTTGCCACAGCAAAAGTACCGATGAAGCGGACTACAAAGGGTCAGCCCAAGCAAGCTTTTTAGCATTTGGTATTTTCTTTTCTTTAAAACCCGCGCGACCACCACCACCAGCCGCTGACGAGGAAAGAGACGAAATCCGCGAAAGCTCTTTGGGATACCGACCGAGGTTCCGAGGAAAAAGCGAAACACGGTTTTAAGCGTCAACGTGCCCCCACATCTGTGAGCGAGCTGCTTTTGACGCGGTTTCGCTTTTTCCCCGGAGCCGTGCAGTCCAGGCCCACAGGGGGTATCCCAAGAAGCTACAGCGATTCGTCTCTTTCCTCGCCACAGCAAAAGTACCGATGACGCATTCTACAAAGCGGCGCCCCAGCAAGCTTCCTGCATTCAATCTTTCTTCGCCGCAGCAAAAGTACCTACCGATGACGCATTCTACAAAGCGTCACCCAAACAAGCTTCCTGCATTCAATCTTTCCCTGCCACAGCAAAAAGTACCTACCGATAACGCAATCTCCCAAGCAAGCTTTCTGTCATTCCGCATTTTCCTCAAAATTCCCCCCGGAAGTACCGATAACCTAAAAACATACAGCAGCTTCTTCCAAGCTATTTCACCTGTGTCTCCCGTCCATATGTCTAATTGAAAGACTTGAAAATTTTTCATGTAGAATTACGTCGAATCACGCTATAATAGGGATACTCTGATGAAAGGCGAAGGTTGGAAATGAGACTGAAATCCATTCAAAAATGCCAGCCGGGCGACAAGCTTGCCCGTTCCATCTATGCAGAAAACGGAACGGTGCTCGTTGGGGCAGGAGTTGAACTGACCCAGCGAATGATCGGACGCCTCATGAGCAAGAACATCAACAGCCTGTACATACAAGATGAACGCACGGACGATATCATGGTGGATACAGTCATTTCCGAGGGCACTCGCAGACAGGCGATGTCCATTATTCACGATACGTTTCGCAGTGTCCAGGAGGTACCGCAAAAATGGCAGCAGCTGTTCACGGACAAGAATCTGGGCCGTCAGCTCAGACAGGTCATGGCTGCGGTAGCCGACGAGCTGAAAGGCAGCAAATCGGCGATCAACCTGTTGGCGGATGCCTGCGCCTTCGATAATTATATTTTCAGCCATTCCTTTAACGTCGCCCTCTACAGTACGGCTCTGGCGATTAATACAGGCTGTACAGAGCGGGAGATTCTCGATGTGTCTATTGGCGGCATGCTTCACGATATCGGGAAAGTGCAAATTCCGGACACGATTTTGAAAAAACCGGGCCGCCTGACGCCAGAAGAGTTTGAAGTGATGAAAAAACATACCGAAATCGGTTTTGAAATGCTGCGCAGGCAAGACGACATCCCGTTGCTTGCTGCCCACTGCGCTTTTCAGCACCACGAGCGCTGGGACGGGTCCGGATATCCGCGCCATCTGAAGCAAGATCAAATTCACCCGTTCGGTCGCCTGATGGCGGTAGCGGATGTATTCGACGCCTTGACTTCCGATCGCATCTATCGCCGGGGAATGCTGCCCCACGAAGCGATGGAAGTGCTCTATTCCGGCTCGGGAAGACTGTTTGACCAGTTTTATGTAGAAGCGCTGCGCGACACCATCGCTCTGTACCCGGTCGGGTTGAGCGTCACGCTCAATACAGGGGTGTCAGGCATCGTGATTGATTCCAACAAAGGCATGCCAAGCCGCCCGCTCATTCGCATTTTGGTCGATGAAGATGGGCAGGAGCTGGCACAGCCGTATGAGTGCGACTTGTCTAAAATACTTTCGCTGATGATCGTCGCCTGCGGTGATCTCGTCTAGCCTGTTCGTTTACAGCCACTCTTTTTTCTTGAACAGGATGAACATCGTCAGCCCGATGAGCGCCATGCACCCGAGCACGACGTAATAGCCGTAGGGCGAATGCAGCTCTGGCATGAAGTCGAAGTTCATGCCGTAAATGCCCGTCACGATCGTGAGCGGCATGAAAATGGTGGTCAAAGCCGTAAACACGCGCATGATGTCGTTTGCCCGTCCGGCGAGGGCCGCCTGATAAGCTTCGCGCAAGTTTCCGATGAGGTCGCGGAATGTCTCGAAGTTTTCCACGATTTTACTCGCGTCCTCCCAAATATCGCCAAAGAACTTCCGCAGCTTCGGACGAATCAGCGGGAGTTCTTTTTTGTGCAGAGCGTCAATCAAATCGCGCTGCGGCAACAACATTTTTCGCGCGTACAAAATCTCGCTTCGCAGCCCGATGATCTGTTCCAGGTGCGATTTGCGCGTCTTCATTAAAATTTCCTCTTCCAGCGCTTCAATCAAGTCCTCGATTTTTTCCGTCACATCAAAATAACGATCGACAATTTGGTCAATCAGGTGATACAAAAACGTGTCCGGGTGATTCACTTCTTTTTCCCTGATAATCGGAAGCATGGAGGCAAATTCGGGAGCTTCCTGCTTCGTTACCGTAATAATCGCATGACTGCCGAAAAAAATA
This sequence comes from Brevibacillus sp. 1238, assembly GCF_029892995.1. Classification (NCBI taxonomy): domain Bacteria; kingdom Bacillati; phylum Bacillota; class Bacilli; order Caryophanales; family Paenibacillaceae; genus Brevibacillus; species Brevibacillus sp. 1238. Next base: position 259,681 of record NZ_JARXWC010000004.1, on the reverse strand, counting down.
TTGATCTCGCGCAAAAAAATATCCTGGTTGTGAAAAGCAATGCCGTTTAGCACGAGAAAATAGTGATCGTCGTAAATTTGCAGCTTGGGCCGCTGTTCTTCTTCGTCGATACAGTCCTCGATTGCCAGAGGGTGGAGATCGTACAGCGGCTGTAAAATATCCAGATCAAACGGAGAAGCGTCAATCCAAAAAAAGCCTTGTCCGGGTGCTTGGGTAGCGTCCTCTATGTCATCGATCTGCGTGATGATCCCGTTTTCGATCAGTCGTATCTTCATGTTCGCATCTCCTGCCAGTAGATTGAGAGGTCGGCGGCAGACGCGGCAAAATCCGTGTGAGAATCAGCTCATAAGCCGTGCGCAGCGCTTCGCGGCTGGGCGGAGCCTGTGCGACCCGCCGTTTTTCTGGCGTACTCACGCTTGCATCGCCTCCTGATTGGACTGTCATTCTCATACGTATGAAAACATGCTCGTCTGCTTGCCTAAACGGTCAACATTCTTGGAATAGTGTACCGCACTTTCCATAAATTCATCTAGCCATTTTGACCAGCCGATGCGCGCAACAAAAAGGCATGGCAGCACAGCTTTTTTTGCATACTACGCCTAAGGTTCAAAAAAGCAAAGGTGGATGGATATGGAAAAAAGAAAACGATTTGGCTGGGCAGTCATTTTGGCCTGTGTATTGATCGCGGGAGGAGGGGGGCCTGCTCTGGCAGAGGAAGTGCGCCAGCCTCAGCAGCAACCAGGCGTTTTTGAGGAAATCCAGATCAAAAGACAGGACGTGACCGGAGACGGAAAGCCGGATGTCGTGACGCTGCTCGGTCAACGCTTTGCTGCGGACAGCCCGTATTTTGAAAAGCTGAAGGTCATGGTCCAAGATCCGGTCGCGAAAAAGACGACCTTTTTCACGACGGCGTACGGCGGTTATCAGCCGGACATGGCCTTTTGCGATTTTATCGGAAACGGCACCAAACAAATTTTGGTGCAAGCGCCTACGGGCGGAAGCGGGGGAACGTCCGACTTTTATTTGTTCAGCAACAAGGACAACAAGCCTGTTGTGCTGCCCGTGCCGCAGCCTTTGACGATTTCCGGCTCGTATCAGGACAACTACAAGGTTCCGATTTTGATCAAAGAGACGAATCAGACCACGGTTCTCGATTTGTCCGATCGCAAAAAAATATACGAAGAAAACGGCGTTTACAAAAACGGCAAGCTGGTGACGCCCACAGACGTGATGCCGAACAGTTTCAGCGTGCTTGCGCCTGTCGACGAAAACCGCGATGGCGTCTGCGAGCTGAAAGGTGTGCAGCGGGTGAGCGGTGTCGCGAATGCTGACACGATTGCCTACGTCGAGTCGCTTTGGAAATGGGACAAGACGAGCTGGAAGCTGCAAAAAGCGGAAGTGAAGAAAGCAGAGATGTAAAAATGAGGGCGCCGACTTCCCGTTCGGAAGCGCGGTTGCCCTCTTTTCTTGCTCATTTGGTTTACACTCTAGATCAAACGGGTATATAATTGAAAGGATATGCCAATTGGAAATAATTCGTTTACTCTACCTAATATGGTAATTCCAGCCATTTTTTAATCGGTCAAAAGGAGTTCGGCGTATGAGTACATGTCCATTTTCCAGCCTGTTTGGATTAAAAGGAAAAGCCAAAAAGGAGTCGTTTTTCCAGGATCACAAGGAACAAGGGAAGGTAAAGCTTCAAGGACAAAACACCCTCTCCAGGCAACTGGCTCTGATTCATCTGACAGAGGAGGACTTGTCGATCGTCAAAGCGCTTCAACCGCTCATCATTCAAAATATTGACAAAATTGTAGATTTCTTTTATTCGAATATCGAAACTGAGCCATTGCTCATGGACATTGTGGACAAGAACAGCACGATTCAAAGACTGAAAGGGACACTGACCCGGCACATCACCGAAATGTTCAATGGCTGTATAGATGCTGCTTACATCGAGCAGCGCAGCAAGATTGCCATCATACATATGCGAATCGGACTGGAACCGAAATGGTACATGAGCGCGTTCCAAAATCTGCTCGTTTCGATTATGGACATCTTGAACAAGCATATTGCCGACAAGAACGAGCTGATGGTGGCCCTTACGGCGGTGACCAAAATTCTCAACATCGAGCAGCAAATTGTGCTGGAAGAGTACGAGAACGAGCATGAGCGTGTTCGGCGTGCCGAGCAGGACAAAAAAGATGAGCTGCGGATCATGCTGACCAATTCCGCCCATGAGCTGGCAGCGGTATCGGAAGAAAACAGCGCGTCCGTCGAGCAGTTGACGGAGCAGTCGCGCGAGATGCTGCGCTATGCCGAAAACGGCACCGGATTTTCCAGCAAGGCGCAGGAGCTGTCCCGGGAGGGCAAGGAAAAGCTGGAAAAGCAGCAAGAACAGATGGGATTGATTCAGCAAAGCGTGAGGCAAATCTCCGGGGAAATGAACACGCTGGAGGACAATGCCGAAAAAATTCGCGGGATCGTCGATGTGGTAACGGCGATAGCCGAGCAGACGAATCTGCTTGCCCTAAACGCTGCGATTGAGGCGGCGAGAGCGGGCGAACAGGGACGAGGCTTTGCGGTCGTGGCTGACGAGGTGCGCAAGCTGGCGGAGCAGACGAAGAAGTCTGTCTTCGGCGTGCGGGAGCTGATTGAGAAAACGAACCAGCAAACAACAGTGCTGTCTTCGGTCGTTCTGGAAATTCAAGGGCTTGTTCAGTCGAGCAGCAAAATGACGGATGAGACGAACGCGTTTTTCGAAGGAATTATCGGCGCTGTAGCAGACAGCAAGGAGCAAAGCACGCACATTCAAAAAGAACTGGAAAACTTCTTCAAAGTCATGGAAGACATGAACCAGGCAGTGGCGCAAGTAGCCAGCTCTGCTGATGAGCTGTCCGAGATTACGGAAAATTTGTAGACGCGAAAAACCAGTACGACCGCTCTTTTGGCGGTGTACTGGTTTTTTTGTATCTTTTCCAATCCTACGTGGGGGATTGGACGGCGCGGTACTGACGGGAGTTTTGCAGCGGGGGCGTATACACATTGAGCGAGAGGACAGGTCCGTCTGTGTTGTTGCGAATGGCGTGAATCTCGCCGGGAGCGACGTAATAGCAATCTCCTGCGCTGACATGCGTCGTTTGTGCCCGAAAAACTTCGTCTTCGCGGTCAGCCGGGAGGTAGACGACATTGGTGAGCGTGCCGGATATGACCCACTCCCAGCCAAACGAGTCGCCATGGTTGTGCGGGATGGACTCCTGCCTGGCAGGAAGATGGATGAGAACGACCTCTACGTGAGGCGTGAGATACAAAATTTTGCGGCCATATGGAAGCTGTTCCGGTTGGGGAACGAGTGACGCGATATCGTCTGGGCAGAGCGCGAGTGAAGCGACAGCCTGCCTCAATTCGGTAGGACTGGGGCAAACAAGGGAGCCAAAGGCACGTTCCAATCGTTCCAGATTCATGACAAACCTCCAGGGCAAAAAAGATCTTCCCCCTTACCATATGAAAGACAGATGCAGTCTGACGTAGGAGAAGCGCCATTTTTTTGTGAAGGTTTTCCCGTTTTTCATGACAAGATAGGAGCGTCCCGTTATGATGAGAGTACGGCATGAGTTGCCGCACATAGACGGTTAAGGAACGGCCCCCGTCGAAAGTGACAGAACAAAAACGAGTCATGATTTTACACACTTACACACGAGGAGGCATGCGCATGTCAACTGCCATAATCAGTGTACGCACCCCGTAGATGGGGGCGTCAGTCTGAACCGCCTGTGATCAACAGGAGGTTTGGTACACATGAACATGAAAAAGTATTTGTACGTCAATGCGCTGTCCTCGCTCGGATCGCGAATGGACTTGATCGCGTGCAGCGCCTTGATTTTTACGTTTGAACATAGCGCGTTTTGGCTGATGGCTTTTTTTGTCGCCAGACAGGTGGGCGGAATGCTGTTCAGCCCGTTTGCTGGCATATTGGCAGACCGGATGGACAGAAGACAGGCGATGATCGCAAGCGACATCGGAGCGGGGCTGGCTTTGCTGGCGATTTTGCTCATTCCGCATCCATACGTTGTCGTCGCGGCGGCTTTTCTCAAAGGGATGCTGTACACGCTGTTTGCGATCAGCTTCCAGGCGTCATTGCCGCAGATGTTTGGACCGGAAAAATTGGCTTGGGTGAACAGTCTCAAGGTGAGGCTGGAATCGTTTGTCGGCATTGTCGGCTTCCTTTTGGGCGGCTTGTTAACCGATCATGTCGGCTATGCACTCGTCATTGGAGCAGACGCTGCGAGCTTTTTGTTTTCGGCAGCAATTTTGACGCGGATGCGCTGGGAGAGCAGAGCTACGCCGGACAAGGCGGAAAAAGCCGAAGGGAAAGAAACGGCAAGCGGCGGGATGCGCGCAGCTTTCGTATATTTGCAAGGAGCGCCCGTGCTGCTCGCGGTCAGTCTGCTGGCTGCGCCGCTGGCGATCAGTACGGCCGCGCACAACTACGGCTTGCCGTTTTTGGCCGATGGGCTAAGCCGTGGCGATGCTACCCTGCACGGGCTGATGTGGTCCGCGATGAGCGCAGGCGGGCTGGTTGGCGCTTACTTCGCCGTCCGTTTTTCCGTTGATTTTTGGCGTGGCTTGCTTGGCGCATACGGGCTGATGGCGCTGCTGGTCGTGGCGGCGTTTGCTGCCGATTGGACGGCGGGGGTGCTGTTGTTGCTCGGATGCGCCGGGCTTTTGAGCGGGGCGGCACAGGTGTACGAGGGCACGCTTTTGCAGCTGGCCAAAAATGAAGTGCGCGGCAAGGTGCTCGGGGTGCAGGGCTTTCTCGGCCGCAGCGGCTTTTTTATCGGTTTTCTTGGCGCACCGCTGTTAACGGCGGCGTGCGGCTTGTTCGGATTGGTTGTCTGTGCACAGGTGCTGCTGATTTTTGCGCTCGTCGGACTGGGCGTGTACGTGCAGAAAAGCGGGGGTGTTGCCGACTCTCGTCGCTGATAGTCTTTTTTCCCTTCTCCTACCATAGGATGTACCAATTGGGAGGTGACGGGATTGGCCATATTTCGACCCCGTCGGCGTTGGAGGAACCCGCTTTCTCGAACGAAAGCGTTTTTGATTGCGCTGGTTATTTTTGTGGTTTTGTCGATTCAGTCACTCGTCTTTTTGCAGCAACGGCTGGAACCGACGCTCTTGATCCTGGCAACCCAAAAAGCAGAGCAATTGGCAAAAGAAGCGATTACGGACGCAGTCACCAAACGAATTTCCCAGCAGGGCGTCGATTTCAACCAGATCGTCAAGATCGAGAAGAACAACGAAGGGCAGATTCAGGCGTACCAGTTTAACTTTAGGGAATACGCGAGAATTGTCGGCGAGACAACTTCACGAGTGCAGAACAAGCTTCAGGAATTTGAGACGGAAAAAGTCGATCGCACCATTCCGCTTGGCTTGGCGACAGGAAATACGTTTTTGGCGCAGATGGGACCGAATTTGCCTGTCACTTTTGTACCGATCGGCTCTGTGAAAACAAAGCTGGAGACAGAGTTGAAGGAGGCGGGCATCAACATGGTGCTCGCAACCGTCTACATTTTCGTGGAGGTCGATTTGCAGATCGTCATCCCGTTTGCCACCGAGGAGCAGACGATCACCACGAAAATCCCGATCACGCATTCACTGATTATCGGGGATGTGCCGCAGTATTTGTACAACAATCCGGAGGGCAAGCCGGATGTGCCCCGGGCGCAAATGGAAGGGGCAGACGATGCGCCATAGCGGACTTGGCGAATGGCGGGAACAACAAAAAAGCGGCAGCAGCGGGCTGTCGCTTTTTTCGTTCCGTGAAAAGGTGTCGGGGAAATCTACGGCTCACCTCAGGTGACGGTCAGCTCAATCACGCCCTCCTGGCTGCTGAGCGTGCCGCCGATCATGCTCCATGAGGTGTTTTTCTCCTGGTCCTGTCCCTGGATGATGATGTTTTTATCGTCGATCGTCTGGGCGTCGTTCACGAGCTTTTGCGATTGGAAAAAGTCCTGATTCCCGTTTTCGTATCTAGTCGAACGTTCTTAATTTGGTATACTTGACCAAATAATCATTGGCAAAAGGGGGAGAGATCCGACAATGACCAGAGCGTCGATAAAAGGCATCATTTTCGATATGGACAATACGTTGCTGCAATCCAAAATCAACTTTTTGGAAATGAAGCAGGCCATTTTTACCTTATGGGCTGAGCACGGGCTGTGCGAGCCGACTTTTGACTGGCGCAGCCACACCGCTTCGCAATTGATCGAAATGGGCAGAAAGTCGGGCCGGATGACGAGTCAGCTTGAGCAAACGATGTGGGAAGCCGTGACCGCGATTGAAAAAGCAGGGATGCACGAGGCTGTCCTGGAAGACCACGTCAAGGAAGTGCTCGCCCACCTAAAGGAACGGTATCATTTGTTCATTTTGACCAACAATGCCTACGCAGCCGCCGAGGAAGCGCTGAATCATACGGGAATCGCCGATTGTTTCCAGGAGATTGTCGCGCGCGAGCAGATGACGACACTCAAACCGCATCCGTCCGGGATTCACTACATCCGCGCCCAATACCCCAACTGGTCTGCTACGGCGTGGACGATGGTCGGAGATTCCTGGATTGACGGAAAAGCGGCGCACGGCGGGGAAGTGGCGTTTATCGCGTATCAGGGAGAGCGGGCGGACATGGAGCGCAATGAAGTTTCGCCGCGAGCGTACATTACGGACTTGCGCGAGCTGCTGGACATTTTGTAGCCGCGCTCGCGGAGAGCAGGAAAAGGACACTTCCACCTAAAAAAGTGACAGTTGACGAGAAATGTGTGCTATACTGTGCCTAACTGAATACCAGCCTTCAGGGTAGGGTGAAATTCCCGACCGGCGGTAATGACGAACGCACGTCTGAGCCCGCGACTCGCTATTGCTGTATGGATAGCGACTGACTTGGTGCAAATCCAAGGCCGACGGTAAAGTCCGGATGGGAGAAGGTGTCTTACAATAGCTTCGGCGGCTGTTTTTTCAAAAACAGAACTGTCACGAGGCTTGTTTCCCTACGCCCTGAGTATCGTTTGCTCGTGGGCGTTTTTTATTGGAAAACTGCATAGCGCAAAAATCTTCAGGGCAGGGTGAAATTCCCGACCGGCGGTAATGACGTATGTACGTCTAAAGCCCGCGACTCGCTGATCGTTACGGTCAGCGACTGATCTGGTGCAAATCCAGAGCCGACGGTAAAGTCCGGATGGAAGAAGAGCTGACCATGCTTTTTGGCATCCCTTTTGCAAAAAACGGATGCGATAAGGCTTCTTTCCTTATGCCCTGAGCCGCTAGTGGTTTCGAGGGCTTTTTGCATTGGCTGGAATCCGTGCATGAAAGAGGAGGTTTACATGGAGCAGGACATGCGGTTCATGGCGCTGGCACTGGATTTGGCGCGCTCGGCAAACGGTCAGACGAGCCCCAATCCGCTCGTCGGTGCAGTCCTGGTAAACAACGGAGAAGTAGTAGGCATGGGAGCGCATTTGCGTGCAGGCGAACCTCATGCAGAAGTGCACGCTCTGCGGATGGCAGGGCAAAAAGCGGCTGGCGCTACGCTGTATGTCACATTGGAGCCGTGCAGTCATCACGGCAAAACGCCTCCGTGCGCCGAGGCGGTGATCGCGGCTGGCATCCGGCGTGCCGTGATCGCCACGCTGGACCCGAATCCGCTCGTCGCGGGAAAAGGCGCGGAGAAGCTGTTGGCAGCGGGCGTGGAAGTGGTTGTCGGCGTGCATGAAGCGGAAGCGAAAAAGCTGAATGAAGTCTTTTTCCACTTCATCACGACGCGGCGTCCGTTTGTGACGATCAAAACAGCGAGCACGCTGGATGGCAAGATCGCTACCGAAAGCGGGCACAGCCGCTGGATAACGGGAGCGCGGGCGCGGGGGGAAGTGCACGAGCTGCGCAGACAGCACGACGCGATCCTGGTCGGAGTAGGCACGGTGCTTGCGGACGATCCGCTTTTGACGGCGAGACTGGACGGGCAAGCGCACGGCCGACAGCCTGTGCGTGTCATCTGGGACAGTCAGCTGCGCACGCCGCTCGGGGCCAACGTGATTCAAAATACGGATGCGCCCACCTGGATTTTTACGACGAAAGCTGCGGCGCAAGCGAAGCAGGAGGCTTTTGCGGAAAAAGGTATCCGGCTGTTCGTGGCAGATGAGCAGATTAGGGTGGACGAGGTGCTGGACACGTTGGGCGAATGGGGAATCACTTCGCTTCTCGTCGAAGGCGGGGCCGCAGTCAACGGAGCGTTTTTGCAGGCGCGGGCGATTCAAAAAGTGATCAGCTACGTGTCGCTGAAAATGATTGGCGGTGGTCAGGCGCCGACACCGTTTGGAGGACAAGGCTTTTCCACGATGGATCAGGCGGTCAAGCTGGCGAATCCGACCGTTGAGCAACTGGATGAGCTGGACTTGCGGATCAGCGGCTATCCACAGTGGGAGTGAGGACAAAAAAGCGAATCGGAGACAGACGGCTTTGTTTTGCCGAGGCCGATGGCTGCTTTCCGATGTTATAAACCGTGTAAAAAGAGGAGGAAAGCCGATGTTTACCGGACTGGTAGAAGAGCTGGGCACGGTGGAATCGCTCACGGGCAACGATCAGGCGAGTCAGCTCGTGATCCGGGCGCAGCGGGTGCTTGAAGGTGTGCAGCTGGGCGACAGCATCGCAGTCAACGGGATTTGCCTGACGGTTACTTCGTTTACGCAGCGGCATTTTCAGGTCGACGTCATGCCGGAAACGATGAAAAAGACGAGCCTGCGCCATCTGCGAGCGGGCCAGCGAGTCAACCTGGAGCGGGCGATGCGCTTGGGCGACCGTTTTGGCGGGCATATCGTCTCCGGGCACGTGGACGGGACAGGCACGATCGTGTCGCGACAGCCGCACGCCAACGCTGTGCTGTTTACGATCGAAGCGAGCGCGGAGCTGTTGAAATACGTCATCGAGCGCGGCTCGATTTGCGTGGATGGCATCAGTCTCACTGTGGTGGAAGCTGCGGATACGCATTTCAGCGTGTCGATCATCCCGCACACGCTGGCGCAGACCAGCTTGCAGGATCGGCGTGCAGGCGATCAGGTGAATCTGGAGACAGACGTCATCGGCAAGTATGTAGAGCGGCTTTTGGGCGATCGCGGCCAGCAAAGGAGCGGGCAAGCGGCAGGCTCGACGATCAGCATGGCTTTTTTGCAGGAAAATGGATTTGTCTGAACGAGGAGGGAAGTCCCATGTTTCATCAGATAGAAGAGGCATTGGAAGATTTGCGCCAAGGGAAAGCGATTATCGTAGTGGATGACGAAGATCGGGAAAACGAAGGGGATTTCGTCTGCCTGGCGGAAGCGGCGACACCGGAGATGATCAACTTCATGGCAACGCATGGGCGCGGGCTGGTCTGCGTGCCGATTACGCAAGAGCGCGCGGCCAGATTGAAGCTTGCTCCGATGGTCGAAGACAACACAGACAAGCAAGGGACGGCTTTTACCGTCTCGATTGATGAGGCGAGCACGCATACGGGAATCTCAGCCCATGAGCGTTCGCAGACAGTGCTGGCGATGCTGGATGAGCAGAAGACAGCCGAAGATTTCCGCAAGCCGGGGCATATTTTTCCGTTGATAGCAAAAGCGGGCGGCGTGTTGCGCCGGGCTGGTCACACGGAGGCGGCCGTCGATCTCGCGGAGATGGCTGGCAGTGCTGCGGCAGGCGTGATTTGCGAGATTATGAATGAAGACGGCTCGATGGCCCGGTTGCCGCAGTTGGTAGAGATTGCGCGGCGGTTTGAGCTGAAGCTGATCACGATTGCCGATTTGATCGCGTATCGGATGCGCACGGAATCGCATGTGCACAAAGAAATCGAAGTGAATCTCCCGACGAGCTTCGGCGATTTTCGGATCGCGGCCTATACGAACGAAGTAGATGGCAAAGAACACGTAGCGCTCATCAAGGGCGAGATCGACTCGGACAAGCCGGTTCTCGTCCGGGTGCACTCCGAATGCCTGACCGGGGATATTTTTGGCTCCGAGCGATGCGACTGCGGGCCGCAACTGCATGCTGCGCTTGCGCAAATCGAGGCGGAGGGCGCGGGCATTCTTTTGTACATGCGCCAAGAAGGACGCGGCATCGGGCTGATTAACAAGCTCAAGGCGTACAAGCTCCAGGAGGAAGGGCTTGATACGGTGGAAGCAAACGAAAAGCTGGGCTTTGCGGCCGATTTGCGAGAGTACGGGATTGGTGCGCAAATTCTTCGCGACCTCGGAGTGCGCAGGATGCGCCTTTTGACCAACAATCCTCGCAAAATTCGCGGGCTGGACGGCTACGGGCTGAAAGTAGAAGAAAGAGTGCCGTTGCAAATGCAGGTGCAACCGCACAATCAGCGATATTTGACAACCAAGCAAACGAAGCTGGGGCACTTGCTCCACCTATAATGCAAAGGAGAGTGAACGGAATGAGAACATTTGAAGGACATCTGGTAGGGACAGGACTGCGCGTAGGGATTGTAGCAGGGCGATTTAACGAACTGATCGTCAGCAAGCTGGTTGGCGGCGCTCTCGATGCTTTGAAGCGCCACGGTGTGGAAGAGGAAAACGTCGATGTGGCATGGGTGCCAGGCGCATTTGAAATTCCGCTGATTGCCAAAAAAATGGCGGAATCCGGCCGTTACGACGCGGTAGTGACGCTGGGCGCCGTGATTCGCGGCGCAACTCCGCACTTTGATTACGTGTGCAACGAAGCGGCCAAAGGAGTTGCTTCCTTGTCGCTGTCCACAGGGATTCCGGTTATTTTCGGCGTGCTGACGACAGACAATATTGAGCAAGCGATTGAGCGTGCTGGAACGAAAGCAGGCAACAAAGGCTGGGAGGCCGCTGCGGCTGCGATTGAAATGGCGAATCTGTCGAAGCAGTTTGCCTAAACGAGAACAGTATAGCATGAGAAGGCGAGAAGCGGGGGCTGAGGCTCCCGTTTTTGCATGGATAAAAACGCCTATGGATGGATAAAATCACCACCTATCGGTCAAAGTAAGAAGGATTTTCCTGTAGATCGGGGGATTCAAGATGGAGCCGACAGATTGGTGGAGAGCGCAAGTATTCAAAGTGGCACAAGCCAAGAGCGGTGGCGCGTCGCCTTCGCGTGGCGAGCGAATCACGCCGGAAATGATCAAACAGCAAATGCACAACGTGGATGACCTCAGCAGCCTGGCTTTGACGATCAATGACGAAGAGGTTCACGTTTTTTTTCTAGATACGATGGTGGAACTGGCGCAGTTGTATGAAAACGTGTTTTTGCCGTTGCAGCGCTCGGACGGCAGAGATCCGTTGACCGTGCTTCCTTACGCGCAGCCGTGTCGCGAAGGCAACCTGGACTTGCTGCTTGCCAATTTGCTGCGCGGCCATACGATCCTGTTTTTTCTGGAACGGGAGCTTATTTTGCACGTCAATACGTTTCAGGTCGAGCATCGTGCGATTACCAAGTCGGAGAGCGAGGCGACGGTTCTCGGCCCGCAGGATTCGTTTGTGGAGATGCTGGAGATCAACCTGTCGCTCTTGCGCCGCAGATTGACGACGCCCAACCTGAAAATTGTCGCCTACACGATCGGCACAGAGACGCAAAACCGGGTAGCGGTCCTGTACCTGGAAAATATCGCGAACGAGATCAACGTCGAACGCGTGAAGACACGCATCCAAAACGTCGAGTATCAGGGCTTCGTCGGACTGCCTGTTTTGAAACAAATGCTCGAAGACAAGCCGTACTCGCCGTTTCCCCAGTTCGGGCTGACCAGTCGCCCGGACAATGTGGCAGCGGCACTGCTGGATGGCAGAATCATCATTATGCTGAACGGAAGCCCTGAAGCGGCGATCTGCCCGGCCTCTTTTCTGGAGATGTTCAGCAGCCCCGAGGATTTCTACAATCGCTGGTTAACGGCGAGCTTGCTGCGAATGATCCGCTTTTTCGGGCTGTTTGTGACGATTTTGCTTACTTCCAGCTACGTATCCGTCCTGACTTTTCACCCGGAAATGCTCCCTCCCGCCTTGCTGACGATTTTGTCTGAATCGCGCAGCCAGGTGCCTTTTCCTCCGGTCATCGAAGTGATCTTCATCGAGCTGGTTATCGAGATTTTGCGTGAAGCCGGGATACGCATGCCGACGAAAATCGGTCAGACGATCGGGATCGTGGGCGGGATTGTCATCGGAACAGCGTCCGTTCAAGCGGGATTGGCCAGCAACATCTTGATTGTTCTCGTCTCCGTCTCGGCCCTGCTTTCGTTTGTTCCGCCCAATTTTTTGATGAGCAACGCGATTCGTCTCGTTCGTTACGGTTTTATTTTGATGGCAGGCATGATGGGGATGTACGGTCAGATGCTGATGCTTGCTTTTTTGTTTGCGCATTTGCTCAACCTGACCTCTTTGGGCACTCCTTACATGGCTCCGGGTGTGCCGCGCCAGTGGACGGATTTGTTTAATGGCCTGGTGCGCGCGCCGATGAAGTTCATCGTCTATCGCAACCGCATGTCCAGAGCAAAACGCAAACAGGCGCGGCCCGTTGGTGAGGAGTAGATAGATGGACAGAGGAAAGATTCACAGCCTGAATCCGATCCATGTAATCGGGCTGATCATCAATTCAATGGTCGGCGTCAATCTGCTGTCGCTTTCTCATTTTGCCAGCAAAATGGGCTATAACTTGTGGATGGCGCCGATTTTGCTCGGAATCATTGTGACGCTGACGGTCTTTCCGATGATCGCGCTGTGCAGCCGCTACCCGGGAGATACGCTGTTCGGGATTCATGAAAAGTTGCTGGGGAAGTGGCTGGGCAGCTGCCTGAACGTCCTGGTCATCGTCTACGCCATCCTGAACACATCGACAGCGAATGAAGGATACGTCCGGCTTTTGCAAACCTCGATGCTCAACAACCAGACGATCACCATGCCGTTGCTTGGCTTGACACTCGTCATGATGTACATTACGAACGGCGGAATCAAGCTCGTGGCGAGATTTTGCCTGCTGGCCTTGTTTTTTACGGGGTGGATGCTGGTGTTGCTGCATTACGGTTTTCAAAAAGGCGGGCTGTCGCATATTTTTCCGCTTTTCAATACCGATCTGGCCAGTGTGCTTGATGCGCTTAACCAATCCTCAGGCAGTATGCTGGGGTACGAAATTTTGTTGATTTACTACCCGTTTATCATCGAAAAGAACAGAGCGCGGCGCCATGTGTTGATCGGCGTATGGACGGTCGTTTTCTTCTACGTGTTGGTGCTGCTCACGAGTGTGGCGTATTTTTCCGAATGGCAGGTGGCGAATCTCGTCTACCCGATTTTGAATCTGTTCAAGGCTGTCGAGCTGTCCTTTTTGGAGCGGGTAGAAAATTTGGGAATCGGTCTGTGGGTATTTCTCATTCTCAGCACGTCGACCGCGTACTTGTGGATGGCGCGTACGGGGATGGAACAATTGGCGGGGAAACGTCGCTTATGGCATCTCTTGTTGCCGTCCGCGATTTCTTACTTTATGATTCGCGGCCCTCTGTCCGTGGAAGCGCAACGTTACCTGTATGACCAGCTGACTGTTTACTTCGCGTACGGCTTGATCTTGTGGCCGATCTTTTTGCTGATGCTGCACGCTTTGCGGCGAGGAAAGGGGGAGAAGGTGTCATGAGATGGAGCAGTTGGCTCTTTTTGATCGCACTCCTTTCCTGCACGCTTGCGGGCTGTGCCGCCGAATATGAACGTCCGGCGCTTGAAGACATGGCGATGATCGGCGTGATGGGGTTCGACTATGTCGATGATACGCAAATGAAGGTGCTGGTCTCCATTCCGGTTCCGGCAAAAGGCAAGGAAACGACGCAAATTTATGCGACCCAGGCTTCGATGACCAGTGAAGCGATGCTGGCGTTGGCTCCCAAAGTGGAGCGGACGATTACTTTATCGCAGCTGCGCGTCATTTTGTTCAGCGAGGAGCTTGCCCGAAAAAGCGGGATTGGCAAAGTCGTGCTCGATTTGTACCGGAATCCGATTGTGGGCGAAAACGTGTTTATCGCCATCGTCAAAGGCAAAGTAGAGGATGTCATCAGAGGGAAGTACAAGAACAAGCCGGAAATCAACACGTATTTGAACGACTTGCTGCGTCCGAGAGTGGAGACGGCGTTTTCGTCTTTTTCCACGATTCACGATTTTGTCTTCATGATGACCAGCAATATAGGCGATCCGAATTTGCCGTATTTGGTCAAGCAAGACGGGAGCATCGAGATTGCCCAAGTTGCGTTATTGCGAAAGGACAAGATGATTGGACTGTACTCGCAGCGCGAAGGGAAGCTGGTGCAATGTTTGTTGGGACGCAAGCGGCTCCCCCGCGTCAAGTTCGGGTTTGGCGACCCGGACGCTGCGGAGGAGAACGCCGACATGGAAGAGATCATTTTCGACTTCGTCTGGTCGAAATCAAAAGTGCGGAGCAATGGCAATACGAAAAAGCCGGTCATTCATATCGACCTGGAACTGCGCGGCGTGGTCGTCGGCTATGATGGAAAGAAAAACTTGGATAAGCGTCCGCAGATCACCAAGCTGGTCAAACAAATGGAAAAGCGGATTCAAAGTGAAACGAAAACCATGCTGAAAAACTATCAAAAATGGGGCGTCGATCCGGCTGGCTTGGAGGAAAGCCTCCGGCAGAAATACCATGGGAAATGGACGCGGGAAAAAGGATTGGCCCTCTACAAGAAGGCCGATCTCAACATCAAGGTCAAACTGGACATTCTCGGCTACGGAACCATCAAATAAGGGGGAGCAGGCTTGCTAACGCAGTCGTTTCAGCTCCCGCCAGATGGCTTTCAGCGTGGGAAGATTCCATTTTGGCCTTTTTCCGTAGAGCAGATGGGTCAGCCCGGAAAACATCAGCTGCTGGTCTGGCGTGTACGGATACCAGTTGAACTCGCGCTTTTTCGAGCCGGGATCGTGAATGATCGAGATGCTGTGGGTGAAAGCTTGCAGTCCAACCGGGCCGCGGTAACGGCCGATGCCGCTATCCTTGACCCCGCCAAAAGGGAGGTGCGGATTGGCATAGCTGATGATGACGTCGTTGATGCACACGTTTCCGCTCAACAGCTTTTCCGCCACGCGCTGCGCTTTTGCTTTGTCGGCTGACCAGACAGAGGCATTCAAGCCGTAGGGCGATTCATTGACCAGACGGATGACTTCTGCTTCATCGGAAAAGGTGACGATCGGCAGGACAGGGCCGAATGTCTCTTCGCGCATGATTTTCATTTCCGGTGTGACGCCTGTCAGGATGGTCGGGGCAAGGAACATGCTGTCCGTTTGGATCGCTCCGCCAGTGACAGCTGTGGCTCCCGCGGCGAGCGCGTCGTCGATGTGCGCGCGGACGATCCCGATTTGCTGCGGCGACGTCATCGAACCGACTTCTGCCTGCTCGGGAAAGCCTTGGCGCAGCGCTTTTGTTTTTTCGGTGACCAAGCGCAAAAATTCGGAATACACGCGCTCGTGGACATACAGGCGCTCGACGGACATGCACACTTGACCGGAGTTGGTGAAAGCGCCCCAGACGGCACCGTTTGCGGCGCGCTCCAGATGGGCATCGTCGAAAACGATCATCGGGTCTTTTCCGCCCAATTCCAATTCTACGGGGATCAAATGCTCCGCTGCGGCTGCCATGATTTTTTTGCCAGTGGCGACCGAACCTGTGAAAAAGATTTTGTCAGGCCGGGCGGATACAAGCCGACTGCCGACCTCCCGCCCGCCGTGCAGGACAGTGACGACGCCTTCAGGCAGTCCGACAATCTCGAACAGTTCTTCGATCAACAGGCCAGTGGACGGCGTGACTTCCGACGGCTTGAGAATGACGGTATTTCCGGCGACAAGCGCGGACAGCATCGGAATGATGGCAAGCTGAAACGGATAGTTCCACGGCGAGATGACCGCGACAACGCCCATCGGCTTGTAGTGGATGTACGATTTTTTCGGCCAGAGCACGAGCGGGGTGGGAACAGGCTGGGGAGACAGCATTTGCTGTGCGTGCTTTTCGTAAAAACGGATCGTATCAGCGGTGACAAAAATCTCGGTCATGTACGCCTCAAGCGTTACTTTTCCCGTTGCCTGGCTGATTTTTTGCGCCAGCTCCTCGCCGTGCTCGACGAGATAGTGGCGCAGGGAAGCGAGATAGCGCAGCCGCTCAGCGAGGGATGTAGCGGACCAGGCAGCAAAGGCGCGCCGTGCTTTTGCTACGGCGGCATCAACCTCGGCCGGGCTGGCCTCCGTTACCGAACCAAAAACTTCGCCAGTCGCAGGATTGCGCAAAGAGAGGACGGACATCATGGATCACCTCATTCATTTTTGATCAAGCGGAAAAAGCGACGCAAGAAAATGCTGCACTGCAAACTGGAAAAGGGCCAAAGCTTCGGCTGCGGGTTTGTCTTCGTCCAGCAAGCTTTGCAAGATCATGCCGTCAATCAAGGAGTAAACGATCGAGCTGGCAGCGTTCTCGTCCATTGCGAGCGGTGTTTGCCGCTCCGCTTGCAGCCGTCTGAGCATGCGCACAATCAAGTCGTGCAGCCGGGCGCGAATGCGGTGGACTTGTTCGAGAAAGACGGGGGTGTACAAAGCCTGCGCTTGCAAATCGTACCAGAGCCGATGCAGCTTGCGGTCTTCTTGGAGACTGCGCCCGAGAACCGTCACGAGTGCGGGGAGCCAACTGTCCAGGGGAGCAGTGACTACTTCGCGTTCCAACTCGTCGATCAAGCGTTCCTTGTAGCTTGCGATGACAGCGAGCAGCAAATCTTCCTTGCTGGCGAAGTAGTAATGCAGGATGCCGAGCGAGACGCCGGATTCCTTGGCGATATCGCGCAAAGACACGTTGGCGTAGCCTTTTTCCGCCAGACAGGCCGTTGCCTGTTCGATCAGGAAGGCTCGCTTCGCTTCTGCTTTCGCTTGGCTTTTGGAAGGGGGAGTCATGCTGTGCACCTCGTTTTTGGACGATCGTCCAAATTTTGATTTGATTGTAATTCGCTGCTGTGCGCTCTGTCAATGGAAATCGAGAACATGCCAAAAAGAAGCGGCTGCATCACCGCTTCCTTTGACGTTCCCAACGCTTGAGATACGGATAAGGGTCAAAAGCCCAATCGGCTCCCCCTGTCTCCCGGTACATGCCGTAATGCAAGTGGGGCGGAAATTTCCCCGCCGTCCCGGGCTTTCCGTAGCCGGAGCTGCCGACATACCCGAGCAATTGCCCTGGCTCGACGATGTCGCCTGGCTTCAACCCTTTTTTAAACGAGGACAAATGCGCGAAGTAATGATACACGTTGCCCATGTCCCGCATGCCGATTCGCCAGCCGCCGTAGCGGTTCCAGCCAATGACCTCGATGACTCCGTAGGCGGTCGACAGGACGGGCGTGCCGTAGCTGGCGAAAATGTCTGTGCCTTCGTGAATGCGGCGTCCTCCCCAGCCGCGAGCGTCTCCCCATGTGCTGCGGTAGCTGTAGTCGTACCGGGCAGGAATGGGAAAATGACGCTCGTCCAGTTGCAGGTGCTGGTATTTGTCGTACACCTGGGCGAATTGCCGGATCGTTTTTACCGAGCGATCGCGCTGGTAGTAAGACCAGACGCCGATTTGCCAGTCATCCGCCGAAAAGCCGTAAGCGGACAGGTAATGAATAAGCGTAGTGAGTGCATCCAAATCGTTGTTGCGGTCGGCGATCCCATCTCCGTCGCCGTCCATTCCCAGCCCGTCAAAAAACTGAATCGATGCCGGGTTGGTATCTTCCGGATCGGGGTTCATCACGCCTGACCAGCGCTCCTGCGGGATATCAACAGCCGTGAGCCGCGCGTTCGATTCTTGCGTATTGGCTTGTTTTTTGCGTATTTTCATCGTGCGCTCGTACTGGTCAATCGCGGCCAAATAGTTCCACGGAATGCCGTACAAAGACTCCATGCGCAAAAAAAGCTGCAGGCGCTCTTTTAGCAGAGGATCTGTCTGTTTGGCAGCAGAGCCTTTGGCAAAGCCTGATTCCAGCGGCAAAACGATTGCTGCCACGCACAAGCTGATCTGAATGATTAGGCGGAAAACTCGCATGCCGACTCCCTCCAGCCAGGGTAGTTTCCGTTGTAGTTTCTGCCAGTCTGAGCGGATTATCCACGATACTTTTTGGAAGCAGGCGAGCAACTTTTCTCCGGAGGCACGGGCATTTGATGTATGATGCAAGAAGAAACAAGCAAAGTTCGGAGGGGAAAAAATGAAGCTGGTCATTCGGGCAGAAGGTCCGATCATGCTGGAATCATTGGTGAAGCCGCTGCAACGGATTGCGAGCAAGCAAGGGATCGGTGCAGCTGAGCCTGCCGCCGCGAAATTCGCCGGGTGCATGCACGATTTGGCGGAGTGGTATCGGGAGGGCATGGATCAGGAACGCTGGCAACGGGAAGCAGCAGCCTTGCGCGAGCTGATGACAAGCCCTTTGACTGACTGGTGCCGGGGCAAGCTGTATGTGGAAACAATCGCCGTCCCGTTCGGTTTGCCGCTCGCCGCCCTGTCGCTTCTGTCCGGGCTGGCGATTCGGGAGACGGAACAGTTGGAGCCGCGTCGCGACTTTTCGCCGCTCGCCGTGCTCTGGTTGAAGGAAGTGGGAGCAAAGCCGATGCGCGGGCTTGCAGGCGAACTGGTGCAGGTGGAAGGCGAAAACAACGTGGCAGCAATTTTGCTGAAGCCAGGCGTTGAAACGGCGCGAGCAGACGGCATACCTGTCGGGTACGAGCAAAGGCAGCACGCCGACGAGCATATCGACGAAGGCATGGTGATATTGCAAGCGAACATAGATGACGCAAGCCCGGAGTGGCTTTCCTATCTGATGGAGCAATGCTTTTTGGCAGGGGCGAACGATGTGCATTTTTTGCCGGTGACGATGAAAAAGAGCAGAGCCGCGATACTGGTGCAAGTCATGTGCTATCAGAGCCAGCTTGAGGCGATGAAAACGATTTTGTTCAAGGAGACGACGACGTTTGGCATTCGCTCTTTCCCTGTAGCGTGTCACCGTCTGGCAAGGCGATTCATCACCGTCCAGACGAGTTGGGGAGAGGTTGCGGTCAAACTCGGCTATCACAGGGGCGAGCGGGTGCAGATTGCGCCGGAATACGAGCACTGCGCGCAGCTTGCCAGAGCCAACGGCGTACCTTTGCAGCAAGTTTATCAGGAAGCTGTGGAACTGGCCGCCCGTAAAAGTTCTGTAAAAATATGGGCAGACAAGCAGGAGCAAGCCGAGCCGCCAAAGAATTGAAAACGTGGAGTATCCAAACCCCAAAACCGTATGGAGGTGGCTGTGTGATGAGCAAAAAAGTGTTGATCGTTACAGGGGATGCCGTAGAAGCCTTGGAGGTGTTCTACCCGTATTACCGTTTGCTGGAAGAGGGTTACGAAGCCGTGATTGCTGCGCCCAGCGTGAAGACGCTGCACACCGTTTGCCACGATTTTGAAGCACACAGCGAGACGTATACGGAAAAGCCGGCTTATCAGCTGCCTGCGCACGCCGCTTTTGCCGACATCAATCCGGAAGCGTTCGACGCCTTGATCATTCCGGGCGGTAGAGCACCCGAGTACATCAGGCTGAACGAAAACTTGAAGCCGATCGTCTCGCACTTTTTTGAAGCGAACAAGCCTGTTGCCGCGATCTGCCACGGTTCACAGGTGCTGGCAATCGTCTCCGAGCATCTCGCTGGCCGTACGCTGACGGCCTATCAGGCATGCAGGCCAGACGTCGAGGCGATGGGGGCGATTTACGAAAAAGAAACCCTTCACGTAGACGGCAACCTGGTTTCTGGTCATGCGTGGCCGGATTTGCCCGGCTTTATGCGTGAGTTTTTGCGTCTGCTGCGATAAGCCTATCCTAGCCTTTGCCCTTGCCTAAATAAAAACTTCCGCCGACAAAGCACATCGGCGGAAGTTTTTTTCGTTTACTTGTGTCCGACCAACAGCCGCAACACGTTTGGCTGATCGGGCAGGTCGCGTGTGCCTGCGCCGTAGCCGATGGACTCTACGGTCATCGACGGCAACGAACCGAACTGTTCGACTAGGGCGGCAGCCACTCCTGCTCCGGTAGGGGTGGTCAATTCCTTTTGGATGCTCGTCTCGCGCAGCGGTATGCCGAGCAACAGCTCCATGGTCGCCGGAGCGGGAACCGGGTACAGTCCGTGAGCGCAGCGCACGTAGCCGTTTCCGGTCGGGATCGGCCCGCAGTAAAGCTGCTCGATGTCCAGCTCTTCCAGTCCTAAAGCGATCCCGACGATATCGACGATGGAATCGAGTGCGCCCACCTCATGAAAATGGACCGTATCTACAGGGACATTGTGAATTTTCGCTTCGGCGATCGCGATTTTTTCAAAAATAGCCAGAGAGCGGCGAGTTACGCGCGGCGCCAGTCCGGCAGCCTGGATCATCGCCACAATGTCTTTGTGGCTGCGGTGTGTGTGGTCGTTTCCCAGCACTTTCAAAGGCTTCTGCGGCAGCGAGGGAGCGTGGCTTTCATCGATGACGTCCAGCTTCAAAGCGGAAACGCCAGCTTTGACGACGGTTCTCCACTCCAGGCGAAAATCTCCCGGAGACAGCTTGCGCAACTCCTGTTCGATCCGCTCGCGATTGGCTCCTGCGTCCACCAATGCGGCGAGCAGCATGTCTCCGCTGATCCCCGAAAAACAGTCCAAATACGCGATGCGCACAAGAAACACTCCTTTTCAACCAATGATTTCCTCTGTATCATATAGGGAAAGTATGTTCGTCTGATTGGCGATTGCTTGTCCAAAGTGTACCATTTGCCGATTCAGTTTGTCATGCAAGGAGTTGAGCGCTTCGTGTTGTCATTCATTCATACGGCGGACGTCCATCTGGACGCGCCTTTACATATGCTGGCGGATCGTTACGAGCTTAGGCAGGATGATGTTCGCCGCACGCTGCAAACGATTCGCGACCTGGTCGTGTCCAGACAGGTCGACTTTTGGCTGATCGCCGGAGATTTGCTGGAATACCACGGGGGCAGAAGAGCGACGGCTGTATTTTTGCGCGATCTGTTCGAAAGTGTCGCTCCGATTCCCGTTTGCATCGCGCCGGGCAACCACGATCCGTGGCGCGCGGATTCGTTTTACCAGACGATGGACTGGCCTGGCAACGTCTACTGGTTTACCCCGGAATGGGGCGTATACGAATTTCCGGAAAAGTCGTGTGTCATCTACGGCTGGGGCTTTGGACAGCCGCACGTCTACGAATCGCCGCTTGCGACTTTTCCGGGCAAGCTGGATGGCTATCGGCATCACCTGATGGTGCTGCACGGCACGATCTTGAACGCGACGAAAGACGAGCACCAGCCTTACGCACCTATGAGCTTGCAGGAGCTTGTCCAGGCGGATGTAGACTACGTCGCTCTCGGGCACATCCACAAGCCGGAACAATTCGTCCATCCGTTCAAAAAGCAGCCGCTTGCCGCCTATCCCGGTTCGCCGGAAGGATTGACCAATAAGGAAACGGGAGAGCGCTGCGTGTTGCACGGCGAGCTGGACGACGCGGGAAAAGTGACCTTGCAAGCGATCCCGGTCAGTCAGCGGCAGATTCATAAATGGACGATCCACGCGCAAGGAGCGGAAACGGCGGAACAGCTAATCGCAGGGATGGAGGCACAGCTTGGCAGGATCGCCGACCGTGATCTCGTGTATGTGACTTTGACAGGAGAGAGAGCGGCGCATTTTGTTCCCTCGATTCCCGTTCTGGAGCAGCGATTTTCGCGGTTTTTTCTGTTTGCAATTACGGATGAGACGTGGCCGGACATCGATGCGCAGAAGCTGATGGCCGAGGACAGCATCTGGGGAAAATGGCTCGCCAAGCTGGCGCAGATCGAGGCGAATGCCCGCAGCGAAGAAGAGCGGGAAATAGCGAGACTGGCGAAGCAAGAAGCGCTTGCGCGGATTGGGGGGAGCATGCGATGAGAATCGAGGAGCTGACCGTAACCGGGTTCGGAAAATGGCAAGGAGCTGCTTTTCGCTTCGCTCCCGGGCTGAATTTGTTTTACGCCCCCAACGAAGCGGGAAAGTCCACGCTGCTGCAAGCGATTTTCGCCGCCCTGTACGGGATGAAGCGCGACTACGTGAAGACGGCAAGGTATTTGCCTGAATACGAAAAATACCGCCCCTGGCATCAGGGAGAGTATGAAACGATCATTACGTACCAGCTCGGGGGCAAGACGTACCGCTTGCACCGGACGCTTTTGAAAGAGCGGGAACAGGCGCGGCTTTTTCTCGACCCGGAATGGACGGAGCTGACAGACATCTACCTGGAGGATCGCCGCAAGGAACGGAACTTTCTCGAAAAGCATCTGGGGCTTACCCGCAGCTTGTTCACCGATTTGACCTGGATCAGACGGGAGCCTTTGGAGGCTGCCGAGCATCTGTTGCCTTCGTTTGCGGATGTGCAGGAGGCAAGTCCGCTTGTCCACACGATTTTGGCGGAGTTGGATCGCGACTTGACGAGCATCGGCAAAAAGGAGCGGGCGGAAAATACGCAAATGGGCAAGGCTGCATCGCGGGTCGCCCGCAAAGAACAGGAGCTGGCTGATGCCGAAGCCGCCTGGCGCATGATTACCCAACTTGCGCAGTCGATCCGCGGCTGGGAGGAGGAGCGCCAAGGGCTGGAGCAGCGGCGAATCAGGTTGCAGGCGCGCATGCAAAAGTGGCAGGAGCAGGAACAGCTTTTGCAGGAGCGCTGGCAGCGAAGCTTTACCGCAGTCGACAGGCAAGAGTGGGACTGGTGGGAGCAGTCTGCTGGCAGCGAAGAAGAGCGGCAACTGCACCATCAGGCGCGCAAAGAAGTGGAAAAGTGGGGCGAACCGCGAACTGCCGCCGCGCCAGAAGCGATGCCCGACCAAGCGCTGAACGAGCTTGCGGCCGATTACGAGCGAGGGGTTGCGCTTCGCAAACAGCGGGAGCAGCGCCATTTGCGACTCGCTGAGTTAGCGGTTCTCGCTTTGTCCACGGGAACGCGCAGCCGGGGGCAGGGACAAGGGCAAGGACGCGCGCAAAGGCAAGGGAACCAGGCGAAGCGGAGGAAAGGCGTCCTGCGTCTGTGGGGTGTCGCCGGGGTGTTTGCCAGCTTGGGTGCAGTCGGTTTGGCGACGGAGCATCCTGTCCTTGGAGGCAGTGCCATTGGTCTGGCTTTGCTTTTGGCCGCGCTCGGCGTAGTTGTGCTGCGGGCAAAAGGGGGCGCAAACAGCAGCAGTCCCGCCGCAGCCATCGACAGCCAGCAAGCGCTGGAGGGAGAACAGCTGCAACAGGAGATCGCCGCCTTGGACGCCGAGTTGGCGAAGCTGGTGGGGCGTTATGGCGTTTCGGATTGGGATACTTTTCTGGCAAAAAGGGAAGAGCTACAACGAAGCGTGCAGGAGCAGCGGACTGTTGCGCTGGAGAACGATCTGGCCAAAACAAGGCGGGAGGAACTGCTGGCGGAAAGCTGGGGCGAGGCGCTGCGTGCGATTTTAAAACGGGAAAAGCGACAGTGCGAGGAAGCGGGGAGCGACTGTCTGGCGCAGTTAGCGCACATCGAAGCCGAGTTGCAGGAGCTGCGGGAAAAAACGGCGAGGGCGCATGGCGAAATGAATGCGCATGAAAGCGAATCCGTAGCGAGTGCCAGAGACGAATACGAGCAAGCCGTGCAGGGGCTGCGCCAACTGCAGCAACGCAGAGATGCGCTGCAACTGGCGCGGGATACTCTTTTGGAAGCACAAGGGGAGTGGAAGCGGGACGTCACGCCGGATGTAAACCGGATTGCTTCCGAGGTGATGAGCCAAATTACAGCGGGGGCTTATTGCGACGTGAGGCTCGATCCGGGCGAAGGCTTTGCCGTACGCCTGCTGGAGCCATCCCGCAAGCAAATTGTCAGCCAGGAGCAATGCTCCACGGGAACCGCCGACCAGCTTTATTTGGCGCAAAGGCTGGCTCTGCTGCATCATGTGAGCAAGCGGACGGAACCGTTGCCGCTGTTTTTGGACGACCATTTTGTCCACTATGACGACGAGCGGTTGCGAAGAACATTGGCGTACGTTGCCGAGCTGGCAGCGGAGCAGCAAGTGTTTTTGTTTACTTGCCACGAGCGCGAGCGGCGCATGCTGGAATCGTTGCTGTCCGGAGGGGCTCGGCATAAAGTGCATCGGATCGGGTAATTGTTACCTCAATTGTGAAAGAGGTTGCCCCTTGTATATCCAACCTCTATAATGGAGATTGATTATGTCTCGTACCAAGATACATGAGGAGTGGGCCCTATGACGCAACGCAAGCCGGAGTGGCTCAAGATCAACCTTGTTTCAGGACCAGAACTCGCCAGCTTCAAAGAGTTGAAGCAAACGATGCGCAGCAAGACGCTACATACTGTTTGCGAAGAAGCCAAATGCCCCAACATTCATGAATGCTGGGCCAGCGGAACAGCTACGTTCATGATTTTGGGTGATATATGTACCCGTGCCTGTCGGTTTTGCGCAGTAAAAACCGGATTGCCGACGGAGCTTGATGTGGCCGAACCGGAACGCGTGGCAGAAGCAGCCGAGCAGATGCGTTTGCGACATGTTGTCGTGACTTCTGTTGCCCGCGACGACCTGAAAGACGGAGGCGCACAAATTTTCGCAGAGACGATCCGGGCGATTCGCCGTCGTCTGCCGTTTGCCTCTGTGGAAGTATTGATTCCCGATTTCCAAGGAAACTGGGATGCATTGAAGCTCGTCATGGACGCGAAGCCAGACGTGCTGAACCACAATATTGAGGCTGTTCGCCGCCTGTCCGATCGCGTGCGGGCGCGCGCCAAGTACGACCGGACTTTGGAACTGTTGAAAAAGGCGAAGGAATTTCAGCCAAACATTCCAACGAAGTCCAGCCTGATGATCGGCGTAGGCGAGACGCTCGAAGAAGTGATCGAGACAATGGACGATTTGCGTTCCGCAGATGTCAACATCATGACAATTGGTCAGTACCTGCAACCGACGAAAAAGCACCTGAAGGTAGAGCACTATTACCATCCGGATGAATTTGCCCGCCTGAAGGAAGAGGGCATGAAGCGGGGCTTCAGCCACGTCGAAGCAGGGCCGCTCGTACGCAGCTCTTACCATGCCCACGAACAGGCCAATGCAGCGAAGGAAACCATCGCCAAGGAAACGGCAATGCCACAGGCGCAATAACAGGGAAGAACCCCTCCTGCAAGCGAGACGAATCGCGGCAAAAGGGGTTCTTTTTACGTACAGGGGAGATTCGCACTAGCGACTGGTTGTACCCATGTTAGCTTTGTGGGTTGCATGCGCGTTCGTTTGCGCTTTTGTGCTGGTTCCTTGCTCGCGATCCGTCATGCCGCCCATTCGCTTGATCAGCGTATCGATGCTGGCTGCGTCTTCGTTACGCGCCGTATGCAGATTGCTTGAGCGGCTGGCGACACGGGCGATTTCCTGAATGTCGTTCGGATTGTCCGTTACGTATACTTTGTAGTAACGTGGTGAAATCGACTGCGCATTCATTTTCGCCTGGTTTTTGGCGGTGCGGGCATCAGCTCCCTGCGTGTTCAGGCCGACGAAGATTTCTTCATCCGTCACCAGGACAGTAGATTGCTGAACGCCGGGGCAGCTCGTTGTGACGTTGCCGACTGCTTGCGCCAGCGCATCACGGTCTACATAGACGTTTTGGGCGCCAGCGGTCTTCATGCTGGCCCGGTTCGTCTGGACGTAGCCCATTTTCGGCATGCCGGTTTGCATGATGCCAGCTCCTGCACGATTCCAGGCCCGCTTTTGATAAATGGAATGATTCATTCCATTCGGCGTGCCCAACGCTCCGTCGTTGTGGTCGGTAAAGGCGTTGTACGGTCGCATGCCACTTGTGTAGGCGTTGTAATTGTTGACGTTCGCCCGTGGATACGTCCCGTTCGGATGCAAGCCATTATCGACGCCAGGCGCGTTGTTCAGACCGACCCCGTTACGCACGTGCAGTCCGTCAAAGTTTGCGGAGCGCACACCGTCGTAGTTGCGGACATGCAGCCCGTCAACATTCGTTACGTGAGGAGCAGCCTGATTCGGATGCGTGTAGTTCGGCGCAGCGTTGTTTGCGCAAGCGGAAGCCAAGAGAGCAATGCCTGCAATCGCAGGATACAACCATGTCTTTTTCAATGGTAACACCCCCTACACGATAGAATGTCCAGGGGGCAGGTGCAGTTTTCGTGGGAATTTTATCTCTTGCTGTTTGAAATATGGTAAGATGTACAAAAGTAAACAAGTGTAAGGAGGAAGCGGACTTGATTCGCACGCAAGCCGGTACTTATGAAGTCATGGAAGAAAATCGCGACGGCTGGAATCCGGAAGCATTCAGGGAGCGTTACAGCGATATCCTCGATAAATACGATTACATCGTAGGGGACTGGGGCTACGGACAGCTTCGTCTGCGGGGATTTTATACAGATGCCAATCGCAAAGTACCGTTCGAGCAGAGGATCGCCGCTTTGGATGAGTACCTGCACGAGTTTTGCAACTTTGGCTGCCCGTACTTCGTCTTGCGCAAAGTGAAGGATGCCATTGGACATAGCGGTGGAGAGCACGAAGGCAACGACGATAATCCGGACACGATTCTCGATATTCGCCATGACGCGCCAAGGGGAGAAAGTTCGGCTGTCATTGTCGAACGCAAGGACCGACGTCGTTTTAACCCCCGGCAAAACAAGCAGGATCGCCAGGAGCGAAACAATAACGGAGCTTCCCACGACCGTTCCGGTGCTGGTCGCAACGATCGGTCAGACAAGCCCAAGTTCCACAAAGAAAAGCAGGACAAAAACGGCAAGGACTCTTCCTCGCGGGAAAAACGTCCGAACCAGATGCGTCCCAACCGGGAGCGCGACAAAGTTCCGACTGGTCAGAACACGCCCAAGCGTGACACATAGAAAGACAAAAGCAAACAGCCCCGGGACTAGGGGCTGTTTTGCTGTACATAAATCTTGCTTCATCAAAAGCCGCCGCCGTAAAACGGAAAGGGCTGATACGGGTACGGGTAGTACGGATAGGAGTATGGATACGGGTATGGATAGTAATAAGGCGGATAGTAGCTATAAGGAAGCGGAATGATCACAGGGCCAATTCCTTCGTCTCTTCTTCGGCGAAAGAAGACGGGATGCGCCTGGTCTTCCGGAATCATCTGATATTGTTCGTCCGCCTGATGGCCCTGCAACTGGTTTTCGTCAGCTTGATACGGTTGCATATTGCGACTGCACTCCTCTCAGTGTCTGTATGTGCAGTAGCAGTATACGAGACATCCGCCTGCAAGGAGCGTTGTCCCGATGGAAATGGGCAGCAAAAAAGCCTATCCCCGGGCTCTTGTGTCAAGAGCGGGATAGGCCCAAAAAGCGGAATTAAACGACAGTCTCCAAAAAAGTTTTCAGCTCTTCAGCTTCCCGCTCGTTCAGATTGAAGGCAAATTCGAGGTAGCCTTCTTCTTCGAGATCGTCGTGCCCGATAATGGCAGAGCGGCCGTTTTGGATGTTGATGACGATTTTTTTGCCGTAAAAACGGTTTGTCGTCGTGATAGCCAGATCGAATCGGGTAGCTTCGCCCATAAAGCTGACGAAGCGGGTTTTCGTGTCCTCCGGTTCGTCGTACAAGAAAAACAGGTCATTCACCATAAATACGCTCCTCTACTTCCATAACAGATTTGGTTTGTGTTCGATATTGTGCAAAGCGCGGACAAAACGGATCGTTTTCGTTTGGGCGCGCATGACGATGGAATGCGTCTCCACCATATCGTCGCCCAGGTAGCGAACTCCTTGAAGCAGCTCGCCGTCCGATACGCCTGTGGCGGCAAAAATGGCGTCGTCTCCTTTTACCATATCGTTCAAGGTCAACAACTGCTCCGGATTGGTCAGGCCCATCTTGATACAGCGTTCGCGTTCCCCGTTATTTTGCGGCTTGAGCATCGCCTGCATGTCTCCGCCGAGGCATTTGATCGCCGCCGCGCTAATGACGCCTTCCGGTGCTCCGCCGATTCCGAGAAACAGGTCGATCCCTGTATGTGGCAGACAGGCGGCAATCGCTGCGCCTACATCGCCATCGCCGAACAGCTTGACGCGCGCGCCTTTTTCCCGCACCGTGTCGATGATGTGCTGGTGCCGCTCCCGTTCCTGAACGATCACAGTCACGTCGGAAACGCGCTTGTTGTTCGCTTTCGCTACCACTTCAATCATTTTATCCACGGGATCAAGCAAGTTGATTTGTCCCGCAGCCCGTTTGCCCACAGCCATTTTCATCATGTACATGTCAGGGGCATGAAGCAGCGTTCCGCGGTCACCGATCGCGATGACCGACATGGCATTGTTGTGGCCTTTGGCGACGATCGTGGTTCCTTCCAGCGGGTCGACAGCGACATCAACCTCCGGGCCGCCAGCTTCGGGGTGACCGAGTTTTTCGCCAATGTACAGCATCGGCGCTTCATCCAGCTCTCCTTCGCCAATCACGACGGTTCCCCGCATGTTGATGGTGTCGAACATGGCGCGCATGGCGCTTGTCGCCGCTCCGTCCGCTTCATTTTTCTTTCCCCGACCCATCCAATGAGACGAGGCGAGGGCAGCCATTTCCGTCACCCGCACGATTTCCAATGCCAGTTCGCGTTCCACAGTTGTGTTCCTCCCTTTATGCCGGCAAAATTCACCCCATCATTGTAACACAAAGTACAAGCTGATTCGTGACAGCAGGGACAAATTTGGTATACTGTTGGAGGAAAAGAGGTGAAAGCCGTGAGCAATTCCTATTTGCAGGAAGGGGAATTGGTCCTTCTCGTCCTGGTGCTGACATTTGTGTTTACTACCTATTATGCGAAACGAAAAGCCAAAAAGCGAAAATAAGGAGAATCTTATGTACGACGTGAATACAAAGCGAATTGACCAAGTTTTAGCATATATGTCTCTCATGCTTGATCTGCTGGACAAGCTCAGGGAACGAGGAGCCGAGGCGGTTTTGGCGGATGAAGTGGCTGTTGCAGCGATGGAGCGAGCCCTGCACTTGTCCATCGAAGGAATTGTCGATGTAGGGAATGCGTTGATCGACGGCTTTATCATGCGTGACCCTGGCAGCTATAGCGACATCGTAGAAATTTTGCGTGACGAACAAGTCATTACAGATGAGCAAGCGGTCGTCTTGACGCGCGTCGTTGATTTCCGCAAGCATCTGGTGATTGACTACACAAGCGTTCCTGCTGGAGAAATGTTTGCGCTGGCAGAAGAGGCAGTCGCAGCGATGCGCCAGTTTGACCCGCAAGTTCGCGCTTTTTTGCAGAAAGAATTGTTCTAGAAAATGGAGAAGCGGATTTTTTATACAAAACACTTTCGTTTGTTTACTAAAGCGTGCCGATCCGCTACAATAAGTAGAAAGGACGGTGATACGTATGACAAACGAGGGGACGTCCACTCGTGACCAAATCCTGCACATGCTCAAGGTAAAAGGCTCACTCTCTGTCAGCGACATGGCCGTCGAGCTTGGCATTACTGAAATGGCGGTCAGACGCCATCTGAACACTTTGGAGAGAGACAATCTGATCAAGTCCACGCTTGTAAGACAAGCAATGGGACGACCGACGAATGTATATTCCTTGTCGCAGGAAGCAGATGAGCTGTTTCCGCGCAATTATTCTCATTTGACACTGGACTTCCTGCAAGATTTGAAAGACATCGACGGAATGGGCAAAGTCGAGATGCTGTTTCGCCGCCGCGAAAATCGCCTGGAGGAATCGTATCGCTCCCAAGTGCAAGGGGAGTTGAAGGACCGCGTAGCGAAGCTGGCGGAGCTGCAAAACGAAAAAGGCTACATGGTGGAATGGGAAGCGGACGCGGACGGCAACACGTACCGCATTCAGGAGTTCAACTGTCCGATCGCCCAAGTCGCGCGCGAGTTCAACCAGGCTTGTACCTGTGAGCTTTCCTTGTTCCGCCGCGTGCTGAACGCCGATGTGGAGCAAACCTCCTGCATGGCAAAAGGCGGAGACAAGTGCGTGTTTGAAATCAAAAAAGCGTAAATACAGTGTCAGTGATGACCACTTTTGTACGATTGCGTGCGAGGGTGGTTTTTTGCTGTTGAAAAAACATACAGCCGACTCGTCAAACGATGAAAAAGCGGGTATGGTAAATGGGTACAACAGGGTGGAGGAGATCAGACATGAAACCATACAAAGGCTATTTGCTCGATTTGGACGGAACGATTTACCGCGGTCATGAAGTGATCCCAGGGGCTGGCGAGTTTGTCCGCTATTTGCAGGACAAGCAGATTCCGTACCTGTTTTTAACCAACAACTCTTCGACATCGGCTGAGCGAGTGGCGGATCGGTTGACGGGGATGGGAATCGAGGCGGCTGCCCGTGACGTTTACACGACAAGCATGGCGACTGTCCAGTATTTACAAGAGCAGGCGCCCGCCGGGGCAAACGTATACGCGATCGGGGAGGAAGGCTTGCTGACACAACTGGAAGCAGCAGGCTATCGCCTGACCGAAGCTGATCCGGACTACGTCATTGTCGGAATCGACCGTGCCTTTACCTACGAAAAGCTCGCAGTGGCTGCGCGCGCGATCCGTTCAGGAGCCACTTTTATCGCAACCAATGCCGACGCTGCTTTGCCTACTGACGCGGGGCTATTCCCGGGGAACGGCTCGTTGGTAGCGGCTGTTTCCGTTGCATCCGCCACCAAACCGATTGTGATTGGCAAACCGGAGTCCATCATCGTGCGCTATGCGCTGGAAGTGCTCGGGACAAAAGCTTCCGAGACGTTAATTGTCGGCGATAACCTGTTTACCGATATTGAAGCCGGAGCAAACAGCGGGTTGGACAGCCTGCTCGTTTTGACTGGCTACTCTACGCGTGAGGAAGCCGCCAGCCATACGGCAAAGCCGACGTATGTCGCCAGCGATTTGCCGGAATGGCAGCTACGAATCTCGCTCTAGACACTCTTCCTGCTGCTTTTGGCGATGGGCAATCCGGCTCGAAGCTGCTGCGGCTACCGCTCCTACGAGGTCGTCCAAAAACGTGTGGACGCCGAAGCTTTTGTCGTTGAGCTGGGCGAGCTTGCCGTGTTTAAGCTTGTCGACATAGCCGAAGTTGGTGAAGCCGATGCTGCCGTACAAATTCACGATGGCGAGCGCCAACACTTCATCTACGCCATACAAAGGCTCGTCCGCTTCAATAATCGACTGGAGCGGGGGCAGCAGCTGTTTTTGTTCGGCGAGCATGTCCAGCTGAATGCCAGTCAGCAAGGCATTTTGCACCTCGCGCTTGTTCAGAACGGCCTGCACGCTCTCCAGACACAGCTGCATCGTCAGATCGGGGACGTATTGTTCTTGCAGGAAAAAGACAATCTCGGCGATGTCGTCGAGGGAAACGCCGCGTTTCGTCAAAAGCTCAATGACCGCCTCCAGGCAGCTTTCGCTGTTCAGCGGGTGTTCGACCATCGGTATTCCTCCTTTTCTGGCAAACATGGGTGCTCCTAGTATCTGCAGCCAGATAGGCACCTATCCCGGCTTGGCGACATACAATGCGCCTAGAGAAGGTGTGCAAGGAGGCTGACCTGTATGGAGGAAAAAGAACTGCTTCAGGAGCAGTATGGATTCCAACTGCAAAATTATCGGGTGACGGGCGCCAGCAAAGTGCTCGAAACCGACCAGGGCTTGTATTACATGTTTGAAGCGCCGGCGGGGTATCGATACAAAAGCAAATTCATCGAGAAAGTGCGCAAGCATCTGGAGCAGCAAAAAGACATTCGGATGCTCAAGCTGGTCAAGACGACGGGCGGGCAGCCCCATTTTGTCGAGGATGAACAGCTATACTACTTGTATCGGGGAGTGCGCGAGTCGGTTCCGGAAAATTCGTTTTACGCCAGCGGACAGTCGTTGGCGCAGTTCCACCAGGCGACGAAAAATTTTTCCGGCGAAAAACTGTTCATCCCGTACAGCTCGCTTGGAAACTGGCCGAGTACGTGGAGACGGAAATTGCGGCATTACAACGAGTACCGCGATGAACTGGATGAGTCCGATGCCGAGTTGACGCCGATGGATGAGCTGCTTTTGACTTGCTACACGTACGTGCATCAGCTTGGGGAAATATCTGTGCAATACTTGCTGGAAGCGGGCTACGACAAAGTCGTGAAAGAAACGGCAGGACTTGGAAAAGTAGCCTACCAAAA
This sequence comes from Brevibacillus sp. 1238, assembly GCF_029892995.1. Lineage (NCBI taxonomy): Bacteria > Bacillati > Bacillota > Bacilli > Caryophanales > Paenibacillaceae > Brevibacillus > Brevibacillus sp. 1238. The sequence goes on along the minus strand of NZ_JARXWC010000004.1, from coordinate 227,476 downwards.
TTTTGATCAAGGGTATATGCTATGGAATGAGAAGGATGTACGCCTGATGGCGGGAGAATGGAACTGGGTTCTCGACATGCGGGCTCGCGATCTTGGGCAATGGCTGAAAGCCGAAACGAAGCGCAACGGTTGGAACGACGAAGCCGTGATTCACTTTTTGGACGGCTACAACAGTGTTGCGCCGTTGCTGACAGGAGAGTACGCCGTCATTTACGCCCTCATGCTCTACCCTGGCCGTTTTTTGAAGCTCGTGGAGTCGTACAAGGAGCTTCCGCTGGAGGAGCGGCAGGAAGTAAACGCGGAAGGCTGGCAATCCCAACTGGAAGACGAGCTTGCGAAAATGGAAGAAGGACTCCGGCGCTATCCCCGTCTGGTCGCAGATCATTATGGCGTCACCATTCCACAAATCGATTGGCTGTGGAGGCAAAACAATGAGCAAGCCACAAGTATTCGTCACGAGGAAACTGACCAATGAAGTCATAGCCATGCTGGAGACGGTAGCCGATGTGAAGCAATGGGAGGAGGACACTCCTGTGTCGCGCGAAAAGCTGCTCGAAGAGATCGAGCACGCCGATGCGGTGCTGACCATGCTGACGGAACGGGTGGACGAGGAGCTTTTGGCTCGTGCCAAAAAGCTGCGGATCGTCGCGAATATGGCTGTGGGCTATGACAATATCGATGTGCCTGCCTGCAAAAGACGCGGGATCGCGGTGACCAATACGCCAGATGTTTTGACGGAAGCGACCGCAGACCTGGCATTCGCCCTGCTGCTTGCGACTGGCCGGAGAGTGACGGAAGCCAACCGCTTTTTGCTCGCAGGCGAGTGGACGTCATGGAGCCCGTACTTGATGGCGGGACAAAGCGTGTACGGAGCTACGCTTGGCATTATCGGCATGGGGAGAATCGGGGAAGCGGTCGCACAGCGAGCAGCCGGGTTCAACATGCGCATTTTGTACCATAACCGCAATCGCAAGGAAGAGGCGGAGGCCAAGACGGGAGCGCGGCTGGTTGGGCTGGAGGAATTGCTTCAGGAAGCGGATTACGTCGTGCTACTGACGCCGCTGACAGCGGAAACGAAGCACCTGATGGGAGCGCATGAATTTTCCCTGATGAAAAAATCGGCGGTCTTCGTGAACGTTTCCCGTGGCGGAACCGTCGATGAAGCCGCTTTGTATCATGCTTTGACCACTGGACAGATTTGGGCGGCGGGGCTGGACGTATTTGTCCAGGAGCCAGTTCCGCTCGATCATCCGCTTTTGGCGCTGAAAAATGTGGTGGCGCTCCCGCACATTGGCAGTGCCACGATCCAGACGCGCAATGAGATGGCGTCGCTGGCCGCCGCCAATATTGTCGCTGTACTGAGTGGAAAGGAGCCGTTGACCGCTTTATGAGTACCGTGTTGATCATCGTGGCGAGCCTTTTGCTGCTGGGGATTCTGGCCGCTTCCGCCGTCGTTTTGCATGTGACGTGGCGCTTGACGCATCCGGTGCGCAAACCGATTGACATGAACCCGGAGGACTTCGGACTGGTGGCGGCGGAAGCGGTTGTTTTTCCCAGTCGGGAGACGAATATTTCGCTCTCGGGCTGGTATCATTCCGCTGCCCGAAACGGGCGCACGCCGAATGGCCGGACGCTGATTTTTGCCCATGGCTACAGCCAAAACAGGCAAGAGCCGCACCTTCCCGCTCTGGCGCTCGCAAGCAAACTCGTTCAGGCGGGCTACGATGTGTTGATGTTCGATTTTCGCAACAGCGGGGAGTCGACTCCGGCTTTGACTACAATCGGTTTGCGCGAGCAGCATGACTTGCTCGGCGCGATTGATTTTGTGGCGGCGAAGCATCCCGAACAAACCATTGGACTCGTCGGTTTCTCCATGGGGGCGGCGACTTCTTTGCTCGTCGGGGGAAGAGATGCGCGGATTGCGGCTGTGGTGGCGGACTCTCCCTTTTATTCGCTCAGCGAGTATTTGGAAGAAAATTTGCCGCAATGGACGGGCCTCCCGCGCTTTCCTTTCAACTGGCTGATCTTGACGCTGAGTCCGGTTTTTCTCAGGGCGAATCCGCGTCATGTCAAGCCTTTTGAGATCGTTCGCCAAGCGAAAAAGCCGATCCTGTTCATTCATGGCACGGGAGATCATACGGTGCCTGCGGAAAACAGCAAGCGGCTGCACGCTCTGGCAGAAGACGAGGATTCGCAAATTTGGCTGGTGCCGCACGCCGGGCACGTACGCAGCTTTGCTTTGATTCCCGACGAGTACGCAGAGCGGGTCATCGCCTTTTTGGAAAGAGGCATGGCGAAAACGGGGCAAAGTGGCAAGGCATCGATCTTGGGAAAATGAAAAAAGCAGCTACGCGTAAGCGGGTAGCTGCTTTCATGGCTGTGCGCCTGGATTAGAATACTTGTTGAACTTCCTTGATGCCTGGGATTTCTTCCACCAGTGCACGTTCAATCCCTGCTTTCAGGGTAATGGTGGACGAAGGGCAGCTGCCGCATGCACCCATCAGGCGCAGCTTTACGATGCCTTCTTCTACGTCAACGAGTTGTACGTCGCCACCGTCACGTTGCAGGTAAGGGCGCAGTTTATCGAGAACTTCTTGTACTTGATCCATCATATCCATGGTCGATTCACTCCTTTCCAACCTCTCCTTTATTATAATCGTACGCCGGTGATAAATCCATGGCTTACATGCCCTGTCGACACTTTCCTGGGAGAAGTATAATCAAAGTGGGCTGGCATGGACTTTTTGCAATAGCAGCATGTTATAATGAAAAAGCAAGTACTTCAACATAAGGAGTCAGATCTTCGTGAACGTATTTCGCAATGTGAAGGAACTGATTGGCAATACACCAATCGTCGAAATTACACAGTTTGAGCTTCCAGAAGGAGTGCGCTTGTTCGCCAAACTGGAATACTTTAACCCAGGTGGCAGCGTAAAAGACAGACTGGGCATGGAATTGATTCGCGCCGCTGAAGAGAGCGGCCAGCTGAAGCCAGGCGGCACCATTATCGAACCGACAGCAGGGAATACAGGGATTGGCGTAGCACTGGCCGCTGTAGGAACCGGCTATAAAGTCATTTTTTGCGTACCAGCCAAATTTTCCGAGGAAAAGCAAGAGTTGATGCGCGCACTGGGAGCCGAGGTTGTAAATACCCCGACTGAACTGGGGATCAAGGGAGCGATTGCCAAAGCACAAGAGCTGGCAGCATCGATTCCTGGCTCATTCGTGCCGCAGCAGTTCGCTAACCCGGCAAACCCTGACGCCCACTACAAGACGACAGGCCCTGAAATCTGGAGCCAGATGGACGGACAAGTAGACGTGTTCGTTGCAGGCGCCGGGTCTGGTGGTACGTTCATGGGGGCTGCCCGCTACCTGAAGGAGCAAAACCCGAACGTCAAAACCGTCATCGTGGAGCCAGAAGGTTCGATTTTGAACGGGGGAGAATCCGGTCCGCACAAAACGGAAGGGATCGGCATGGAGTTTTTGCCGCCATTCATGGACACCAGCTATTTCAATGCGATTCACACGATTCTCGATGTGGAAGCATTTGATCTGGTCAAGCAGCTCGCAGCCAAAGAAGGCTTGCTCGTCGGAAGCTCTGCCGGAGCAGCGATGGCAGCAGCTTTGCGCGAAGCGAAAGAAGCAGCGCCGGGTACCAACATCGTCACGCTGTTTGCCGATGGCAGCGAACGCTATCTGAGCAAAAAAATCTACCAGGGGGGAATCTAAGATGCGCATTAAAACTCGTCTGATCCACGGCGGTATCGATGGAGATCCACATACAGGAGCGGTTTCCGTTCCGATTTACCAAGTGAGCACGTACAAACAGGAAGCGATTGGCGTGCACAAAGGCTTCGAATACTCCCGTACGGGCAACCCGACGCGTCACGCGCTGGAAACGTACATTGCCGAGATCGAAGGCGGAGCACGCGGCTTTGCTTTTGGCTCCGGGATGGCGGCTTTGTCCACGATTTTGTCTTTGTTCAGCAAAGGCGATCATCTTGTAGTGGGTGACGATGTGTACGGCGGTACATATCGCGTCGTAACCCGCGTATTTTCCCGTATGGGTCTGGAAGCAAGCTACGTCGACACGAGCAACCTGGAAGCGGTAGAGGCAGCCATTCGCCCGGAAACAAAGGCGATCATCATGGAAACGCCGACCAACCCATTGCTCAAAGTAAGCGACATCCGTGCGCTGGCAGACATCGCCAAAGCAAAAGGCGTGCTGCTCGTAGTCGACAACACGTTCATGACTCCATACTGGCAAAATCCGCTCGATCTGGGCGCAGACATCGTGTTCCACAGCGCAACGAAGTATTTGGGCGGACATAGCGATGTGGTCGCTGGTCTGGTCGTTGCAAAAGATGCGCAGCTTGGCGAAGACCTGCATTTCGTGCAAAATGCGATTGGCGGCGTCCTCGGCCCACAAGATTCCTGGCTGCTTCTGCGCGGGATGAAAACGCTCGGAATCCGCATGGAAGAGCATGAGCACAACGCCCGCACGATAGCAAAATGGCTGTCTGAGCGCAGCGACATCAAGCGTGTCATCTACCCTGGCTTGTCCAATCACTCCGGTCATGAGCTGATCCAAAAACAGGCTCGCGGCTTTGGCGGCATGATCTCCTTCGACGTTGGCAGCGCAGAGCGTGCCGATGAAGTTTTGGCGAAAGTGAAGTATTACACATTGGCAGAATCGCTCGGGGCAGTAGAAAGCCTGATCAGCGTGCCTGCTCGTATGACGCATGCTTCCATCCCGGCAGAACGCCGCGCCGAGTTGGGCATCACAGATGGACTGGTTCGCATTTCCGTGGGAATCGAAGATGTGCAAGACCTGATTGAAGATCTGGATCAGGCTCTGTCCTAAATCGCATAACGAATGCAACTCAGCTACGGACGGACTCGCGAGGAGGCGGATGAGATGAGTGTGGAAATCAAGGTATTCGGAACCGAACAGCTTTGCGCAAGCTGCGTCAATTTGCCATCTGCCAAAGAGACAGCAGAATGGTTGCAGGCTGCCCTTTCTCGCAAATACGGAAGCGACAGCATCCGCATCGTGTACAGCGACTTTCAACAGCCGCAGACAGACGATGACAAAAGCTGGGCGACACGCATCATTGAGGAAGATTTATGGTATCCGCTTGTCGTAATTTCCGGGGAAATTGTCGGCGAGGGAAATCCTAAGCTGAAAGATATTTACGAAAAGCTGGAAAGCATGGGGGTTGCCCCGGTAGCTGTCCAGACTGAGAGCGAATAAGCTATCGCCAAAAGCTCGACCAGTTGGATACAAGCCGATCAGATGTGAAGCATCTGGTCGGTTTTTTTTATGTTGATATGTTACTTTCCATTTCCTTCCGCGTCCATATTGGTATGACATGAAAAAAGGATGATTTTGACTATGCAAGGAAAACAGCTTGTTTTTAGCCTGCTGACGTGTACGCTTTGTCTCTCGGCTGTGCCAGTTGTGTCACCCGCTCTGGACATAGCCGCAGCGGCTGCTCCTGGTTATAAAATCACATACAAGCTCCCGGCTAATCCAGAGAAGTATTTGTTTTTGAATGTGCAGATGGTTTCGCTCGCGAACCCGCAGACGCCTGCGACAGTGCGGGAGTATCCGATCAAACAGTATTTGGTTGACTCGACGGGGAATCTCGACCATTACAAATTGGAGTTTGACGACAACCGAAAGTTTGTCACATCCAAAAAAGGCTTCCTGTGGAACTTTTATCAAATGATCGGGATTTTTCCGCCTGCGTATCCAGCGAGCGGGAAACTTGCTGAACTGGATCGGCAAATCGATACTTTGGATGGCTATTCCCCTGAAGGGCTACAGGCGAGGAAGGCGCGTGCCGAGCTGGAGCTGAACGCCCGAATACAGCCACTCATCCATGCCGGGTATGTCAAACCGGAGGAAATCGATGACGGGATTGCGACAAGGGAATTTGTAGCGATGGTGTTTTATCGTGCATTCAAAGATGTGCGTCCTTACCACGGAGGCATTGACCTGAAAGACTCGGAGAATGAAGCCGTGCGCTGGGCGGTGGAGAGTGGGCTGCCAGGTTTTCCGGTGGACAGCAAAGGATTTGTGTTCCCGCAGTCACCGCTCGATCTGGAACCAGGAGAGAAAAATTTCCCGGAGACGTATGCCTATGACCGTGTCTTTCAGTTTGTTCAGCTGATTTTGCCAGGGAAAAAGACAGCAAGCGGCTGGGCGTACTATCAAGTGAAGCTGCTGCCCGGAATGGCGCCTGTGCAGCCGCGAGAGATCATCTCGGTCAACGGCAAGCCTTTTGCAGAGGGAGCAGAGAACTACTCGATTGAACAGACGAACGAATACCAAAATGCCAGCAGAAAAATCGCCCAGCATTTCATTCAGCGCTTCCCGCAGGTGCTTGAGCAAGCGCGCAAAGATGCGCTGAAGCCGCGCGTATGGGATTGGAGCCGGGACGTGATCCACCATCCGATATTCGCCAAGCAGGTCGCCGCCTACCGCAAAAACAAGAGCAGCCAAAACTTGAACGCTGTGTATCAGGCGGTGCGAACGCATTACAACCTGAGCATTCGCCAAGACTCGGCTGCGAATGTGAAAAGCGTGCTCGACAACGTCAAGTAAGCCGTGGCACAGGCGCTTTTTTGCCTGCGGGGAAGGGAACAGCGCGAGAAAGCGGCGCACTTTCTGCAACTGGTTGCCCGCCCCTGCACAGAAAGTTTTTACCTCTTTGTTTTTGATTCGTAAACCGTTTGTAACGAAATGGAATGGGCTTCGTCCTATAGTTGTACATGAAGACAAGAACAACTTGGGAGGAAAAAACAATGAACAAAAAATGGATGAAGCCCGCTGCATTCCTCGTATTGGCAGGAGTAGTAGGAGTAGCAGGATTGAATATGGCAGGAACAAAAGTGGCTCACGCTGATTCGGAAAAAGGCAAGCTGTTCGCAGCGGCAGCAGACTTGAAGCTCGACAAAAACACGTACGTCATCGATGTAAAGTCCGCCGATGTGAACGGCGACAAGGTTGAAGATAAAGTATTTCTGGTTGGACAAAAAGAAAAGGCAGACGACATCTACGCTTCCAACATGAACATCGTCGTACAAGATGGCAAATCTAAAGCGTACAGCACAACAGACATCAAGGAGCTGGGCGGCTACGAAGGCGAACTGACTCTCGTCGACTTTACCGGAGATCACGTAGCAGATGCGTTTGTGAAAACCGCAACAGGCGGCAGCGGCGGCATTTACAGCCACGTTATTGCCACTTTCGCAAACAACAAGCCCGCTGTCATTTTTGGCGAAAAGGAAAACGAGGGTATCCGCTATGAAGGCAAGTTCGTGGATGGCTTTAAAGTAGAAGGCAAAGGCTCCAAGCTGGACAAGCCGCTGACCATTGACGTGAGCGCCAATCAGGACGTATATGTCGCAGCGAAGCTGTACGACAAAGCAGGCAAAGTGCAAGCAAATGGCGACGATGTAAACGTCTATTCGTATCCGTTCGGCTCGCTTACGCCAATCGACATGGATGGAAACGGAACGTTTGAACTTGTAGGAGAACAGCGAATCGTGGGCATGAACAACACAGATACCGTGTCCAACATCAACTCCGTGTGGGGCTATCAGGGCGAGGGCAAATGGAATCCTTGGGAAGTGGAATACTCTACCTTCCTGATCAAGCATCCAGGCGAAGCGATCAACACAATGATCGGCAAATAACATACTTGCCTTGCCTATGCCACAACAGAGGGGGTGTCTCCAAAGTCGATTTTCCGACCAGGAGACGCTCCTTTTTTCGTGTGACAAAACTGACAAAACGTAGGGAAACTGTGGTTCGGGTTTTGGGCTTTTTTGTTCGTCTTTTTGGGGCGGCCCCTCGCTGCTTTTTCCCGGCCAAGAGGTGTTGGTGTTCTATCGTCCAGCGGTCGCACATATCCTTCTTTGGAAGAGCCCAAATCAAGGAGGACGAGCCGATGGAACAGCTAATCGCCCGCTTTTATGAATTGAAAGAAATCCAGAAGCAGGTAGAGGATGAGCTTGGCGCGCTGCGAAGCAAGCTGCTCGACGCTTACGCGGAAGCCGGAAGCGCCGAGGAAGGTGACTTCAAGCTGGTGATCAGCTACCAGGAGCGGCGAGACTACAGCGACGATCGCCTGTACAACTCTTTGCCCGACCCGTCTCTTTGGCGGCTCATGTCGCGGGCGGACACCGGGAAAATCGCCAGCCTGCTCAAGCTGAATGTGATTCACGAGAAGATACTGGAAGGCACATATGAGCAGAAAAAGGTGCCTGTGCTGCGGGTGCAGAAGTTGTGAGGGGGAATTTCCGTTAGGCAACAGCGAACGGTAAAAACAGTGTAATTTAAAAAGCGCACCATAAAAGGAACAGCAAAGCGGATAAGAGCTTATTCCAGCGCAATGAGCGTGTGAGAATAAGCTTTTTTTGTGTGGGCAAATAGGCGAGCGACGCCCTAGGCAGGGGTGCTCCCTCGACTTTCTTCTATAGCAATTCCTTATACCCATCCCCCTCCTCCCAACAAAAAAATGATACCCAATATAGATTGACAATTCTGATTTTTGTAAATAATATTAATTTAAATCGAATTACAGACATATTACAGAACGAAAAATGTCGAAAAGTCACTGTTTGACCGCTCGTTAAATTGGGTTTTATTGCCAAATCCTTTTCTCTTTACGAATAGCAGACTAATTAAAGAACAAGTAGAAGGTGATTAATTGAACCTAACATTCGCTGTCATTGGTCCCAGGTTGCTAGTCGAAGATATTTGCACCGTGCTCGCGGAGTTTCCGCATATCGAACCGATCAGGCTCATTTACGATTCGGAAAAGAGTGTGCGGGAGCTGCTCCAGGAATGCATGGAAGTTTACGATGTCTACTTTTTCAGCGGCGATGTGCCGTTCCTTCTCTCCCAAGACCTGATCCCGCCCCATTCGTGCTCGATTTTCATCCCCTTCGAAGGAACTGATCTGTACAGAGCGATCTTCCAGATTTATCGCCACTATCACTTTTTCCCGACCATCAGCTTTGACGGTATTCCAGCCAAGCACTTGCAAGAGTTTTTTGACGAGATTGAAGCGAAAGGAGTGCATTGGTTCTCGAAAAACATGGACGGCTTCCAAAATTCGGAGGAGCTGTACGAGCATCATCTGACGCTATGGCAAGAGGGCAAGGCGCAAGTCGTTGCCACCAGCATTCACTCCGTCTACGAGCGGTTGAAGGGCGAGCATGTCCCGGTCTTTTTCATCAAAAGCACGAAGCAGCTCATTCGCGACACGATCAATAAGGCACTGTGGCTGGCGCGGGATCAGAAAAAGCAGCTGGCGCAAATTACGGTGCTGCAATTTCGGATCGAGCCTGCCGAGGGCGAACAGCTTGGCGATGCGCTCGACAAATATCAAAAGAAAGTGACGGAGTTCAGCAAACGGCTGTTTGCGTCGATGACGAGCGCCGATCCGGGGCAGTACACGCTGTATACCACGCGGGGGATCGTGGAAAAAGTGACCAAAGACTTTTCCAGCTTTCCCGTCCTGAAAAACAGCAGCGGAGAGCTGGGAACGATGAACTTGGGCATCGGCATGGGCGAGACAGTCGAGCGGGCTTTGTACAATGCCAATCGCGCCGTCGAATTTGCTTTTCGCAACCCGGGCAACAGCGCCTATCTCATCGACGACCAGATGAAGGTGCTCGGTCCGCTCGGCACGCGCAACACGCTCGATTATTCCCTCATCGGCGAAGAACGGGGCGATTTTGTCTCGACGTCGATTCGCAAGCTGTTTTCCTGGCTCCAGCTCATCCAGAAAAACGAGGTGACGACACGGGAAATTAGCGTCGGGATGAACACGGGGGAGCGCAATGCAGCGAGGATGGTGCAGAAGATGAAGGAAAAAGGCATAGCCGAAGTCATCGGCACGGAATCGATGAGTCAGCGGGGCAGGCCGAGGCCGATTTATCGTATTGATTTGCACAAGCTGTCTCTGGAAGTAAAAGTGCGGCACGACCCGAAAGACGTTTAAAAGGAGGTTTGAGATGGCTGGCTATATCGTGAAGCGGTTTTTTGCGAGCATATTGACGATGTTTGTCCTCATCACGATCACGTTTTTTCTGATGCACGCCGTGCCGGGAGGGCCTTTCAGCCCGGCGGAGGAACGGAAAGTGCCCAAAAGCGTCATGGAAAAGATGGAGGAAAAATTCGGCTTGAATGAACCACTGAGCGTCCAGTACGTGAATTACTTGAAAAGCATTGCCCAGGGCGATCTCGGCTTTTCCTTCAAGCAGTCCGATGTGACGGTGAATGAATTGATCTCACGCGGCTTCCCTGTCTCGGCAAAAGTCGGGCTGGTGGCGATCGTCGTAGCGCTCATCGTCGGGATGCTGCTTGGCATTACGTCAGCGATCAAGCGCGGAAAATGGGCGGATTGGGCATCGATGATCTTTGCCACAGTCGGCATCTCCATTCCGAATTTCGTCATTACCGTGCTGATGCTGTTTCTGTTCGCCGTTGTCCTGAAGCTTTTGCCTACTTACGGATTATCGAGCTGGAAGCATTACATTTTGCCTGTCATCGGTCTTGCCTTTGGCCCGATCGCTTATATCGCCAGGTTGATGCGTTCCAGCATGCTGGAAGTGATGCGCCAGGACTACATTTTGACAGCGCGGGCCAAAGGCGTCCCGGAATACCGCGTCATTTTCAAGCACGCACTGAAAAACGCGATTATCCCGATCGTCACGTATTTGGGGCCGCTGGTCGCCGCCTTGTTAACGGGGAGCTTCATCGTGGAGCGCGTGTTTTCCATCCCGGGCATCGGCAGGGACTTCGTGACGGGCATCAGCGACCGGGATTACTCGGTTATTTTGGGGCTGACCGTCTTTCTCGGGCTTTTCATCATCGTGGCAAACTTTATCGTGGACGTTTTGTACGCGATTATCGACCGGCGGGTAAAAATCGAGGAGTAGGTGATGACGAACATGAATTACGCCTGGAAGGGGAGCGAGGGGGCCAATCTGCGCGGAGACAGGGAGCAGGAGTGGGCGGATATTCCCGATGAGGATTTCGCCAGACTGGACGCTGGCACGATGCAAAGCGAGACGATCTCGCGTCCGAGCAAATCGTACTGGCAAGACGCGTGGAGCCGTTTTCGGAAAGACCCGCTGGCGATGATCGGTTTGTGCACGATTGTGGTCATTGCCGTTGCGGCGATCGTCGGCCCGCTGTTTTCCGCGTACACGTACGATGGACAGGATATTGCCAATCAAAATCAGGGGCCGTCTGCGGAGCATTGGTTCGGAACGGACAAATTCGGGCGGGACATTTTCGTGCGTGCCCTGTACGGTGCGCAAATCAGCCTGACGATCGGGGTAGCGGCTGCGGCGATCAATCTCGTAATCGGCGTTATTTACGGCGGAATCTCCGGCTATCTCGGCGGCAAGGTCGACATGGTGATGATGCGGATTGTCGACATCATGATCGGCGTGCCCGAGCTGCTGTACATTATTTTGCTGATGATGTTCCTCGGCAATACGATCGAGAGCATCCTGATTGCGATGTCGCTGACGTACTGGATCGGGACGGCGCGGATGGTTCGCTCCCAGGTTATCACGCTCAAGCATCAAGAGTTTGTGCTGGCGGCGCGGGCTACCGGCTCGTCCAACATGCGCATTTTGTTCAAGCATCTGATTCCGAACAGCATGGGCCCGATTATCGTGACCGTTACGTTTCTCGTGCCGTCGGCGATCTTCACGGAAGCGTTTCTCAGCTTTTTGGGGATCGGGATTCAAGTGCCGATGGCAAGCTGGGGCACGCTCGTCAACGATGCGATTCCGACTTTGTTTACCCAGCCGTATCAGATGCTGTTCCCGGCACTCGCGATCAGCATTACGATGTTCGCGCTGAACTTCATCGGCGACGGCTTGCGCGATGCGCTGGACCCAAGGCTAAAGAAATAAAGGCGGGTGATAACGTGAAATTGCTCCAGGTAGAGAACTTGAAAACGACATTTCACATCGACGCAGGACAGGTGCAAGCCGTCCGCGGGATTTCCTTTCACGTCGAAAAAGGCGAGTCCATCGGCATCGTGGGAGAATCCGGTTCGGGCAAAAGCGTGTCGATGCTCTCCCTTTTGAAGCTGCTGCCGGACAACGCCACATTGACAGCGGACAACATCTTGTTTGACGGCGCGCAGATGGTCAATACGAGTCAAAAAGCGATGCGCAAAATGCTCGGGCGCGACATTGGCATGATTTTTCAAGACCCGATGACGTCGCTGAATCCGCTGTTTACCGTCGGCGAGCAAATCATCGAGCCGCTGCGCATTCACCAAAAGCTGTCGAAGGAAGCAGCGCGGCAAAGAGCGATCGAGATTTTGCGCATGGTGGAAATCCCCAGTCCCGAAAAGCGATTGAAGCAGTATCCGCACGAATTTTCCGGCGGCATGCGGCAGCGCGTCATGATTGCCATCGCCCTGTCCTGTTCGCCCAAGCTGCTGATTGCCGACGAGCCGACGACCGCGCTCGATGTGACGATTCAGGCGCAAATCCTCGATCTGATGCGCGACTTGAAAGACAAGCTGAACGTCTCGATTGTGATGATTACGCACGATCTCGGTGTAATTGCCAACATGTGCAACCGGATCATCGTCATGTACGGCGGCACGATTGTTGAGCAAGGAACGACTCGCGAAATTTTTTACAAACCGCGCCATCCGTATACGTGGGGGCTGTTGCGTTCCATCCCGCAGTTTACGGAAGGGGAAAAGAAAAAGCTCATCTCCATCCCGGGCAGCCCGCCCGATTTGCTCCGCCCGCCTGCCGGATGTGCCTTCACGTCGCGCTGTCCGTACGCGATGAAGGTTTGCGAAAAGCAGCCGCCGCAGTCCGTCGCGCTGTCTGAAACCCACCAGGCCGCCTGTTGGCTGATGCATCCAAAAGCGGCCAACCATATGCGGGAGGTGATCGGCTAATGGCAAAGCCCGCTTCGGCGCTGGTAGAAGTGCGGAATTTGAAAAAGCATTTCGAGGTGCAAAAGAGCTTCCTCGGCCGCAGCTCTACGCTGCTCAAGGCAGTAGACGACGTCAGCTTTACGATTTTCAGAGGGGAGACATTCGGACTGGTCGGAGAATCCGGGTGCGGCAAATCGACGATCGGCAGAACACTGTTGAAGCTGTACGAGCCAACTGCTGGCGAGATCATTTTCGACGGCCAACCAATCACCCGGCTCACGCACAAAGAAATGTTGCCCTACCGCAAAAAAATGCAAATGATTTTCCAAGACCCGTACGCTTCGCTCGACCCGCGCATGACGATCGCGCAGATTATCGGAGATCCGCTGGCGGTACATAACATTTATCGCGGAAAGGACCGAGTGGATCGGGTCAAGGAGCTGATCGAGCTGGTCGGATTGAAAGCGGATCACCTCAATCGGTATCCGCATGAATTTTCCGGGGGCCAGCGTCAGCGGATCGGGATCGCTCGCGCCCTGGCTGTCGAGCCGGAGTTCATTATTTGCGACGAGCCAATCTCTGCCCTGGACGTCTCGATTCAGGCGCAGGTCGTCAACATGCTGGAAGAGTTGCAGGAACGATTCGGGCTGACGTACTTGTTCGTCTCCCACGACTTGTCGATGGTTCGGCACATTTCCCACAAAGTCGGCGTCATGTACCTGGGGAGCCTGGTCGAATACGCGAGCGTGCACGATTTGTACACGAACATGCAGCATCCGTACACGCGGGCGTTGTTGTCTGCGGTACCGATTGCCGACCCGGACACGGCAGAAGGGAGCGAGCGCATCCACCTCCAGGGTGATGTGCCCAGCCCGCTGAATCCACCGAGCGGCTGTGCGTTTCGGACACGTTGTCCACATGCGCTGCACCGCTGCGCAGAAGAGAAGCCTGCTTTAAAAGACAGCGGCAACGGCCACCTCGTTGCTTGCCATTTGCTCGATTGACAGTCTTTTCGCCATCTTTTCGCTTTTCACCAGCGAGATATGAATGCCGTGTTTTCGGACGGCTCATATAAATGCAAAAAATGGGGGGACGAGTATGAAAAAGAGGTTGGGCATCGTTTTGGCGGCGCTACTTGCGATCACATCAGTCACAGCCGGATGTAGCAGCTCAGGCACGGCACCGCAGGGAGAGAATCAAGGACAGCAGACCGCGCCGAAAGCGGAGGGCGAGAAGCCTGCTGCCGAGCAAAAAATCATTTATGCCTTGAGCAAAGAACCGGAGGAGATGGACCCGACGCTGAACGTGTACGCGCGCTCGTCCATCGTGTTGCAAAACTTGTTCCGCGGTCTTTATAAAATCGATGAATCCGGAAAAAAGCCCGTGCCGTCACTTGCCGAAGGGTATGAGCTGGATGCGACAGGCACCAAGTACACTTTTAAAATCGACAAAAATGCCAAATGGTCTGACGGAAAGCCCGTAACCGCCCAAGACTTCGAGTATTCCTGGAAGCGTGTGCTCAATCCGGACGTCGCTTCCGGCGCGGCTTTTTACTTGTACTACATCAAAAACGGCAAGGCGTACAACGAAAAGCAAGCGAAAGCAGAAGATGTCGGCGTCAAGGCAGTCGATGAAAGCACGCTGGAAGTAACGCTGGAAAATCCGACTCCGTACTTCCTGGAGCTGTTGTGCGTTACCGCCTACTACCCGGTGCGTCAGGACGTAGTGGAAAAAGAAGGCTGGACCAAATCGCCCGAGACGTATTTGACGACAGGACCGTTCATGCTGACAGAGCTTCGCCCGAAAGAAAAATACGTCCTGAAGAAAAATCCGAACTACCTCGAAGCGGATAAAGTGAAGCTGGATACGCTGGAAATCGTGTTCATCGAGTCCACCGAAGCAGAGCTTGCCGCCTATACGAACGGCGAGATTCATGTGTCCGACAACATCAGCCCGGAAGGCATGAAGCAGTATCAAAGCACGCCTGATTTTTTCTCTGTTCCCCGGATCGGCATGCAATATTTTGATTTCAACGCATCCAAAAAGCCGTTTGATGACGCGAAAGTCCGCAAAGCATTCAGCATCTCGATCAATCGCGACCAGATCATCAAAAATATTGTGCAGTCTGTAGAGAAGCCTGCTTTTGGCATGGTGCCGTACGGAATCCCGGATGGGGTGCAAAAAGACAAGGAATACCGCGATGTCGTCGGCAACGTGTTCAGCGAAAACGTCGACGAGGCGAAAAAACTGCTCGCCGAAGCAGGGTATCCGAACGGGCAAGGCATCCCGGAAATTACGATGATCGTCATGGCGAGCCAGTCGGACAAAGACATCGCCCAAGCGCTGCAAAGCATGTGGAAGCAAAATTTGGGAGTAGATGTCAACATCCAGACGTTTGAATCGAAAGTGTATTGGGACGAGATTGAAAACGGCAATTTCCACATCGCTTCTGACGGTTGGACAGGAGACTACCCGGACCCGATGACGAACCTCGACATCTTTGAAGGCGTGAATACAGCCGACGACCTGAGATGGAACAGCGCCGAATACGACCGTTTGCTGGAAGAAAACCGCAAAATCTCCGATCAGGCAAAGCGGATGGAAAACTTCGCGAAGGCGGAAAAAATCTTGGCCGACGAAATGCCGCTGATGCCGATTCGCTTCTTTGAAGATCAGTTCCTGGCGAAGCCGAATGTCAAAGGCGTGCTGAAAAACTACATCGGCCACACCATTTTTGAATATGCGCATGTAGAATAACATTTCAACGGGGAAAGGGCCGGTAAGTGGAAGCTTGTCGGCCCTGCCTCAAGAGGGAGCCATGAAGATGAAGCCGATTATCGGTTTGACCACATTTTTGTCCGAACAGTCGAAGTACAGTACGGTAAGCCGAAACTACGTCGACTCGATTTACGCTGCGGGAGGCGTGCCGATCACGATTCCGATCGTAGAGGACAAGACAGATTACAGCGAGTACATAGACTTGGTAGACGGCATTTTGTTCACGGGCGGCAACGATATCGCGCCGTACTATTTTGGCGAAAATCCGCTGAAAGAGCTGCACTCGATGTCCTCGATCCGCGACGAATACGAACTCTCGCTTTTTCGCAAGGCGTATGAGAAAAACGTGCCGATTTTCGGGATATGCCGGGGCATCCAACTGATCAATGTCGCGCTGGGAGGCAGTCTCTATCAGGACATCTACAGCCAAATTCCCGGCGCTTTGGGGCACTCGCCGACGCAAACAGCCTCGGATGAACTGTACCATTCCATTCAAATCAGCAAACATACGCAACTGTATGATATCTTTGGAGAAGAGCGAATTTTCACCAATTCTTTCCATCATCAATCGGTCAAACAACTGGGAAAAAATCTGGTCGCGACGGCATTTTCCGAGGATGGGATCGTGGAGGCGCTCGAAAGCACGGAGGAGCGGTTTTTGCTGGGGGTTCAATGGCACCCGGAATGCATGACCAAACGACATCCGATGTTTCTGAAGCTGTTTTCTGCGTTTATTCAAGCATCGCTTGTCCACAAACAAAAGGAGGTATCGGCATGAAACTGTTTATCAGCGCGGATTTGGAAGGAGTAGCAGGCATCGTCAACTGGACGGAAGCCGACATCGAAAGCTCGTTTTCCAAATACTTTACCGAACAGATGACGAAAGAAGTGAATGCAGCCTGTGAAGCGGCGATTGCGGCGGGGGCAACGGACATTCTCGTAAAAGACGCGCACAGCACGGCGCGCAACCTCGATCCGTCCAAACTGCCTGAGCAGGTGAAAATTTTGCGGGGCTGGACGCGCGATCCGTATTCGATGATGGCAGGGCTAGATGAGAGCTATGATGGCGTTTTGTTTATCGGCTACCACGCGGCGGCGGGGGCGAACGGCAACCCGCTGGCGCATACCATGAACATGCAAAACGAGTATGTCAAAATCAACGGAGAAATCGCCAGCGAGCTGCTGATCAACGTCTACATCGCCGCTTCCATGGGTGTGCCTGCGTTGCTGGTCACCGGAGACAAAATGATTTGCGAAGAAGCGCAGACGATCAACCCGCACATCAAGACGGTTCCCGTCAATGAAGGCATCGGCAACGCGGCTATCTCGATTCATCCGAATGTCGCTCTGCGACAAATCAAGGAACAGGTTCAAGCTGTAGTTGCCGATGACTTGTCCAAATACAAGGTGCAACTGCCGGAAACGTTTCATGTCGAGATCGCTTTCCGCGAGCATTATTTGGCTTATCGCGGCTCTTTCTATCCAGGAGCCAAGCAGACGGGCGCCAAGACCGTCGAATTTGCGGCGGACGACTACATGGAAGTGTTGCGCTTTTTGTTTTTTGTTTTGTAAAACGTTGAAAACGAGCTGTTCCGGAGGCTTTGCGCCTAGCGGGACAGCTCGCTGATTCCTTTCCACGCCTGGCTCAACCGTTTGATGCCCTCCTCCATTTTGCTCTCATCCATCCCGGCAAACCCCATATAAATACGCGGATACTCTGACGCAGGCGGAGTCATCCACAGCTCGCTGACATCGTACACCTGCACACCGTTTTCCGCTGCCCGTTTTACAAGAGACGAAGCTGGCTCGCGCGTTTTCACCGTCAACTGGACATGCAGACCTGCATTGTGGCCGGAAATGGTGACGAGCTCGCCCAAATGAGCGTGAAGCAGCTCGATGAACCGATGATGCGCTTTTGCATATGTACGCCTGATCCGGCGAATATGACGGTACCAGTGGCCTTGTTCCATGAAAGCTTGCATGGCCCATTGATCGATCCTTGAAGGCCCCTGATACAAATATTGAATGCTTGGAAGTTTGCGGGCAAGCTCAGCGGGCAGCACCATGTAGCTCATGCGAAGCGCAGGAGAGAATGCTTTGGAAAAAGTGCCCAGATAGACGACCCTTCCGGCGTGATCCAGCCCTTGCAGGGAAGGGATAGGCTTACCGACATAGCGAAATTCGCCGTCGTAGTCATCCTCGATGATGAAGGCTTCGCTGGTGCGCGCCCATTGCAGCAAACGTTCCCGCTCCGGGTACGGGATGATGCTCCCCGTGGGAAATTGATGAGAAGGGGTAATATAGACGACTTGTGCCTGGGAACGAGCGACTTCGTCCAGAGAGATCCCTTTTTCATCGACGCCGATCGGTGTGACCCGATAGCCGCTTTGCAAAAAATGGTCGCGAACAGGGGCATAGCCAGGCTCCTCAAACGCGATATGATTCACACCTTGCAGGAGCTTGATCAAAATGGCGATGCTGTATTGAATCCCGGAGCTTACGACAATTTGTTCCGGGACGCAGCGAACCCCTCTTGAATGGCGCAAATAGGACGCGAGAACGGTACGAAACGAAAGCTCGCCCTGTGGATCGCCATAACTGCAAATTTTGTGTTGGGCATGATCCAGCGCATGGTGCAGCATCTTTCGCCAAAGGCGAAAAGGGAAGGTCTGTTCATGAATGGCTGAAGGGCGAAAATCGATCAGGGCGGAAGCAACTCCGGGCGCGAAAGGCAGCGATGACAGGTCTTTTTGGTCAACCATCTGTCTCGTTTGTGTCTGGGGCGGCTCTAACTGGAACGGACTGGCTACATACAGACCGGAGCGGGGCTTGCTGATCACATAGCCTTCTGTCACCAGCATCTGGTAGGCGGTTTCGACCGTCGTTTTACTGATGTGCATATGCTGCTGAAGCGATCGGATCGAAGGCAAGCGGGAGCCGTACGGCAAATCGCCGTTTTTAATCTGGTCGCGTATTTGCGTGTACACCTGTATGTACTGTGGCTCGGGAGCGTGACTGTTGATGGAAAGAGAAAGCATCTGACGACAAGCTCCTTTCGCATCTGTCTTTAAAAAATACTTCGAAACTGTCTCTTTTTGCAGGGGCAGTTCTAGTATAAATTGAGGGAGGATTCCCTTCAACAAAAAAGGGAGGAAGAAAGCTGGAGCGGAGGTTGACCGATGATATTGACGAGAGAAGAACAAAGAGCGTATGTAAAACGTCTGGGCATAGCGGATATTTCAGCTCCGACCAAATCGTACTTGTTTGAACTGCAAAAAGCGCATGTACACAAGCTGCCCTGGCAGACGCTCGATATTTTTGCGGGAAAGCCAACCACTATCGAGCCGCGTGAAACCGTCCAGATGGTGATAGCAGGCCGGAGCGGTTATTGCTTTCATCTAAACGGGGCGTTTGCTGCGTTGCTTCGTTCGTTGGGATATAAAGTTTCCATGCATCGGGCAGGTGTTCAGCCGCTGGGAGAAGCGCCGCGGGTCAACTCGTTCCACCTCGGTTTGACTGTCCAACTCACAAATGATGCGGGAGAAGAGGAAAACTGGCTGGTCGATGTCGGCCTCGGAGATATGCCTGTAGAACCGTTGCCGATGCGCTTTGGCGTCTATGAGCAAAGTCCGTACACCCACAAGCTCCTGCCGTCGAGTGTTGCGGCTGGGGGATGGCGTCTGGATCACGACCCCGAGGCCAATTTTGCCGGAGTAGACTTTGCTCCCGAAGTTGTCGAGGACATTCGTGTATTCCAGCCCAATCACGAGCATTACTGTCATTCCGCTGATTCTCCGTGGATCAATCTGTTTCTCATCCGAAACCGGAGCGAGCAGGCGTCCAACGAGCTGCGGGGGTGCATCTGGCGAAAGCATGACAAAGACGGCATCCGCAAGATGGAGATCGAATCGAAAGCCATGTGGCTCGAATTGCTGGGAGACATGTTTGGCGAGCATCTCGTTCGTTACAACAGTCTGGAACGGGACGCGATTTGGCAAAAAGTGTGCGCGAAGCATGAAGAGTGGAAAAGGGCGCAGGAGCGAGAGGCTGGGCGGACGGAGACGACTATGTAAGCAACACGAATACGGCATCCGAAATCCCCTGCCTATCCTCGATCATAGCCCCACACCCCATCGTAATCAATGTTTCTTGACCAATCAGGCGGCACATCGTTTGGATACGTTCATTCATTTGAACATTCACGCCTTTTCAGCATGCATGACACAAAAAGAAAACCTGTTTGACCAACTGGCCAACAGGCTTGCATGTTATCCCATATGTTTTTTGTACATCCAGAGCTGACCGCTTTTGATGACGCGTGCCATCTGGCCGACCAGAGACATTTTCCCCATGCTGGCAAAGCCCTCTTTTTTGCCGAGGGAGCCGAGGAAGCCCTTGTGCTTGAGCGCTGGCAGCGAGGCAGGGTATTCTTCGCCCTTGATGTCTTTTTTCAGCATCATGGCGATTTGGTCACCTTGAATCTCGGCTGTCTGGGCGCTCGGCGCAATGATCGTGCTCGCACAGTCGCCTACGACGTAAACGTTTGTATGGGTAGGAATCTGGTGATACTGATTCAACTTGGCGCGTCCGATGTTGTCTGTCTCAATCGGCAGGGAGCGAATGATGCGATTGGCCTGAATACCGGCTGTCCACACGATGACATCGCTTTGAACCGGCTGGTTGTGGTTGTACACCACTCCCGGTTCGATTCCTGTTACACAAGCCATGGAGACAAGCTGAACCTCATGCTCGATAAACCATTGGGAAGCGTATTCCTGCAATTTTTTCGGGAATGGGCTCAAAATGCTTGGGCCGCGGTCGATGATGCGCACGTTCAGGTCGGGACGGCTTTCGCGCAGTTCTGCTGCCATTTCCACACCGGAAAGTCCACCACCCACAACGGTAACCGTACCATATGGATTCACATTATTGATTGCCATGTATGTGTTGCGGGTAGCTCCCATGGATTGGATCGAGCAAGTAAACTGCTCTGCACCAGGTATGTCATGGTAGCGATCCTCACAGCCCAATCCGATGACGAGCCAATCGTACGAGAGGGCGTCCCCGTTTGCAAAATTGACGACCTGCTCGTCCAAATCCACTTCGCTGACTTCGCCGTATTTGACAGTCAGGCGCGGATCGTTTGGAAAATTAACTCGCAAGTGAGATTCTGGCGTAGTACCTGCTGCCAGAGCGTAGTACTCCGTTTTCAAGCCGTGAAACGGCATACGGTCTACGAGGGTAATAAACACGTCGTCTGGTAAATCAGGGGACAGGACTCGCTCGATAATACGAAGACCCCCGTATCCTCCACCAAGGATCACAAGTCGTTTCATAGAAGGTCTAGTCCTTTCTTCTGTCCGTTTTTTACAGCACCCATTCTATTTTTAGTCTCTTTCCGTAAAAATGCAAGCAGAATCTTTTTCCCGTTTTCTCCGCTGGATTTTTGCAAAAGTCGCGGTACAATAAAGTACGTGACGATGTTGGAATAATCGGTAGGTGAAGATAGATGAAACCTTTGGTAGAATTTTGCGCGAGCAACGTATCTTCCTACACACAGCCTGTCGTGGACGCTCTGGAAAACGACCCCGAGCTGGAC
This sequence comes from Brevibacillus sp. 1238, assembly GCF_029892995.1. Taxonomy (NCBI): domain Bacteria; kingdom Bacillati; phylum Bacillota; class Bacilli; order Caryophanales; family Paenibacillaceae; genus Brevibacillus; species Brevibacillus sp. 1238. Next base: position 206,158 of record NZ_JARXWC010000004.1, on the reverse strand, counting down.
GTCGATGTTCTTGAATACGGCTGTCTCGGCTATTGCGGAGAGTGCTACATGGAGCCGTTTGCCCTGGTAAACGGAACGCTTTTGCAAGCTCCGTCGGCCGATGAATTGCTTGTAAAAATCAAGAACTACTTGCGGGAGGAAGAAGAGCTGCTGAATGCAGACTTTCCTCTATAAGCTGTTTTCTTAGGATGTTCATTGAAGCCCGCGAAAAAACGCGTGTGTACGGAAATAAAAAAGAAGCTGATGTCCCACGACGCGACGGTCGGGCATCAGCTTCTTGCCGTTTTTAGTGTTCTTTGATGACGTTGTAGAACGTATCGCGTTCCAGGGCGCGTTTGCCAGCGCCTTTGATCAGCCAGACAAGCTCGTCAACCGTCAAGGCTTGCTGGGTGAGTGCTCCGGCCGAGTGGCTGATGCGCTCTTCAATCAAAGTGCCGTGCGCATCGGAAATCCCCATAGTCAGCGACAGTTGCGTCAGCTGTGTACCGATATTAATGAAGTAAGCTTTGATGTGCTGGAAATTGTCCAGCATGAGGCGGCTGATTGCCATTGTTTTCAGGTCGTCGATGGCAGAGTTGCGGCGTTTGATGCCGGCAGTTGCCTTGATCGGCTGAACAGCGAGCGGGATGAATACCATGAAGCCGTTTGTATCGTCTTGCAGCTCGCGGAGGCGCAGCATGTGAATGACGCGCTCTTCCAAAGTTTCGATGGAGCCGTACAGCATGGTTGTATGTGTCCGGAAGCCAAGCTCATGAGCGGTGCGGTGAACTTGCAGGTACATGTCTGTGCTCGCTTTTTCCGGGCTCATTTTCATCCGGTAGCGCTCTGTCAAAATTTCGGCGCCGCCGCCAGTCAGCGTTTCCAGACCTGCTTTTTTCAGTTCGAGCAAAACTTCGCGAATGGACAGACCGGAGATGCGGGAGAAAAACTCAATCTCTGCACCTGTGTAGGCTTTCATGGTGACATCCGGGTAAGCTTGCTTCAGGATGCGCACGTTGTCGAGATAGTATTCAAACGGCTTGTGCTGATTGTGGCCGCCCACGATGTGAAATTCACGAATCCCTGGATGAAAGCGGGTTTCAACATAATGAAGCAATTCTTCTTTGCTCATTGTGTATGCGCCCTCGTCGCCTTCATCACGACGGAATCCGCAAAATCTACAGTGAGCTTCGCAAACGTTTGTCGGATTGATGTACATGTTTTGCAAAAAGTAGACTTTATCTTCGTTTTTGCGGTAATTGACGACATTTGCCAATTGTCCGATCGTCAAAAGATCGTTGGAGTTAAAGAGAGTAACGCCGTCTTCCAAAGTGAGGCGTTCGCCGTGCATGACTTTTTCCGCGATTCCGGCGAGCGATTTGTCTTGGATGGCAATGGTTTCAAGCGCCATTCCAAACACTTCCTTTCTAGATCGAGTGGTAAGGGATAAGAGCTGTTCGTCCAGGCCATGCCCAATCAGAAACGTTCCTTGGGGGTGGAGAAAGCTCAATAAAAAGGGAAAATCTCGGGCAACAAGGCATCTATATTATAAACCTGTTAGTATGTACGAACAATAAGATAAGTTCTCCAACTGTTTGCTGTAAAATTCTAACATTTATCGCCATATTTTTGTTGCATTTTTGGGGGAATGTGGGAAATTTTGTTTGCGAAATGATGGCCGTTCTTGTAAAATATAGTAAGAAAGCCTGATCTACTATTAGGAGGAGCTTCATAATGCGGGACGTTTTGCTCGAAAAAATCGAACTCCTTCGACAGCGTATGGTAATTATGGGGTTAGAGGTTGGGTTGGATCATCCAGAAGTCCTAGAATACAGTATGCAAATTGATCAACTACACAACGAACTGAACCAGATAGATCATAATCTGTCTAAGGTAGGCCGAAAGAAGACGTATCGTTTTTATTTAACCGAGAACAATGCTTTTTTTGCATAAGGAGGGGGAGCCCTTCTTTTTTGTTTGCCTTTTTCCAGCAGTATGAGCGCCCGAAGTGCAGGGGAACCTTGTGAGAAGGGTTGCATCTTTTGTATACTGAACATATAGAAAGGGTAAAGTTAGCCTGCAAAGGAGGGAGTCAAGCATGATTACATTGACAGAAAAAGCCAGCTTGAAAGTAAAAGAGATGTTGGCAGCAGAAAACAAGCCCGGGATGTTTTTGCGGGTAGGTGTTCGACCTGGCGGTTGCAGCGGCTTTACGTATGGGATGGGCTGGGATCAGGAAATGAAGGAAGGCGACGAAACCTTCGAACAACACGGCGTGAAGATTGTTGTCGACAAGGACAGCTATCTATACATTAAAGGTACCGAGATTGATTACAAGGAATCGATGATGGGCGGCGGCTTTTCCATCGAAAATCCGAATGCCATCGCTTCTTGCGGCTGTGGGTCGTCCTTCAAGACCGCGCTGGCAAAAGGCAAAGAGGAAAAATGTGACGATTAAATTAGGGCTAGACTGTATGGAGAAAACCTCTTTGGTTCGTGTGGATCGAATGCACGAACCAAAGGGGGTTTTTTATTTGTGGCTATGTTAAAACGCCGTACAAGGAACCGTGGAAATGGACGAAACGTATTTCTTGTTCTCCGAAAAGGGCAGTTTCGTTTAATGATTAAAAATAATATGCAGGAGATAATGGCGTAACTCCGAATTGTTAAATTACAAAAATATTAGAATTTTTCGTAGTTTACTATACTGTGATTTATCTGTACACATAAGGAGATAAAACTATGGACAAAAACAAATTGCTAAGAATGGACAATGTTGGCATCGTTGTAGAATCCCTTGATGACGCAATCGCTTTCTTCGAGGAGATTGGCTTGAGGCTCGAAGGGCGAGCTACTGTCGAAGGCGAATGGGCTGGTCGCGTAACCGGACTGGGTTCGCAGTGTGTAGAGATTGCTATGATGGTTACCCCGGATGGCCACAGCCGACTTGAACTTTCGCGCTTTCTCACCCCACCCACTATATCAGACCACCGAACTGCTCCTGTAAATTCCCTCGGTTATCTACGCGTCATGTTCGCGGTTGAAGACATTGACGAAATGGTATCCAGACTCACTAAGCATGGTGCTCAGCTCGTTGGCGAAGTGGTTCAGTACAAGGACTCGTACCGGCTCTGCTACATTCGTGGAGTTGAAGGACTGCTAATCGGTTTGGCGGAACAGCTCGGCAATAAATAAGGGACGTTTAGTCGTGATGCATGAACTTTACTAACGGGTACGATAGCCCAATAAGCCGCCTCTTCCATGGGGCGGTTTTCTTATCGTAAAATATTTATTGCTTCCAGCATTTGTAACAAATGACCAAGCCCGCGCGTACTAACTACAAGCAGTTGCCGCATAGCTGCGATCTCTGTTCCTTTCAGAAGAGGAAAATCACAAGGAGTGAAGGACGTGGCGGAACGGTCACAGGAACAAAAAGCTTACCAGTGGTTGCTGCTGGGGGCTTTCGGAATCGGCTGTTTTGGCGATTTGCTGTTTTACGGCAAAAATTATGGCGTATCGTACCCGCTGTTTTTTATAGGAATGTATGCGTTGTTCGTATGGCAAGCCAAGCTGCATCAGAGACTGAGCTTTTCACGGGAAAACAAATACATCTGGCTTCTGTGTGTGCCGATCGGCATGTTGTCGCTTACGTTTGCGCTCTTTTCCAATGGCTACTTTCACTTGTTCAACTTCGTGCTGGTGCCGATGCTGTTTGTGCTGCAAACGATGCTTTTCACCGGGCGCCATAAAGCGAAGTGGCATGAGATTATGTTTGTGGGAGAGCTGTTGGAGATATTGGTTTACTATACGCCGAAGCATACACGGCTGCCGTTCATCATGATCAAAGGATCGGTCAAAGGCCGGATGAACCAGCGAAACTACGGCGTGTTGAAAAAAATCATGACCGGGCTCTTGATCTCCTTGCCGATTTTGCTCGTCGTGCTGACCTTGTTGTCACAAGCGGACCGCGTGTTTGGCCATTTTCTGAATGAAATTCCCGATATGCTGATTGATGTAGATTCAGTCGAAGGCATGTTTCGCCTGTTTGTGATCGGACTTGTTACGCTAGTGGTGTTTGGCTACATGTACTCCCTGTTTGGCAAACGGGCAGACACGGTGGAGCTTCCGCAGCCGCAAGAGCAGGAAAAGATCGTCTGGGACGGGATTATTTTGGTGACGATCCTGACGATTATTGATGCCGTGTACGCTGCTTTTACATACATCCAGATTTCGTATTTGTTCAGCGGAGCGAAAGCAGCTCTCCCGGAAGGACTGACGTACGCCGAGTATGCCAAAAACGGCTTCAACGAGCTGCTGACAGTGACGGTCATCAATTTCATCATCTTGCTTGCCACGCTGTATCTCGTATCGCGCAAAAATCGGCTGTTGTATCGCTGTGTACAAGTGTTGCTCACGCTGCTTACGGTCTGTACCAGCTTTATGCTCTTTTCGGCGTACTATCGGCTGTCGCTGTACGAAGCAGCTTATGGCTACACGCATACCCGTTTGCTCGCGCATCTGTTCATGATTTTTCTGCTGATCCTGTTTGCGATCGCCTTGTGGAAAATTTGGCGAGACAGCTTTTCGTTGCTCAAATATTACGCGCTTGTGACGCTCGCGAGCTACGTGCTTATCAACTACATCAACATGGACGTCATCATCGCCCAAAATAACCTAGAGCGCTATCGGGCAACGGGAAATATTGACGTCGAGTATTTGGGCAGGCTTTCGTACGATGTGGTGCCGTATTTGCAGGAATTGAAAGCGGACGAATCGTTGAAAGCAGCTGTGACGTATGAGCTGGAAAACAAATGGGCGGAACTGCGCGGAGAGTCGAGCTGGCAGTCGTTCAACTGGTCGAAGTACAGGGCGAAGCAGTACCTTCCCTAACCAAAAAGCAAAGCGGAGACGAGGGGCAGCTATCGTCTCCGCTTGCTTTTTTGGCGATAAAAAAAGAACAAGGCGATGACACAAAAGACGACCGCAACTGCGCCAGCGAAAGCGGGAAGCGTCCAGTCGCTTGCAGACGAAGGGGGCGGAGGGAGCGGAGCGCTTCCGGTTCCCAAGGCTTGCAAGTCTTCTGTCGCATCGGCGAGCAGGGTGGTGCGGGTGCAAATGTTTGTCTCCAGATCGCTGTGCTCCCAGTACGAGGCGTAGACAAGGTATTCGTCTCCCGGCTGAAAAGGAATGCCGCATCCGCCGCCCAAGCCACTCGTGACGACGAGCACCTGTGATTGCAAGGCCCCTTTCCAGACAGTCTGCACTTCAAACGTAACATCGAAGCCGATTCTTGCCGGGGTAGACAAAAAAGGCATTCTCACAGGCTCCTCGACGCGAAGCACTTTTCCGCTGAAGACGGCAGCAGATTGCCCCAGCGCTGTCACCGGATCGGGAGCAGGAGCACAACTGCAAGCCGCTGCCGGACTTGGGCTGAGCAAAGAGGTAACGATGACGGCGACAGCGAATAGCCAGTATGGTATGGCGCGAAACATCATGGAAAATCACCCCCGGTATTTATTTGACGAGGGAAGAGGGAGAGTGTTCCAGTTGTGCCCAAAAAGCCCTTGCCGCTCTGAAAAAAAGAGCGAAGCAAGGGCTTTTATACGATACAGCAGGTTTATCCTATTAGCGCCGAGCGGCTGGCTTGATGTCGGCCGGGATTGGGCAGACGTAGGAGGTGCCGTCCAGCTTTTCTCGCAGCTCGGCTTTGGCCTCCGCGATTTTTTCCGGGTGAAGCAGGACGTCGATGGCGGTTGCGGCCATGACTTTGCCCGCGTGCAGCATTCCTTTGTGGCCGATCGACATGCCGCCTTGGGCTACGGCTTGCCACGAATGCAACTGGGTGCCCATCGCAAAGCACGTCGTTGAGCATTGGACAGTCGGAACGATCCAGCTGACATCGCCCACATCAGTCGAGCCCGACATGAGTCTTGCTTGCGGAAGCAGGGGCAGGAGTACAGTGGAAAGCTCCTCGCTGCCCAACTGCTCTGTCAGCTTTTTACCGGATGCCCCCATGACTTTGGCAATCATGTTCAGATCGCTGCTTTTGTCCGACTCGGGAATCGTCTCGCGAATTTGGCGGGCGAAGTTCTGCTCTTCCTCGGTAAAAGCAGGGGTGCCCAACTGTTTGAAATTGTCGTACATGACGCGCTCCAGCGTCTGGTTCGGAATCAGGTTGGAGCATGCTTTGTCAAAAATGATGTCCACGGCCGTCTCCGTCATCATGGCCGCTCCCTGGGCAATCTTCCTGATCCGTTGATAAATTTCTTCGACCTGCTTCGTTTGGGGAGCGCGAATCAAATAGAGCACGTCCGCTTCCGCCTGCACGACATTTGGCGAAAAGCCTCCCGAATTGGTAATCGCATAGTGCACGCGGGCTTCCGGGATGATGTGCTCGCGCAAGTAGTTGACCCCGATATTCATCAGCTCGGCGGCATCGAGGGCGCTGCGGCCAAGGTGCGGTGCAGCCGCGGCGTGAGCAGCCTTGCCTTTGAACTTGAAGTACACCTGATAGTTGGCGAGGCTGCTGATCGACATGAGCGTGTTAAACGTTTGCGGATGCCAGCAAATCGCGTAGTCCGCATCGTCGAACAAGCCTTCGCGAGCCATGTACGCTTTGCCGGAACCGCCCTCTTCTGCCGGACAACCGTAGTAGCGCACGGTCCCTGCCAGTTGGTTTTCTTCCATATAATGGCGAATGGCGACTGCGGCAGCCAACGATCCTGTTCCGAGCAGATTGTGGCCGCAGCCGTGACCGTTTCCGCCTGGCTGGATCGGAGTGTGGGCGGCTGTTCCGCGTTCCTGACTTAGCCCGGAGAGAGCGTCGTACTCGCCCAAAATAGCGATCACCGGAGCACCACTCCCATAGCTTCCGACAAAAGCCGTCTCGATTCCCGCCACGCCTTTTTCTACTGTGAAGCCTTCGTTTTCCAATGCCTCGCATAAAAGCTCTGCGGAGCGAAATTCTTCAAAGCGTGTTTCGGCAAACTCCCAGATCCGGTCGCTCACATGCGTGAACCATTCCTTTTTTTGCTCGATGATTTCAGAAATGCGTTGATGATAGGACATAATAACACCTCATTGTTCCATTCTTTTTTTGCATGCTGGCTTGCGCCGCGCGTACAGTCTGAACGCTAGTTGCCGACAGGAACCGAGCTGGCAGGTTCGCTTGTGGCTGGCGGTACTGTGCGAATCGTCATCCCGATAAAAAACGGAATGGCGACAGCGATGATCAAAAGCCAAAATGCTGCATCATAGGAGCCGTTGAACTGCTGGATCATGAAGCCCATGGCTGTCGGCGCGATCACTCCTGCGAGCTGTCCGCCGAGATAGATCAAGCCGGAAGCGGCACCGACAGAAGACGCGTCTATGTATTTGAGCGGCATCGTCAACGTAGTGGTAACCGCTGCGGCGAGACCGATATTGGCAATGGCCTGATAAAAGACAACCAGAGCGACGGTAGGAGCTTTCGACAAGAGATAAAGCGCTATGATGCCGATGAAAGAACCGATGACAATCAATAATTTTTCGCGGCCTACCATTCGTTTGTCCAACAGCCAGCCAGTGATGAGAACCGTCACAAAAGACAGAACGGCTGGAATCGCAGCCAATGCCCCCATGGATACCATATCGAGATGGCGAACCTTGACCATGTAGGAAGGCATCCAGGACATCATGCCCCACGTTACCATGGAGATGCCGAAGTATATGGCCATCAGCTTCCAGAGCATGGAGATTTTCAAGAGCGAGCGGAGGGGCAGCTTATCCTTTTTCGTTGTTGCCATACTTTCTGCTGCTTTGGTTGGGTGTAAAAATTTGGCGTACAAAAGCGCTAAAAACAAGCCGAGAACACCGAGGATGACGAACATGATTTGCCAGCCGAAGTGTTGGGACAAGCTGGCGGCTACAAGCGTGGCGAGTACAGACCCGATGGTGGTGGCAGAGGTCAAGATGGACTTGGCCCGGGCCCGTTCATGCTGCGAAAAGCTTTCCGCTACCGCAACAGAGCTGGCGGAAGGATAGCTTCCCTCGCCGATTCCGAACAGAAAGCGGATGACGATGAGCGAGAGGAACGACCAGGCAGTACCTGTGAGGATCGTAAAAAGAGACCAGACGACGACGGAAACGAGAATGACTTTTCGCGAGCCGAATTTGTCGGCGAGACTGCCCCCGATCGGCTGCATGATCGCATAGCTCAGAAAAAAGCTGCTCAAAATCAGTCCGACCTGGGTTTCGGTCAGGCCAAATTCCTGGGAAATCGGGATCACGGCAACGTTGATGGCAACCTTGTCAAAATAGTTGATAATCCAGCCGAGACAGAGAAGTCCGAGGACCAGGTACTTGTTCTTGCTGTTCGCTACTGCGCTTGTGTTCATCGTAAGGCCTCCTTGTTAGCGTTTTCATGGTTGGATGCGAATGGTGCAAAAAAACATCGGCGAGCAAGTCGGAAGGCAGCACACTCCTTTAAAAACTATTTTTGGACACCATAAAGACGATTTCTAAAAACAACTTTACGGCATTGTTTTGAACATTGCAAGTCTTTTCAAAATATTTTCAAAGAGGCGCAAATCTCCTATAATGACAAAAGAGTAAAGGGGGAATCTTTATGATCCGTTTGGGTGCTATCCTTGCCCAGCACTCGCAAAAAGAACTGGCATCTGTCCCCATGCGGGTTCAGGACAGCTGCGAGCTGGTCATGCTGCCCTATCATCGTCTGCATGAAACACCGACAATCTACAGGCAAAATCAGCAAAAAGTAGACGGTTTTGTCCTGACAGAGCTTGCGTATGCCTATTTGCTGCAAGAATGGGGAAGCTTCCCGATTCCGACATATACGCTTTCGATCAGCGAGCAAGAGTTTTACAAAAAGCTGTTTCAGCTCAGCCTGCGCAAACGCGATCTCGATTTTTCCAGAGTGTACATCGACTTTATTTTTGAGGCGAATCAGTACCTCGGATTGAAAGAAGTAGTCGGGGCAGACGCCATGCCGTACACGTTGTCTCCGGTGGAAGTGAACGACCAGATTTACGAGGCGGTGCTGGATGAGCATCTCCGCTTGTGGAAAGCAGGCAAAATCGACTTTTCCATGACGCGGATGAGCAACATCGTGCAAGATTTGACGGACCACGGAGTGCCGCATCAGTATGTGTTTCCTTCGCCGGAATCGGCCGCAGCGCAGTTTGAACAGATGGCTGCCGAACTGGCGGCGATCAAGCTGGCGGAGAGCCGGATTGCGATCGGGCATATCACGATCGGGGATGTCGAGGGGCAAAAGGAGAATCTCAATGAATGGGAGCTGCGGCAAATGCTCCTGCACAAGTCACTTTTGGAGTTCAGTGCCGAGAAAAAAGTGCCGTTCATCATCCAGAAATCGGCTGCCAGCTTTGAGATCATCAGTTCATTTAAAGATTTGAAAATGCTGACGGACAACCTCACGCACTGTCTGTTACTCGCCTATTTGGAAAAGACGTTGCCGTTTCCCGTCCACGTCGGCTGGGGGGTGGGCAACAGCATGTACAAAGCAAGGATGAACGCCCAATCAGCGAACAGCATGTCTACAGCAGGCAAAACATCTGGCACGTACGTCGTAACAGACAGCGACCAGGTCATCGGGCCGTTGGGCGAGGAAACATGCTTGCAATACCGCAACCAGATCAACGACTACATTCAGCGGTTGAGCGAAGAGACAGACTTGTCTACCTTGCAGTTGCAAAAAATATTGGCGGTACTCGCGAAGACGGAAAGCAACGAGCTGACGGCGGACGAGCTGGCGTATCACCTCGGACTTACGGTGCGCAGCGCCAATCGCATCCTGAATCGCCTGGAGGAAAAAGGGGTCGCCAAAATTTTGTACAAAAAGCAAGAAAAGCTGCGGGGGCGCCCGACAAAGGTGTACCAAATCGAGTTGCCGGCGGAAGAGGACGGTCCGAAATAATAGACCGTTCAATAATTGGTAGCAATTTCGTCACGATTCAGTCACAGATTCCCAGATTTTGGACGGCTACTTTCCAGTAAGATGGAAGTGTAGAATCAAGTAGAAAGAAGGGGTCATTGTGAACAAGAAGTGGACTCTGTTGGTTTCGGCAGTTGCTTTTTCGGCGATGCTGATGACAGCATGCGGCGGCAAGGAGCAAGCGGCAAACACCAATTCTACAGAGGCTCCGGCGGCAGCGACGGATGGCAATGGAATCAACATCGAAGCTAGCAACTGGAAGTTCAACCAAGATGTTTATGAAGTAAAAGCAGGCGAAGAGTTTACGATCAATTTCAAGTCCACGGAAGGCTTCCATGGAATCGGAATTGAGGGCTTGGACGTCGATATTCAAAAAGACGGCAGCAAAACACTGAAAGTGGATAAAGCTGGCGAGTACAAAATTTTCTGCAACGTGATCTGCGGACCGGAGCACGGCAACATGATCGCGAAACTGGTAGTCAAATAAATGCCAAACCCAAACACTCTGGCTCGCATTAGCGGGTCGGGGTGTTTTTTATTTTGCCGATCCACTGTGCTTTACAGGGCGATGACACATGTTTTCCCGCCTTTTGGCACAGATTAAGGAGGAAAAGTTTTCAAGCGTGCTTTCACGAATGGAGATGACAGCTTTGGAAAGAAAGACGTACTACGTCACCATGCAAGCGGGAACGACGGTTGCGGAAATTCGCGATGAAAAAGGCTCCTCCACCTACGATTTTGAGATCGAGGCAACAGACGTGGAGGTCGGCATGATGCGCGATCTGTTCAACAACTGTATTCACGGCGACTTCATGATGTGGATGCACGGGCATACACTCTGGTCGGACATGCCGGATCGGGACAATGACGAGTACGATGACAACTTGCGGGAAATTTATCGGTTGATCTACCAGCACGGTACGGCAAAAACGAAGCAAGATTTGGAGCAAATGGGGCTTGTGAAGCTGTTCGGTTTCGAGAGAGCGGGAATCCGGCCGCTGTAATCAGCCTGCTTGAGAAATTACACATTTTTACATATTTATCCGACAAGCTTGCCACAACCGCTGGGAACAATGACGACGAACAAGGCCAAAAAACGAGTGATGCCTTGAGGCGAGCGCCATGAGCCAAGCAAGGCGAAGGCGCAAAACGAGCGAAAAGGAGAGAACAGCATGAAAAAGTGGACAAACAGCGTGGTAGTAGCCGCAATCGCAGCGGGACTGGTATTGCCTGGTCTTGCACTGGCAGAGGAAACAACTCTCGCAACGACAGGGATGACGACAGCCAGTCGAACAGCACACAGCCACGGCGATCATGAGCGGGTGGACATTAAGGTTCGGCACGGGATGCACGGCAGCGCCCACCAAAAAATGTACATGCTGCTTTTGGCGGAAAAATATACGCCAGATAGTGTGGCCGAGTGGCAAGGAGTGTTCAAGGAACGGGAACGCCTGATGAACGAATTTGCGACTCTGGGGGAAGACCCGAAATGGAAGGCGAAGCGCGAGGAGCGCAGGCAGCTTGTCAGCAAGCTGAATGAGCAGGTGAAAAAAGGCGAGATTACCAGTGAGCAAATGGAGCAGCAGTTGAAAGACTGGAGAGAGAAAAACATGGGCATGCCGGGCATGAAGGAAGATCGCGAAGCCAGAAAAGCCCGGATGGAAAAGATGAAAGCGACGCACGAAGCGTTTGAAGCCGCGATTGAATCGGGGGATGCGGCGAAAATCAAGCAAGTGCTGCCGCAAATGCTGGAGCAGATGAAGGCAAAAAATACGGCGATGGCCCAGCGGCTGGAGCAGAAGAAGAAATAAGCGGATGAACGAGCAAAGGCGTGTGAACCAGGACAATGGTTCGAACACGCCTTTTTGCTGCGAGACATTTTAGCGAGGACAATGACAGGCTACTGACTGCTTATAGCAAACGAGAGCAAGAACGGTCAAGTCAGCCTATTCTGTGTTACTCCGCTTTTAACTGATTCGGCTCAACAGCCTTCGCCATCCAGTGCTGATCGGTTTGGACGTGATTTTTGCGGACGAACTTCGCTGCGCTGTATTTGAAGTCAGCGTAGGCGAAGGAAGCGGTGAGCCGGACGACATAGCCTTCCTGCTCGCCGCCAAACACGGATTGCCGCGTATAGCAGGCCCGCACCTTTTCCTCGTCCCATGGGCCGCGATAGAGCACAGGCGGAGTCTGCAAACCAAGAAGCTCTGCCCATTCCAATGTATCGTCCCAACTGAGGCAGACGTTGCGGTCATCCCAGACGGAAAACAGGTAGAAGTAGCTCGACAACTCCTCATAAAAAATCGAATGCTTGGCAAACACGTTCTCCCCGCAAATGCGATAGCCGGGTGGAAGGTGGTGGGCAATCGAGCCGTGCAGCATTTTGATCCAGTGGCGGGACGGATGGTCGCGGCTGTCGATCGAACGGGCGTGCAAGTAGTCGCGGTACAAGCTGGTGTTTTCTCCGTCCAGCTTTTCTGTCACGACAATTTCTTTTCCAACAAAATGCCGGGTATCTCGCAAAATCCGATCGTCGTCGGTTTTGCTCCGGGACCAGGGCAGGTGAAAGGTGCGCGGATACTTTTGATAGTGGCTCGTCGACTTATTTTCCATAGTGATCCGCCTCTTTGAAAAAGTATAGCTTCGTCAGCATGTCTGCCCCGACCAGATGGTAAATCTCCGACGCGCCTTCATCGCCGCCGTAGGCAATTTTCATGTGCATTTCGATCAGAGCGGCGGCCCGGAAGACAAGCTCGTCGGCAAATCCCAGCTCTTTCAGGAAATGAACGGCAATCTGGCTCGACACGTATTCGTGCCCGTAGTAGCTGCTGTGGCCTTTGGCTTGCTTGAAAACTTTTGTATACAATTTTCCCACGTCGTGAAACAGCGCGACAATTTGCATCAGCAGCTTGTCGTCCTCTTCGTAAAAAGTATTGACGTAATCGAGGACGTGGTACGTATGCTTGCACAGCGTGTGCTGATGGTGCGGGTTGTCTTGCTGAAAATCTTTCATTTGCTGAAAATAAGCGATTCCGGACAAGGCGGCAAACAGCTCGTCGTAGCCGGGTTCGCTTTGTAAAAGGGCGATAAACGCCTCTTTAGTCATCGGGTACGGCACAGGCTCATGCAGCAGGTGGATGGCGGCAAAGCCTTCCTGGTGCAAAGGAATATGCAAGTTTTTATGGTATTTGGCGAGAACCAGCTCATCCAGCTTGCGTTTTCTCGCCTGATTTCGTTGCAGGCAAATTTCAAACGGAGTGCTCACGTAGTAGCATTCCGCCGTCGCGTGCGGGAATCGCTTCAGTACGCTCATCCGCTTGTCCCGATCGACATTGGTGGCGTCGAAGACAACGTCGCTTCCTGCAGCCAACGCTTGCTCGATACGGGTGTAAACCTCGTGGAAAACGAGCGGATTTTTCCGGCGCTTGGCTTCATCCCCGAACAGCTCTAACCGAACGGCATCCGTGGACACGAGTGTCGCCCGTTCTTTTTTGGCGATCAGCCCGGCTGCGCGGGTTTTGCCGCTTCCGGGAATGCCCACCATCATGATGAATTTATTCATAAAATGACGCTCCCCTCAAAAAGTGGTTCCAATAGACGAGTGCAGGGGGTCGACAATTTAACCGATTACATGATTTTTCCGTCCTTTAACAAATAATTCCTTATAGTATAGCGTGTTTTTGCAAAAAGGGAAGAAAAAAATCCCGCCTCTGCCGTGGGCGATAGCGGGATTGCTTACAGCATGTCGGGTGTCCATTCTTGAATGGCTACCGTTTGTGCCAGCTGGCAAGTGCTGCACCAGCCGGTATGCAAGCACAGGTGCTTCTCGCGATCGGGGTAGCCGTTGTCCCATTTGGCGTCATCGATCTCCCGGTAAGGGCTGTAGTCGCCGTAAAAGTCGTACAGACGGCCTGCATCCGCAAGTGGCGTGTAGCATTGTGGGCAAGCTTGCGAGAGAGAAGCGAGCCCATTGCAAACCGGACAAAGATAATCCATGGTTTTCCCTCCAAAAACGTAAACGCTGGTTGTCGTTTTCTCTACTCTGCGTCAGAAGGAAAGCCGCTATGCATCCTGCCCGAAAGCTTCGCCGTCACGAAAAAATCCTTGCACCGCAAAAGAAAAGCGGCACAAGGATTGAATGCTTGCTGATTGTTGAATCAAGCTTTGAAGTTGTCCATGCTGGAGGAATGCCCTGGCTGCAATTTGGCATCCGGGTTGAAGTAGCCTACCGCATTGTTGACGGCCGTTGGCGCTTCCCCGAAGCCGACAGCAATCAGCTTGACTTTGCCCGGATAAGTCGCGATGTCTCCCGCCGCAAAAATGCCGGGAATGTTCGATTCCATGCGCGTGTTTACGACAATCGAACCTTTTTCCAGCTCCAATCCCCAGTTTTTGATCGGACCGAGCGAGGAGATGAAGCCGAAGTTGACGATGACGGCATCGACTTCCAGGTTGAGTTCTTCTTTCGTGGTGCAATTCGTCAGAGTCAGGCGTTCAATTTTTTCTTCTCCGTGAAGAGCGGATATTTCATAAGGTGTCGTGACGTTTACCTTGGACGACATGAGCATCTCTACGCTGTGCTCATGCGCACGGAACTTGTCTCTGCGGTGGATGAGATGGACTTCTTTGGCGATCGGTTCGAGCATCAAAGACCAGTCCAGTGCGGAATCTCCGCCGCCAATGACGGCGACGCGCTGCCCTTTGAAGGAGTTCAGGTCGGTGACGAAATAGTGCAGATTGGATTTTTCGTATTTGACGGCATCTGGGTGTTCCAGTCTGCGGGGTTCGAACGCACCTACGCCTGCCGTGATGATGACAGATTTTGCGTAGTGTACGCCTTTGTCCGTAGTGATTTCAAAAACGTCGTCCGCTTTTTTCTCTACGTTTTCCACTTTTTCTTCCAGACAAACGGTTTGCTGAAAACGTGAAAGCTGCTCCTTCAGGTTATTGATCAAATCTTGAGCCAATATCTTTGGGAACCCGGCTACATCGTAAATGTATTTTTCCGGATAGAGAGCTGACAGTTGCCCGCCAAGCTGGGGCATGCTCTCAATAATTTTCACACTTGCCTGCCTCATGCCACCGTAAAATGCAGTGAACAGTCCGGCAGGGCCTCCGCCAATGATCGTAATGTCGTAGATTTGCTCGTCCTTTTGCAGAAAATTCAATCGAAAGCACCTCCGAATATTCGAAAAACCGAACTCCTCACCCATTATAACCCAACAAAGGAAAGAAAAAAAAGCAGGGAAAAAAACGCCTCGATAGGCAAAAAACCCTTGCAAATCATGGTGGCAATCGATAAGATGAGGGTGACTGTAAAGAAATTGTCACATTTGTTTGTTTCTAAGTTTGTGCTTTTTTTCACAGGTTGGAACATATGACATAACAGGCAATTATTCCGATACGTCATTTTTTATTCACTTGGGCATCTTACTTGGTAACAGCCTACGTGAAATTTCGCACAATCTTCCTCTGGTTACCATTAACAATGAATGGAAGGGATACCGATGAGTACACCCAAAATCCTCATTCTTGGAGCGGGATACGGCGGCTTGCTGACCACGTTGCAGCTGCAAAAAAAGCTGAACTACAACGAAGCGGAAATCACGCTGGTGAACAAGCACAACTATCACTACATCACGACCTGGCTGCATGAGCCTGCTGCTGGCACGGCTTCTGCCGACCATGCGCGGGTGAGTCTGGAAGGAATCTTGAACCAGGACAAAGTCCAGTTCATCAAAGGAACGGTTCAGGCGATCGATCCGCAGGAGCAACATGTCACACTCGATAGCGGCGAAGTGCTGACCTACGATTATCTCGTGATCGGATTGGGCAGCGAACCGGAGACGTTCGGCATCGAGGGATTGAAAGAGCATGCGTTCAGCATTCGCAGCATCAACGCTGTCCGCCATATTCGCGAACATATCGAGTACATGTTTTCCAAATACAAAAACGAGCCGCATCGTACGGACTACCTGACTTTCGTTGTCGGGGGAGCGGGCTTTACGGGAATCGAGTTTTGCGGGGAGCTGGGCGACCGTCTGCCGGAGCTGTGCCAGGAGTTTGACGTGGACCCGGAGCTGGTCAAAGTATATTGCATCGAAGCGGCTCCATCTGCTTTGCCGGGCTTTGATCCCGAGCTGGTGCAGTACGCCATGGATGTGCTGGAGCGCAAAGGCATCGAGTTCAAAATCGGCACGCCGATCAAGCAGTGCACACCGGACGGCGTCCTTTTGGCAACCGGGGAAGAAATCAAGTCGAAAACGGTTGTCTGGGCAGCAGGTGTGCGCGGCAACAGCATCGTCGAAAAAGCTGGCTTCGAAGTCATGCGCGGCCGCGTCAAGGTAGATGAATATTTGCGCGCGCCGGGCTATGAAAATGTGTTCGTTGTCGGAGATTGCGCCCTGATTTTCAACGCAGAAGGCCGTCCGTACCCTCCGACAGCGCAAATCGCGGTTCAGGAAGGCGAGACGCTCGGAGAAAACCTCGCCGCGCTGATTCGTGGCGAGCTACCACAGAAGTTTGTCCCTCATCTGCAAGGAACGCTGGCTTCTCTCGGAAAAGGCGAGGGAATCGGCCAGGTCGGTTCGAAAAAGCTGTTTGGCAGCACAGCGGCGATGATGAAAAAGGCAAGCGATCTGCGCTATCTGTACAAAATCGGCGGGGTCGGCCTCGCCTTGAAAAAGGTAAAGCTGTAAGCGATGCGCCACGCGAGTATTCAGGTCAGAGGGCTTATGACCCGCGACGAAATGGAGCGGTACAATGCCATGATGGAAGTGGGCGCCTTTTTGGAAGAGCAAGGGCGGCACGACCTGGCTTGGCATGTCCAGCGTGAAATCGATATTCTCATCCTGCCTGCCATCGATCGGCTGAAGGAAAAAGGCCGCGAGAGGGATCGGGAAAATCTGCGCTACATGATTGACAACGGACTTTTGGACGACGATGATGAGTAATAGCTACCCCCGGTGAGCGAAACGCCGGGGGTTTCGTGTACATACGGTCAGGAAGGACAAAGCGAAAGGAAGCGAGCGAATGCGGGAAGGGAAAGTGTGGCTTGGCGCCTGCGGAATCGTCATCCGCGGCGAGGAGGCGCTGGTCGTCAAAAAGGCGTACAGCGGGTTGAAAGGGCAGTGGTCGTTTCCGGCCGGATTCGTACAGCAGGGCGAGACGGTAGACGAGGCAGCCGTGCGCGAGGTTTTGGAGGAAACCGGGATTGAAGCAGTCGTGCGGCAAGTAGCGGGTATTCGTTCCGGGGTCATTCGCGGGTCGATCAGCGACAACATGGTTGTGTTCTGGATGGACTATGTAAGCGGCGAACCGCGCCCGCAGGAGGGGGAAATCGTCGAAGCCCGATTTTTGCCGATTCCTGAGCTGATGGAAGATCCGCTGTCTTCTACATACTTGAAAATCATCCTGCCAGACTACACCAAACGGGAAAAAGGGATGGAAGGGCAATCCTATGAGATTGATCCTGTCTTTCAGTACACTTCCTATAAAATCTTCAAGCAAAGCTGAGAATGAAATAGCTAAGCCGCGATGTTTCCGCTTACATCGCGGTTTTTTCTGTTATATCGGAGAAAAACTGTGTTGTGAAAAAAGGCAGTGATCTGATATAGTTAGATACATCAAAATAATCTGAAAATACATGCAATTAACGAAGGAGCATGTATGGAGAAAGGGGAGCTCATCATGAGACATAACCAAGAACAATGCCCGTACTGCAATGGTCAAGGGTATTTCCAGCTGCTCCTGGGTGGCACGGAAAATTGCCCGAACTGTGAGGGCGTAGGAAAAGACGCTCATCAGGAGTCCGCATCCGCAAACAAATAGCCGATACTTGCCGTTGCATAGAGCAAGAGCCGTCAGAGAGCTGGCGGCTCTTTTCGTCTGCGCTTCGCAAGGCTGCACGTATTGACCTGTATCTGCCATTTTTGCTACACTAAATAGCGAAAATAGCCCGTCCTCCCTTGATTTGCCAACCAGCCTTGGCAAAAGCCGGAGGCGATGGCAGGAGGTTTGGCGGTCGATGAGCTTATTGCAATTTATGGTTTCCATCGTTTTGTTCACCGTGCTCGGTTTTGGCATTGGGTTTATTTTAAACATGATTTTGAAAACGACGTGGCTTCCGGTTGTGATCGCGGTCGGCGTGGTCGTTGGCGCCCTCGTTTATCAAAAAATCGTTCCGGGTGTCTGGGACGCGATCATTCTCGGCTGTGGAATGGCAGGCACAGTGGGCAGCGGCTGGACGATTGCCACCCTGCGCAAAAAAGGATACCGGATGTTTTAACAGGCGGAAAACAGGTCTTGATTCAGGGGCCTGTTTTTCTTTTTTTCATCGTTTGCCAAAGCGGGAACATACAGAATGTTTCTGAAATCATCCAAAATTTGTGTATAGTTTCCTCCTCTTCGGGACATGACTAGAACCGAGAGGAGGTTTACCAAGAAATGAATGGGAAGCAGTTTGTAAGTATCCTCGCATTGTTCGTCCTCGTTTTGACGGCATTTGCAAGCGACGGATACGGCTACAACGTGGTAGGAGACCATAATCTTTCATCCACATTCGGAATCAAGGAAACCAAAGAGGGGCAACGGGTCGTAAAAAAACGGACAGTTTCGGCCAGCTCACTCACTCAAGTCATTGATAAAGCGGATGTATTCCTCGACCAATATCCGAAAGTTCGCGTCGTCGCAACCGGATACTATGCCGGGTTTGAATCGACCGGAAAGAACCCGTCTGATCCGTCCTACGGGATTACGTATTCGGGCGTAAAGGTTCGCCGGGACGATTACTCGACGATTGCAGCCGATCTGCGCATTTTTCCGCTGGGAACGGTCCTGTACATACCGGGCTACGGATACGGGGTTGTAGCGGACAAGGGCGGTGCCATTCGTGGTCACAAGATCGACCTGTACTTCGAGACCAAGCAGGATGTGTTCACCCAATGGGGCAAAAAATCACTCGATGTATATATCGTAAGACGCGGGGAAGGGAAGCTGACAGAAGCCTTTCTCAACAATCTGAACCAGAAGGGCATCGCGGCAATGGCTGAAGTGGCAAACTAGAGGTTTGCTGCGAGACAATGGAAGACAAAAAAACGTTCAAGGCGATGTGCTTTGAACGTTTTTTCATGCCGTGATTTATGTATGAATCAGCTTCACGAGCTGTTCCAGGCCATCGAGTATGCGCGGAGACGGGCGGCAATAAAGCCCTTCCTCCAGCAGGTGAACCTGGTCTTTTTGAATAGCTGTCATCTGGCTCCACTCTGGACGGCTCGTGATCGTTTCCCGCTTGATGCGCTTCAGTTCGATGCCGCACCAGACGACGCAAATATGATCAGGATCGCGCTCTTGCACCATCTCTCTGGTCGCTTTTACATTGGCGACAGGGAAGTCGGAGAATACGTTGACAGCACCGGCTATCTCGCTGACATCGGTCAGCCAGTTCGTTTGTCCGGGCGTATAGATCGGGTTCGGCCACCATTCCCAATACAGCTTGGGACGCTGCGTACAGGAAGCCGTCTGTTGTCGGATGCTTTCTATTCTTTCGTCAAAATGGGCGGCAAGCTGTTCCGCTTGCTTGTGAAAGCCTGTCGCCTCGCCGACCAGTCGGATGTCAGCGGCGATTTCGCCAATCCTTTGCGGGTTCAGCACGATATGCGAAAGCCCCAAGGCTTGCAATGCCTCCACATTTTTTTCCATTCCGGGAACGCTTAGCGAGGCGACGACCAGATCAGGCTGGAGTGCAGCCACCCGTTCCATGTCAATGGTCAGATCGGGACCGACGCGCGGCAGGTGCTGCCACTCCAAAGGCCAGTCGGAGTGATCGTCCAGCCCCACCACGTGCTCATGCAGACCTAAATAATAGAGGATTTCCGTATTGCTCGGACAGATGGACACGATGCGCATGTGATTCCCCCCTGTGGAAACATCCTAAAAAAACGGCTGCACCAGCAATGCAATCATGATGCCCAGCCATCCGCCAATCAGCACTTCAATCGGCTGGTGTCCGAGCAGTTCTTTCAGCTTTTTCGCCTTTTCCTGGTTCGGGCGAACTTTTAACGATTTCATCCCTTCCAACAGGTGGTTAAATTCGTCCACCAGCTTGTTGAGGACGACGGCTTGCATGCCGGCATGCCGGCGAACGCCCGCAGCGTCGAACATGACGATCACGCCAAGAATGGCGGAGATAGCAAACATGTTGCTGGAAAAACCTTCACGCAGTCCCACTGCGGTCGACAGAGCTGTCACGGCAGAAGAGTGGGAGCTGGGCATGCCGCCTGTGCTGAGCAACAGGGACCACTGCCATGTTTTCGTTGCGAAAAAATGGAGGGGAATTTTGATAAATTGGGCGATTCCTATGGCAAGCAGTGCAGCCCATAAGGGGAAGTTTTCAAAAATATCCGCCACGGAAAATCCATTCCTTTCTACTGTGCGCTTCTCTAGATTATTGTAACAGAAGGGCGTTGTCTTAATCCGTGAAGTTTTCATTTGGATTTTAAGCGCTGCCAATCTGTGGTACCATAAGGAAAGCTCCTGCTAGAGGGTCAGCCTGCAAGCCGCAGGCACTTCTTATCTAGGTAGCTTTTGCCATCAAGCAGGTGGAAAACGGAGGTGTGCATCCATGGGCTATCCCGTGCAGTATTTGCAGTTCATTGAAAAATTCAATGAAGGGGAGTTCTACGAATGCCACGATCTGCTGGAAGACATCTGGATGGAGGACAAGACCGACAAATTTTTGCAAGGCATGCTGCAATTGTCAGTCGGGTTGTACCATCTTGAATACGGCAACTTGAAAGGCGCTCGCTGGATGTTTGGCAATGCGCGGAAGTATTTGTCCCGCTACGGACCCGTGCATTGGGGGCTAGACGTAGAGGAAGTGCTTCGTTACATAGAGGACTGCGAGGCTGTGTTGCCGGATCGCGATGCGATTCCGTATGCAGAGGCGAAAGCCATGACGTTTCCATCCTTGCGCTTGCATGTAGACACATCGTGTTAAAACACAAATGTGCCCATAATTGTATCCTATCACAGCGAAAGAGGGAAGAGTATATGGAAGTAACCGTAGAAAAACGCTCACAGCTTGTGAGCTACGTATGTGATGAGCTGATCGTGCCGCTCTGGAAAGGGGAACAGCTTTCCGAGGTGTACCCGGAACTGGAAGAAGCTTTCGCAGGCAGCCTCAGCGGCTTGCAGCAGGAAGGCGAAATCACGGGCGAGGCGAAAGAGCTGACAGTCATTCATGGCTTGAACCGGATTGCCGCGAAAAAGCTGCTCATCGTCGGCATGGGCGATCCGGCCAAATTTGACTTTGTCGCTGCACGCAACGCATGGGGCCGGGCAGCCAAATCAGTCGTGTCCAAAGGAAACGCGAAAAACGTCGCAATCGATTTGCCGACAACCGGGCATTTGAGTGCCGAGCGTCTGTCCCAGGCAGTGACAGAGGCGTTCGGTCTGGCAGAATACAATTATGAAGGCTATCGTCAAAAAGCGAAGCGGGAATTTGCGCCAATCGCCACTGTGCGAATCTTGGCAGCGGACGATGCTGTAAGCGCTGTACAGGCTGGCGTGCTGCGGGGGAATGCGCTCGTTTCCGGTACGAATCTGGCGCGTACGCTCGTCAATGAGCCAGCCAACTACTTGACGCCGCGCGCTCTGAAGGACGCCGCTGTCGCTGTGGCAGAGCGTTACGGCATGACCGTGGAAGTTCTGGAAAAAGCCAAGCTGGAAGAGCTGGGCATGGGCGGAGTTCTCAGTGTCGCAAAAGGCAGCGAGCTGGAACCGTACGTCGTAGCCGTCAAATATCAGGGAAGAAAAACGTGGGATAACGTTATCGGCCTGGTTGGAAAGGGCGTTACTTTTGACACGGGCGGTATTTCCATCAAGCCGGTAGCGGGCATGGAAGACATGAAGTCGGATATGGGCGGCGCGGCTGCCATGATCGGCGCGCTGGAATCGCTGGGCCAAATGAAGCCGGAAGTAAACGTGCTCGCGGTCATTGGAACAGTGGAAAACATGCCGTCGGGCACAGCATTCCGTCCTGGCGACGTGATCACGACCATGAGCGGAAAAACGGTCGAGATCATCACGACAGATGCGGAAGGCCGCCTCGTTTTGGCCGATTGCATTACTTATGCAAAAGAGCAAGGAGTGTCGTGCATCGTAGACGCCGCCACGCTGACAGGCGGAATCGTCGTTGCGCTCGGACATTACTGCTCCGGGGCAATGACGAACGACAAGGCGCTCATGGATGAGCTTTTGCAAGCAGCGGATGTTGCTGGCGAACGCCTGTGGCAGCTCCCGACCTTCGAGGAGTACCGCAGCCTGAACAAGAGCCGCTTTGCCGACCTGAAAAACTCGGGCGGACGTTACGGCCACGGCATCATCGGCGGCGTTTTCCTCCAGGAGTTCGTCGGCGAGACACCATGGGTACACCTGGACATCGCTGGCACAGCGTACACGGCCACAACGGGCGACATGCAGCCAGCTGGCGGTACAGGCGTCATGACGCGCACGATTGCCGAATTTGTAGCAAGCCGCAGCCAATCCTAAACACGAAAAGGAGTGCATTGACATGAGCCAAAATCCTAGCAACGAAGTTCGCCGCCAAATGTTGGAGGATGCGAAGACGATCGCTGTAGTAGGACTGTCCAACAAACCGGATCGCACCAGTTACATGGTCGCACAGGCCATGCAAAATGTCGGCTACCGCATCATTCCGGTCAACCCGGTTATTGCCGGGGAAACGGTACTGGGCGAAAAAGTCGTTTCCAGCCTGGCAGAAATCGATCAGCCTGTGGACATCGTCAACGTTTTCCGCAAAAGCGAAGACATTTTGCCTGTCGCAGAAGACGCCCTGAAAATGCAACAGAAGCCGAAAGTGTTCTGGATGCAGCAAGGGATTGCCAATGAAGAGGCGGCGAACCAAGTTCGCGCCGAAGGCATCGAAGTCGTGCAAGATATGTGCATCAAGGTAGACCATGCGCTGCTGCGCGTTGGCAAGTAAGATTTTTTCTTTTTGCTTCTCTTTGGAAGGCGGGGATGACGTCAAATCGTCATGCGCCCTATGACCTGAGCTAACACTCGTGTTGCAACGGTTGGTACAACGGGATGCTACCTTGCGAAAAGGCAAAGGGCCTCCGCTCTCACATGGCGGGGGTCTTTTTGCAGCATGAGCAGGTTCGGTTCGGGCTGGTTTTCGGGGGAAACGCGCTGGAGGCTTACTTGGTATGTGGTACGGCGCTGGCCCACGCTTTGCAGGCGCTGCACTTTTGCCGTCATTTTTTCTTGCACGTTATCGCTTTCGCTGGATATGATAAGAAAAAGCAGGACAAGCGGACAAAGACAGCAAGGAGTGGGCCTATGTTTATCCATCCATCGACAGACACCAAGCGCGACCGTATCCCCCCGAACCAGAAGCAGACGACGGGTTTTCCCGTACTTCACTACGGAGATGTTCCAGAGTACACGGACCTGTCCACCGAGTGGAACTTCCGCCTGTTCGGCTTGGTCGAGGAAGAAGTCACACTGACGTACGAACAAATGATGGCGCTGCCGACAGGCGAAGTGACGAACGACATTCACTGCGTCACAGGCTGGAGCAAGCTGGACAACGAGTGGCAGGGCATCCCGGTAGAAGAAGTGCTGAAGCTCGTGAAAATAAAGCCGGAAGCCAAGTACGTCATGCTGCACGCCGAGCACGGCTGGACAGTGAACATGCCTTTGGCCGACTTCACGAAAGCAGGCAACCTGTTCGCCAACAAACACAACGGCGAGAACCTGACCCCCGAACACGGCTGGCCGCTGCGCTTCGTCATCCCGCACCTCTACTTCTGGAAAAGCGCGAAGTGGGTGCGCGGCATCGAGTTTATGGAGAAGGACAGGCAGGGATTTTGGGAGAAGAATGGATACAACATGTATGGAGATCCTTGGAAAGAGCAAAGATTTGCTTGGGATTGATTGCGAAAAAGAGGGAGGCGAGAATTTCGCCTCTTTTTTTGTTGGGGAAGATTTTTCTTTTGTATGCTGCATGCCGATTGTTGCCACCAATTGCAGCGCCATAAGAAGGCGGTCCTGCTGAGCATCGATGGAGTGGCCTTCTTTTGCTTGCTCATCAGTTGAAACCCGAGTTTTTAGATCAGTCTATTGAGAAGTTCTGCTTTTTTCTTCTTCTGAAATATACGTTTTCGCCAAAAAAGAAATAGTTGGACCAGGAAATAAACAAAGATTACATCGTGGACAACTCCTACACTTGAAGCAACCAGGTCAATTGTTTCTTCTACATTCATAACTTATTCATCGCTTTCCTTGGTGGAAAAATGAGTTGACTGTTTTTGTTCTTGGATCACAACAAGACGCTCGATCTTACTTATGATTTCATCGTTTTGTAATAAGTTTCTTTTCATATAACGAACAGCAAAGAGAAGTAGGCCTCCACTTCTATTCAAGTGTATAGTCGTAGCGAATGAAGCCTTTATGATAGGCAATTTTGTCATAAAGAGCACGAGCAGTGAAATTATCCTGGCGGGTTTGCCAGTACAGCCCAGAAGCTTTTTGTTCTCGTGCAGCTTGAGCGACCCGTTCTATAAGGGCACGGGCCACACCATGTCCGCGAGCGGTTTCGTCAACGAAGAGGTCTTGCAGGTAGCACACATCTTCTTTCCAGACCGTAGGCTGAAAAACGTAGTGGGTGATACCGATCAAGTTGCCATGAAGATGCGCACCGAAACCGAATATTCTATCGCCAATGAGCAGTCGGTTCCAGATCGCATCGTATGCGGAATCTGGGAGCTCTGTCTCGTAAAAGGCTTTGTAGCTTCGAGCCAATACGTCCCAACGCTTTCGATCCTCTGCTCTTAGCGGAGTGATGTCAAGCATGAGACTTTTGTTCATGTTTTCAGCCATTTGAAAATCAAACCTCCTCGTGGTCACTATTAAAGATTTAATCAGCATATTATCACGAATCTTTCACTTAAACAGGTTGCAGAAAACCGTTTCTATACCAGGTCAGACGAGGGTTAAGCCAAAATGTACTTTTGTAGTTGTGATACTACTTGTGAGAAGGCTGGGAGGCACAGCTTCTTTTCTCCCAGCCTGGTTGAAAACATTAGCTAAAGAACTTCATGATTTGTTCAACTACCCGAACAGTGAAATATAGCACTCTCAAAACCCAATTAAAGCGTTCGAACAAATTTTTGATAGATTTAATCATAGTAATCACCTCCCTATAAATTGCGGAGGGCGGTAGAAGAAAACGATTAAGTTTTTCGGGAGGTAAGAAGCATGCAGAAGTATAGATAGGGAATTTTGCGAAAAATCAGAACGTTAGGCTCGCTGATACCGCTTGCATATAGTGATCAGGAGTTCTTCGGTGCGGTTTGTTGGCGCTACCCCGATCTTACTTATGGTTTCATCGTTTTCTAATAAATTTCTTTTCATATCACAAGCAGCAAAGAGAAGCACACAAATGGTTAGTGACAGAAATGCTTCTGAAAGAGGCATTCTAGCACTTCACACGACTGGTACAAACGTAGTCCAAGCGATAAAAATAACCCCTGGATTATCCCCGGGGGCTGTTGATGGATTACATGACTGTTTGAGTAATAACATTTGATTCGCCTTCGTTCTTGCCACCTGTAATGACAACTTTAAATAGATAAGTTTTTCCAGCCTCTAGCTGAGCAGCACGTACAGTATGCTTGGGAATCCCATTAACCGAGGCGGATTTAATTCCTAATGGCAGGTAAGCATCCTCCCAGGTTTCTCCATTGTCCGTAGACTGTAAGACTTTTTCAGATGCGGCGTCCTGTGGGACGGTGTAATAAAAATCGACAAATCTACCATGAGAAACATGCCAACCAGACCCAGAAATGACAACATCATCAATTGGTTTTATATCGCTATTCTCGCCTTATTTCCTTCTCTAATCGAAGGCATTTGAGCGAGCCTACACCGTGCGGGCGACTTTCATCGCACACGGCGTTCCATCAACAGATAAAAGAGAAATTTTACAACGGGCAACTTTAACATACGCCACGCCTTCAATGGTGTCTGCTAACGAAAGTTAACCCATTTGGTAGCGCTTCTAGAAATGAACCAAGTTAAATCAAGTATTACGTGTGAGAACTGATTGTAAAAATAAGGAGATCGGTAGACAGATTTTGAACAGATTGGGGAGGGACGAGTAAGCATGACAATCGAACATATTGTGGTTCTAATGTTTAACACCCAAATCCCTAACCTTAGTTAGGCGAAAATCTTGATCCTTTTTGTTACTCTATCAACGCCCGTTGTAAAAAGTACATGTCGCATCCGCTGATGGCACGCCGTATGCGTTGAAAGACGCCTGTACGGTGTAGGCTCGTTATACAACCGAGAGATAGAGAAGGTTCAAGACGAGACTAGCAATCATGCGCCAAGAGTGAACACAAATGCTTTTATTGGCCAGCGTGAATACTTTCCTGCAAACATTCCCGGGATGTATATGGTGGTGGGAATTAACGAAAAGCCGGAAAAAAGCTGGCTTATTGATGATGATGGGGACAGCTTGACTTACACAGTTTCTTCTAGTAATTCCACTATTGTGGACGTAGCAATCGGTCAGGAGAGTTTTACTGATATTAATGGCCAACCGAATACAAGTACAAGGATTCTGGTTACAGCAAAGACGCCTGGTGTTGCAGTCATAACGCTTACCGCAAATGATGGGAAAGGGGGAAGCGGATCGGTATCGTTTGAGTTGGAAGTAATCAATCCAGTTTAAGTTAAGCCCCATCCAAAAGGTGGGGTTCTTTTTTTGCGGATTGCGGATGCATGAATAGAGTAAGCTCTTTCTGATAAACGCCTCATGAACCGCTAATCACCCAGCATTCGTTGTCAACAGCCATTGCAGAGCCGCTCTGTGCTGGCTGTTTTTTTGCTTTTTCGACGGTTGTATTGCCTGTGTGAGAGGTCCACTCCATTTTTACGCAAATTCTATGCATCCTCTTTGCACCGGGCTATAATTTTCACGATGGAAATTTTAGGAGGGAGCATCATGCCGCACAGCATATTGTTAATAGAAGACGATACCCAGATCGTGGAAATGTTGCGTAATTATTTGGTCAAAGAAGGCTACGACGTCTCGGAGGCGTTTAATGGTTTGGAGGGGATTTCTCTGTTTCGGCAAAAGGCTTTCGATATCGTCATTGTCGATGTGATGATGCCGAAACTGGACGGCATCGAGGTAATTAAGCTGATCCGCGAAAAAAGTTCGGTGCCGATTCTCATCATGTCGGCGAAGGACAGCGATGTCGACAAGGCGATCGGGCTTGGATTCGGGGCTGACGATTATATCGCGAAGCCGTTTTCGCTCATTGAAGTGACAGCCCGAATCAAAGCGGCGATTCGTCGTGCCACGACGTATTCGACTGCCGGACAAATCGCCACCGAAGCAACAGAACAGGCGTCTGGAGCGGCCAGAGTGCTGACATTTGACGTGCTGCGCATTGATCTGGACAATTTTTCAGTGGCGAAAAACGATGTTGACCTGAAACTGACGGCCAAAGAATTTGAAATCTTGAAGCTGTTCACCACAAATCCGAATCGCGTGTTCACGAAAGCGCAGCTGTACGGTTTTATTTGGAATGACGAATATTACGGCGACGAAAACGTCATTAACGTCCACATCCGAAGGTTGCGGGAAAAAATCGAAGACAACCCGTCCGAACCCAAGTATATCAAGACGCTGTGGGGCATCGGCTACAAGTGGGAAGGCAACTGACATGGTGATCGCGCTGGCTGTACTCGTTGTGATTTTGACTGTAGTGATTGCCATTCAATACCGTGCTTATCGAGCAAGAAGCTCCAACCTGGAGAAAATGCATAACAAATTAAACGAAATTATCGCGGGAGACACAAGCGAGAAGTTGCTCGTTTTTACGGACGATCGCGCCTTGATACCAGTCTTGATCGCAATCAATCATTTGTTGGAGCACAACCAGCACAGGACGGCGAATTTCTTGAAGATGGAGCAGTCGATGCGAAAAATGCTCTCGAACATTTCGCACGATTTGAAGACGCCGCTTACCGTTGTGCTTGGTTACATCGAAACGATCAATTTGGACCCGGATATGGACGCCGAAGAAAGAAAAGTTTTGTTGACCAAGGTGCACGCCAAGGCAAATGAGGTGCTGGAGCTGATCCGCCAGTTTTTTGATTTGGCCAGGCTGGAGTCGGGAGACAAGCCGATTTCCCTTTCCGGGATTCACATGAACGACGTTTGCGGAAAAAACATGCTGGCTTTTTACGACACCCTGACGGTCAAAGGCTTCGAAGTCGTTATCGACATTCCGGACAAGCCGCTGCTTGCATGGGGGAACGAGGAAGCGCTGGATCGTGTCCTGAACAATTTGATTGCCAATGCGATTCAGCATGGCGGGGAGGGAAGGGCCGTCGGACTAACATTGCGGGGCGACGACGAGTTCGTGTACGTGGACGTATGGGACCAGGGCAAAGGGATCGATGAGATGCATCAAGATCGGGTGTTCGAGCGCATGTACACGCTGGAAGACTCCCGCAACAAAGCGTATCAAGGCAGCGGTCTCGGGCTGACGATTACGAAACGGCTTGTCGAAGCGCAGGGAGGAACGATTCGCATCCAGAGCAAGCCTTATGAAAAAACGATGTTTACCGTCAAGCTGAAACGAATCGCATTCACTGATTAAGGAATTTGTAAGAATCAGGTAAGGAATAAGCAAATTTCGATGCTTACAATAAAGCCTGTAAAGAACGAGGGAGGCATCGAACGATGACGCATATCGCAAGGACGAAGCAGTTGACCCGGGCTTATAAGGGCAAGGAAGTTGTTTCCAACGTCAATTTGAACATCAAGCAAGGCGAAATATACGGCATGCTCGGCCCAAATGGAGCAGGCAAAACAACCGTCATGAAAATGATCACCAACCTGGTGAAGCCGTCGGCGGGCGAAATCGAACTTTTCGGCGAAAGGCTGACCGATCATTCGTACCATTTGTTGGGACGGATGGGTACGATCATTGAAAACCCGATTTTTTACGAAAAACTGACGGCTCACGAAAACTTGGAGCTGCATGGTGAATACATGGGCTACCATAACAAAAAGTCGATCGACGAGGCGCTTGATCTGGTGAATTTGAACGGGATTGACAAGAAAGCGGTCAAGGAATTTTCGCTTGGGATGAAGCAACGACTTGGCATCGCGCGGGCGATCATGACGAAACCGGAGCTGCTTATCCTCGATGAGCCGATTAACGGCCTCGATCCGTTAGGCATCAAGGAGATTCGCGATCTGTTCAAAATGCTGTGCAAGCAGTACGGGATGACGCTTGTCATTTCAAGCCATATTCTTGGTGAAATCGAGCTGATCGCCGACACGATTGCAGTCATGAACGAGGGAAAGCTGCTGCAGGAGGTTTCGATGGAACAAATCGCCAGGCAAACGGCAGAATATGTTGAAATTACAACGAACGAAAGCAGTAAGGCGGCTTACATACTTGAGAACCATTTGCATATTTCCAACGTGCGCATCACCGACGAAGGCCAAGTCCGCATTTACGATAGCCGCATTCCACAAAGTGAGCTGTTGAAGGCTCTGGTGCTGCACGATGTCGCGATCGAAGCGGTTCATAAGAAAAAAGGGTCACTTGAGGACTATTTCCTCTCTATCCTGGGTGGGGGTGGGGTAGTTGCTTAAACTGATGAAGCTCGAAATGCGCAAACTTCGCCTATGGTCTTATATACGGGGGGCGATCATTGCCAACGTCGTGATTCTGGGTTTTATTTGCTTGATCAGTCTTGACGCGGAAATGAAACAAGATATGTCTTTTAAAAGTTATGACATGGCGTTTTCCGTCATAGATACGTTTATTCGAGGAACGTTTATCGTTTTCGCGGCAGTGCTCATTTCACGGCTTGTCATTGACGAGTTCCGCAACAAATCGATCATGGTGCTATTCATGTACCCGATCAATCGCAAAAAGCTTATCGCCGCCAAGCTGCTTGTCGTCGTGCTGTTTACGCTGATTGCGGATATTGCGACGAACCTGTTTGTTGGCGCTGGATTTTATGTATTTAATTTGTTTATGCCCGTTGTTTCAGAGCCGCTCACGTTGCCTGTCGCAGCCAAAGGACTGCTGACGGTCGTCATGAGTGCGCTGGCGACCAGCTTTTTAAGCCTGATTCCGCTTTACTTCGGCATGCGCAAGAAATCAGGCGCGGCCACCATCGTGTCATCGATTTTCGTGGTGACGCTCGTTTGCCAGAACGTCAACGGCTTCACTTTATACTCCATCATAGCGGTGCCGATTGGCCTTGCATTACTCGGAGCGGCGGTCGCGTTTATGTCGATTCGCAATATCGAGCGTGTCGATGTGCTACAGTAGCGGACGGGAGGAGCAGATCGACGATGAAGCAAGTAGTAAAATGGACATTTTTGCTTTGTGTCGTTTCGTTGACCTTGCACGGGCTGCTGTACTGGGGAACGGGGGAACGGAAAGTGCTCATCAACACGTATGGCGCTGCCGGATTAGGCATCTTGTCCGCGTTCGGGTTATTGTTTTTGAGGAATAAGGGGTAAGAGCTAGAAGCATCGGTATCGGGATAAAAATGAAGCGAAGGCTGTCTGATAGGGGGCACTTGAACCCCGGGACAGCCTTTGCTTTTAGTAAGAGTGAAGGCAGGCAGCGCACAGGTTTGCAAACGGGTGCCGTCGGCGAGCGCATTGCGATGCAAGAAATGAACTACGCTTTTGCAAATAAATTATGTCGATCAAAAATTTTTATCTTCAATACAATGCAAAGGAACGCGAGGGTGAGAAAAAGCACCCCACTCCAGACAATATGATGTGTGCCCAGCTCAGATAGGAACCAGCCGCCTGACGCGCTGCCTATCGCGACACCCAGGTTGCCGAAAGATACAAACAAGCTATTGCTAAACTCGGGAGCTTTCGTTGCCTCAGAAGTAAGCCAGGTTTGACTTATAATCAGTCCGCTGGCAAAAACCGCTCCCCACAAAATGATCAACATAATGGTTGGAATCGTGTACGTTCCCGCAAAAAATAGTAGCAAATAAATCATCGCTAGTATGATGGGATAAAAAAATGTTGTTTTCGTAACACTCTTGCTTAAAAGCTTGCCAGCTTGCAGATTGCCTAGGACTGCGCTAATACCAAACACGATCAGCATGGCGCTGATCACTTTGCGATCCATGGTTGTCACTTGGGCAAGATATTCGGCGAAGTAGCTGTATACGGCAAACAAAGCGGCAAGGATGAAACAAGCAGTCGCAATATTAAACCATAACGGAGGTTTTCGCAGCACTCCCAGTTGGGCGCGGAACGATAATTTTTCCGTTGCGGGCATGGATGGAACCCAACAAAAAATACATCCGGCAGCCAGGGCATTTAGACTGGCGGAAAACAGAAAAGAGACTTCAAGAGAAAACTGTTCAGCAATAAATGAGATGACGGGAATACCTAATACCATTCCTGCGCTTACTCCCGCAAACACTTTGGCTACAGCTTGGGCGCTCTGCTCTTTTGGCACTGAACTGGCAGCCGCCGCAAATGCTACAGAGAAGTAAACAGGATGGAGAAAGGCAGGCGCGATCCGGAACAGCAATAACGCCACATAATTCGGGGCAAAGGCACATATCAGATTGGAAATGGCAAAAACGACGAGAACCATAGCCATGATGTTTTTACGGTCTAATCCAGAAAAGAATAACGTCATGACCGGGCCAAAGATGGCGATGATTAAGGCGAAAGAGCTTACGAGCAGTCCTGCTTGCGAAGCGCTGATTTGATAGTGCTCGGAAATTTGCGGTAAAATACCGACTACGCCAAGCTCGGTGTTTATGATTCCGAATATTCCGAAAGCAATTAAGAAAGCAAGGTACGGCTTGTTCATACAAGCGACCTCCTTTCCCTGTATAAATAAATGTGAAGCAAGTTACCGCGTTGACTCATGGTTTTTTTCCATCTCCTTGTAAATTACGATCTTTTTTGCGAGCAATTGTAAATGATTTTGCAGCTCCATGATATGCTGCTCCACAGCTGCATAGTGCTCCTCCAAAATGATTCTCCTTTTCGTTAGTGTCGAATCCCCTTGGCGCTTTAGCTCGGCAATTTCGAGCATTGCGCTGATCGGCATGCCAGTAGCTTTCAGTCGAGTCAAAAAATCAATCCAAGCAATGTCGTCTGTTGTGTAGCAACGGTAGCCATTTTTATTACGGTGGATGGAACTTAGAAGACCGATGTTTTCGTAATAGCGAAGCGTGTGTACACTAAGACCAGTGGCATTTGCAACTTGACGAATAGTTAGCAGCTTTTCCATATACAAAGTATATTCTTTCGAGTTCACTCGAAAGCAAGCCGTTTTTTTTAAGCTGGTCCTGTTTTGGCATAAGATAAGTTTGATAAACATTCAAAAGGCTTATTCCCACTTGAACATAAAGAGGAATAAGCCTTTTGTTATGTTATATGCTATGCCATAGTTAGCTCCTGATACCGTTCAGCCTTCTTTATTTAGAAGAAAATACTTTCATGATTTTCATTACCGTATTCCCGATCAACATCAAGAGCATTAAGAGTAGCATTCCTCCTCCTAATACGGTGCATACTATTCCCCATCCCCAACTATTGTCCATGATCAAACCGATTCCGAATAATAGGATTAGTAGAGCAAATGCGACTGTGATTGCTGAAGAAATAAAATCCCGCACACTTTTTGCGCCGAATAGTAACACGGCGGCAATAAGGACCAGAAGCGCAATAATCACAGAAATCCCTCACTTTAAAATAAAAATAGATCAATACAAGATAATAGTATATTTTCCTGTCCTGGAAGTCTACGGAATACTCTGTTTAATTTGATACTTTTCTTCTGAAAAATACTACTATTTTCTTATTTTAACGTGATATAATACACTTGTCCGTTGTAAAAATAGATCGAAATGACTATTTCCTATCCGGTGATGACACGCCGTGTGCGATGAAAGTCGCCCGCACGGTGTAGGCTCGTTATACTCCCGCAGATAGAGAGGGAAAAGACGAGAATAGCGTGCCACCAGTTATACCGCCAGTGATCCCACCAATAACTCCTCCGATGCCAGGAATTGTGCATCCATTAACCTCAACTGCGATAATCGATAATCCGATTGGAGATGATTCGGTTATAAGAACGGTAACTGTCACTGCAAGAGATAACTACTCTACTCCAATAGTGGGATACCAGTTCAAGATCGACATTACGATTACGAATAATGATCCTGCGCATGATGAAACCTACTCGGTAAAAGGTGTAGCTAGAACTACCACCATAAGCGATGTCCAACTTGATGCAACAAATGCTCAGGGGCAAACAACATTTGCTATCGAGATCGTAACATCAGGAGCGGATTTCGACTCTGGTGATGGTCTGTCCGTTCAAGTCAAAACCGTTGATGGACAAGCAATAGGCTCTCCGTTTACGTTTATCAAACCGTAATAAGACTTCCTTTTTCAAAATTTTGAGGAGCTGCGAAAGTGGCTCCTCTTTCTTTTTTTCAAGTGCGAACAATTGGGCATGAACAAAGTGTTAATTTCGGATACTACCAGGCAAAACGAAAACACCCCTCGGTAACCCGAGGGACGTTGATGGAATAGCGTTTAAGATAGCTTTTTAATGACCAATTCGGCTCCTTTTACTGGTGCTGCATTCCATCACAATCGTAGAAGAGGAAGTATGTGATTTGTAAATCAACGTTGTTAACTTCCCAAAATACTTCAAGCTGTCCGACGCCTTCTTGAAGTGCGCAGCTTTTTACTGCATATTTTATCTCGATCATTCACCATCTCCCCAATCTGTCTTACCTCTCCCGATACTCCCACTTGTCAAAACGGCTCATGTGTACGGAGTCCAAATCGCCGACAAAAAATGACTTGCCGTCAGTTGCCCACCCTAAAAACTGGATATTGTCGCTTGAGTTCATGTAAAAGCTGTTATCGAATGGATACACAAACGATTTGGTTGTTGTTTTGATCACAAGCTGGGCATAGAAATCTTGACCGTTCGAGGGGTGCCAATATTTGTCCGCGACATAGTTATGGCCAGTCGGCGACCAGTAGATTCTCGTCAATTGACGCTCCAAATCGTTTGGGTCCGCAGTGTAATTATCTTGGGTCGATACACTCTTTCCGGTTTGCAGGTCGGTGATGAAACCGTGTCCTTGCTTGTCTTCAAACCGCAGCTTCATATCGTTGGAATACGAGGGGAAGTTTTTAAAAGAATACGTGTACTTGAGTCCGGTTGGCAAATCGAGTTCTTTTATCGCTCTGTTTGCCTTGTACAGCACTTTTTTGGATGTCGGCACCCAATAAAACAAGTCTGGCACCATGTAGCTTTTGAGTTGGTCGTCACTGAGCGAAAATTGGTCATTTACCTTCATTTTCAGTGAGTTCATGTCTTGCAAGTACAGTTTGTAGCGTTTGGTGGCATCCGGCTCTTTGAGATTGGCTTGCACAAAGACGAGGTAATGGCCGTCTGGTGCCATCGCATAATCGAGAATTGGCGTGTCGGCCGTGCCGTTGGCAAGCAACGTTTTTTGCTTGGTGAGCGGGTTGTAGCGGTACAAGCTGGCTTGCTCGACCATTAACAGCTCATCTTTGCCAGAAGCCCATTTGGCGAAGCCGTTCAACTGGCTGAACTGCTTGGTTTTGGTGTCGTACAAATAAGGAATGGTCGGTGCGTTGTTTGTGAATCCTTGCTTTTCGGCGTACACAAAACGTCCGCTCGGCGACATGCTCGCGCGGTGTACGGCAGGCAATTGAGCGACGAGCGTCTGCTTTTTGCCATCCAGACCGATCCGATATATTTTGCTTGGCGGGTCTGTTGGAGTGGCTGTTGCCGATGCAGTTGCTGCGCTTGCTGTCGGCAATGCCAGGGACGGGAACAGTGAGACAGCAAGAAACAATGTTGTTAGAGCAATCATACGGGTTATTTTCATCGAATCATCCTTTCTGCAATAAGAAGACGCCCGAAAGGTTGAAAAGTTACAAAAAAAGAAAGAAATGGTATGCCAGCATGCGGGAAGAGGTGCGAAATGAAGGGCAGTTTCCGCCATTGGCTTAGCCGTAAGAAGAGTACATCGGGTCACAGGAAATCCAAATGGATAAAAAGTTTTCGCGACAAAACATCTCGACTTGCTATCTTTTTTATCTTTTCAAGATTTTGCAATAATTCATATTAAAACAGTCGGATAAATGTGTTAAGATTTGCAATAGGATGTGAAAGATAGGAAAGGGAGTGGGATCATGCCAGTTGAAACATTCAAAGCAACCGCGCATCTTCAGGAGGGAATGGTCGTCAAGGCGCATTCCAGAAACTTCGAGGTAACGGTCGACGAGCCGAGAAGCCTTGGCGGAACGGATACAGCGATGAATCCTGTCGAATTGGTGCTGTCTGCCCTTGGCGCGTGCCAATCGATTGTAGCGCGTGCGTATGCGAAAAAGTTTGGTGTGCAGCTCGACGACTTTTGGGTGGAGGTAGAAGGCGACCTCGATACAGATGGCTTCATGAACAAATCCGATGTGCGTCGCGGTTACTCCGAGATTCGCTATACCTTTCATATCAAGACGGACGCATCCCGAGAGCAAGTGGAAACATTCATTCAGTTTTTGGAGAAGACATGCCCTGTCGGCGACACGATTGCCAATCCGGTCACGCTCAAGCTAAACGGAATTGTCATCGGGAATGCTGCAAGCAAGCTGGGCTAATTTTTGCTGATGAGCAAAAGAAAAGAGGCGGGAGATTCTGCCTCTTTTTCTGTGTGAAGCGTGCCCGGAAAGCCGTACGAGGGAAAACATCACGTACGGTTTGATGAGAGGGAGCTGAGAGAAGTAGGGCAACACGAAGGCCGCCCGAAAAATTCAGTTTTCAACTCTACAAAACGACATGATGTGTGCGTGGAGAACTGCGCGCATAGCGGCGAGAGCGCAGCAAAAATGACAAAAAGAGGCGAAAAGCTTCGCCTCTTTCTGCGGGAATCGTCCAACGCTGCCTGCCTTACCCCAGCGGTGCGTTTTCAGAATGCGTTGCCGCTTGCTTCTTTTTCGACCAGATCAAAACAGGGATCAGCAACAGGGAAAGGAAGCCGCCAGCGAGCGACAGCGTGGCGTAGCTGGCACCGGAGACGACCATGCCGGACAAAGCTCCGCCAGATGCTCCGGCAAGGGCGATCAAGACGTCGACCGTCCCTTGGGTTTTCGCTCGTGTAGCGAGCGGAGTCGCGTCGACGATCAGGGCCGTACCGCTGATCAGGCCAAAATTCCAGCCGAGTCCGAGCAGAGCCAGAGCGAGGACGAGCAGCAGCATGGAATCAGCAGGGGCCAAAGCAGCGAGCACTCCTGCCGCGAGCAGCGTAATGCCAGCAGCAAGCGCCATGGCAGAGCGTCCGATTTTGTCCACAAGTATGCCAGTCATAAGCGAAGGCAAGTACATGGCGCCAATATGCACGCTGATGACGAGACCGACTTCGCTCAAGCCATGGCCGTGATGTTTCATATGGATGGGAGTCATCGTCATGATCGCAACCATGACGATTTGGGTCAAAATCATGATCGTTGCACCGACGATGATGCCGCGGCTGTTGGCGACAGACTGGCTATCCGCCAGATGTTCGGGATGTTTCTCTTCGCGGGCCTGGGCATCGGCAATCGCTTGGGCAACCAGCAGCGGGTCTGGGCGAAGCAGGAACAAAAAGACCAGTCCGGCGCAAAGAAAAGCCGCAGCCCCTAAAATAAAGGGACCAGCCAGCGGCGGCACGCCGATGGAAGTGGCAAAACGGCCCATCGTTTCCACCAGATTCGGGCCAGCCACTGCGCCAAAGGTGGTAGAAACGAGTGCGGTACTGACAGCGGTCGCGCGCTGCTGCGGCTGGGCCAGATCGGTTCCGGCATAGCGGGCTTGCAGGTTGGTGGCTGTCCCGGCGCCGTAAACGAGCAGCGAGGCAAACAGCAGGACGATATTTTGCGTCGTGGCAGCGAGGATCACCCCGATGGCGCCGATTCCGCCCGCGAGGAAGCCGGCTGCCAGACCGAAGCGGCGACCATGGCGTTGCGAAATTTTGCCGACCAACAGAGCGGCCAGCGCGGAGCCAAGCGTAAGCAAGGCAGCGGGAATGCCAGCGAGACTTTCGGTTCCCAGCATGTCTTGGGCGAGCAGAGCACCGACCGTGACGCCAGCGGCGAGTCCGGCGCCGCCAAAAATTTGCGAGATGACGACGATCACGAGTGTCCGCTTGTAAAGCCGTTGTCGCTCATGGGATGAATCGATAAAACATCGAAAATGGGCCTGTTGATTTTGCAAAGGCTGCAAATTATGATTAGAATGACGCACCATGGCTTTCTCTCCTTCTATTGTAGCTGTTTGTATGTAGCAAAATGGTTTCATGGGAAACGGAACTGGATGAATCTTATCTCCAATTTCTAGAAAAGTCAAACCAGTTTGACAAACAGAAGGGAGTATCTCTATGTCCGATTGGTGGGGACGCCCAAAAATCGAAATCGCCAAGTCGAAAAGCGAATGGATATGGGACATTCTTGGGGCCTTCTTTTATATCGGTGGAATCGTCTTTTTGCTGTTCGTTTGGGGGGAACTGCCGGACAAGGTTCCAGCCCATTTTGACGCGGTGGGAGAAGTGGATCGCTGGGGGTCCAAGTGGGAGCTGCTCATCTTGCCCGGGATCGGGGCATTCATCTTTGGCTTGATGCAGCTTTTGGAAAAGCATCCGGAAGTGTACAACTACCCGAAGCGATTCAATGAGTCCAACGCGGAGCAATTTTATTTGCAGAGTCGAAAAATAGTGAATCAGTTAAAAAATATGTGTCTGATCGTGTTTTCTGCGATTTTGCTGGAATCGGTTTCGATCGCCATGGGGTGGGGAGGCGGATTCGGCAAATGGTTTTTGCCTGTCGTGGCAGCCGGGATCGTCATTCAACTCGTTTACGGCTTCAGCAACTTGAACAAAATTCGCTGAGATCGCAAAAAAGCCCAAAGCATCCACTCCTTTGAGCAAAAGGAGCGCGCTTCGGGCTTTTTTGTGCTGCTTTACAATCCTTTGGAGCGTGGCTTGACGGGCAAAATAGCGCTTTCCATTTTTTCATAGAAGGAAAGCAAGCTATGTACAAAAGCGAAGCGCGGCAACAGCAGGAAGACGGTCAATGCCGAGCCGATGCTGATCAGAGCGCCTACGAGGACGTCGGCCGGATAGTGTACGCCTACCCAAATGCGGGACAAACCTACGCACACAGCGAGCAGCATCCAGAGAATGCCCGTTTTTCTTTGGAACAGCCAAAAGCTGACACAGAAAGAGAAAAACAAGATCGTATGGTCGCTCGGAAACGAATTGTCTACGGCTTTTTGCACCAGCTGATTCACATTGGCAAGCTCGGCGAATGGCTGGTTGTTAGTATGCAGAGTCCCAGCCAGTTTTCCGAGCACCTCCGCCATGACAAACGTGGCTGTCGCACAGATTACCATCATGCGATTTTGCGAGTCTCGCGTGAACCAGTAGAGCAGGGCGCACAGAGCCAGCGCGTAGACCGTATATTCCGCGATGGCGTAAAACGCCGGATTCAGTTCTGGATACTGCTTTCCCAGGTCGTTGATCGCCCGGAAGCACTGCACATTGAGTTCCATCAAATTCAAAAATAGCCAGCCCCTTTCTTTGACAATAGGAAAATACTAACCAACGGGCAGCAGAGAAGAAATCGATTTAGATTACATAAAATTACAATGGTGTAAGGTTGGCTCTCGACACGGAACGAGAAAAGCGAACAGCGGGTGTCGAAAAAGAAATTTTGAAATTTTATTTTATGATTAAGAAGATATCTTGATATTTTGTTTCAAGAGTCTATAATACAGGTATGTAACAAATTGCCAGTAAATTCTCGCAATAGAGGCGCTGCAAGCAGAAGGCGAAGGGGGAGTTTTTGGTTGACGCTCATTAGCCACGGTACAGCGGGACGAATCGAACGGCTGGCAAAGCAATCATTTTTCTTTTGCTAGAGAGAAGGACATTTTTTGAAAAGGGGAGGCTTTCCATGAAAAAAAGCAAGTTTTTATCCGTAGTAGGGATCGCCAGTCTGGCAGCGGCATTGCTCGTGGGAGGATGTAGCCAATCGTCGACGCAGCAGGGAGACAAGGTGGAGCTGTACATGGGGTATACTTCTGACCCGCCGACGAAGAAAAAGATGGAAGAAATTATTGCAAAATTCGAACAGTCTCACCCGCATATCAAAATCAAGACAGTGACAGCGCCCTACGAAGACTTTTACCAGAAGCTGACGACGCAAATCGCCGCAGGAAATGCGCCTGACATCTGGCAAAGCGACGGGACGAAAGTATTCGGCTTTGCCCAGCGCGGAGCGATTCGCGATATTACCGATTACGTCACGAAGGAAGTCAACAAAGACGAAGTGCTTGGCGTGGAGTTCAACAAAGACGCTTCCGGCAAATATTGGGGCGTGCCGCAGGGCATCCAGGTCGGGGCGCTTTTCTACAACAAAGATTTGTTCGACAAGGCTGGAGTCGCTTATCCGACGGCTGACTGGACCTGGGATGATTTGAAGGCGGCTGCCGCCAAGCTGACGCTTGATGCGAGCGGGAAAAATGCGGACGACCCTGCTTTTGACAAAAACGCGGTGAAGCAGTACGGATTTACGTTCTTCGGAAGCTCGCGCGGTGCGTTCAACATTATGAAAGCGTACGGCGGCGGCGTTCTCGATCCGACGATGACGCAATCGATCATCGACTCGCCGGAAAACAAAAAAGCGGTGGAGTGGATGGCGGACGGCATGAAGCGCAAGCTGTTCCCCAACCCGGCAGAGCTGAAAGCGTTCCAAAGCAATTTCAAGGTGTTTTTGAGCGGGGCCACGGCGATGCAGATCGACATTTACGCGGCGACGACCTCGATGAACGGAGCAGGCTTGAACTACGATGTCGCGCCGATGCCTAAAGGCCCGGACGGCAAACGTTTTGCGCCTGTCATCGCCAACTCGTGGGTCATCAACAAAAAAGCCGAGGAGCAAAAAGTCAAAGCAGCCCAGGAATGGATCACGTATTGGACGACATCGGACGAGGCGCAAAAAGAATGGGCAGAGGTGGGCGAAGCGATCCCGGTGAAAAAATCGGTCGCCAACTCCGAGATGTTCCTGAATCCGAGCATCAAGCCCGACAACAAAAAAGTGTTCCTGGATAGCCTGGACTTCGCCGGAACGATCGATACGAATGCCGTCTTTGCCGAATGGCTGAAAGTCGTCACAGACAATTTGGCCGAGCTGTTCATGGACAAGATGAGTGTGGACGATTACATCTCGAAAACCGATCAAGGGGTACAAAAAGTTTTGGATGACTTCTTCAAGAAGCAATAGCAAACCATCAGGGGAGGAAGTGTAGCGAGCGATGCTGGAGATACCGAACAAGCTACAGGCACAGCCTGATGTGAAAAAGAAGCGGAAATGGCTGGACAGCGAGGGGAGATGGGGATTGCTTCTCGTCTCCCCCTACCTGATCCATTTTCTCGTGTTTGTCGTAGGAACTTCCCTTGCTTCCCTGTATTTCAGCTTTTCCGACTACGATATTTTGAATCCGCCCAAGTGGACTGGCCTGGACAACTATGAAAAGCTGTTCGCGGACCCGCTGTTTTACCAGGCGCTGTGGAACACGGTCTACTTCACGCTTTTGTACGTTCCGGCCAAGACGTTTTTGGCCCTTTTGCTGGCAGTCGCGCTGAACCAAAAGCTGAAAGGGCTAAAGCTGTTCCGCATGGCGCACTTTTTGCCAGTGATCTCTTCCTGGACGGTAATTGCCTATGTGGCGGATGCGGTGTTCAACCAGCGGATCGGTTTTGCCAATGCCATTCTCGCCCACTTCGGGATTGCGCCGCAAAGCTGGCTGATCGACGAAGTGTGGGTCATTCCGGTGCTCGTGCTCATCGCGATCTGGAAGTCGGTCGGCTACATGATGATTATTTTTTTGGCGGGACTTCAAGGGATTTCCAATGACATGTACGAGGCGGCTTCGATTGATGGCGCCAACGCCTGGCAAAAGTTTTGGCGGGTGACCGTGCCGATGATTTCCGGTACGACGTTTCTCGTCATTATTTTGAACACGATCTACTCTTTTCAAAATTTCGAACAAATCTTTGTCATGACGGGCGGGTCAACCGAAGCAGGATCGACGGGCGGCGCCAACAATGCGAGCCTCGTCCTGATGCTGCTCATGTTCAGACAAGGCTTCAGCTTTTACAAGATGGGCTACGCCTCCGCGATTGCCTGGGTGTTGTTCCTCATCCTGCTGGCGATTACTTTGGTGCAATTCAAATTGCAAAAGAAATGGGTTCACTATGACTAAACTTGACTGGATGTGCAGAGGAAAAGGGGGTAGCCATGCAAAAGCGTTTTCCGCTCAATAAACTATTCGGATACCTGTTTGTTCTCGCCAGCACTTTGATCATGGTTGTGCCGTTTTTGACGACTGTCTTCAACTCGTTGAAAACGTACAAACAATACATGCAATTTCCGCCGGAGTGGCTGCCTGACCCTGTGAAGTGGAGTAACTACTCGCAGGTGTGGGAGCAGGCGAACTTCAGCAGCTATACGGTGAACAGTGTGATTGTCGCCGTTCTTTCCGTAGTCGGTACGCTGTTGTCCAGCTCGATGATCGCGTTTGCTTTCGCTCGCTTGAAGTTTCCGTTTCGCGACACGCTGTTCATGATCGTGCTCGGTACGATGATGATTCCGGGGATTGTGACGATCATCCCGCAGTTCATCATCTTCAAAAATTTGGGCATGCTCGACTCGCTCACGCCGCTGTGGATTTTGGAGTGGTTGGGACAGCCGTTCGCGATTTTTCTGATGAGGCAAGCATTTTTGAGCATTCCAAAAGACTACGAGGAAGCGGCCAAGCTGGATGGCTGCAATCCGTTCCAGATTTACTGGCGGGTATTTTTGCCGATGTGCAAGCCGGCGCTGGCGACACTGGCCGTATTTACGTTCATGGGCAAATGGAACGAGATTCTCGCGCCTGTGATTTATTTGCTATCCGAAGAGCATTTTACGCTGCCGATCGGAATTTTGTCGCTGCGCGGACAGTACAAGACCGATGACCAGCTGCTGGTCGCCGGGGCGTTGATCAGTTTGATTCCGATTTTGATCGTCTTTTTGTTTGCGGAAAAATATTTCGTGGAAGGCTCCAAAACTTCCGGGCTAAAGTAGGCGAGGCAATAGGAGGCGGATGAAACGCATGTTTTATGTACCATTAGACGAGCTGTATCTGGATGCTTTGTGCGAGCTGTGGAACCAGGAGCTTGGCGAGCGCTTCCCGATGCGGCCCGAGCTTTTTCAGCAAAACAGCTTCGCAGACAAAAACGTGCTGCAAGCCGGCTCCTGGATTGCCATCGATTCTGCCACGCGCCGTCCGGCAGGGTTCGCTGTGGCGAAATGCTGGCAGGAAAAACTCGATGTCCAGCTGGGAAAAGGTGTCGGCTGGATTCAAGTGTTGCTGGTGGATCACGAGTTTCGCGGGCAAGGAATCGGCGGGGAGCTGCTGACGCGGGCGGAGCGGGCTTTGCAGCAGCGAGGGGTGCAAAAAATTTGGCTGGGGCGCGATCCGTATCATTACTTTCCTGGCATCCCTGATGAATCGACGGCGGTCAAAGACTGGTTTGCCGCGCGAGGATACAGTCTGCTGGAGCCGCTGGAAAACGATCTGCTCTGCCGCTATGCCGCAGAGGAGGAAGCATCGCCGCTGCCGCAAGTTTCCGACGGTTGCTTCCGGTTGTTGACGCAAGCAGACAAGGAAGCTTTTCTGGCCTTTTTGCACCGCTGCTTTCCGGGGCGCTGGGAGTACGAGGCGATCCACTATTTTCAGCGCGGGGGAACCGGGCGCGAGTTCGTTGTTTTGGAGCGGCAAAAAGAAATCGTCGGCTTTTGCCGGATTAACGATGCCAACTCGCCGTTCATTGCCCAAAACGTGTACTGGTCGCCGCTGTTTGAGCAGGAATTGGGCGGGATCGGGCCGCTTGGCATCGACCCGGCGCATCGGGGAAGCGGTTTGGGACTGGCGATTGTCCAGGCAGGGATTGCCATGCTGCGCAAGCGCGGCGTGCGGCAAATTGTCATCGACTGGACTGCGCTCATGAACTTTTACGCCAAGCTCGGCTATTCAAGCTGGAAGCAGTACGCCAAATACAGCAAGGAGCTGTGAGAAGGGGGATCTCCATGCGCGCAGAGCAGATGAGTGTGGAGCAAAAAGTTGGGCAGTTGCTGATGATCGGGTACCAGACGCTCGATCTGCCACAAGAGATGGAAAAATGGATCAAGGAGCGGCAGATTGGCAACGTCATTTTGTTCAGCCGCAACATCGGTTCGCACGCGGAAACATTTGAGCGCGTGGGCACGATGCAAGGCTGGGCAAAGGAGGCCGGGCACTGCTGCCCGCTATTGATCGGGACGGATCAGGAAAACGGGGTGGTGTCGAGACTGCAAGAAGCGACAGCATTCCCCGGGGCGATGGCGCTCGGAGCGACGGGAAATCCAGACTTGGCGCGGCAAATATACGCAGCGACAGGCGCGGAGCTGCGAGCGGCCGGGATTGGCGTCAATTTTGCTCCTGTCATCGACGTGAACAACAACCCGCAAAATCCGGTGATCGGCGTTCGTTCATTTGGGGCTGACCCAGCGGCAGTCGGGCAATTTGGCGAAGCAGCCATGCACGGTTTGCTGGCGAGCGGCGTCATTCCGGCAGTAAAGCATTTCCCCGGACATGGAGACACGCACACAGACTCGCATGAAGCGATTCCGGTTTTGCCGCACGATTGGCAAAGGCTCACACAGGTCGAGCTGGCTCCGTTTCGGCACTGCATCGAGGCAGGCACTCCGGTGGTCATGATTGGTCATGTCAGCTTACCGACCATCGATGCCAGCGGACTGCCTGCTTCGATCTCGCAGCAGCTCGTGACGGACATTTTGCGAAGGGAACTTGGGTTTTCCGGAGTCGCGATTACCGACTGCCTGGAAATGGCGGCGATTGCCAACTCCACTGGCGTGCCGGAAGCGGCGGTGCTCTCGCTCAACGCTGGCGTGGATATGGTGCTGGTC
Source organism: Brevibacillus sp. 1238 (assembly GCF_029892995.1). Taxonomy (NCBI): domain Bacteria; kingdom Bacillati; phylum Bacillota; class Bacilli; order Caryophanales; family Paenibacillaceae; genus Brevibacillus; species Brevibacillus sp. 1238. Next base: position 162,077 of record NZ_JARXWC010000004.1, on the reverse strand, counting down.
TCCCATACGCATGAGGTTCAGCAGCAGACGTATGACCGACTGGTCGAGGCGATTGAAAACGGCGAGATTTCCCCAGCCCGCGTAGACGAAGCAGTCAATCGGGTTTTGGCTTTGAAGCGGCGTTTTCTTTCCTGGGAGACGTATGCTGCGACGACGCCTCCTGCTTTTGACCGGGCCGGGCACGAGCATTTGGCGAAGGAAGTGCTGGCGCAGGCTGTCACGGTGCTGAAAAATGAGCGCGGGATCGTCCCCATTCCGAAGCAGGCTGCGACGCTTGGCGTGATCATGCCGCGAGTCGGGCGAGTGACGTTGGCCGAGGATGAGGACCAGCAGGCGGAAGCGGAACTTTTGGCAGCGTCTTTGCAAGCGTATAGCCCGGTACAATGCCATTTTCTGCGTTCGTTGCAACCGACGCGGGAAGAAGTAGAGCAAGCTTTTGCCGCGATGGCGCCTTTTGAAACGGTCATTGTCTTTACGTACAACGCCCATCTTTACGAAGGGCAGGCGCAGTTGGTCAAGCAACTGTCCGGTCAAGGCAAAAAAGTGATCGCGGTAGCGCTGCGAAACCCGTACGACCTGGGCGCATTTCCCGAAGTCGATGCTTGTCTCGCGGTGTACGATCATCGCAAGCTGGCGATCGAAGCCGTAGCGGATGTATTGTTTGGCAAGCAAAAACCAACTGGTCGATTACCTGTCAGGATGTAGGAGCAGCATGGAAACTTTGGACGCAAAAACAAGTGACAAAACAAAACTGACGGGGAGGTAGCGCATGAGAAATCAACTGAGCGGCTTGACCACGGAAACAAAGAACAAGCAATCCGAAGATTTGGATTTGCTCTCGACATTCGATATCGTCAGACTCATGAACGAAGAGGATAAAAAAGTCGCTTATTGCGTGGAAAAAGAACTGCCTGCCATTGCTCGGGCAATCGATATGATCGCGGAATGCCTGCAAAACGGCGGAAGGCTGTTTTATTTTGGCGCAGGCACCAGCGGACGTCTTGGACTACTGGATGCCGCGGAGTGCCCGCCGACTTTTGGCACAGACCCTGCATTGGTGCAAGGCGTGATCGCTGGCGGAGTGGAAGCGGTCGTGAAAGCAATCGAGGGCGCAGAGGATCTCGCCCATTTGGGGCAGGAAGATGTTGTGGCGCATGGCGTGCGCGAAGGCGATGCGGTAGTGGGCATTGCCGCGAGCGGACGGACTCCCTATGTAAAAGGGGCGCTGGAGGAAGCGGGGCGATTGAAGGCGAAAATCATTTCCTTGTCGTGCAATCCTGCTGCCGAAATCAATGAGGGTGTGGACGCCTCGATCAACGTGGTGGTCGGCCCGGAGGTCGTAACAGGCTCTACGCGGCTGAAGGCGGCGACTGCGCAAAAAATGGTATTGAACATGATTACGACGACATGCATGGTGCGCTTGGGCAAGGTGTACAAAAACTTGATGGTGAACGTGCAAATCACAAATGAAAAGCTGAAGGAGCGAGCCAAGCAGATCGTAGCAGAGGCCGCGCAAGTGCCGCCGGAAGAAGCGGAGCAGCTTTTGGCGCAAGCGAATGGAGACGCCAAGCTGGCGATTGTCATGAAAAAAACAGCGTTGGCGCGGGAAGAGTCTGTGCGCTTGCTGGAACAATACAAAGGGAATATTCGACCGATCATGGAAGGGCATGTGTCCAGGTAGAGGAGGACATAGCTGATTCAGACGGTGTAACGAAGGCTTTGCCAGGCGACGACGACTGGCGAAGCCTTTTTGCCTTTTGGGGGCGCAAAGCATTGAGAATGGCCGGGATGGGAATGAAAATCAGTAGTATGATCCATAAAATGTTCATTTGATGAAATCACTGGAACACTCTATAATTAAATTAATTATTATATTGTAATTGTTCTATATTGATTATGGGGGTGCTTCTTATGAATCATGCTGACTATCATCATCTCGATCACGTGAAGGAACAGCAAAAGTCGAAGAAAACGCTGTGGATTACACTGATCTTGACTTTGTTTTTTACGATTGTCGAAATTGTGGGCGGCTTGCTGTCCAACTCGCTCGCGCTCCTGTCCGACTCGGCGCATATGATCTCGGACGTGATCGCCCTCGGCCTGAGCATGACCGCGATTTACATGGCGACGCGCAAGCCGAACAAAAAGTATACGTTTGGCTTTCTGCGCTTTGAAATCATTGCCTCGTTTCTGAACGGTCTGGCTCTTGCCGTCATTGCCATCGGGATTGCGATCGAAGGGATCAACCGGATGATTCATCCGCAAGACGTCGACTTGGGACTGATGTTGACGATCGCCTCGATCGGGCTGATTGTGAATATCGTCCTGACCGTCGTTCTCTCCAGAAGCACGAAGGAAGAAAACAATCTGAACGTAAAAAGCGCGCTGTGGCACTTCATCGGCGATTTGCTCAGCTCTGTCGGGGTAATCGCTTCGGCTATTCTCATTTACTTCACAGGCTACTACTTGTTCGACCCGTTGATCAGTATGGTGATCGGGGCCATCATTTTTATGGGCGGCTTTAAAATCATCCGCGAATCTCTCGCTGTGTTGATGGAGTCTGTGCCGGAGCAGTTTGACCTGGATCAAATCCGGGCAGACCTCGCCAGCGTGGAAGGAGTCTACGATGTGCATGAGCTGCATCTGTGGGCGGTATCGACGGAGCACTATTCGCTGACGGCGCATGTGTTCGTGAGGGAAGATATTCAACCGTATTGCGTGATTCTCGGCATCAATCATCTGTTGAAAACAAAGTACGGCATCGAGCATTCGACGATTCAGATCGAGCACCCGATGATCCTCGATCACGGGGAGTACGGGAAACAATTTTTGCTGCCGCAGACGTAAGCGGAATGCTGTGGCGTGTGCGGCCCATTCAAGCTGAATGAACAAAGGCCGGGCGGTTCCAGATCATGTGCAGGTTTTGCTGTACAGGTTCTGGCAACCAGCCCGGCTTTGTTTTTTCCTTACTGCTTTAAAGCGTTTGTGGTTTTACGCATGCTCTTGCTGTGTATTCTGAATAGACTGTAAAATTCCGGTATAATCGCATGCCAAAATTCGAGTGGAGGATACGCTGGTGCAAACAATCAAGTTTTGTCCGTGCAATCTGGAAGGCAGTCTGAAATGGGTGAGGGACGAGGTCAGGCAGCTTCCCGACGTGCAAGTAATCGATGAGCGCTGTGTCAACTATTGCGGTCAATGCCTGGAAAAAGCGTTTGCCCTGTTCAACGGCAAAAACGTGGTGGGCAACGACGGGCAAGAACTGCTGGAGCGACTGAAAGAAAAATGGGCGGCGACAACCGCGGTATACCAGGACGCAGAAGGGGCGTGACCTTCTGCGTTTTTTTGTGGGTGTATACGAAGAAAACATTGACACGAACAATTCGCAAACACTGAAATTTATAATTTATGTAAAATATAGTATATTTTTGATGTTGGAAAATAATTGAATCGTTTCTATCCGTAACATAGAAGGGGGATATGGGTGAGAAAAGCGAAGCAGATGTTTTTGGTGGTGAGCTATTTCGTTGTCTTTGTGCTCGGCGGATATGCCTATCATGTCATTTTTCAGCCCGAAGACAAGCAAAGTGGGTATTTGTCTGAAAGCGATCGGGATAAGTTTGTACATGTCACCAAAAAAATCGATGAAAAGTTCAAACCAGAAGGCTATGAAGAGTTATTGCAAGGGGATGTAAACATGTTAACAACCCCGGATATGATTTTGGGGCCACAGCAACAAGAATTGCAAACGTCAATCTTTGGCAGGCAGAAAAACTACATATTTAAAAACCAAACAAACGGAACCGTAATTCTCATGAGCATAAGCAAAAGAGTTGGCGCCGAGCAAGAACAATGGCAAAACAGCATTTATTATAGCAACGCCAGATACAATTCGCCGGACAATGATTTCAAAGCCTATTACGCAAATGTGTATCCATCCATAAATGCCTATCAATATAGCCTTGAAAAATATGGATATAATGTAAGCTGCGTTCTGCTTTCTGATTCTACATACGATAAGGGAGCGAGTGATTTAGCAGATTTCATCACTCAAGTAGATGAGTTCCTGCAAGAGAATGTATAAATGTCGATTGGTTATTCCGACGATGTATTCGAAGCAACGACCCACGAATACATCAAACCTACGAGAGAAAGATAATTCCCTTCCCGCGCATGCGGATCGAAAAGCAAAAAGCAGAGGCGACTTAATCCGCCTCTGCTTTTTCTTTTTCAAGCTACTCGTCCCCAAACAGAAAGCGCCCTTTTTCCTGGATTTGCTGCCCATCAATGAACACATCCGGTTCGTTTACGATTAAATCAATGTGCACACCAGCCTGGATGGTTCCCCCAAAGGTCGCGTTGCTGCCGAACGCAACGTGGATCGTTCCGAATGCTTTCTCGTCTTCCAGCACAACCCCGATAATTCTCGCCTTGTGATTGGTTCCAATCCCAAATTCCGCCAGCATGCGGCCATCGCTATCCCCGAGCGTGGCAAGCAGTCGCGAACCCGTCGGCCCCTCTGCGCTAATCAGCCGACCATCCTTGAGCGTAAGCAGCAAAGGCTCGTCAATCATGCCGATTCCGCCGATGGAGCCGTCGACCAAAATTTGTCCGTTGGCCGAGCCTTCGATGGGGGCGATGTACGCCTCGCCAGACGGGAGATTGCCCGATTGTCCTTTTTCCAGATACATGCCAGTGCTGGGAACGCCGTTGCGTGTTTCAATGGAAAATTCCAGCGCGTAGCCGGCTTTTTCAATTCGTACTTGTTTGCCGCGGGTCAGGATGTCTGTCACCTCTTCGGTCAGCCGTTTGACCTCCTGATAATCGGCAGAAATCGCTCCAGCGGTAAACATGTCGCGGGTAATACCCGGCATGGTGGCGACGCGCGTTTCGTTGGCAGCGGCCACTTTTCGCGCTTGTGTGTGCGTAAGCGAATGTTTCGTGATGCACACGGCTACGTCCGCTTGCTCCATCGCTTTGGCAATCGCCTGCGGCGGCTCCTGGCCGGATTTTTCGCGCTCCTGCATGACTAACAGCACGGTTTCCGCACCGAGCAGCTTTCCAGCTTCATAGAGAGCTTCTGCCAAAGGACGCTTATCTTCATCGGTAACAATGACCAATTCTTCCTTTTCCTTTACGCCTAAACAAGTCGCCAGCAAATTGCGGCTGATTTCCACGAGTTGGCTCATCGGTCGCTCACTCCTGATTTTTAGTAAATGTAAATCTTGAAGAGATTGTACTGAAAGAAAAAGCGGTTAATCAAGTCTTAATTTTTTTGTTTTTTGACTATTTACACTAAAAAAAGCATTTGCTATAATCCAAAACGTAACACATATTGAACATGTGTTTCATTATTTGATACACATAAAAATGTCTGGGGGAATCGTAGTGAGGAAAATGTTGAAAGCCAAAGCGTTGTTTTCTTCTGTCATGGTCGTATCCATGCTGGCACTCGCTGCATGTGGTGGACAAGGAAGCGCTCCTGCTCAAGATGCAAAGGGCGGCGACCAGCAGCAGGCAGCTGGCCAGCCAAAAGATGGCGGCGTGCTGAAAATCGGCTTGTCTTCTACGGCAAAAACACTGGACCCAATTGCTTACACGGGTGCTTATGAATCCAACATCATCCGCAGTATTGGCGACACGCTCGTTCGTTACACGAATGACTTGTCCAAAATTGAACCGAGCCTCGCAACAGAGTGGAAAGTGTCGGATGACATGAAGGTGTATACGTTCAAGCTCCAGGACAATGTGTACTTCCAGCCTGGCAAATACCAGGATGGACGGAAAATGACAGCCGAGGACGTGAAGTACAGTCTGGAACGTTCTGCGAAGCAATCCGCACTCAAGCGTCTGCGCGGCGTGGAAAAAGTAGAAGTCATCAGCGAAAACGAAGTAGCGATTCACCTGGACGCGCCAAACGCCGCTTTGCTTGCCATGCTGACAGACGGCGGCAACATCATCGTTCCGCGCGAAGAGGTAGAAGGCTGGAAAGATCAGTTCGGCACTCACCTCGTGGGAACAGGGCCGTTCATGATCGATAAATTCAACCAAGACGATTCTGTAAATTTGAAGCGTTCTGATAAATACTGGGGTCCGAAGCCTCACCTGGATGGCGTAGAGTTCAAATTCATCACCGATGCGAACATGATGACCAACGCCCTGCGCTCCGGCGACATCGACATGGTGACCGATGTCAAAGGGCAAAACCGTGCGATCATCGAGAAGGATCAAAACTTGAACTTGCAAACGAAGCCAGGTCTGTCCATTGAGTACATGGGTTTGAACCAGATCGAAGGCCCGACGAAGGACAAAAAAGTGCGTGAAGCAATCCGTCTCGCTGTAGACGTGGAAGGTTTGGTCAAAGGGGTATTCAAATGGGGCGGAGCGGAAAAATCGTTCCTGCCGCTGCCAAAAGCATCGTGGGGCTATGACTCGTCTCTCGAAGCAGCCGTTCCTGCTTTTGACCCGCAAAAAGCCAAACAGCTTCTGGCTGAAGCAGGCTATCCGGACGGATTCAAAACCGAGCTTTATGTAATCGCTTCCCGCGTGCCGCAAGCGACCATCGCAGCGCAACAGCTGAAAGACAACCTGAACATCGACGCAGAGATCAAAACCGTTGAGTGGGGAACGTTCAGCGACATCGTAGCCAAAGGAAAAGCTCCGCTCTACATCATGGGCTGGTCCTGGTACCCGGACCCTGACTTCTTCCTCTATCAAATGTTCCACAGCAAGCAAATCGGTTCGCTCGGCAACGGCTACGCCTACAGCAATCCGGAAGTAGACAAGCTTCTGGAACGCGCAACGGCAGAGACGACGGACGAAGCGAAGCGCAAAGAGCTGTACAGCCAGGCGATGAAACAAATCAACGATGACGTCGTTCACGTCGAACTGGGCCTGCTCGATGTTGCGACCGGAATGAAGAAATACGTGCAAGATTACCAAGTGCGTGCGGACAGCTCGATCTTCCTGGTCAACAGCGAGACGAACGTTTGGCTGAACAAGTAATACACACGCCTAAAAGCTTCCACGCTTCGAAGAGAGGCCGCGACAAAGTCCTCTCTTCGGGCATTTCTTACCAGGCCAAGCTTTAAACGAATAGTGGGAAGGAGGAGAGTGGCTTGCTCAAACTGATTTTCAAACGGTTATTCGATTTAATCCCTACGCTGTTTGTCGTTGCCACGACCGTTTTCATCATCACGCGGTTGATTCCCGGCGACCCGGCGGCAGTGCTGCTTGGGCCGCAAGCTTCCCCTGATGAAATCGCCAAAATGCGGGAAACACTCGGGCTGAATCAGCCGTTGTACCTCCAATACGTCGACTTCCTCGGCAGCTTGCTGCAGGGAGATTTGGGAACCTCGCTCGGCTACAATCAGCCGGTCATGTCTTTGATCATGGAGCGCTTCCCGAACACGCTTTTGCTGTCCGCCTGTGCGCTCGCTCTCTCGCTGCTCATCGGGATTCCGGCAGGCATCATTTCTGCAACCAAACAGTATTCGTTCTGGGATTACACCGTCATGATTCTCTCGCTCGTTGGCGTATCGATGCCGATCTTTTGGCTCGGGGTCATGCTCGTTCTTTACTTCAGCGTACATCTTGGCTGGCTTCCGGCTACCGGGATGGGCTCGTTGTCCGAAGGCTTCGGCAGCGTAGTCACGCACCTGATTTTGCCGAGCATCGCCTTGTCCACGATTCCGATGGCTACTTTTGCCCGGATTACGCGCTCCAGCATGCTTGAAGTAATCCGCCAGGACTACATCAAGACGGCTCGGGCGAAAGGGCTGCGCGAATTTTTCGTCGTCTGGAAGCACGCCTTGAAAAATGCGATGACTCCATTGCTTACGGTCATGGGGATGCAAATTTCCTCCATGCTCGGCGGGGCTGTCCTGACGGAGACGATCTTCAGCTGGCCGGGGATGGGGCGTCTCGTGGTGGACGCGATTGAAAATCGGGACTTTGTCGTCGTGCAAGGAACCGTCCTGTTCATCGCCGTTATTTTCGTGTTGATCAATTTGCTCGTCGACATTTTGTACACCGTGGTCAATCCGCGCGTGAAACTAACGAATAAAGGGGAGGGCTGATCCGATATGAGCAACCACGCGCAACCATTATCGCCAGCTCCCGCGACGCTCGCACCTAACGCACCCAAGAAAAAAAGCAAGGAAAACAGTGTATGGAGCCGGCTTTTGAAAAACAAGCTGGCGATGGTCGGCATGGTCATCATCGCGCTCATGGTCATTTTCGCCCTGTTCGCGCCATTGATTGCGACGCACGGGCCGAATGACATGGACTTGGCCAATTCGCTGTCCGAGCCTGGCATCGACGGTCATTTGCTCGGAACTGACAACTACGGACGCGATTTGTTCAGCCGGATCGTCTACGGCACGCGCATTTCCTTGATCGTCGGTATTTTTGCGATCGGACTCGGCGGCATGATCGGCACGCTGCTCGGTCTTTTGGCAGGCTACTACGGAGGCAAATGGGATGCGATCATCATGCGCCTCATGGACGGATTGTTTGCATTCCCGTTCATCCTGTTGTCCATCTCGCTGATGACCGTGCTTGGAGCCGGATTGTTCAACGTCATTCTCGCCATCGGGATTGCCAATATTCCCGGCTTCGCCCGAATTGTCCGCGGCCAGGTGCTGGCGGTCAAGGAGGAAGAGTATATCGAGGTGACGCGATCGCTTGGGGCCAACGATTCCCGCATTATTTTTCACCATATCCTGCCAAACTGTATGGCGCCGATTATTGTTTACGCAACGATGCACGTAGCCGGAGCGATCATTTCCGAAGCGGCGCTGAGCTTCCTCGGTCTGGGCGTGCAGCCGCCGACCGCTTCATGGGGCAGCATCCTGAAGGACGGAAAAGACTTCCTCGTCTTGTCGCCGCACATGGCAACGTTCTCCGGGCTGGCGATTTTGCTCTCGGTACTCGGCTTCAACCTGTTCGGTGACGGCTTGCGCGATGCACTCGATCCGAAAATGAAAGTGTAAGCGACAAAAGTGAGACATAGATTGGGGTGAAGGGGAATTGGCAAAGTCAGATGTACTACTCAGCGTGCAAGATTTGGCCGTTTATTTTTATTCGTCCGGAGTCGTGAAGGCGGTAAACGGCGTGAGCTTTGATCTGAAGCAGGGGGAGACGATCGGGATTGTCGGAGAATCAGGCTCGGGCAAAAGCGTGACCTCCACCGCCATTCTCGGGCTGATTCCGTCTCCCCCTGGAAAAATCGAGCGAGGCAGCATTTTGTTTGAAGGAAAAGATTTGACGAAGCTTTCCCAGGCACAGATGCGCAAGATTCGGGGAAACGAAATCTCGATGATTTTTCAAGACCCGATGACCTCCCTCAATCCGGTTTTTACCGTGGGGAATCAAATTATCGAAGTAATCCGCCTGCACCAGCAGCTGGACAAAAAAGCGGCTCGCCAGCGGGCGATTGAGATGTTGAAGCTGGTCGGGATTCCGGAGCCGGAAAAACGGCTGGAGCAATATCCGCACGAATTTTCCGGCGGGATGCGCCAACGCGTCATGATCGCGATTGCCCTCGCTTGCAATCCGAAGCTGCTGATTGCGGACGAGCCGACAACTGCTTTGGACGTAACGGTACAAGCGCAAATTTTGGACTTGATGAAAAAACTGCAAGACGATTTGCAAACATCGATCATCATGATTACTCATGACCTGGGTGTCGTTTGGGAGAGCTGTCAAAAAGTTCTCGTCATGTATGCCGGAAACACGGTGGAATACGCAACGGTAGAAGAGCTGTACGAAAAGCCGCTTCATCCTTATACGTGGGGATTGCTTGATTCCCAGATCAAATCAGACACAACGGGCAAGCTGCCGTCGATCCCGGGCAATCCTCCTGACCTGCGCGAAGATATTGCGGGCTGCTACTTCGCTCCCCGCTGTCCATATGCCAAAGACAAGTGCTTCAGCGAAAAACCGCCGCTCGTCGAAGTGGCTCCCAACCATCTGGTAGCCTGCCACTTCCAGACGAGCGACCACCGTCTTGAACGGAAAGGGGGAAGCCAGGCATGAGTGAGTCGATCATCCAAATCAATCAGCTGAAAAAGCATTTTCCCGTAAAGGATCAGTCTTTGTTCGGCAAATCCTCGAAAGTCGTCAAGGCAGTCGATGACGTCAGCTTTGAGGTGAAAAGAGGGGAGACACTCGGGATCGTGGGCGAGTCCGGGTGCGGCAAGTCGACATTGGCTCGCCTGATCATGCAGCTGATTCGTCCGACGGAAGGCTCCGTCATCATGGGGGGCCAGGATTTGGCCAAGCTGTCCGACAAGGAAATGAAGCGGGCGCGCAAATCGATCCAGATGATTTTCCAAAATCCGTATGCGTCGCTCGATCCGCGCAAAACAGTCGAGCAGCTGATCGTGGAGCCGCTGGTCATTCACCAGGTCGGAACTCACCAGGAGCGGGTAAAAAGGGTGAAGGAGCTTTTGGAAGTCGTCGGGCTTTCCGATTATCACGCCACCCGTTACCCGCATGAGTTTTCCGGCGGACAGCGGCAGCGAATCAACATCGCCAGGGCGCTTGCGCTCAATCCGGAAGTTGTAATTTGCGACGAGTCCGTTTCGGCTTTGGACGTGTCGATTCAGGCGCAAGTGATCAACTTGCTGAAGGATTTGCAGGCGAGCTTCAACCTGACCTACATTTTCATTTCCCACGATTTGAACGTCGTGCGCTACATCAGCGACCGGATTGCCGTCATGTATTTGGGCCGTGTCGTGGAGATGGGAACGTACGAGGAGATTTACCACAATGCGCAGCACCCGTATACGCGAGCGCTGCTGTCGGCAGTGCCGAAGGAAAGTCCGCTGATCAAAAAGGAGCGGGTCATCCTGACGGGTGATGTGCCGAGTCCGATGAATCCGCCATCCGGCTGCCATTTCCACAAGCGGTGCCCGTATGCGACCGACCGTTGCAAGACAGAAGCGCCTGCGCTCACGTTGTATGAAGGGCAGCACAAGGTTTCTTGTCATCTTTTAGGAAATCTATCATAATGGAAAAGGAGACTTTTTTATGTCTTTCAAGCATGTAATCGAAATGTACGATCTTATGGACAGCGCTTACGTTACAGGGGATGACCTGAAACGATATTTTGAACAAAGCGGCTTTCGCGATGTAGAAGTATCTACCGTTACTGGACAAAAAGGAAAGACCGATTTCGTCAAAGTATTAATAAAAGGAAAGAACGGAAAAAGCAGCGGCGGAACGGCGCCGACACTTGGCGTCATTGGCCGTTTGGGCGGGATTGGCGCCCGTCCCGAGCAAGTCGGCTTCGTATCTGATGGCGACGGCGCTCTGGCGTGCATGGCAGCAGCAGCGAAGCTTGCCGACATGCAGCAGCGCGGCGACACGTTGGAAGGAGACATCCTCCTGACTACGCACATTTGCCCGGATGCGCCGACTCTTCCGCATGATCCCGTGCCGTTCATGAACTCTCCGGTGGACATGCAGATCATGAATGCCAATGAAGTATCGTCCGAGATGGACGCGATTTTGTCCATCGACACCACAAAAGGAAACATGATTCTCAATCATACAGGCTATGCGATCACCCCGACGGTCAAGGAAGGGTACATCTTGCGCATCAGCAACGATTTGCTTGAACTGGTGAAGCAAACGTCCGGCAACATGCCAGTGACATTGCCGATTACGGTACAAGACATCACGCCGTACGGCAACAATTTGCACCACATCAACAGCATCATGCAGCCGTGTGTCGTAACAGACAGCCCGGTTGTCGGGATTGCCTTGACGACCCAGGTGCCAGTAGCAGGCTGCGCCACAGGTGCGACTCATCTCGTGCACGTCGAACAAGTCGTGCGCTTCGTGATCGAGGTAGCCAAGCTGTTTGGAACAGGCAAGTGCGCGTTCTACGACGAGGAAGAGTTTGCGCGGATGACATCGCTGTACGGCTCCATGAAGCATCTGCTCACACTGGACGGCAAGGTGAGCGTGTCATGAGCGATCAACTGAAAGCGTTAAAAGACCAGGTCATCGCCGCCGTCGAACAAAACAAGGACGAATTGATCGAGCTGTGCTGCAAGCTGATCCAGTTCCCGAGCGAAAATCCGCCGGGCGATTCCGGGCCGATCAGTCGCTTTATTACGGAATATCTGGAGCGTTTTGACATCGCTACAGACTGGCATGAAGCAGGGCCAAACATGTACAACCTCGTGTCCCAGATCGGCAATCTGCAATCGGGCAAAAAGTTGATTTATTGCGGCCATACGGATGTCGTGCCTGCCGGGGACTTGTCCAAGTGGGAATTTGCTCCGTTCAGCGGCGAAGTAAAAGACGGCTGGATTTTGGGCCGCGGCGCTTCTGACATGAAGGGCGGCTTGGCTGGACTGATTTTTGCCGCGACGATTTTGCAGCGCTTGGGAGTCGAACTGCCGGGACAATTGATTCTGGCGATCGTGCCGGACGAGGAAACAGGCGGAGCGATGGGCGTTCCGTGGATTTTGGAGCGCAAGCTGGTCGAGGGAGACGGATGTCTGATCGCCGAGCCGTCCTCGCCGCATAATCCGACTTTGGGGCAAAAAGGTTCCTGCTGGTTCCAGCTCACGGTCAAAGGCAAGCCAGCTCACGGCAGCCTCGGGCCGATCGCCGGCAAAAATGCGATCATGGATGCGATTCGCGCTATCGAGCGGATTCGCACCGTATGGGATTATCCGGTCGTGATTCCGGATGAAGTCAAGGAACTCGTGAAGGTATCCAAAGCATACATGCTCGGCACCGAGCGGGAACCGTACCAGGATGTGCTGGAGCGCGTCTCTTGCAACATCGGTACGATTGAGGGCGGAACGAAAGCAAATGTGGTCCCTGACACTTGCACCGTGGAAGTGGATTGCCGCCTGCCGTTTGGCGTGACGAGAGCAGAAGTCATGGGCTACATCACCAGCCAGTTGGACGAGCTGGATATTGATTACGAAATTGTGCCGATGGGAACGCAAAGCCATGCGAACTACACGTCGCCGGATGATCCGGTCTGCCGGGCGATCGTCGACAACATCACGTACGTGACAGGCGAGCACGCTTTTGGCGTTCAGCAGTGGGCAAGCAGCGATGCCAGACATTTCCGCGCGTACGACATTCCGGTCTTGCAATACGGGCCTGCGTACTTGCCGAGCATCCACAATTTCAATGAAAAAGTGCTGGTCGAAGACGTCATCCGCTGCGCGAAGGTGTACGTGGCGGCAGCCATTGACTTTTTGTACGAGCAATAAACGGGTTTGAAAAGTAATCGTGAATAAGGGGAGTCGTCGTGCTAAAAACGTTGGATCAATCACTCAAATTGTTACAGCTGTTCACGAAGGAGAAACCGGAATGGGGAGCAAGGGAACTCGCCAAGGAAGTCGGTTTGAATCACGCAAATGTATTCCGCGTATTGTCTACGTTTGAAGCCAATCGCTTTCTGGAGAAAGATCCCAAGACGAAAAAATACTCATTGGGCATTCGCCTGTGGGAGCTTGGATTGACAATGAGAGAGTCGTTCCATGTATCACGACTGATTCGGCCTGTGTTGCAGCGGATGATGGAGGAGTCGGGCGAGTCGATCTTCCTGACCTGCCTGGACGAAGACGAAGCGCTTACGCTCGATGCGCTGGAGCCGGACAATGTGGTGAAATACTCCGTGTCGGTAGGCAGTCGTGCCCCTTTGTTTGTAGGCGCATCGTACCGTTCGATCATGGCCTACTTGCCGCAAGAGAAAATCGAGCACATCATTTTGCAAGGCTTGCGGCAGTACACGAAAAATACGATTGCCGATCCGGACAAATTGCGCGAGGAGCTTGTGCATATTCGCGAAGCCGGATGGGCGATGAGCACGGGCGAGTATACGCCGGATGTTCTGGCGATCGCGTGCCCGCTGTTCCATTACGACGGACATGTGATGGGCTCGTTGACCATATCCGGCCCGATTTACCGGATGAGTGAGGAAAAGAAGGCACAATGCCTGGAAATCCTGATGCGGGGCAAACGGGAAGTCGATGAGATTATTCAAAACTACCGCGTGGATTTATCCCGCTATTACTTGTTTGGCTAGAAAAAAGCTGCCGCAGAGCAAAATCTGTCGGCAGCTTTTTTGCTGTGAAAAACGTCGAGACGTACGTTTTTCATGAAATGGGATGTGACCGTGCTGCTCGTTCGCGTCTACGGTTGAAGCGATTCGATGCCGAGCCGAAAGCTCGTCGTCCGATTTCGCCCGGCCGCTTTGGATTGATACAGCGCCTGATCCGCGCAGGTGATGATGTCGAGCGCTTCCGTACCGTGCAGCGGATAGCTGGCAATTCCTAGCGAGATCGTCACCGGATGTCCCGTCGGATTGTCGAGCGCTTCAATCATTTGCCGCAGCCGCTCGGCGATTTGATAGGCGAACAGATGCCGATCTCCTTGCAGCAAAATGCCGAACTCTTCCCCTCCGTAGCGGAAGCAGAAGTCGTCTTCGCGCGTCGTATCCAGCATCGTTTGGGCGACTTGTTTCAAAACCTCGTCACCTGTGACATGGCCGAAAGCATCATTAATCCTTTTGAACCGATCGACGTCGAGCAGAATGAGGGAAAACGGAATTTCGCTGCGCAAAGCATCTTGCAAGCAGGCATCGAACGTTTTGCGATTGGCAAGTCCGGTCAATCCGTCCTTCTCCACTTCGGATTGCAGCTGCCGCAGCTTGCGGTTCATCTGGCGAAGTGCCAGCCGCGTGCTTTGGTACAGCTTTTGCACCTCGTAAATTTTGGAGGTGGTCGTAAGCTCGGCAGGACAGTCCATTCCGCCAGACTCATCGGAAATGTGGGTTAATTTGGACAGCGCGGTATTGATGTTTTTGGCAATCAACCAGACGATGCCAAGCGTGAGCAGCAAAAAAGGCAAGGAAGTCATCAACAGATTGTGGAGCAGCTTGTGATTCGACTCGTCAATGACAGAGGTCGGCGTCTGGGAGACGATAATCCAGCCGCTGACGCTTTCGGTCGTATATCCGGCAAAATACGATTTGCCCTTGCTGTTGACGATTTGCTGGTAGCCGCTTTTGCCCGCGAGAGCTTGCTGGATGGCGGGATTCAATAGCACGGTTTCTCCGAGGCGCTTTGTTTCGGGGTGGAAAATGAGCCTCCCTTGCTGATCGACCACATATACGTAGGAACCGTCCCCATAAAAGTGTTCCTTCAAGGTCCGGTTGAGCACATTCGATTCTTCCAAATAAATCGTTCCGCCCGCAAAGCCTTGGTACACTCCCTGTTTGTCAAAAATCGGCGAAGAAATCATCAAAATCAGCCGGCCCGACACCGCACGGTAAGGCTCGGAGATCAGCGGTTTCTTTTGGATCAACGCCAGTCTCACAGCATGCGAGGTCAGCAACGTTCCGAGGGCAACGCCGGATTTCAGCGGGCTGACTTTCTGGATGTGACCTTCAGCGTCTGTGATGAACAAGGAATGAAAATTTTGTCTGTTGGCCGCATACCAGTCGTCCAAGTCTTTCTCTACGAGCGGCTTCTCGCCAGCTTGTCTGGCAATCGTGTCGACGTTGTTTTGCAGGACGGTCAATATGTCTGCTGTGTTTCTCGCCAGCTTCTTCGCGTACTGGTAGTTGTTTTCCAGGTAGTTGGTGGAGAGCGAGGTGCGATTGACATGAAGAGAAGAAATGACCTCAATCAAAATTGTCGCGAGGACAGAAAACACAACGAGCATTTCCATAATAAAGCGAAGCGTATAGGTTCTTCTTTTCCCCATGCCAAACTCCTTTTTTCTGTTTCTGAAAGCTCTTGCTGTAAATCTTTACCCGCAATTCGCGAAGTCTAATCTCTCGGACGGCAAAAAGGCAGCCTGTAGGGAGCGTGTGGCGATGGGGGAGAGATTTTCGGAAAACAAAAACAGGTTATCCGAAGACAACCTGTTTGGCAAGTATTTGATTGGTTAGCGTGTAAAGCTTAAAGCGACACCGATGGAATAAGGGACCAGCCAGAGCACCCATACAAACAGACTGAATTTGTGGAACTGCTTGCGTTGGCGGTCTTGCTTTTTCCAGAGGACGAAGCCGGCCCAGGCGGTGTGCAAAAACATCAGGATCAGCGCGACCAGCCCGGTAATCCCGTGCAAATTCAGCGAATTGCCGTCGGCGAGCAGCTTCATGAAAGCCGTTCCGACTGTATCGAAGACAAGCCCCAGGCCAAAAAAGACGAAGTGCTTCCAGGCAAGCTCCTTGGCACGGTGCTCCGACCAGACTCCGATTGTATACGAGGCGAGCGCCAAATTGATGAAAATGACAGCCCATACTAGCATAAAAAATCATCTCCCATTCGCTTCTTGATTGTCTACACGGTTGAGTGTAGGAAAAGAAGATGAACGGAAGATGAACAACGAGGGGATTATGCCGATTTACGCCTGGCGCTTTTTTCGCAGGAGCAGCCATATAATCAGGGTGGTAAGAGCCGCCTTCCACAGCTTTGGCCAAAAGTCAGCGACAATTCCGTCGTAGACGTAGGCTGATGCCATTTCAAGCGGAGTGGCTCCCGGCGCGAATTGGATGGCTACGCCGAAGCCGAGCATGGCAGGCAGACTGTAAAACAGGTAGCTGGCAAAAAGCAGAAACAGCCATTTTGGCAAAAGGAAGCCCTCCTTTCCGGTTTGTTCGATTGCGTCTAGCGAACAAACGTGTTTTTCACCCGTTTGGACAGGCGGAAGTGCGGTATCCAGATCATGGCAAAAATGCCGTTGCGTGCATCGAAAAACACCTTCGCTAAAATTGGATGAATTTCATAAAAATGACTAGATCATGGTAATGGATCGCGCCTTCTTCGTCAATGGAAAAAGCAACCGGGAATCGGGAAACTCGCCAGGCAAGGGAGGAATCGGCGGTAGCCAGATCGTATTCATACGCAAACAGGCTTGAAGGAGGCAATAAAATGAAGCCGATTCGCTATGAACGCAGAAAATATACGCAAGGCCCGACGCCGATCGAGCGTCTGGAGAGGCTGTCGCAGGTGCTGGGCGGCCCGCACATTTCCATCAAGCGCGACGACTTGCTCGGCTTGACGGCTGGTGGCAACAAGACGCGAAAGCTGGAGTATTTGGTTGCCGACGCGATCCGGCAAGGCGCAGATACACTGATTACGTGCGGCGCTGTCCAATCGAATCATTGCCGTCTGACACTGGCTGCGGCGGTTCGCGAAGGGCTGCGTTGCCAGCTCGTTTTGTCGGCGCCCGAGACAGGCGACTACAATCCGCAGGCGGGCGGGAACCATCTGTTGTTTCATTTGCTTGGCGCCAAACAGATCGAGGTCATTCCCGCAGACGGCGATATGCTTGCGGCGATGGAAAAGCTGGCGGACAGTCTGCGAGAAGCAGGCAGGAAGCCGTACCTGATTCCGGTTGGCGGCTCCAACGAGATCGGCTCGCTTGGCTACATGGCGTGCGCAGAGGAAATCGAGCAGCAAGCGTGGGAGAGCTGCACTCCGTTTGATTACGTGGTGACGGCAACAGGCAGTGGCGGGACGCAAGCGGGTCTGATCGCCGGGTTTTTGGCGAGACAATCGTCTGCCAAAGTGATTGGCGTCAATGTCAGCCGCGACCGCGCCGCCCAGGAAGCGAAAGTACAGGAGCTGCTTGCGCGCACCGCCGCCGAGGTCGGTCTGCAAGCGACGATCCAGGCAGATGTGGTGCAGTGCGAAGATCGCTTTGTCGGGCCAGGCTATGCGATTCCGACAGAGGAAATGGTCGAAGCCGTGCAGCTCGTCGCCCGCACAGAAGGAATTTTGCTCGACCCGGTTTACACGGGCAAAGCGATGGCGGGGTTGATCGGGCTGATTCGCGAGGGGCGCTTTTCGCAGGATGACCATGTGCTTTTTCTGCACACGGGTGGCGCTCCGGCGCTTTACACGGCGTCCGAGCTGTTTTTGCCCAAGCAGGGATGACGGTGTACTTGAAGTTGCTTGCGAGACGAGAGACGAAAAGGAGACAGACAAATGCTTGATGTTGTTGCCTGCGGCGAGCTTTTGATTGATTTCACGCCGATGCCCCATCCCGAACCGGGGAAAATGGCGTATGAACAAAATCCGGGCGGAGCAGTGGCAAATGTGCTTGCGGCTTTGTCGCGGTTTCATAAAAAGACAGCTTTTCTCGGCGCAGTCGGAAACGATGCGTTCGGCCGCTTTCTGAAGCAGACGCTGATGGACCTGGAGATCGGGACTGACGGGCTTGTCCTGACGGATGCTGCCTTGACCACGCTCGCCTTTGTACACATCGACGCGAGTGGCGAGCGCTCGTTTTCGTTTGCCCGCAACCCCGGAGCAGATACGCAGCTTCGCGAGGCGGACATAGATGAGGAAATGATCGCGCAAGCAAGGCTGTTTCATTTCGGCTCCTTGTCTTTGACCCATGAACCAGCGCGCAGCGCAACCTGGAAGGCTGTAGATATAGCGAAAAGACACAAGCTGCTCGTATCGTTTGATCCAAACATTCGCGAAAGCTTGTGGCCGGACATGGAACAGGCGAAGGCAATGGCGCTGCACGGGATCAGACAAGCGGACATCGTCAAGCTGTCGGAAGAGGAGCTGGAGCTGCTCGCTCCGGCAAGCGGCTTGGCGGAGGGGACAGAATGGCTGATGGAAACTTGCCGCAATCAGGCGATCTTCGTCACTCGCGGCAAAGCGGGCTGTTACTTCCGAACGGAAAAAGAGCAGGGGATGGTTCCAGGCTACGCGGTCGATGCTGTCGATACGACCGGGGCAGGAGACGCGTTTTTGGGGGGCTTGCTTTATCAGGTGCTGGAAGCCAAGCAGCCGCTTCGCTCCATGGACAATGACACGCTGACACGTATGGTTCGCTTCGCCAATGCGGCAGGAGCGCTCACCACCACGCGGACGGGCGCGATTCCGGCGCTGCCAGCGCTGGCTGATGTCGAGCGCTTTGTGGCAGAAAATCGCATATAGCACGGTTCAGCCGATTCTCTGTCAGAAAATAACGGGGAATCGGCTTTTTTGGCGAGCGATTTGATATACTATTCGTAATTTCGCATTTCTATGGAAGAAGTGGGTATGAACCATGATTTTTCTCGAAGTGATCTTGCCTGTCTTGCTGATCTTTTTGTCGGGCTACATTCTTCAGCGCAAGTTCCGAATGGATTTGAAGCCGATTTCGTCGCTGGCGATCTACGTGTTGACCACGGCGCTTGTCTTTCGCACGTTTTACAAGACCGAGCTTGATCTGCAATTGTTTTACATCGTCGTCATCTCGCTGTTGCTGCTCGGAGCGCTGATCGTGCTCACCCAGCTTACGGCTCGCCTGTTTCGCTACGACAAATCGCAGGAGAGCGCCCTGATGCTTTCCACCGCCTTCATGAACAGCGGGAACTACGGGACTCCGATCATTTTGTTTGCTTACGGGGAGGCCGGGTTTACGTATGCGGTCCAAATCATGGTTTTTCATTCGATCATCATGGGGGTATTCGGCGTCTACTTCGCTTCGCGGGGCGGGGGTGGCGCGGGCACGGCGATTCGGGCGATTTTCAAGCAGCCTTCCAACTACGCGGTTGTGCTGGCGATTTTGCTGCAACAAGGCAATGTCGTGATTCCAGCTGGCTACTATCAGGCGATTGATCTCGTGGCGCAGGCAGCGATTCCGGTCGTCATGCTGATTCTCGGGATGCAGCTTGCCAACGTATCGTCCAAAGCCTTGGAGTGGCAAGGACTGAGTGCCGCCAGTGTCATTCGGCTGATCGCTTCGCCTGTGCTCGCTTACGTGATCTGTCTGTTTTTCCCGATTGACCCTTTGCTGCAAAAAGTGCTGGTCATACTCGCAGCGATGCCGTCTGCTGCGACGACAGCGATTTACGCGATCCAGTTCAACATGCGTCCGCAATTTGTTTCCAGCAGTGTCCTGGTCACGACCGTGTTCAGTGTAGGGACGCTGACGATCTTGCTGAATCTGCTGCACTAGCCGATTCAACTGCCGAGGCAATCGCGCTACACCGAAAAGGTTGCCAAGGCATTGCTTTTTTCTATATGATGAGAACAAGAATCGTTTTCAACAAAATCAAAACCGGGAGATTGCCATGCATGCCACATCCATTCATTCCATCTACGACAGTTATATTGACGCGCTGCCGAACATTCGGCTTGATGACATCGGGACGGAGATGGCGGGGGATGACTTGTCCGGTTGGAACGGATACATCAACAGAATGATGCCTCGTCCTGGACTGGAGATTGTCGATTCCTTCCATCGTTTTCAGGATGATCACGCCATGCGTTTTCGCTCGGAAGCCGCCATGGTGGAGCTGAGCTTTTGCTTGCAAGGAACGGGGGAGGTAGCGGTTTCGGGCGGTTCCCAGCACGATCTCGTTCCGGACAGCTGCTCGCTGCAATTGATGCGGGATTTTCAAGCCGACTTTTGCTATATGGCCCAAGCGCCGTTTCGTTCGGTAGCGATCGGGATTTCCGTCGAGCTGTTCAACGAATGGCTTGCGCAAATCGACGAAGGGACGCCGTATACGTTTGAAAGCTTGTTGGGCAACCGTCCTTTTCGCATGTTCCGCATGCCGCTTCGGCCAGATTTGATGATGCGGCTCCAGCAGCTGATCGCGCCGCCTGCGTCTCAGCCCAGATTGCGGCGGCTTCATGCGGAAGGCAAAACGCTGGAAATCGCTGCGCACGCCTTCGACATGCTGCTGTTTGAGCGAGAGGCGGAAGTCACCCGACCCTTTTTGTCCCGCAGCGATCGGGAAAAAATTCATAGCGCCAGAGAAATTTTGCTGGCGAATATGGAGGCGCCGCCTTCCTTGATCGAGCTGGCACGCATGGCGCAGTTGAACGAATACAAGCTGAAAATCGGCTTCAAAGAGGAGTTTGGCACGAGCGTCTTCGCGTACTTGCGGGAAAAGCGCCTGGAAAAAGCGCTGGAACTGCTGCGCTTGGGCGAGATGAATGTCAGCCAGGTAGCGTTGTCGGTCGGCTTTTCCAACTTCAGTCACTTTTCCGAAGCGTTCCGCAAACAGTACGGAATGAATCCGTCCGATGTGAAGCGGGGCAGGTATATTTTGTAGCGAAAAAAGCGGGAGCGATGTCTCTCGCTTTTTTCTATTATCCCGCCAACCGTAGTTTTCGCCCTCGTCCGGTAGTTGCAAACAGCTGGCAAAGGTACGATCAAGCGTAGTTGTTGAGAATTATTATCACAGATGATGGAGGCTGACGGAAGGTATGGCAAAAAGAAAGCACGGCTGGATCGCGGGATTGCTCGGTTTGGCGTTACTTGTAGGGGGATGCAGCCAAGCTGCTGACAACAGTGCAGGAGGACAAGGCGGACAAGCGCCAGCAGATAAGCCGGCTGCGCAAACAGCAGAAACGCGGACAGTCAAGGATGCAGCAGGCGAAGTAACCATCCCGGCCAATCCGCAAAGAATCGCGGACGTATCTGGATCGACTGAGGAGCTGTTGGCGCTTGGCATTCGTCCCGTGCTGACCGCGAACAGCCAGTATGAAAGCCCGATGGATTTGACGCCGATTTTGCAAAAAGAGCTGGGAAAAGACGTGACCGTGGCGGGCTGGTTTCAAAATGAGGTAAGTGTCGAGGCGATCGCCGCAACCAATCCCGATCTGATTCTCGTGGGTCCGGCCCAGGAAAAAATTTACGAGCAGTTGAACAAAATTGCCCCGACCGTGCGCGTGCCTTACGGTTTCAACGCGTTTCGCGAGCGGTTCGACTTTGTGGCGAATACGCTCGGGAAAAAACAGCAGATGGACGAATGGCTGAAAGCGTACGATGACCATGCGAAGCAGCTGCACGATCAGATTGTGGCAACTACCAAAGAGGAATCGTTCGCAGTGATCGAAGCGACGCAAAAAGGGATTCGCCTCTACGCGAAAACCGGGCTGGCTGACATGATTTTCTCCGACTTGAAGCTGCCGAAAGCGGCGGGAATACCGGAGCCAGATCCGTGGGGAGGCAAGGAGACGGACCTGGAGGGACTGTCGACGCTCAATCCCGACCATATCGTGCTGCTCGCCGATTCCGAGCACAATGTGCTGGAAGATACCGCGATCTGGAACAATATGAAGGCGAAGAAAAACGGCAAGGTGTACCGCGTCACTACAAAACAGAGCTACAACGAAGCGTTTTTTGCCCTCGGGAAAAAGGCGATGATCGAGCAGGTAGCGGCAGATATTTTGCAAAAGAACCAAAAATAGCAAAAGCGGGCACGAGCAAAAAACGGATGCTTTTCAGGCGTCCGTTTTTTTCATAGGCGGCGCTTGACCGACTTCACTGTGTATGTTGTATGATGAGCGAAAAAGACATTCTGCCAAAGGAGATCGCCATGTGCCGAAATATTAAAACCTTGTTCAATTTCTCCCCTCCCGCTACCGAAGATGAGGTTCAGGCAGCCGCGCTGCAGTTTGTGAGAAAGCTCTCGGGCTTCAACACGCCCTCCAAAGCAAACGAAGAGGCGTTTCAGCGGGCGGTCAAAGAGGTAACAGCAGTCGCCCAGACTTTGCTCGATTCATTGGTGACAAACGCCGAGCCGCGCAACCGCGAGACGGAAATCGAACGCGCCCGCGCAAGAAATGCCAAACGATTCGGCACGCCCCAATCCCAATCGGCTGACTCTGTTGATTGAATTTTTTGCCGCTTATCATCGTTTTGTGATTTTGTTTATCATAACTCTATCAGATCGTTTCTATTTTCCCTCCTCGTCTTTTGTATTATCTTGGGGACAAAGGGGAGAGATCCATCATGGAGAAGATAAATCTGACAGAACAATTTTCGTGGATACAACAGTCTTTACGTTCAACGGTCGTAGGGGAGCTGAACGATTCGGCGATCAAGCTGGAGCAGCTTTCGGGAGAATATCCCTGGCAGCAGCACGACCACAAGGACGAAATGATTCTCGTCGTAAACGGAAGATTGCTATTGATGTCCCATGAGCGCAATATTTGGATCGAGGCTGGCGAATTGCTCGTCATACCAAAAGGAACGGCGTACAAATGGTTCGTGCCCAACGGAGTTTGCCATCTGTTGGTGATCGAGCCGAAACAGCTGGCGGCGCTCAAGCGTTGTTCGTGATAGATTGCAAGCAAGCATGAAAGATAGATGGCGTGAACGAGATAGCTGTCATTGTCGGGACCAAGCGGCGGCGAAAAAACTACGATTATACGAGTTGAGTAGTCATTGAAAGTAGGAGCAAAAATAGTTTTAGTCCGAATATTAACTGGTTTTTAAATATGAGCCTTTATGGTGCGCTGTAGTCTTTATACAGGGTGCCCTTTTGGCATTCATGTTCATAATTTTTAGTTTTTATTCTTTTTTTGAATGAAACAAACGATCCTAGACAAAATGTCGCCCGCCCTCACTCTTTATAGAAAAAAATTTTACAAAAGAATGTTTACTGAGAAATATGTGTCTGTACGCAACTTCCAATTTATTGAAAAAGTATTATATTATGGTATTTGGATGTGATCAAACCCATACATTAGGACTTGAAAATGAGGTGAATGAAGAATGTTGAATAAAACTAGGAAATGGATTATTGCTGTTGCTCTCGTTTCAATTGCTTTAACGATTTTTTTTCAAATCAAAGACTTACCTGGAAATATGGGCGCGCTTCTTACAGTTAAAGAATTAATCAATAAGCACAACAAACAATTAAATGAACTGGCAGATGAAGGTGCTGAAAATCATACCAATGTCCAATTTGCTGAAGGTAAGTATTATATCGATGTGAATAAAAATGTTATTACAAGTGAAGGTAAAAATCGCGTAAATCACTATGAATATGTTCTTGTATACGAAGATCTGGAATGGAAAGTAATCAAAGAGAGATTTACTTATACAAATAAATAGTCGATTTAATTAATTTAAATATATGGAAAAATAGGAGTGGTTTTTTGTGATGAAAGCAAAATTTGCAGTATTTGCCGCATTGTCCTTAAGTTTAGGATTCAGTGTTGCTCCACCTCAAGCTTTCGCTGCAAAAGCAGAAGTTAACGAAAAACAGATTACACCAGGACTTCGAGAAGCGATTGATAACTTCCTCAAAAAAAGAGAAGAAGCAATTAATAATGGAGATTTTAGCAGTCTACCGTTTGATAAAATAGAAGAAACAGCCATTTATTTTCGATATATTAACGATGTTCAAAATTTTACAATAACAAATTACGAAACGTCTTATGATATGAAAGGTATAACTGAAAACAAGGATAACTATGAGGTACATATTTACCTGATCCAAGAATTTGTTGTAAATAACTCGATTGAGTCTGGTTTTGCAGATGATGTGAAGGTGGTGCTTAATAAGCCTGCTGCATCATTGAATAAGAATAGCCTTGTCAATGACTCAAATGAAACGTCAAATGATTTTGAAATTGTAAAAATGTCTTCTGACACCCTTGAAACGGATTTAAATAGTGAGGGTGTAATCAAGAAGGGGAAAGATTTTAAGGCTAAAATGAAAAAACAAAATACAAAAAAACAACTATCGATTGAAGCTCCAGAAGGTGCTGCCCTAGCTTCATATTCTTACGATGGATCGGAAGCTGCTGATTATGCCTTGGATTATGCTTTAAATCCAAATCCTAATTACTACACCTGGAACAACGATTGCACAAACTTTGTTTCTCAAGCACTGAATTATGGTGGGATTCCCGAAAGAGGTACTACATCAGGTAACTATAAAAAATGGTATTATCGTGATAGATGGGACGTCTCTAACAGTTGGATTAATGTCGATGATTTCTACGAAGTAGCTACAAACTCGTATACGATCTTCGGGTCAGATTTGGATTACGCAAGTGAGCTTAGTCTAGGAGATGTAGTTCAATACGACATCGATAGCGATGGAGACTGGAACCACACTGCCATCGTAACTAAACTCACAAATAATGGTCGATACGATATTCCCCTTGTCTCTTATCATTCTTCCAATAGAAAAAATGTCGCTTGGGATTATTTTGTTTCAAAGTACGATGAGTGTGATTACAGATTAATTGATATCCATGAGTAAGAGGTTGAGTTAGTTTTAACTGGATAGAAAAACCCGTCTCCTATGATTAAGAGACGGGTTTGCGAGTGGTTGATACTATTCATGCCCTGCGGCTTTTACTATAGGCGAAAAAAGGGTTGACTTTCCGGTATTTTGGTATGTAATTAATACGGATAGCTGCAACTCTTTTTTGAGGTGATGAACGTTGGAAGACGGCGTCTATGTCCTGATCAAAAAAGGCGATCCGGAGCTTGTGCAAAAACGCCAGTTTCTTCGTCAGGATGAGTACACCATTGGACGGAGAGGGAGCCAACTTGCGCCTGACATCGCTTTTTCCAGCCCATACGTGTCGAGACGGCATGCCGTGATCCGCAAGATCGGCAATCGCTATACGATTTCCGATCTGGACAGCAAGCATGGAACAGAAGTCAACGGGCAGAGCGTCCGCCAAGCGCCGCAGCCGTTATTTCACGGCGATCTGATCAGCCTTGCCAAAGGAGTCGTCGAGCTGGTCTTTTTTGCGGAGGGCAGTGAGTTGGACGTGACCAGGGAATTTTCTTTTCCGCTGGTGCAATCGATGGTTTCGACTGTTTCCACGACAGGGTTGGTCATCAACCTGGAGCGGCGCGAGATTCGCCTGGATGGTGCGAGGATTCATTTGACAGGAAAAGATATGGATTTGCTGATGCTTTTGTATCAACGGGCCAATCAGGCAGTCAGCTATGAGGAAATCATGGTGTCGATCTGGCCGGAAAGAATGATTTACACAGACAATAGCGTGCCGGATGTGGGACGCGCCGAAATCAATGCGCTCGTGTACCGTTTGCGCAAACGGCTGGGCAAGTACGGGGAAAAGGTCACCACGATTCCTCGCTTCGGCTATATGTGGGAAGATTGAACAAGGGAGACGAGCCAGTGGTCTTCCTTTTTTCCATGCGCTTTTTCCTGTTGAATTGTCTGACACTTATCATTTGTTTGTGAGTGTGATCTGATGATTTCATCAGTTTTCTTCCATTTATTCTCTAATCCGGCTGGTTTATCGTGGGAAAGGGAAGGTGAGGAACTGGTGAAAAAGGCTTGGATATGGTTTTGGAGTGTCTTTCTCGTAATTCTTTCGGGATTTGTCTTCCTTTTTTGGGACTATTGGAAGGAAGGGCCGAAAACGGACGGGGAAATGGCGAAGGCGGCGTTTACCGCTTATACGACGAATTGGAAAAATCAGCAGTTTGCACATATGTACGAACAGCTTTCACTGGATACAAAGGCAAAGGTGACAAAAGACGAGTTCGTTTCGCGATACGAGAACATTTACGGCGGGATCGAGGCCAAACCGATCCTCGTCGAGCCGCTTTACAACGGAGATGTCGTCCCGACTGAGGATGGGAAAATCAACTTCCATTACCGGATCAAGCTGGACACATTCGTCGAACCGATTTCGTTTACAGGAAAAGCAACCTTGATCAAAGAGACGCAAAACGACAAAAAAGATTGGTACATCCATTGGAATCCTTCCTTTTTATTTCCCGGCATGCAGGAGGGGGATAAGGTGCGCGCCAACACGCTGTATCCGAAGCGGGGAGAAATATTGGACCGGGCCGGACGCAGGCTGGCTACGAGCCGGATCGTGGTCGATGTCGGGATTCGTCCAGATGAATGGAGCAAAACGCCTCCAGCCGGGAGGACACAAGTCAGCAAGCTGTTGCAAATACCGCTGGCAAACCTGATGAGTGTGGTGAGTGCCAATGCGGGGAAGTCTGGCTCGTTTGTCCGCATCGCAACTTTGCCGGAGGATGATGCACGCTTGCAAACTTTGCAACAAACCGCGAGCATCGTTTTGCAGAAAAAGCAGGTCAGGTACTACCCGTATCAGGCTGCGGCGGCTCATTTGGTCGGCTACACGGGTGCGATTAGCCAGGAGGAGTACGAAAAGCGCAAAGACATGGGCTACCGCACCTCGGATATCGTCGGCAAGGCGGGGCTGGAACAGCTTTTTGAACAGCAATTGCGCGGGGAATCAGGCGGCCGGATCGCGATTGTCGGTGCAGACGGGACGGTGAAAAAAATCGTGGCGGAGCAACCCGCCAAAAACGGGCAGCCACTCGCCCTGACGATCGATGCTACTGTCCAGCAAACGATTTACAGCGAGTTCAAGCAGGATGCTGGGACAGCCGCAGCGATTTCGCCCGCGACGGGAGAAGTTTTGGCGCTGGTCAGCTCGCCATCGTATGATCCAAACGCATTTGTGCTCGGCATGTCGACAGAAGAGTGGAAAAAGCTCAATGACGATCCGGGCAAGCCTTTGCTGAATCGCTTTGCCCGCGGCTTTGCGCCAGGGTCTACCTTCAAGCCGCTTACCGCGGCAATGGGACTTGCGACCGGAGCGATTACGCCAGCCGATACTGTTTCGGTCAAAGGACTGCATTGGCAAAAGGACGCCTCCTGGGGCGCATACGAAGTGACGCGGGTGAGTGACTACGGAGCGCCCGTCGACCTGAAAAAAGCACTCGTCTACTCGGACAATATTTATTTTGCCAAGGCGGCGCTGTCCATCGGGGAGGAGCCGTTCGTGGCACAGGGAAAGCAGCTTGGCTTTGACGAGGCGGTGCCGATCCCGTATCCGCTCGATCCGTCCCGGCTTGCCAACAACGGCATGAGAAACGAGATCCAGTTGGCAGACTCGGGCTATGGGCAGGGCGAGGTGACAATGACGCCGCTTCACTTGGCGCTCGTGTACAGCGCTTTTGTCAACGAGGGAAACATCGTGTACCCGTCGCTGCTTCAGGGCGAGCAAAAAGAGCGGTATTGGAAGCGTGAAGCGATTCCGCCCCAAGTGGCAGCCATCGTCAGGGACGATCTTGTGCAGGTGATGGAAGACCCCCGCGGCACAGGCCGGGGAGCGCGCGTGCCGGGCATCCGCATGGCGGGCAAGACCGGCACCGCAGAATTAAAGCAAAAAAAGGGCGAGCAAGGACAGGAAAACGGTTGGTACGCGGTGTTCAATGTGGATGATCCGCGCCTGCTGGTCACGATGATGGTCGAGGACGTCAGAGGCCGCGGCGGCAGCCATGTGCTCGATGCGCGAATCAAGCGGATTTTTTCCAAGCTGTTGCAGGGCGTGGGGGCGTAAGCAGCATAGAGCAAGCGTTTCGTTTCGCTAGTTTCGCTAGGATAGAAGCAGAGAGAAAAGGACAGAGGAGCGGTGGGAGCAATGAGCAGGCGAGTAGAGGGTGAAAAGCAGATGAGATTGGCGGCATGTACGGCTGCTTGGGGAATCGTCACGGAGCCGTCCGTGCAGAAAGCGGGTTTTTGTTTGCCGCGCTCGCGGTGTTCCGACAGCAAAAGGCGTTGGAGAAAGCCGCAAGCGTGGAGCTGGTGGAAAAGCTGGAGAAACTCGTAGGGGACGCGAGTGCAACTGTGCGAGGGACTTGCTGCACATGAGCCGTTTTCATCAGTATGGACGGTTGTGTGCAGTTTTTTTGTGGGATTGTAGCGGAATGGAATGAAATGAAGTGGTCTGTTCACGCAGGGGGGATTTGTACGGGAGCGGACTTGCCGTATTAAAGGAGAGTGATTTGTTTGGGGAGTTGGATGAAGGAAGTGGCGGTTGAAAGATATTTGCGTTTGTGGATGAAAAGTTGTTTGGGTGCTGGATCGTGTAAAGAAATGGATAGATGAGATGGGGGATAATGTTTTATTATAAGTATGAGGGCGAATGGTTACCCTGTAGCGAGGAAAAAGAAATGAACAAGATGCGTACACGTACAGCCTATTTTCGAGGATAGGGCGTGATTTTTGACGAGAAGTGAATCCTCGAAAAAAGAGCGGGTTCTTGTTGGCAGTGAGTATGGGGAAAGCCTTGGCGTTATTGAGGTTAAGCATGGTAGTCAAAGTCGGTTACATTGGAGACCCGAGAAGTTAGGGGACTGAAACAGTCAGCTACATGACTGATTGCACTGTTCAGGATTGAGTTACATTGGAGACCCGAGAAGTTAGGGGACTGAAACTGGCATCATGGAAGCGCCGCCGTCCGTTGACTACGCGTTACATTGGAGACCCGAGAAGTTAGGGGACTGAAACTGTAGCTCCACCTCCGGTGCAAGGAGCTTCGCAAGCAGTTACATTGGAGACCCGAGAAGTTAGGGGACTGAAACTAAAATTAGGATTAAGCATTGGTATGACTGACTTTTTGTTACATTGGAGACCCGAGAAGTTAGGGGACTGAAACTACGTGGTGATTGTTGACGGTCAAATGGGGAGTTACGTTACATTGGAGACCCGAGAAGCTAGGGGACTGAAACCATGCCTTCCACCCGCCGACAAAATTCAGCGGCGCGACGTTACATCGAAGACCCGAAAAGCAAGCGGAATTGAAACTAAGGCTCTTGCATTTTTGTTCGTATTTGGTTATCTCGTTATATTACAAATCCGAAAAAACAGAAGACTGTAACTAAGCTGGCCTTGCCTGCTCGCGATGCTCCGACAACAAAAGATGCTAGAGAAAGTAGATTTGATGGAAAAGATGGAAAAACTTATAAAAGACGCGAAAAAAGCTGCACGAGAGACTTGCTGCACATAAACCGTTTTCAATATGGACGGTTGTGTGCAGTTTTTTTGTGGGGATTGTAACAAAATACAAGCTACATCGTCTTACTAATGAAGCCTTAAACATAAATGGAAAAAAATGTTGAAAATAGAAAAATTAAAGATTAATATGCAAAAAATTTCAAAATATTTTTAGCGAGGGGTATTGTTGAATAGAAAGCTTGTAGCAAGTTTTATTACTTCTTGCGTTGTTCTGGCGACAATCACTACTGCATTCGCAGCTACTCCGATGGGGATAGCACAATCAGAAGCGTCAATCAGTGGAAATCTGTCTACGGCAGGGGGAGAAAAACATTATGTAATATCTTCGTATGGTATTACGCGTGATATCTCCTCTAGAGTAAAATCTAGTGATACTAAGCAAATCATTTCCTTTGCTATTATTACTAGAAACGGGAAGAAAGTTTCCTCAAAAACAACAGAAGATTCCTATGTTAAATCTTTGAAAGCAAAGATTAGTAATCAGGAGGAATATGGAAAAGCGATATGGGAGGTAGCCGCCAGCGGGGATGTGCAAAAATTACGGTGCAGTCTACTATCTATTTCAATGCAAAGAAGCTAGGTGAGACAGAAAGAGCAACCAATTATAATTCATATAAGGTCAAACAAACAGGAGAAAGGAAAGTAGTTAATCCTACGAAGAAAGGGTATTGGGAAATAAGCAGCTTTCATGAAGAGTATGCAAAAAAGGAAGATAAATTGACAGAAGAAAATCACTCATACGATGATGCGATTTGGATGCCTTAATATAGTGAAAAGGAGATATTACCATGAAAAAATCGGTTTTATTTAGTGGAATTGCATTAGCTTTAGCGTTTTCCGTTATCGGTTATGCAAATGCAAGCAAGCAAGATGACATGGTGATTGTAAAACAAAGAATTGCAGAGTTTAAAGAAAAGGTTGACAATGACATTGCAAGCAGCTTTGACATTAATCTGGACGACTTGAAAAAGCTGGATCACAAAGAGGTTTTAAAAAGTGAAGAGTATAAGGGGATTGCTAAAATAGTAATGAATATCATGCTTGAGCAAGCAAACGGTGATGTAGTGCCAAGTATTTATATGGATGAAGAGAACAATGAGATGTACATTTTGGAAAAACAAGCGGATGGTACAAATATCTTGCATAAGTATAGCAAGAATAATGAAGGCTCTGATACTCAACGAACTGTTGGCGCAAAAAATATAGGCACAGATAAAGAGGGCTGGAATGAAATTAGCACGGAAAAAAGTGAGGGAAAAATCATAGACTTCGAAGAGGTAAAATAAGAGCAATTAAAACCCGCAATACCAGTCTTGTCCTTTTGCAAAATAAATACAAAAAAGCGGCTAAACCAAAAGCGCTGACCAACTATCGGTCAATGAAGTGCACCTCCTAAAATAGACATTGGATTAAACCTCCTGGTAGATCCGATGCAACCTAAGGGGTGTATTTTTGTTGAAAAAAAGCCCAGCCTTTAGAAGCTAACCTGACAAGTTCATGCTAGAATCCGTGCGGCTGCATAGAGAGAAAAGACAGACATACCATTGAATCATGAAGCATCCCTGAAACAGCAACAAACAGGTCAAACTATGTCACCCCTAAAAAACCATCCATACAGCAAATAAAAAGTACGACCGAAAATCCGGAAATCGCAGACAATCAATCAGTTTAACCCTTCGACCCGTCGAGAGAGCCTTTACGCTTTTTACGGCCTCCTTTGTTTTCCATCCCCGTTCCCTGATGCGCGGGGGCACGGCAGACGAGCTATAATAGTGGATAGCTAAAAGGGCTACAGGAGAGGAGGGGCCAACGTTGCATGCTGACGAGGTTTATCGACAGTTCCGACAGATGATTTTTTCCGTGCAGAGCGTATCGCTTGTCACATGTGCTCACCAAGAGCCGCATTCGCTTCCGGCTTCTTCCTGCCAGCGCATCGGGTTTGTCAAAAGTCACAAAGGTACGCTGACAAGCAATGCGATCGAGCAGGCTGTGGAGGCGGGCGATGTCGTTTTTCTCAGGCCGTGGACGGACACCTCCATTTGCGCGCAAGCGGGCAAGCAGCTGGAGGTCTTTTGGATCGAGTTCGCTTTCTGGACGGAGGCAGCATCGTCCGGGACGGAGCGGACTTTTCTCCAGGGAACAGCCGATTTCCCGCTGGAAAAGTCGTTTCACGTGCGCAGCCATTCGCAGGTTTTGCATTTGATGGAGGAACTGCACAAAAGTCTGGATGCATTCGCGCATGTTCAAGACGCTCAAAGGTGTGAGCTTTTCCGACTACATAACCGGTTTGCGGATCGACCGGGCAAAGGTGCTGCTGGAGCTGCCAGCCAGCCGCTTGCGGGAAGTGGCGCAAAGCGCTGGCCGGAGCTTGTGTCGCGGTTGTCGGTTCGATCGGGTTTGTCGGCTTGCTTGCTCCGCACATGGCTGGCAGGCTGGTCGGGGGCAAGCGCATTTGGCTACTTCCTGTAGCTGCCCTGCTCGGGGCCATTTTGCTGGTTGCAGCGGACGGACTGGGCAGATGGCTGTTACCTCCGCTTGAGGTTCCGGTGGGCATCGTGACGGCTGTAATCGGTGCGCCGTACTTCCTTTACTTGATCGGCAAAGAAAAAAGCAGAAGCTGGTAAACAAACACAAAAAGCCCTGTCTTGCACACTGCTGCGAGACGGGGCTTCTTGTGTTTTCCATATCGAGTCAACCGGGATTATCGCTTGTCCGCTTGGCGCAAAAACGCGCGGACGGTCTGTACGTATTCGTCTGTTTCTTCCAAATAGCCGAGATGGGAGCTGTGCTCCAACACATGCAGCCCGGCGTTTGGCACGAGCGACTGGTAGTAGCTTGTTGCTTCCGGGGTCGCCTCGTCGTAGCGACCGCACACAAACAGGGCAGGAATCGCGATTTCATGCAGCTTCGGCGTGTAATCAAACGTCTTGAGATTGCCTGTCGGGCAAAACTCGGACGGCCCCCACATCGTCATGTACACGTCTTTGTTGGCTTTCGCACGGCTTTGCGTCATGACTTCTGGCAACGGCTCCATGCGGCAAACGTGGCGCGCGTAGTATTGTTTCATCGCGTCCTGATACTCTTTGGAATCCGTCGTTCCTTGCTGTTCGTGCCGGGCAATCGTCTGCTGGACGTCTTCCGGCAGTTGGGCGATCAGCCGATCAGCGTCTTCTTTCCAGAGCTGGGCACGGAGGCAAGGACTGGAGAAAATCACGCTCGCAACGCCCGCAGGCTTAGCGTCAATCAAATAAGCCGCAGCCAGCATCGTTCCCCACGAATGGCCGAGAATATGAACCTCGGTCAAATCAAGCGCCTGTCGAATGCAGGCCAGCTCTTCTACAAAGCGCTCCGTTTTCCACAGCGAGGAGTCGGTCGGTCTGTCCGAGTTGCCCGAGCCGAGCTGGTCGTAAAAAATAACGGGACGCTCGTCGCCAAGCACGTGCAATGCAGACTGGAGCGGGTCGTGCGTGTTGCCAGGCCCGCCGTGCAACACGATCAGCGGAGTGTGATTGCCTGTGCCGACGCGGTTGTACCATACTTTTCCGCCAGGAACTTCGATGTAGCCTTCCTGCTTGTTCATCGTTTTTCATCCTCCACTTGTCACTCTTGTTGATCCAATTCTTTTTACCAATATACCATTTTTAGAAGATTTTTGCGTGAGTAGCTGTGTGCGTGCGCCAAGCGCATGATTTTACACTTTTTTTAGATTTCGTTTAGAACGCGTTTAGGCTTCCGCTTTATCATCGCTAGTAGAGAAAGTGAGGCTGCTTTCTACATGAAACTGGAGGGATGACTGGTGCGAAAAACATGGCTGGCGGTGGCATTGGCGGTCGGAATCGGCGGGGGAGCGACGTGGGGGATGAGCGTTTCGGCGCAAGCGGACAACGGCGCACTGGAGTCGTACAAATCGGCGTTAAAGCAGACGAAAGAAGCAGGGAGCTTGACTGCGCACGCTCACCTGGAGTTGACAGACAACCAGACGAAGCTTTTTGCAGTCGACGGGGTGGCCAAAGTCGATCATGAGCAGAAGCTGGGCAGCGTGGATGGCACGTATGTCGATGCGAACGGCGAAGGAAGCTTTCAAGCATTTCGCGAGCCGACTCAAATGGTTTTTAAAAAAGGGGATCGCGATCTGTATCGCGTCATGGAGGCAATGGATTGGCAACAACAACAGCCTGAGCAGGATCAGCACGCTATGAGCAGCGCCATGATCGAGCAGGTACACAAAACATTGTTCGGAAGCATGGAGAAATGGACGACGATGGAAAACTTGCCGGATGGCGGGAAACGAGTATCCTTGAAGCTCGACGAGGAGCAAATGCCTGTGTTCGCCAAAATGCTAGGCCCGATCATGTACGCGAAAATCGTTGAACGCAGCCAGGAAGCGAGGGCGGGTGAAGCCGAAAAAGGACTCGCGCTGGAGCTGCCCGCTTTGCAGGAAGACGTGCATCTGGAGCAAGTCGTGCTGAACGCGACGATCAACGAGCAAAACCAGATCGAGCAGCAAACAGCCAAGGTGGAGCTGGTCGGGACGGACGCTTCCGGCGTCGTGCATACGTTGCAACTGACTGTGGACGTCCGCTTGTCGGATTTGGCAGCGACCACTCCCGAGCGCGTGGATTTGACGGGGAAACAAGTGGAGAAAGTGACTCGCGAAGAGATGCGCAGCCACTGGGCAAAAGGCGGCTGGCGGCACTAAGGCAGGGGCGTGCGTCTTTTGCCAGGCGCTGTAGTATAATGACAGCAATTATGCGCATCGGAGGAGAGGAACCATGTCAATCAAAACGAGGCTTTGGTTGTCTTATATCGCCATGATCGTCGTTCCGGTGGTCTGTTTTGGACTGGTCGCCTCGACTCTGGTGGCGGTTTTTTGGGGAGAGTCATTCCCGCGCGAAAAAGCACCAGGGAAACCGCTGTTTCGGCAAAACATGGACAGACGAGACGAGCTGTTTGCAGGAGTGGTCTTTTTGGCGCAGCACGATGCGGAGCGGTTGCTGGACAATGAGCTGCTGACCGAAACGGATGAGCAACTACGCCCGTTTGGCGGAGCATTCATATTGGCGAAAGAGGGAGCGGTGCTGTTCGCTTCTTCTTCCCTGGCTCAGGCCGATTTGCCGAAATACATGCAGTCCGCTGCAGTTGAAGAACGCCCGCGCCAGTGGCCGCCATGGGAAAGCGACAGGCATGTCGCCAGGACGTATGCGTTTTCCTTCGCCGACAAGAGTCAGGGCACTCTTTATTTTCTGGCTGACGACAGCTCCTTGTTTTCGTCGGGAATCTCTTTCTTTGCGCTCATGATCGTCAGCTTCCTCGTCATTATCGGGCTGACGAACGGGATTTTGACGTATTTGGTGTCCAAGAGCATCATCCGTCCGCTGTACGCGCTCAAACAGGCGGCTCACGAGATCAAGGAGGGCCATCTGGAGCGGCCTGTACAACTCGGGCGAAAAGATGAGCTGGGCGAGCTGGGCGAGGCTTTTGAGGAGATGCGCGTCCGGTTGTACGACTCGATTCGCATGCAGCTACAATACGAGGAAAGCCGCAAAGAGCTGATTGCGAGCATCTCGCACGATTTGAAGACGCCGATTACCGGAATCAAGGCGTGCGTGGAGGCTGTGCTGGACGGAATTGCCGATACGCAGCCGAAACGGGAGAAATACATGCGGATGATCGCCAGCAAATCCGCGCAAATGGATCGGCTCATCGACGAGCTGCTTTTGTACTCGCGGCTGGACTTGAACCGTCTGCCTTTTCATCTGGAGCCGGTCAATATTCGGGCCTACCTGACCGATTGGGTGCAGGCGCTGCGTCTGGAGCCTGGTATGTCTGACGTACGGCTGAACGTCGCGGGGACAGAGGGCGGCCCGCTTGCCGTGATGGCAGATCGGGAAAAGCTGCATCGGGTGCTGATGAACATGATCGACAACAGCATGAAATACATGGACAAACCACTGAAACAAATCGACGTGCGAGTGGAGCGGACAGCAGACGAAGTTATTGTGACGATTGCCGACAATGGAGCGGGTATTGCGGAGGAAGCGATGCCGCACATTTTTGACCGCTTTTACCGGGCGGACCCTGCGCGCAACACGACAACGGGCGGCAGCGGACTGGGACTTGCGATCGTCAAGCAATTGGTAGAAGGGCACGGAGGACGCGTCTGGGCGCGCAGCGAGGTCGGCAGCGGAACGGACATCTGTTTTTCCTTGCCGCTGCAAAAAGGGACGGAAGGTGGAGCGGATGAAGCACATATTGATCGTTGAGGACGACACGGTAATCGCAGAGGTGGAAAAAGACTACCTGGAAGCAAACGGCTATACAGTCGAGGTCGCCCATTCGGGAGAGGTCGGCTTGCAAAAAGCGCTGACAGAGCCATACGATCTGATCATTCTCGACTTGATGCTGCCTGTGGTAGACGGCTTTGCCATTTTGCGCGAGGTGCGTGAAGCGAAAAACATCCCGATCCTGCTCGTCTCCGCCAAAAAAGAGGACATCGACAAGATCCGCGGCTTGGGGCTGGGCGCGGATGATCATATTAGCAAACCGTTCAGCCTGGGCGAACTGGTGGCGAGAGTAAAAGCGCACCTGGCCCGCTACGACCGCCTCGTTTCCGATGGTTCCCAGAGCCAGCGAGCGCCGCAGGACGAAATTCGCATGCGTGGCTTGCGGATCGACAAGCTCGCCCGCAAGGTGTACGTCCGTGGACAAGAAGTTGCCTTTACGTCGAAAGAATATGAGCTGCTGCTGTTTTTGGCGACGCATCCGAACTGGGTGTTCAGCAAAAACGATTTGTTCGAGAAAATTTGGGGACTGGATTCTCTTGGCGATATTGCTACCGTGACCGTGCACATCAGCAAGCTGCGCGAAAAAATCGAGATCGACCCGACGAAGCCGCAGTATATCGAAACGGTTTGGGGAGTCGGGTACCGTTTTCAACTGTAGGTGTAGCTATGTAGCTGCGGCGGCTCACAGAGGCTCAAAAGAGGTGAAAGCATGTACAAGCTGGGCATGAAAGGGAAGAAGTGGCTGCTGCTCCTGCATTTGCTCTTTTCAGCGATTATGCTGGGCGGAGCGGTCCTGTTTCTCGTTTTGAGCATCGTGGCGGCGAATACGGACGATGCCGGGATATTTGCCGCCTGTTACACCGCGATGCACACCTTGGCGAAAACAAGCGTGCGCGCGTCGACCATCGGCACGATCGTCACAGGCGTGCTGCTTTCCGTCTGGACGCATTGGGGGCTGTTTCGCTATTACTGGCTCATCGCCAAAGAAGTGCTGACGCTCGTCACGATCCTGCTCGGTCCCGTCGCCATGTACGTCTGGACGTTGCCAGCGGTCAGCCTGGCCTGGGCGCAAGGGTTGGAAGCGATGGGCAATCCCGCTTTTATCGTCAACAGCGAAAAGCTCTGGATCGGGATTGTCTTGCAGCTGCTTTCGCTGATTCTGTTGTTTCTTTTGTCGGTGTTCAAGCCGTGGGGGAAACGAAAAAGCTGAACATACGTCTTTGTAACAGTAGACTATCTTTTGCGTAGGCGAAAGGTAGTCTTTTTTGCGTATGCCCTCCACAAGCTGCCATTCTTTTGCGTAAAATGGGTGTCAGTGACAGCATACAGTGTGAGAGACAGACAATCGAGGGAGAACCAGACCATGGAGAGAAGAGTAAAATTGCTGGGCACGGGAAAATACTTGCCCGCGCGAGTCGTGACAGCGGCAGAGCTGGATGAACAGCTCGGGCTGGCTACAGGATGGACCGAAAAAAAATCCGGGGTTCGGATTCGCCATTATGTTACAACGGAAACAGCCGCGCAGATGGGGGCGATTGCCGCCAAACGAGCGGCGGAAGCGGCAGGAGTCTCGTTGCAGGAGCTTGACTGCATCGTCTGTGCGAGCGGAACGGCGCAGCAAGAAATTCCGTGCACAGCGGCCTTGATCCAGGAAGAGCTGGGGCTTTCCCGCACAGGGATTCCTTGCTTTGACATCAATTCGACTTGCCTGAGCTTCGTGACTGCGCTCGATGTC
The DNA here is from genome assembly GCF_029892995.1 of Brevibacillus sp. 1238. NCBI lineage: Bacteria > Bacillati > Bacillota > Bacilli > Caryophanales > Paenibacillaceae > Brevibacillus > Brevibacillus sp. 1238. The sequence goes on along the minus strand of NZ_JARXWC010000004.1, from coordinate 124,489 downwards.
ATGTCTTGCGCGATGGCTGCTGGTGTATACAAGCGCGTGCTGATCGTCTCGACGGAGATCGCTTCGATGGGACTGAACTGGAAGCAAAAAGAAAGCTGCGTGCTGTTTGGCGATGGCGCGGCAGCGGTCGTCGTGGGGCAGACACCGGAAGGCGAGTCGTCCCGCATTGTCAGCTCAGCGATGCAAACCTACAGCGAAGGGGCGCACTATTCGGAAATTCGCGGCGGCGGAACGATGGTGCACCCGCGCCACTATGCGAACGGACACGAGGATGACTTCGCTTTTGACATGGACGGACGCAAAATTTTTCGCTTGACCTTGCAGTTGATTACCGGCTTTGTGGACAGCTTGCTCGCGAAAGCGTCCGTGAGCAAAAAGCAGCTGCAGGCCGTCATTCCCCACCAGGCGAGCGGGATGGCGCTGCGCATCATGAGAACGAAGCTCGGTTTTATGGAGCAGCAAATGGTCGACATCATGGCAGACCACGGCAACGTCATTGCCGCTTCGATCCCGATGGCTTTGCACGAGGCGATCAGCCAGAAGCGGGTAGAAAGGGGAGATTGCCTGCTTTTGCTCGGTACTTCCGCCGGGTTGTCGCTCGGAGGGATTGTGCTTGAATACTGAGCGGACGGTCCTTTTGACAGGAGGGAGGGCACCTGCCACGCTGGAGTTGGCCCGGCTGTTTCACGCGGGCGGACACCGCGTCGTTGTAGCGGAAAGCGCGGGGCGGCACCTGTGCGCTCATTCGCGCTATGTAGCCCGCTCCTATCGCGTTCCGCCACCCCGGACGAAGACGGATGCCTATATCGCCGAGCTGTGCCAGATCATGCAAAAGGAGCGCGTCGACCTGCTCGTTCCGACTTGCGAGGAAATTTTTTACGTCGCGCACGGCCGCGAGCGGTTGCGGGCATATGGCGCCGTGCTGGTGGAGCCGCTTCCTGTGCTGCGCGCTTTGCATGACAAATGGCTGTTTCAGGAACGGGCACAGGCAGCAGGGGCGAAAGTTCCGCATACGATTCGGGTGGAATCTGCGCACGAGCGGGACGAAGCGATTCGCCAAGCGAGTGGCCCGATCGTGCTGAAACCTGTTTACTCCCGCTTCGCCGCCCATGTCCAGATCATCCGCGATCCGTCCAGGGTGGAGTTGTCCAGGCTTCCTGTCCCGTCTGCCGCTCAGCCGTGGCTCGTCCAGCAGTTCATCGCAGGACGCCAGTTGTGCAGCTACGCGGTCGCCCATGAAGGAGAGCTTGCGCTGTATGCGGACTATGAGACGGTGCACACGGCGGGGCAAGGGGCGACGATTCATTTTGCCTCTGCCGGACATGGCGGAGTATACGATTTTGTCACGCGGTTTGTCCGCAGGCACAAGTTCAACGGGCAGATCGCTTTTGACCTGATCGAGAGCGAGGCAGGCGAACTGTATGTGCTCGAATGCAATCCGCGGCTGACGAGCGGGATTCATCTGTTTGCAGGGCAACAGGTGGCGGATGCCTTTTTTGCAGGCGGAAAAGAGGTGCTCGTGCCAGAGACAGGACGATCCTATATGCTTGGCCTTGCCATGCTGAGCTACGGACTGGCAAATGTCAAGGGCTGGTCGGGTTGGAAAAGGTGGGCGCGCGACCTGTCCGGCGCGCGGGATGTGCTCTTTCGCTTGGACGATCTGCGCCCGTTTTTTGACCAGTTTGCCATGCTCGGCGATCTGGCCTGGCAAAGCGTGAGCACGAAAACAAGCATGCTCGCATGCAGTACGAGCGATATCGAATGGAACGGGGAAGTGCCGCGCTGAGCGGGTTTCTTTGGAAAGGATGGGAGAAGGCACATGAAAAAACGTGTGCTCGTCACAGGCGGAACGGGTTTTCTCGGACAAAAGCTGGTGCAGCGGCTGCATGAGCAAGGCCACGAGGTGACTGCGCTGGGACGGGATGAGGGCATCGGGCGGCAGCTGCGAGAGCAGGGCATCCGTTTTGTCCGTACAGATATTAGAGACAGGGAGGCGGTAGCAGACGCATGCCGCAGTCAGGAGATCGTCTATCACGTTGCCGCGTTTTCCTCGCCGTGGGGAAGGTTTCGCGACATGTACGAGACGAACGTGAGCGGAACCGTCCATGTCATTGCTGGATGCGACAAGCACGGGATTGAGCGGCTGGTGCACGTGTCGAGTCCGAGCATTTACTTTGCGTTTGCCGATGCGTATGGCATCCGGGAAGATGCGCCGCTGCCAGAACGTTTTGCCAACGTGTATGCGCAAACGAAGCATTTGGCCGAACTGGAAGTGGACAAGGCGCATCGGCAGGGGCTGCCGACGATTACGCTGCGCCCGCGCGCCTTGTTCGGGCCGGGCGACAATGCGATTTTGCCCAGACTGATTCGCGCCAACGAACAAAAATACGTGCCGCTGATTGGGGGCGGAAAAGCGCTCATCGATTTGACTTACGTGGACAATGTCGTGGATGCGCTCGTGCTGTGCATGGATTCACCTGCAAGCACATTCGGCCGAGCCTACAACATTACAAACGGGGAGGCTGTCACGCTGATCGACGTACTGACGGATGTGTTCTGGCGACTGGACATGCCGCTGCGAGCGAAAGAGGTGCCGTACTGGCAAGCGTACGGAGCGGCCTGGGTGCTGGAGCTGTTGTCCCGCACCGTGCTCGGCTACCGCGAGCCGATCCTGACCCGTTATTCCGTCGGGGTACTCGCCAAGTCGCAGACGCTCGATATTACGAAAGCGCGGCAGGAGCTTGGGTACGAGCCGCGCGTGAGCATAGCGCAAGGGATTGAAACTTTTACGGCATGGTGGAGGGCAGAACATGGACGTTAAATTGACGTGGCTGGACACTGGCTACTGCCGCCAGCTGGAACTGTTCTCGCGCAAAGGCGGCAGGGTGAAAATGATTCGCTTTCACGCGCTTGCCGGGCTGATCGAGCACCCGCAGCACGGCATTTGGCTGTTTGATACAGGCTACTCGCCGCGGTTTTTCCAGGCGACCCAATCGTTTCCGTACTCGCTTTACGCCAGCTTGACGCCTGTCGTGACAGCGCCTGAGCAAAGCGTGCTGGCCCAGCTCAACCAGCGGGGGATCGCGGCAGATGAGGTAAAAGGCATTTTGCTCTCCCATTTTCATGCGGATCACATCGGCGGATTGCGCGATTTTCCCAAAGCGCGTCTGTACTGCTACGAGAGCGCCTATCTGCATATCAAGGACAAGACAGGGCTGGCTGCTGTGCGCGAGGCGTACTTGCCTGATTTAATGCCTGCCGATTTTGCCGAACGCGTGACATTTGTGGATCGGCTGGCCCCGGTTGAGCTGCCAGCGCGGTACGCGCCGTATGCAAAAGGATACGATCTGTTTGGCGACCAGAGCGCTTGGGTGGTCGATCTGCCCGGGCATGCACAAGGCCAGTTTGGCGTGTTTGTGCGTGACCGCGATCACGGAGAACTGTTTTTGTGCGCGGATGCCGCTTGGTCGAGCGAGGCGTACCGCCGCTTTTTGCTGCCGCATCCGCTTGCCAGGCTGATCATGTCCGACCGCAAGGCGTACCGCGACGAGCTGCGCAAGCTGCATGTCCTGTCGCGCAATCGAGCAGACGACTTGCGGATCATGCCGACGCATTGCAGCGAAGTGTGGGAGACGACGAAAGAGGGCGGGGATTTTTCATGGAGATCATGACGCTGCTTGCGCAGTATGTGCGGACGAAGTGGCTCGCCCGGCGCTTTTCCACGCGAGAACAGCTGGAAAAATGGCAAGATCGCCAGGTCAAGGCGCTGCTGAACCGGATACTGCCTGTTTCGCCGTTTTACTTGAAAAGAATGGGCGCTTTGTCCAAGGCAGAGTGGAGAAAGCTCGCGCCGATTGACAAAAAGCTGATGATGGAGCATTTTGACGAGCTGAATACGCGGCGCATCGCCAAAGAAGAGGCGTTCCGTCTGGCGCTGCAGGCGGAGAACACACGCGATTTTACGCCACAGCTCAAAGGAGTCACGGTCGGCTTGTCGTCCGGCACCTCCGGCAATCGCGGGCTGTTTCTCGTCGGGCCAAAAGAGCAGGCCAAATGGGCCGGGACGATTATGGCCAAAATGCTGCCCGGGCCGCTCTGGTCTGAGCAACGGATCGCCTTTTTCCTGCGGGCGAACAGCAATTTGTACACAGCCGTAGACAGGCGGCGCATTCAGTTTGCTTTTTTTGATCTGCAAAATTCGTTAGCAGAGCACGTCGAGCGGCTGAATCGTTATCAGCCGACTGTGCTGGTCGCCCCGGCATCGATGCTGCGCATGCTGGCAACAGCCAAGCAGCAAGGAGCACTGCGGGTATCGCCGATCAAAGTCATTTCGGTCGCGGAAGTGCTCGACCCGCTCGATCAGGCGTACATCCAGGACAGCTTCGCTCAGCTCGTTCATCAAGTGTACCAGTGCACGGAAGGGCTTTTGGCTGTCACATGCGAGCACGGCACTTTGCACGTAAACGAAGATATCGTCGTGATGGAAAAAGAGTATCTCGATGAGCAGAAGGAGCGGTTTTTCCCGATTTTGACCGACTTTTCCCGCGAGACGCAGCCGATTATCCGCTACCGCCTGAACGACATTTTGACGGAGCGGCGCACGCCGTGTCCATGCGGCTCCGTGTTCATGGCACTGGAAGCGATAGAAGGGCGCTCGGACGATCTGTTTTGGTTCCGGCATGGGCATGAAAACGAGGATCGCTGGATTTCCATCTTCCCGGATTTCATCCGGCGGGCTGTGATGGTGGCATCCGCGAAGATCGAGGAATACACGGTTCGCCAGCTTGGTGCAGAGCAGGTGGAAGTCGCGCTGTTGGTAAACGGGCAGCACTCCGAGCAAGAGGTGCAGGAAGAGGTGCGGCAAAGTCTCGCGGCTGTCATTCGCTCCTATGGCGCTGTCGTGCCCGCGATCCATTTTGTGCCGTACCAGCCTCATTCGGGCGCTAAAAAATTGCGGCGCGTAGAGAGGGTGTTTGCTTTCGATGAGCAAAAAGGACGAGATTAGGCTGTATGAGCCTGACGAGCTTTTGGCGCTGGACTGGACGCAGCTTGCAGATGGCGACTACGCCCGCGACTATTTGACGACACTCGCGACAGATTCTCCTGAGCGCCACATCCAAAACGTGCAAACAAAGCTGCTGGGACTGCGCGCAGGAGGGCGTCTCGTGCCCGCGACGGTGAATGAGCAGGAGTACGCCAATTCGTATGTTTGTTCACCGTACACCCATTTTGTCACTTACGCCCGCGAAGAGCTGAACATGCTCGATTCCATGCTGTGGAAAAGGCTGCTCGCGCCTGTGCTGGCCGCGCTTGGCTTATGGATGAAGGCAAGCCGTTGCAACCGGATCGCGATTGTGAACAACTGGCTGTTGTCCACGAATTTGTACCACGACTGGACGGCGCAGGAAGCGCGGGAAATCACACACTTTTGCGCGAAAAAGCTGCCGCGGCACATCATCGCGTTCCGCTCCGTTTGCCAGAAGCTGAGTCCCGAGCTGTACAAAGGGCTGAAGGATGCAGGCTGCCTGATGGTCCCGAGCCGCTACGTGTACTTGTTTCACCCGGAATGGCCAGGCAAAGGGACGTGGCGGGTGCGCAATACGCTGTCCCGCGATCGGAAAATGCTGGAGAAGTCCGGCTACCGGGTGCTTTGGCACGATGAGCTGGAAGCAGGGCAGGCAGGGCGGATCGTCGAGCTGTACAACGCTCTGTACCTGGACAAATACTCCCGGCTGAACCCTCAGTTTACGGAGGACTTTATCAGGCTTGCGATGCGCAAGCGGACACTCACGCTGATCGGACTGGAAAAGGACGGGCGGCTGGACGGCATACTCGGTTATTTCGTCCGCAACGGCGTGATGACGACTCCTTTGTTTGGCTACGATACCAGACTGCCCAAAGAGACGGGGTTGTACCGGATGCTGTCGAGTCTTTTGGTGCAGGAGGCACAGCGGCGAAGCCTTTTGCTGCACCAGAGCGCGGGAGTCGGGGCGTTCAAGGCAGACAGGGGGGCCGTCGGGGAGACGGAATACACGGCTGTGTACGTCAAGCACCTGCCTGTTTATCGGCGGTGGATTTGGCAGACGCTTGCCGTATTGCTTGAGCGAATCGGGATCAAATTGGTGGAAAAATACGAGTTGTAGTGCCTTTTCATACACACTTCGACGCGGATCGTAACTTCTTCCCTATACACTGAAAAGCAGCGAAGCATTTGCTTGAAGGGGGAAGGATTACATGAATCGGCTCTTGTTCGGAACATTGGTCGTAGTCACGACTTCACTCATGGGTTCATCGTTTGCGGTGGGAAAAATCGGCTTGGCTTACTTTTCGCCGCTGCTGCTTGTCGGTTTGCGCTTCACACTCGCCGGGCTGCTCATGGCTCTGTGGGTGTGGAAAAAGCCGCTGCCCCGCTCGGGAAAGGAATGGGCGAAGATCGGCCTGATCGGATTTTTGCAGACGGCGGCGGTCATGGGCTGTATTTTTTTGAGCTTGCGAACGATTACTGCCGGGGAATCGTCGATTTTGACCTTCATGAATCCGCTTCTGGTCGTCATCTGGGGAACGTTGTTTCTGGGAGTGGCCTACCGTTTTTCCCAGTGGCTCGGGGTGCTGATCGGCCTTGCCGGCGTGTTTTTGACACTTGGCTCGCATCTGCAATGGGAGACGGGAACGCTGTTCGGAATCGGCTCGGCCCTCGCTTGGTCGATCGCGACGATTTTGGTCAAGCGCTGGGGCGTGCGGTTTCATGTCTGGGTGCTGACGGCCTACCAGATGCTGTGCGGCGGAATTTTGCTCCTGATCATGGGCGTGACGCTGGAGACGCCCAAGCTGATCATTGCGCCGGAGTCGATCTTCATCGTGCTCTGGCTGGCGATCATGGCGTCCATCGTGCAGTTTGCCACCTGGTTTTACTTGCTCAGCCACGGTGATCCTGGACGCACCAGCGCTTTTTTGTTTCTCGCCCCGTTTTTTGGCGTGCTGTCCGGCTGGCTGTTGCTCGGGGAGGTTGTGTTGTGGAACGTATACGCCGGAGGTTGCCTGATTTTTGCCGGAATTTTTCTCGTCAACTGGACGTTTGCGCCCCGGAAGCAGCGCGAAGAGTCGGGAAAGCTCGCCTAGACGCGTTCTTTTTCGCCTGTGACGTCAAGGCCGAACTCCGCGATGAACCCGCTCGTGCCTTTTGGTGTGACGCGTACGGCACGTCCGCCGGGGATTCGTTCGATCCAGCCCAGTTCAAACAAGCGGTTGGTGAGCGAAGCCCCCAGGCTGCCAGCCAGATGGTGGCGACGCTCGCTCCAGTCCAGGCATTGACGGGCGAACCGCCGTCTGCTTTTCGGGCTGCTCTCGACCTCGACGCCGAGTGACCGCAGCTTGCTTTTTCCGGCTTCGTTCAGGACAAAATCTTGTCCGGATGCCTCGATCATGCCGAGCGCGATCAGCTTTTGCGTCAAGGCGACGCCGACTTCTCCGGCGAGGTGATCGTAGCACGTACGCGCATAGCGGATCGCCCGCATCTGATCGGACTCGCGCAAGGAGCGAACGGGCTGGGGAGCAGAAATGGTCAAAAGCGCCTCCAGCGCATGGGCCACCTCGGGGCTCGCCAACCGATAGTAGCGATGTCTGCCATGCGATTCGCTGGTCAAAAGTCCGCCTTCGACGAGCTTTCCCAGATGCGTGCTGGCTGTTTGCGGCGTCACTTTGGCGCTTTGCGCCAGCTCGCTCGCAGGGAGCGCTTTTCCTCCGAGCAGGCTGACCAGCATCATCACACGGGATGGTTCGCCGATCAGGGAGGCAAGCTCGGCGATATTCGGACTGGTACTCATCTCGATCCACCTGCTTTCACATTGATAATTCGATCATAAACGAAATGTATGTGTGAAGACAAGAAAAAGTCCGTCACTTGAGCCGGGACAAGGCCAAGGGCGGACTTTTTCATTAGGTGCTTTCGTTCGGGGGCGCTAGTTGCCAGCTTTTACGGTTTCGCCCTGACGCGGGTTCAGCCCGCCCTCCCATCGCACGCGGATCGACTTGCTCAAGAACAAATCTTTGCCGTCGGAAACCTGGTAGTGCAGATGCGGCTCGCTGGAATTGCCGGAGTTGCCGCACAAGCCGAGCAAATCGCCTTTTTTCACCCGATCACCGACCTTCACTTTTGCCGAGCCTTGCTTCAGGTGGGCGAGATAGCTGAACTCGCCGTTTCCATGATCGATGACGACCACGTTTCCGGCAGGCTGCTTGTCGTTCATGATGCCGACGGGAACGTTGTCGGGAATATCGCTCACGACATGCACGACTGTTCCGTCCTGCGGCGCGAGAATTTCTTGCCCGAAGGCGTAGTAGCTTTCGTTTTTCGTGGCATCTCCCGAGTAGGAGTAGCCGTCCTTGATTTTGATGATGTCGTAGGCATAGCGCTGGCTCGGTATCGCGTAATGGTAGTTCGACAGCACATCCTGTCCGCCCCAGAACACGTACCAGTCGCCCTTGAACGGCGCCTGATAGGAAAGCTTCGTCAAGGTGTTGTCCGTAGCCGGGAAAGTTTCCAGCGGCTTGACCAGCAGGGTGGTAATCGTCCCTTTTGAGTCCGTAACAGCGGTAAGGGCGAACTTCCCGTCCTGATCCAGCCAGGTGTCGTAAAAGTTGTCGCCGTTCAAACGAAGCTGCGAATGGTGCTTCCATTCTTTTATCGTCGCGTTCAACTGTTGAAACGTGTTTTCAAAATCGGTTTTGGAGATGCTTTGCTTGAAATCGGCGCTGGTCTGATCGTAGACGGCAGCGGCTTTTCCGGCAAGGAGAGCTTGCCCGAGCTGTTCAGCTTTGATTGGCTTTGCCGCCGCTTGTTCTGCCGCGCCCTGCGCTGTTCCAGCTTGAGTGGGCGGCTTCCCGAGGTATTGCGTAGCGGTTCCGCAACCGACCAACAGCATGGCGTACGCTCCTAACAGCAGTGAGACTTTCTTCATGTTCTGTTTCCATCCTCTCGCGTCTTGGTTGCCTCCATTATAAAAAGCTACTCTTATCCACAAAGAAACGGAAACTTACGCCCGACTTAAATCGGACAGGCAAAATTATGATTCCGTTAAGGTAGCTTGAAAAGCTGCGGGCGCAAGGGACATGGTAAAATGAGGGATGAAGCTAGAAAAAGGAGCAGATGCAAGGTGAAGGATGCCGCTATTCTTCTTGTGGACGACGAGCAGGCGATCCTCCAGTTGCTGGAGACGGTGCTGCGCAAAGAAGGATTCGAAACGATCGACAAGGCCAAAACAGCGGAAGAGGCACTGGCTGCTTGCGAGAAAAAAGCCTACGACCTGATCGTCCTTGACGTGACGCTCCCGCAGATGAGCGGAATCGACGCATGTCCGTTCATCCGCAGACTGACGGAAGCGCCGATCTTGTTTTTGAGTGCGAGAAATACGGACTTCGACAAGCTGACGGGCTTTGCCGTGGGCGGAGACGATTATGTGACGAAGCCGTTTAATCCGATGGAAATTGTCGCCCGCATTCGGGCGTTGCTGCGCCGTTCGCGCAAATTGCAGCCTGTGGATGCCAGCGCGGTCAACGGCGTTTTTGATTTCGGACGCTTCCAGGTGCACGAAATCGCCGGAGAGCTGTATGTGGAAGGCAAGCTGATCGCGTGCCCATCGCTCGTGTTTCAGTTGCTGTTGTTTCTGTGCAAAAATCCGAATCGCATTTTTGCCAAAAGCGAGCTGTATGAGCGGGTGTGGGGAGAACACAGCATTCGCGACGACAATACGATCATGGTGCACATTCATCGGATTCGCGAGCGAATCGAGCCTGATCCGGCGCAACCGGAATATTTGGTGAACGTGCGCGGGCTGGGCTACAAGCTGGTGAAGAAAGGGCTGCCGCATGAACTTTAAAAATCGGCTGGCGATCCGGCTGATCTCCTGGCTGGTGATTGTCGGGTTGTTGCTATCGATCCTGGGTGGCGTGGCGCTTTTCTGGATCATCGATCGCATGACGCAGATTGAAGCGAACCGCCAGTTTGAAAATGCCGGGCTGTACCAGTTGATTCAAACGCTTGAATCACGCGACGGGCAGCTTTACTTTGATCCGCAGCTGCTGGAGCTGATTCGCGAGAGCGGGGGCTGGCTGCAACGCCTGGATGAATCGGGAAAAGTCACCGATTCGTTTTTCACGCCCGATGACGTGCCGCACGCGTATGGGCCGGGAGAGCTTACCGCTTATTGGCTGGGAAAAAGTCCGTTTCCGTACCAGCTGTTTTTGTGGATACAGGAGAAAGATGGCGTCCGGCACACGCTGGTGTACGGAGTAGGCAAAAAGCAGGAACAGTTTTTAAAGCTGCTCATCGACAGTTCTACGGTTACAGGCGCCGAGATTGCAGTTGATGCCGACTTGGCGGACAGAGTGAGAAGCGAGGGCGCCTGGCTGCAATTGCTCGATGAAAAAGGCAACGAGCTGGCTTCTTTCAACAAGCCGTCGGAAGCGATTCACGACTTTTCGCTGCAAGAGTTGGCTTTGCGCTCCGTGTATCCGGATCGGTACGGAACGAAGCTCGTTTCCTACTATGACAAGGAAAAGCGGCAAACGTGGGTGTTGAGCACCCCGCTTGCAGGCATGAAGCCTGGGCAAAAGCCGCTGCTGGAACCGGAGATTCAAGTTTTGCTCGTTGGCTTAGGCTCGCTTTTGGCTGGCTCGATGCTGGTCATTCTGGTTGTGGCGTACTGGCTGGGACAACGCTTTGGCGCCCCGATCGTCCACATGATGAAATGGCTGACCCACCTGCGCAGGGGGCGCTATGCCGAGCCTGCGGGCGCAAACGGAATGGCGCGAAGCATGGACAAGCGCGGACGGCGAAAGCGCAACTACCGCGTGTATCAGGACGTCATGGATTCGCTGGATTCCTTGTCGCAATCGCTGCACCGCAACGAGAAGCTGAGGGAGGAAACCGAGCGCATCCGCGACGAATGGATCGCCGGAGTATCCCACGATTTGAAAACGCCGCTGTCCTCGATCAAAGGGTACGCGCACTTGCTGGGAAATGAGGCGTATAGCTGGAGTGCAGAGGAGACGCGTTCGTTTGCGGAAATCATTTTGGACAAGTCCGCTTACCTCGATGAGTTGATCAATGACTTGACGCTTACGTATCGATTGCGAAACGGACAAGAAGCTCCGGCTGTCGAGCTTGTGGAGTTGAACAGCTACACGAGAGAGGTAGTCAGGGAAGTAGCGAACCATCCTGCGTACGTGGCGGGTTCGATTCGCTTTGACCCAGCGGCTGAGACGTCACTTTACATGCACGTATACAAGCCGTGGTTTCAGCGGATTGTGGAAAATCTGGTCGCCAACGCCTTGTTGCACAACGAAGCGGGCACAACTGTCACGGTCGGTTTGCGGCAGAGCGGGTCGTCGACTGTTCAACTGACTTTTGCCGACAATGGAAAAGGAATGGACGAGGAAACGGCGGAGCGCTTGTTCGAGAGGTACTTCCGCGGTACGGATACCGAAACCCGTGGAGAGGGATCGGGCCTCGGCATGGCCGTCACGAAAGCGTTGGTGGAAGCGTTGGGCGGCTCGATTGAGGTCGAGACTGCCAAAGGGCAAGGGACGGTCATTGCTATCACTTGGAAAACAACGCAGCCGCCAAGCCTGGAAAAACAAGCTGGCGGCTGAGCGTAAGCATAAAGCTAAACTTTGAACTGTTTGACCAAATCCTGCAATTCTTCCGCCATCTCTGACAGGGCAGCAGCAGAGGAAGAGATTTCTTCCATCGAGGCAAGCTGTTCTTCGGCAGCGGCGGAAACGTTTTGCGTGCCAAACGCGGTCGATTCTGCTGTTTTGGCGATGGTTTCGATGGCATACACGACTTGCGCAGAGCCTTCCGACATGAGATGGGTCGCGTTGGACACTTCCTGGATTTGACTGGCGACTTCTTGCGTACCGGACAAAATGCCGTGGAACGCCTTGCCTGCGTCATTCACCACTTCGATTCCGGCCGACACTTCGGAAGTCGTCGATTCCATCGCCAGAACGGCGCTGTTCGTGTCGATCTGAATGGCAGCAATCAAGTCTTTGATCTGCTGGGTAGATTTGGCGGACTGCTCCGCGAGAATCCGCACTTCATTGGCGACGACGGCAAAGCCGCGTCCGTGTTCACCCGCACGCGCAGCCTCAATAGCCGCATTCAATGCGAGCAGGTTGGTTTGCTCCGCGATGGAAGTGATCACTTCGACGATTTTGCTGATCTCGGCTGAACGGTCGCCGAGCAGCTTGATCGATTCGGCCAAGCCGCTTACGGTGGTGCTGATCGAGTTCATCTGCGCGATAGCAGTCTCAATCGCCTGGTTTCCGCTGGTTACGGTTTTGGCGGCTGTCTCTACAGTGCGTGTCGCCAGCTCGGTATTGTCTACAATGTCTTGCATCCGAGCCGACATTTCATTGATCGTTTCGGATGTGGCATCGACCGTTTTCGCCTGGTCTTCTGTTCCTACCGCCATCTCCTGCATGGTGACGGCGATTTGCTCGGTGGCTCTGCTCGTCTGCTCCGCGCTTGCGGTCAACTGTTCAGAGGTGGAAGCGACTTGCTCCGAGCCGAGGCGCACACGCGAAATCAACTGGCGCAAATTGTCGGTCATGAGTGCGAAGTCATCAGCCAACTGACCGAGTTCGTCCCGATTTTTGATCGTAATTTTTTCTCCGGTAAGGTCGCCTTCTGCTACTTGTTTTGCTCGCGTTGCCATTTGCACAATCGGTTTGGAAATATGACCGGAATAAATCCAGGAAACTGCGAAGCCGATTAGCAGGAAAATGCCGAGGGTAATCAAAAGATCGTACAATACTTTGTTGGCGGGACCGTCAAAGTCTTCCATGTAGCTGCTCGCGCTTACGATCCAGCCCCAGTGCGGATCAGCTTTGGAGTAGGCTACTTTCGGATACATCACATCAGGTTCGTTTGGCTTGGTCCACTGGTAGTACGTAAACCCGCCGCCATTCAAGCCCTGCTTGATTATTTCCTGGGTAAAGTACACGCCGTCAGGACCTTTTTTGTCCCATTGGTTTTGCCCTTCGATGGAAGGAGAGGCGAGCATGATTCCTTGTTGATCGACTACGAACATGTAGCCGCTTGCACCGGAATCAATATTGGGGTTGATGGGGCGTTTGCCGTCCGCTTGCCTGGGGCCAAGAATATGCTCCTTTACTTGCTCTTGCGCATCTTCTTTGCTGAGTTTGCCGGCATCGACCTGTTTTTGCAGGGCGTCGATCATTTCGATCGTCAAATGCACGTTGTTTTTCAGGATGCGCGAACCCAAGTCGCTCATTCCGGCGCTGGCGGAATTGTAGCCTTGAAAACCGATGACTAAGCTGGGGATTGCCAGTAACAGCAGACACATCATCACGAGCTTCGTGCGCAAGGAAACGAACTTGGCTTGCTTGGCTGCTTTCATAAATGAACACCTCGCTGCTTCAAAAGATTTCGGACATGAAGGAAACACCAAGATGATCACCACAGGCTGACGCTTTTTTGTTGTGGATTCACAGCAGGGGAAACCGATCCATCTGGAGTTTTACTACGATGCTTATGACTTTTATCGACAGAAGTAAAGCACTGTTTTAGTCTGTTCTGGCGTATTTTCCAAAAGTTTTTGGAACGTTTTGGGTCTGGCGTTGAAAGGATTGCAGCTTCTGGAAATGATAGGGAAAGCAACTGCGGTGTTTGCCAGCGACTCATGGTATGATAGAAAGGATGTAAATCCAATCGGGATGGAGGCAGCGTGATGAAATTCATAGATAACCAGGGAATTACGGACCCTCGCATGAATCTGGCTATTGAGGAATACGCATTGAAAAATTTGCCTGCAAGTGACGACTATTTGCTGTTTTACATAAACGAACCATCGATCATCATCGGAAAAAACCAGAATACGATTGAAGAGATCAACTCTGCCTATGTGGAGGAGAACCATATCCACGTCGTTCGCAGGCTGTCTGGCGGCGGGGCCGTCTACCACGACCTCGGCAACCTGAACTTCAGCTTCATCACGAACGATGACGGCCAATCGTTTCACAACTTTCGCAAATTTACCGAGCCGGTTGTGCAGGCGCTGAAAAAGCTCGGCGTCGAAGCCGAACTGACCGGGCGCAACGACATCCAGGTCGGAGAGCGGAAAATTTCTGGCAATGCGCAGTATTCGACCAAAGGCCGGATGTTCAGCCACGGTACTCTTTTGTTTGATTCGGAAATGGAAAACGTCGTCTCGGCACTGAAAGTAAACGCCGAGAAAATCCAGTCCAAAGGGATCAAATCGATCCGCAGCCGGGTTGCGAATATCTCGGAATTTTTGCCGGAAAGCATGACGATTGCAGAGTTTCGCCTGGCGATTCTCCACTCGATTTTCGGAGAGGGAGAAGTGGAAGAGTACAAGCTGACCGCCGAAGACTGGGACAAGATTCACGAGCTGTCCAAAGCCCGCTACCAAAGCTGGGACTGGAACTACGGCAAATCGCCGAAGAGCAACTATCGCCAATCCAAGCGATTCGAAAACGTCGGCAGCATCGAAGTGCAACTGGATATCGAAAAAGGAAAAATCAAGGACGCCAAAATATACGGCGATTTCTTCGGCGTGAGAGACGTGGCGGAGCTGGAAGCGCTGCTGCGCGACACGCCGTACGACCGTCCCTCTGTCACCGAGCGGATCGCTCTGGTCAACTTGCAGGAGTTTTTCGGCAATCTCGACCGGGAGTCGTTCGTGTCGCTGTTGATCGTGTAACACGCTCATCGTCTCACTCAGATTCGCGGCCCGCCCGCCAGACTTTGTTTTTTGCGGAAGGCAAGTCAAAAAACAAATCGGACGTGACAGTTTCGCCGACCGACCGCCAGCGGCTGTATTCGCATCCGCATGGAGGAAAATGGCGAGGCAGTTGTCACGCAAAAAGGGTGGTTGCAGACGATGAGAACAGAACGTGAAATGATGGCGCTGGTACTCGATTTTGCGCGGGCAGACGAACGGATTCGCGCAGTGACACTGGAAGGCTCGCGGACCAATCCGCGCGCTCCCAAGGACATGTTTCAAGATTACGACATCAGCTTTCTCGTCACCGATATGCAGTCGTTTCTCGACGAGCCGGCATGGATTGATCGATTCGGCGAGAGAATCATTTTGCAAACACCGGAAGCGATGAGCATGTTTCCGCCAGAGCTGGGCGAGCGTTTTTCCTACCTGATGCTGTTTGCCGACGGAAACCGGATCGACTTGACCTTGATCCCGCTTGAGGAAAAGGACGCCTATTGCCAGGAGGACAAGCTATTGGTCGTGCTGCTCGACAAGGACCAATGCTTGCCGCACGTACCTGCGCCGACGGATGAAGACTACTGGGTGAAACGCCCTTCTGCCGCATTCTTCCGCGACTGCTGCAACGAGTTTTGGTGGGTGTCGACGTATGTGGCAAAAGGCTTGTGGCGAAAAGAAATTTTGTTTGCCATCGAGCATCTGGATCGGTACGTGCGACCGATGTTGCTGAAAATGATCGAGTGGCGGGTGGGCATTCAAACCGATTTTTCCGTGAGCATCGGGAAGAGTGGCAAATATTTGGAAGCACACTTGTCTGCCGAACGCTGGCAAAAGCTTTTGTCCACTTATCCGGGCGGCAGCTACGAAGGCGTCTGGACGGCACTGTTCGCGATGGGCGAGCTGTTCCGCGAAGTCGCGGGGGAGGTAGCAGACGCTTTCGGCTACGAGTACCCGCACGACGATGACGAGCGCGTGACGAGCTACTTGCATCGTGTTTCACAGCTTGCTCCTGATGCCAAACAAATTTTTTGACCGTGATCACCATCGCCACGCATGAAAAGACGGCGAAACGCCTGACAGGTGCTGTCCAGGTTTGACCGCCAAACGTGCGCTGAGCCAGGGCGAAAAGCGCAAGCTCGTACCGCATAGAGTGGCTTTTTGAAAGGAAAAAGAGGCTGTTCCCAAAGTCGAAAGACAATGGGACAGCCTTTTTTATATTCACGACATAAATAAAAACCATTGACATAAGCGTTCGAATATGTGATTATCTACTCTGTCGCTGATAATGAGAATTATTATCAGAAAACTGTTTCACACAAAACACCAAGTAGCAAGGAGAAAAGAGCGTATGAAAAAAGGAACACGAATCGTACTGGCCTGCTTGATTGCAGCAGTCACAGCTGTTTTTGCCGGTTGTGGAAGCAACCAAACGGCACCGGAGGCGGACAAGAAGCCTGCGACGCGCGTAGTCAAGCATTTGATGGGGGAAGTGACGATTCCGGCAGAGCCAAAACGGATTGCCGACGTATCGGGAGCAGCCGAGGAGCTGCTGATTTTGGGGCACAAGCCGATTGCTACGGCCAATACATACAAAACAAAAGTCATGTCCCACCTGACGGACAAGCTGCCAGACGTCAAACCTGTCGGCTGGATGTGGGATGACTCGATCAATATGGAGGCAGTGATCGAAGCGAAGCCAGACTTGATCATCATGAACAACCGTCAGCAAAAGCTGTACGAGCAAATGGCGAAAATCGCGCCGACCGTCGTGCTGGAAACTGACATGGACAAATGGCGCGACAAGTTCAAGGAAATCGGTCGCTTGTTCGGACAAGAAGAAGACGTGAACAAATGGCTGGCTGGCTACGACGAGAAGACGAAAGGAATGCGTGAGCAGCTCAAGCAAGCTTACGGCGATCAGTCCTTTATGTTCCTGGCTGTAACGCCGAAGCTGTTCCGCGTGTACGGCAACTACGGATATGCCGATATTTTGTTCACCGATCTCGGACTGAAGCCGGCAGAAGGCACACCTGCCGATAAAACGATGGAAATGATCGAGCTGGAAGGTTTGACGAAGTTCCAGCCTGACCATCTGTTCCTCGTCAATTTTGGCGGCAAGGCGGATGAAGTTTACGCGGAGCTGAAAAAGAGTCCGGTGTGGAAAAGCAACAAGGCCGTTCAACAAAACCATCTCTATGAAGTAACGAACGAAACATTCAATACAAAAGCGTTTGGCCCGCTCGGCAAGGAAATGCTGCTCGACGAGATTGGCGGCATGTTGCTGAAAAAGCAATAAGCGTACAAGCTGAGCTGGAAAAAGGATCGGGCTGTCGGGAACGCAAGCGTGACAGCAAGCAAGGCCGGAGAAAAACGAATTTTTTTCCGGTCTTTTTCATTTTTTGAAACATTCTCTTGAAGGAATATTCCTTTTTGTGTATATTTAGGATAACAGAAAGATGACCACAATGATGAGATAGGAGACGGCAATCTGGAGGTCATCACGTAATGAGGTGAACAACATGTCAGGGGACATTCCGGACATGGGCATGACGACGCTTGGCGCTTTGGCTGAGCCGAATCGACTGAATATCGTGGAGCTTTTGCGCGAAGGTCCGCTAACTGTAGGCGAAATCGCCGAGCGGCTCGGGTTGCGTCAGCCCCAGGCTTCCAAGCATCTGAAGGTACTCAGCGAAAACGGCATCGTGGAAGTAAAGGCCGAAGCCAACCGTCGAATCTACAGACTCCGGCCAGAGCCATTTCAAGCGCTTGATGCCTGGGTGAAATCGTTCCAGCGAGTCATGGAGGAAAGGTACGACAACCTAGAGGATTACTTGCGGGAATTGCAGGGCCAAAATCGTCCTGAACAAATGCACGAAAACAAGGAGGAATAACCATGTCCAGAAATGCAATCGTTTCGCGAGTTGAGGGTGAGCGTGTCCTGGTGCTGGAGCGTATTTTCGACGCGCCGCGCGAGCTTGTGTTCCAAATGTTTAAAGAGCCAGAGCACCTGAAACGCTGGTGGGGGCCAAGAGGCTGGGAAGTTCCGGTTTGTCATATCGATTTTCGTCCGGAAGGCGTGTGGCACTACTGCATGAAATGTGTCGACCAAAATCAGGGCGAGTTTTACGGCATGGAATCGTGGGGCAAAGGCGTGTACGAGGAAATCGACGAGCCGAACCGGATTGTGTACACCGACTATTTCTCGGACGCCGAAGGAAATGCGAATGCGGAGATGCCATCGACCAGAGTCACGCTGGAATTTATTGACCAGGAAGGGCGGACGAAGCTGGTCAACCGCGCCGAGTACGTGTCGGCAGAGGCGCTCAAAACCGTTATGGACATGGGCATGCTGCAAGGCATCACCGAAACGTGGGATCGCCTGGAAGAGCGCCTGAACGAGCTAAAATAAGCACACAAAGGTCGCCTGGCTGCGAAGCTGGCGGCCTGTTTTTTTATTCCCGAACATTTTTTGGACAAAAACTGTAAGCAAATCGGATTTTTTCGTCTAATCCAATACAAAGCTGTAACAAAGGAGCGAAGCAATGGAGCCGGATGACAGAATCGAGCAATGGTTTCTCCGATACGGCAACGATGTGTACCAGTATCTGGCGTATTTTACGGGAAGAAGAGATGTGGAAGATTTGGTTCAGGAAGTGTTCACGAAGGCGCTCAAGGCTTTATCCGGTTACGAGGGCAGGGCGCAACCGCGGACGTGGCTGCTGTCCATCGCGCGTCACGCAGCGATTGACCATAGCCGCAAGCAAAAAATGATCGACTGGTTCCCGGAGACGGTCCTTGGATTTCTCCGCTCCAAAGAGCGCTCGCCCGAAAATGCCTTAGTGCTGAAAGAGCAGTTGCAAGAGGTTTACCACACGATGAACCAGCTCAAAAGAACGTATCGGGAAGTTTTGATCTTGCGCCTGATCGAAGGCATATCGACGGAAGAGACAGCCGAAATTTTGGGATGGAGCGAAGCAAAAGTCAGCACCACGCTGCACCGGGCAGTCAAAGCCCTGCAAAAACGCATGTCCAATAGCGGCAAGGAGGTTCATCTGCATGACGCCATCTTTTGAAGAAAAACAGGTTAGCAGTCTGCTGCAATCTTTTCCGACGCTCAGGATGGAGGAGGAAAAGCAACGCGAGGTGATCCAGCAGCTGCGACGTGAAAAAGAGCTGCTCAAAAAGCGGAGGGGGCGTGCTGCGTATCGCTACGTCATCGGAGGCGTAGCCGCATTATTGGGCATGCTGTGGTTCGCTTCGCCGTTTTTGCCATCCCCATCCTCCCTGGCGCCTGCTCATTCAGGCGGCCAGAGCACGCAGGCAGCAAGGGCAGACGTCAACGGGCAGCCAGCAGAAGCAGGGAAAGAAGCTGCTGTGCTGACGATTGATGCGCAAATCCAGACTTCGATAGAGCAAACAATCGCGAAGACATTTGACGCTGTTCATCCGGAGCGAATGACGGTGATTGTCTCCGATCCGGGCACAGGCGAAATTTTGGCGATCGGCACCCGAAGCAAAAACGGAGCGACGGACGATGCGGAACGTTTTGCCGCCGCAGGAAAAGCGCAGCCTAATCCTGGTGCAGCCTATCAGATCGTGACACTGGCGGCAGCGATTCAAGAGGGGAAGTTCGACCCTCGGGAGATATACGAGTCCGGTACATACAAAGGGATTCCCGGCGAACCGATCAAAGATTTCAACAACGGCATCGGCTGGGGGAAGATCACGTTTCTGGAAGGATTTCTGCGCTCATCCAACGTAGCATTTGCCAAGCTCGTCCACGAACGTTTGCACGGGGATACGTTGCTGGAATACTTCGAACGGTTCGGTTTCGGACGCGAAACAGGGGTGGAGGCAGCGAACGAAGAGGCGGGGAAGCTGCCGAATATGGACGAACCGAGGCAGGCGGCATTGGCGGCAACGGGGCTGGGCGGTGCGGCAACTCCGCTTCAACAGATGGCGGCTGTGGGAGCCATCGCCAATGGCGGAAAGCTGATGCAGCCGCATCTGTACAAGCAGGCAGGTACGGACGAACACAATCGGTACATGGTTCGGCAGGTTGTCTCGGAAGAAACCGCCCGGAAAGTACGCGACATGCTGGAATCGGTGGTTGCAGGCGCGCGTGGCTCAGGAATCGGACTTGGCTTGCCGAATGTCGCGGTGGCAGCGAAGCACAGTGTAGTCGAGAAAACCGATCCGAAAGGGAATGCACTTGACGGGAAATATACCGTTTCGGTGATCGGATTTGCGCCGAGTGACCAGCCAAAAGTTTTGGTCTATGTCGAAATCGATGAACCGCAAAGCGAGTTACCTGTAGTTGGCTGGAAAAAAGTCGTAGCTCCGCCCTTTCAGGAGGTGTTGGGCAACAGCTTGCAGCATGTGCAGCAATTGCAAAAGCGATGAACAGCGACAATGACTAGCCAGCGGGTGCAATCTGAAAAAGGATTCGTGAGGAACACGGCATGCTCCCGCGAATCCTTCTTTGTTTCCGGCAAGCTCTTTTGAGGCTGGGAACGGCAATCAGACACTCGGCACCCTGGCACGGTTCGCCTTTTGCTGTTTTTTCCGATATCCGAGCTGTTTGCGCTGAAAATGGTTGTTGCGGATCAGGGCAAAAATGACGAGCAAAGTGCCGTAAAACTCGAACATGCTGATTTCATAGCCTTGCATCGCCATCAAGGCGAACGTCGTGATCGGGACGAGATTGATGAACAAGATTCCATTGAGCGGAGTAAGCCGTTTGATCCCTTCGTTCCAGCTTAACAGGGCAACCAGTCCCGGCAAAAGCACCATAAAGGCCATCTCATATTTGATCGCAACCACACTCTCCCAGCTTGGCGCGGGCATCCACTGCAACAAAATAGCGGCCGCAATCACACCAAAAGAAACGCACGTACCCAAGAGACACGTCAAGGTCGAGTAGCGCAGCGTCGACCAGCCAACGAAGCGCGCGCCGCCCATGGAGTAGACGACCCACCCGACAACGCCTGCGAAGATGAGCAGCAGCGGGAAAATTTGCTCGCTTGCCGTGATGAAAAATGCGAGGCTTCCGTTTGTGATGACCAAAAGCGCTCCGGCGAGAGCAATCGCGATGCTGGTGACGCTGTAAGCAGGCGGCAGCTTTTTCGTCTTGAGCGAGATCAGGACGATGGAGATCATCGGCATCAGCACTTCCATGATCGCCGCCGCAATCGTTCCCGTCTCTCCCATCAGCTTTTGCCCCATAAAAACACCCATGTTGTACACCGTAAAAGCCATCGTGCCGAAGAAGGTCAACGCGCCGCCGCGCCCCTCCAGACGAAAGGCGGACCGTCCTTCTTTTGCCAAAAGCAAGCCGCACAGCAGCATACTGACCAATAAATAGCGCAAAAACGCGAACGTAACCGGATCGATTTTTTGCAGGGCGATATGGGCGACAGGAAACATCGCTCCCCACGACGCGCTGGCAAGTGCGCATAACACGGTTCCTGCAAGGAGTGACTTGTTGTTCATGTGAAAACTCTTCCTTTCCATCTGAAGCATCTTCCACATCATACGGGATGAAAATCTGTTAGTATAATGATTGATAATCAAGGGATATATCATTTTCAATGATGGATACAGGAAACAGATGGGGAGAGAGCAAGGGTGGAGCTGAACGATTTAAAAATTTTTCACATGGTAGCGACACTGGGCAGCGTGAGCAAGGCCGCAGCGGAGTTGAGCTATGTGCAGTCCAATGTGACGGCCAGAATCAAGCTGTTGGAAAAAGAGCTGGGAACGCCGCTGTTTTACCGGCACAAGCGGGGAATGACATTAAATACAGAAGGACGAAGATTGCTGGAATATTCGCGCGACATTTTGACGAAGCTGGATGACATGCACCGATTTTTTCATCAAAGCTCGGAGCCTTCCGGTGTGCTGTCCATCGGGATGGTGGAGACAATCAATCGGCTGCCTGAGCTTTTGTCTGCCTATTGCAGCCGCTTTCCGCAAGTGGACTTGTCGCTTACGGCAGGCGTGACCGAGCATTTGCTGCGGATGGTTCTGGATGTGGAGCTGGACGGGGCGTTCGTCACAGGTCCGATCAGCCATCCGTTGATCGAGCAGAGGCAGGTGTTTAGCGAAGAGCTGGTGCTGGTCAGCAAAGGAAGCTCCTTCACCATGGATGACATGCCAGGGAAGGCGCTGCTTTTATACAACAAAGGTTGCGGGTTTCGCGAGAGGCTGGAGGGCTGGATGAAGCTGGAAGGGGTTATTCCCAGAAAAGTGATGGAGTTCGGGACGTATGAGACGATCATCGGAGGTGTCACAGCAGGCATCGGCATGACGATCTTGCCCAAGTCGGCGGTACGGCAGCTCGCGGAAAGCGGGCAAATCCATATGCATCCGGTGCCAAAGCCATACCGGGATGTGACGACGATGTTCATACGCCGAAAAGATGCGGCCATGACCAGCACGCTGCAATCGTTTTTGGCTGAAATCGGACGACATAGCGGGTAACGAGACCTATGGATTAAACTGATAATTTTATGTAAAATTTTGAAATTCGTCCTTTTCTATAAGAGAAAATTGTGGTAAATTTATATAGCGAACAAGCGTTCTGTTTCGATTCGTAAACGATGACAGGTGGAAGGAAGGTGGAGCTTCTGTGATTGACCGATACACCGAAATTGACGAGGTCATTTCTTATATTCATCGACATCTCGATGAGCCTCTGCCACTTTCCCGTTTGGCCAGTCATGTCGCCTACAGCCAGTATCATTTTGCGCGCATTTTCAAGGAAAGAATCGGCTTGTCACCGCTGTACTACGTATCCTCGATGCGTTTGCAAAAGGCTAAGGATCTTTTGTTGCGCACCAACATGAGCGTCCGCGATATCGGCCTGGAAATCGGGCAGCAAAGCCTCGGGACGTTTTCTACCCGGTTTACGGAAAAAGTGGGCATATCGCCAAGCGAGTTCCGCGAGTCAGCGCATCGGGCAGACGACCAACTGCGCACTTTGCAGCTGCTTTCCGACTGGAGCATGGCGAGGTCGTTTGCGGAGACGAAATTGCGGATCAGCGGGACTGTTACGGCTGCGGCTCCTTTTCACGGCGTCATTTTGATTGGCTTGTTTGCCAAGCCGATTCCGGAAGGGCTGCCCTTGTACGGGACACTTCTGCCGTCCCTTGGCGATTTTTGTTTTACGGGCGTCGCGCCTGGCACGTATTATTTGATGGCTACTTCTGTCGATTGGGGCACGCAGGCGATCGATTTTCTTTTGCCGCATTCCACGTTGCGCACCCGATCGAAAAAACCGATCATCGTCACACCGAACAATACCGTTCCACATCAGCAAGTTACCCTCTACGAGCCTCATCCCGACGACCCGCCTATTTTGATTTCCTTGCCGCTCTTGATGGATCATTTCATCAACCGGGTGGCGAAGTAACATCATAGCAATCGAAAAGAAATCATAACCTATGATTCGTGGTAGGCTAGGATAGCTACTTATTAACGTAAAGAGATGGAGTGGGAACTTTACAGCTGGATTATGAAAGGAGAAACCAAGTGAAAAATCAGCAAGAGGAAAAGCATAATGAAGGCACTTTCGGGAGCAAAAGCAACTTTCTCGTGGTCATGGTGATGATCCTGGGGGTTTTTGTTGCGATTCTCAATGAGACGCTGCTGAACGTTGCCTTGTCAAAAATCATGGATGATATCGGAATCTCTCCAAGCACAGCCCAATGGCTGGCGACTGGCTATTTGCTCGTCATTGGCGTCTTGATCCCGGTGACGGCCTTTCTCATTCAGCGGTTTACAACGAGAGCCTTGTTTTTGTCAGCGATGGGGCTGTTTACTTTGGGAACGCTGGCAGCAGCGCTTGCGCCGGGCTTCGAGCTGCTCCTGATCGGCAGGGTGCTGCAAGCTTCGGGAACGGGGCTGTTGTTCCCGCTGCTGACCAATGTCGTCTTGTCTGTCGTTGCGATTGAAAAAAGGGGATCGGCCATGGGCACGATCGGAATCGTGATCACCTTTGCCCCAGCCATTGGGCCGACGCTGTCCGGCATTATCGTCGAGCATTTCAGCTGGCGCGCCCTGTTTTACGGAGTGCTGCCGATTGCCTTGTTCGTCATCGCTTTCGCCTATTTCCGCTTGAAAAACGTAACAGAAACATCCCGTCCGCGAGTAGATGTGCTTTCCCTGCTTTTGTCCACCTGTGGGTTCGGCGGGATTGTGTTTGGTTTCAGCAGCGCCGGAGAAGGGCATGGGGGCTGGGGCAGCAATGAAGTGCTCGTTCCGATTACGATCGGGGTGATCTCCCTGATCCTGTTCATCTGGCGGCAGCTGCGTCTGGATGAGCCGCTGCTCGATTTGCGCGCTTTTACGTACAAAGTTTTTCGGATGTCCACGATTATTATGATGATCGTCATGATGGCGATGTTTTCGGCAATGATGCTGCTGCCGATTTTCCTCCAGAACGCTTTGGGCTACAGTCCGTTTCATGCGGGGCTGATCATGCTGCCGGGCGGGATCGTCATGGGGATCATGTCGCCGATTACAGGACGGCTCTTTGACCGCTTCGGGGCCAAGTGGCTGGCGCTCATCGGACTTGGGTTGGTCGGCAATACGCTGTGGCAATTTGCCTTTATTACTGTGTCTACTTCCTATCTTACGATCATGGTTTGGAACACGCTGTTGATGCTCGGCATTTCCATGCTGATGATGCCAGTCATGACCAACGCCTTGAACGAGCTGCCGCCGAAGCTGTATCCGCACGGCACAGCGATCATCAGTACGTTGCAGCAAGTAGCCGGAGCCGTCGGGACGGCGCTGCTCGTCACGATCATGACGAACGGCACGAGCAAGTATTTGGCCCAGTTCGGGGGAGCAGAAGCCGACCCAGCCCAAAAGGTGCTCGCCATGATGGCAGGAATGAAAAGCGCGTTCCTCCTGGCTTTCGCTCTGGTCGTGCTTGCCTGGATCATATCTATGTTCCTCAAGCGGGCGGTTCCGCCAAAAAAAGAAGAATGGGAAGGTCAGGGCGCATCCGCGCATTGATCGAAGGAGCAGGTCAGTCCAAACGCAGGTTTGGGCTGGCTTGTTTTTTATATAGTTTGTTCATGGCGTAATCCTTGAAATTTTAAAACAGCGGACACCAGATAACAGATGCAGGTTACCCCAAACCACACACCGATGTTTGAGTAGGTAAAGAGCATGTATAACGACAAGGGAGATGCCCAAACAAATGAGATCAAAATGACAGGGGGATTTACCAAAGAGGAGATGAGAGCAAAACAAGCAGGGAGCAAGATGAAAAAAATCATCATATACGGCATTCCTTTAATGGAACCATCACGGATCGTTGCTACGTACCACAAGTAAATGCTGAGAATGGAGCTTAAAGCCCCTAACAAGCAGCCACTCCACAAATAAAAATTTTTGTAAATCGTCTTCATAGTTTTCCCTCCTTGGAAAGAGCTTTGTAAATTCTTGTCTAGATTTATCAAATAAATTTATTGAGATTGCTTTTTAGGTGTGATAATTTGTTGATTATAATACCATATTTTACAAATATTACAAATATCACAAGCACCATACGCACTTTGTAATTTTTAACGAAGAAATGGATGTAAAGATCTATGTGAAGGGGTTATTTCACTATGAAAAAAATATTAACTACTTCTACGATATTACTTCTGTGCTTATCGACTTCTGTAGTTTTTGCTGGAGGAAAAATTGATAAAAAAACCTATCATTTATCTCCAGAATTAAGTAGTGATGTCATTTTGGAAAATGTAGAACTAACAGTTGATGAAAAGAATTCAGCCTCTAGTATTTGGATTAAAGGTAAAGCAAAGGCGGGAAATGGAGCGATTGGTTACCGATTATTAATTGATCGAGCTAAAAGAACGTATAAAACAGAGAAGTTAAGCAAACAAGAATTAGATGATGAATTGAAACGAGTAGATGAAAAATCCCAAAATGTGAGTAACAAGGATATTGATAGCTTGAACGGTGGAATAAAAGCTCTTGCTGCTAATTATTATACTGGTTGGTTTAAGATAACAACACTTGATCCAGTTAGAGTTCCGGTCAATGCAACCAAGCTTACTCTAAAGTGGAAAGAGTATGAAGATGGGACGTTAGAAGATACAAGCCATAGTATCTCTCCCTGGGCTGCAAACCCAAGTAAATTCGATACACATTGGTTTGTAGATGATTACGATGATTCCACACCAGATGCAAATACTGATAGTTCAGAAATCACTTACACAGGATGGGCTGATTACTATAATGATGATTTTGGAGA
This sequence comes from Brevibacillus sp. 1238, assembly GCF_029892995.1. Lineage (NCBI taxonomy): Bacteria > Bacillati > Bacillota > Bacilli > Caryophanales > Paenibacillaceae > Brevibacillus > Brevibacillus sp. 1238. The sequence goes on along the minus strand of NZ_JARXWC010000004.1, from coordinate 98,449 downwards.
TGATGAGTGGAGAACGTACGTTTCACACTCGATAAAAATGACAGCGTTGCAAAAAGATGTTGGATGTGCAGGTTGCTTTGATTATTCCTATAAAACGGATGAGTCTGGAGAGTCCAGTTCATTGCTGAATTACACAATTACTACTAGTTATTAAATTAGTAGAAGATCGTCTTAATTCCCCAAAATTATGACGGTCTTTTTATTTTGGTGCTCCAATTAGAAACAGATTCGTAAAAAACTCGACAATTTTCTCAATCCTTGAGAAACCTTCCCTTTACAACAAAACTAATGACTTTCCTCCCCATAGGAAAAACTAGCTGCAAATCGTCGAACTTTTATTTCCGGGCAGGAAAATGCGACGAGACGCGAAATGATTACAAGGCGTGCTACACGCAGATGACAAGAAAGCAGGGAATCACACATGTCAGCACCTTACAAAAAAGTGTTTTGGGCAGCCGGCTTTGGCTGGATGTTCGACGCGATGGATGTTGCCCTTTTATCATTCATTATGGTGGCGCTCAGGCAAGAGTGGGGACTGACTGCACAAGAAGCGGGCCTTCTCGGGACCGGCAATCTGGTAGGAATGGCGATCGGAGCGATCGTGGGCGGATATATGGCAGACCGGATCGGAAGAAAGCCCGTCTTCCTGCTCACACTGCTTCTGTTTGGCGCAGCGAGCTTCGCCAGTGCGTTTGCCACAGGCTTTTTCACCATGCTGCTGTTCCGCTTCCTGATGGGACTCGGACTTGGCGCCGAGCTGCCTGTTGCTTCCACGCTGGTCAACGAGTTTGCTCCTGCGGAAAAACGGGGGAGCACCGTTGTTTTGCTGGAAAGCTTTTGGGCGGTCGGCTGGATTGCGGCGGCGGTCATATCGTATTTCATCATCCCGGATTACGGCTGGAGAGTCGCGGTCATCATCGGGGCACTGCCAATTGTGTACGCCTGGTACGCGAGACGCACGATCCCTGAATCGCCCCAGTTCCAGCAACGCCAGGAGCAAGTACCTGTGCAAAAGCTGCTGACCTCGCATCAGCGGGAGACGATCGCTTTGTGGGCTGTCTGGTTTGCCATTGCCTTCTCGTATTACGGCATGTTCCTGTGGATGCCGTCTGTGCTGGTAGACAAAGGCTTCACCATGATCAAAAGCTTCCAGTACGTCCTGATCATGACTTTGGCGCAACTGCCCGGCTATTTTGCCGCCGCCTATCTCGTGGAAAATTGGGGCCGCAAAAAGACGCTGGCCAGCTTTTTGTTCATGACAGCGATCATGGCGTTCGCTTTCGGACAAAGCAGCGGGACGACGGAATTGCTGGTAACGGGTGCCCTTTTGTCCTTCTTCAACCTGGGAGCGTGGGGGGCGCTGTACGCGTACACCCCGGAAAACTACCCGACGCCGCTTCGCGCCACAGGCGCAGGCGTTGCTTCCGGCATCGGACGAATCGGCAGCATCATTGCCCCGTATCTCGTCGGCTATTATTCATCCTTGCATTACAGCTACACGTTTATTTTTAGCATTTTTACAATCGTCTTGTTCATTGGTACGGCGATTTTGCTGATTTATGGCAAAGAAACAAGAGTAGCAAGTGCGGCGCGCGCCAATTGATGACAGCTTCACTGGGCTGCATCTGGTGTGCTGCGAGTTGCGTTTTCGTACAGGTGCAGGATACTGCGAGCGCGGGAGATGACTTCCGCTCGCAGCTCCGCAGGTTCCCGCACCTCGATGAGCGAGGCGTAGCCAAGCACTAGCGCACAGGCGGAATCCAGCGTATGAAATTCAACCTCGGCCTCGATCCAACCGCTTTTGGCGGCATGGGTGGAGGCTATTTTCATGTAGCGCTCCTGTTTGAGCCGGGGCCACGCCTCTTCGCGAAAGCGGATGACTGCCGGATAGCGGGGGAGGCTCGCCTTGAACTGTGTCGTCGACTCCTCCCAATAGCTGGCGAGGTCAAAGTTTTCCGGCCGGACAAAAGCTTCTTCCAGCACGCGAGCTTCCGTGAACCGGGAGATGCGGTATGTGCGCAAGTCCGCATCGATCTGCGCGACCAAATACCAGGTGCTCCTTTTGGCGACAAGTCCAAGCGGAAGCAGCGTCCGCTCGACAAGCGCATCTTCGCGCTGGTAGCGAACCCAAAGCTTGCGGCTGAGCCAGACGGCGTCCTGAATGGTGGCGAGCAAAGGGAACGTTTCATCTGATTCATGCCAGCCCGCTCCATCGATATGCAGGCGCTCACGTACTTGCCAGGCATCCTGCTGAACAGGTTGCGGCAAGGCGGACAGCAGCTTCCAAAAAGCACGCTCGTACCCTTCGGCCAGACCGAGGTCGTTCAGCACGCGGGAAGGTGAGGAAAGCATGAGCGATTGCAGCTCATCGATTTTCAATCCGGTCAGACTGGTGCGATAGCCTTCCGCGAGAACCCAGCCGCCAGCCGAGCCGCGTTCCGCGTAGACGGGCACTCCAGACGCGCTCAAAGCTTCCATGTCCCGATGAATCGTCCGTTCAGACACCTCCAGCTTCTCGGCTAATTGTCTGGTGGTCATCCGCCCGCAGTTTTGCAGATGCAGCAAGATCGAGAGCAGCCGATCAGCACGCATAGAAAATCCCTCCTGAAAAACGACTTCGTAGTAGCTTCATTTTATCTTATCCAATATGACAGATGGTGTCATATTGGTGAGGTTACACTGTTCCTATCAACCAAAACCAATCAGTCATGTCCGTTTGGCTGACGGCAAGCGATCTAGCTCTTTTGACGCAGCGCACAGCGTGAATGGCTGGTTCGCACAAAAAGGAGGCGCATGTATGACAGGGAAAGCATTGCAGGGAAAAGTAGCAGTCGTGGCGGGAGGAACGAGAGGGGCGGGGCGAGGAATCGCCATCGGGCTTGGGGAAGCCGGGGCGACCGTCTACGTGACAGGCCGAAGCGTGCGCGGACAGCCATCCGACATGGTTCGTCCAGAAACAATCGAGGAGACAGCCGAGCTGGTAACGGCAAGTGGCGGAGTCGGGATTGCTGTCCAAACAGGGCAATTTAGCTGACGCCAAACAACAACGGAAAGCATTGATTGATCAACGTTTTTGAAAGGAAAAAGGGGCGTCTCCGAGTCGAAACACCGACTTTGGAGACAGCCCCTTTTGCATCTCGTATAGCGATTTCCCTAAGCGAGCGGCTGTGTATTTTTTTTGCGAGTCAACCAGTTGCGGACGTTTCCGTTCAAAATCAGATTGGTGACGACGCCTGCGATCAGCCCCCAGAACGCGGCACCGATTCCGCCGATCGAAATGCCGGAAATCGTCACGAGGAAGGTGACCAGAGCGGCTTCCCGTTCCTTCATATCGCTCATCGCTTGGGCGAGGCTGGAGCTAAGCGAAGCGAACAGGGCCAGGCCAGCGATGACGGCGATCAGTTCCTTGGGCAAGCCGAAAAAGACAGACGTAATCGTGGCGCCAAACATGCCGAACACGAGATAAAAGGCACCGCAGGCGATTCCGGCGATATAGCGCTTGGAACGATCCTGGTGCGCTTCTTTTCCAGTGCAGATGGCTGCGGTAATCGCCGCCAGGTTAATTCCGTGCGAGCCGAACGGAGCCAGGAGCAGCGAGGCAATCCCGGTCGTCGCCACGAGCGGACTGGCAGGCGTGTCGTAGCCGTCTGCTTTCAGCACGCCGATTCCCGGCGCGTTTTGCGAAGCCATCGTGACGATGCACAGGGGAATCCCCAGCCCGACAATCGCATCGAGCGAAAAGCTTGGCATCGTAAACACAGGGTTCACCAATGTCATTTGCACAGAATCAAGCTGCAATCGCCCCATGCCAAAAGCGATGGCAAGTCCGACCAAAAGCGTCAGCACGACGGCGTAGCGCGGAAACAACCGCTTGGCGAACAGGTAGCAGAAGATCATCGGCAAGGCAAGCGCAGGCAAATGCTGCATCGAGACGAACACTTCGACGCCAAAAGCCAACAAAATCCCGGCGAGCATCGCGGTCGTGATCGACTGCGGCACGTATTTCATCAGGATGGAAAACAGGCCGGAGACGCCGAGCAGCGTGATGACGGCTGCGGAAAACAGATACGCGCCAATCGCGTCGCTGTAAGGATAGGTGGTCAGGCTGGATACCAAGAGGACGGCACCTGGCGTCGACCAGGCGGTAATGACTGGCGTCTTGAACCAGATGCTTAAAATAATCGCCGTCAAGCCGCTGCCGATGGAGATCGCCCAAATCCAGGAGGAAAGCTCTGCTTCGCTGAGTCCCGCGCTCTGCGCCGCCTGAAAGACGATCAGGAGCGGGCCGGCATAAGACACGATGGTGGCGATCAGGCCGACGACGACGGCCGAGATGGAAAAATCGCCAGGAATGCTTTTGAGATGCGAAATCGACCAGTGCTGTTGTTTTTGGGGTACCACAATCATTGCCTCCTACAGGGGATTAGCGCAGCGCAGGCGAGGCATTACCCCTTTTCGTTGAGAATGTAGCGGATCGTCCGCTTGGTGATGTTCAGCTTCTTGCTCAGAAGCTGCCTGTCTCCCTTTGTTTCGCTCAATCCTTTTTCGATGATCGCCCGTCCGACTTCCCCTTCCAACAGCTTGATTCTTTTTTGCAAGTAATCGAAATCGACGCCTTCGATGGAAGGGAGTACGCGGGTGAGCGATTCTACAAACCGCTCGCACTCCCGCTCAATCGCTTGCTCGACGCTGCTCGGTTCGGGGTGGGATTGACCTGGCAGCTTCGTTTGCAGCGTCTTTTGCCGCAACTGGGCAGGCAGGTGCTCGGCGCGCAGTTTTTCGCATTCGTGCAGGGCGATCGTTTGATTCAGGACATTCAGGAGCTGTCTGACATTGCCAGGCCAGTCATAGCGTTGCAAAAGCTCCATGGCATCAGGCTCGATCTCGCATGGAGCGCCGCTGCGCTTTTGCAAGTAGGAATGCGCGATTGCCGGGATGTCGCCAGCACGCTCCCGCAGGGGAGGAATTGCCAGCTTGATTCCTTCGAGACGATACAGCAGGTCGCTGCGGAAACGGTTCATCTCGACCTCGTGCTCCAGGTTGCGGTTCGTGGCGGAGATGAAGCGAATATTGCTCTGACCGACCTGTTCGCCCCCGACCCGCATAAATTCTCCCGTTTCCAGCGTGCGCAGCAGCTTGACCTGGATCGACAGCGGGGCTTCGCCAATCTCGTCGAGAAACAGCGTGCCGTTGTGAGCAAGCTCAAACAACCCTTTTCGCGATTTGACCGCTCCGGTAAACGCGCCTTTTTCGTACCCGAACAGTTCGCTTTCCAGCAACGATTCCGGGACGGCACCGCAGTTGAACGCGACGAAAGGCTGCTGGGCGCGGTTGCTCGCTCCGTGGAGAAAACGGGCCATCAGCTCCTTGCCTGTTCCGGTCTCTCCTTCTATCAAGATGTGGATCGCCTTTTTTGCTAATTTTTTGGCAATGGCGATCATTTTGCTCATCGGGCTTTCTGCTGAATACACGATACCATATTGCGCGGCTTCTTGGGATAGGTCATCTTTTTGGTTCGCCGAAGCAGAGAGGACAGAATCAATGATGTGTTCCAGACTGTCCAGATTGTCGAACGGCTTTTCCAAATAGTCTTTGGCCCCCCACTGCATCGCTGTGACGGCCGACTTGATGGTGCTGTAGCCAGTCATGATCAACACTTCGCACGCGGGAAAAACGGCTTTGATCTTGCGCAGCAGCTCCAGCCCGTCCGCGTCAGGCAGCTTGAGATCGACGAGAGCAGCCTGAAAGCCGCGGGAATCGTTTTGCAAAAGCCATTGGACGTCCTTGCCCGTGTTGGCGACGACTACCTCGCAATTTTTGCGCCGGAGAAAATAGGTGAAAAACGTAGTGACCTCCGTCTCATCATCCACAATCAATATCCGTTTCTGCTCCATGATGTTGATGTTCCTCCTCTTTGATCAGCAGTGGCAAAAGCAGCGTAAATTCGCTGTAGCGATTTTCTTCGCTTTGCGCATACAGCTTGCCGCCGTGCGCTTCGGCGATGCCAAGGCTGACGGACAAGCCCAGCCCTGTCCCTTTTGTCCGTTCTTTGGTCGAGAAAAAAGGCTGGAAAATTTGTGAGAGCTGTTCGGCTGGAATGCCCGTCCCGTTGTCGTAAACGGACAAGCCTGCGTAGCGGACGCCGTCTTCTTCGACGGGAAAGGAACGGATGAGAATCCGCGGCGCTTCCTGCTCGGACAAGGCATCCCTGGCGTTCAAGAGCAAGTTGATGACGACTTGCTCGATCTGATGGCGGCTGCCGTGAAACAGCAGGCTCGGCTCGTTCATTTCCCGGGTTATGGTCAGGCCGCAGACAGACAGCTGGTAGCCGATCAGCCCGAGCACATCCTCCACGACTTCGTCAATGGAGACAGTCTCAAACAAATACTCCTCTTGCCGGGAGAAGGTCAGCAGGTTTTGAATAATTTTTTTGCAGCGGACGCCGCACTGATAAATGTCGCGCATGAGCGGCGCGGTCGGAGCATCGGCTGTTTCGCGCAAAAGCAGTTGGGAATTGCCGAGAATCGCGGTCAGCGGACTGTTCAGCTCGTGGGCGATTCCAGCGGCCATTTCCCCGATGGCAGCCATTTTTGCCGACTGGATCAGTTGGGCCTCGATCTTGATTTTTTCGTTCACGTCCTGAAACAGCAGACTGTTTTCCACGATGACGCCTACGTGCCGGGCAACGAGCTGGATCAACTCGGCTTCTTCGGGATCGGCTGGGCGCTGTTCCTCTCGCAAAAGCGTCAAGTAGCCGAAAGTCTGGTTCAATGGATTGCGCAGCGACACCGAAGTCGCATAGTGCTGCGGCAACGTTTGCGCCAGCTTGTGATGAAGCTGCTCGGGAAAGTTTGCCGTGTCAGGGCAGTGCGGATGAGTCAACGTGTGGCACTGCCAGTCCGTGTCTGTCCGCATGCACAAGTACGACGTCGGCGTGCCTCCTTTGACAATCGTCAACGTAAAGTGCTCGAAGGCGAGAATTTGCGATAGCTGCTGGGCTATGTAGCTGCTCGTTTGCTGCCAGGTTGCGTCGATCTGGATGTGCGTCAGTTGGTTGATGACCGCGAGCTGGCGGTTTTTCTTTTTCATTTCTTCGACGAGATAGACAAGCTCGCTGTAGTAGCTTTTTCGCGAGGAAGATATTCCGGTGAGCTTTTCGAGTATCTCCTGTTTGCTTTGCATGGCGGCCTCCTATAGAGCTTGGCGAAAGAGAGAAGCGACGTCTTGGACGCTCATGTCGCGCGGATTGGTTGTCATGCACACATCGAGCAAGGCGAGTGAGCTGAGCAGTTCGATCTGGTCAGGGTGCAGCCCGATGGCAGACAGCGATTGCGGCACGTCCAGGTCTTTTGCCAGATTCGTCACGGCTTTCATGGCGAGACGAGAGGCGTCGTGCGTGCTCAGACCCGAAGTGTTTTCGCCCAGACATTCGGCGATTTGCCTGTATTTTTCGGGAGCGGCGATATAGTTGTATTCGAGAACGTGCGGCAGCAGGATGGCGTTTACTTCCCCGTGCGGGGCGTCGAGGAAGCCGCCCAGTTGATGGGACATGGCGTGGACGGCTCCGAGTATGGCGTTGGAAAAAGCGATTCCGGCCTGCAAGCTCGCCATTGCCATCGCTTGCTTGGCGGAGGCGTTGTACTGGCTGGCGGCGGATGGACGCAGATGTTCGGCGATCAGGCGCATGGCTTGCAAGGAGTGAACCTCGGTAAGCGGCGTCGCAGCGAGCGAAATATACGACTCGATGGCATGGGTCAGGACATCCATGCCTGTATTGGCAGTGAGTTGTCGGTCTTTGGTCATCAAGGTTTGCGGATCGATGATGGCGATATCCGGGATGAGCGATTTGGAGATGATCGCCATTTTTACTTTGCGCGCGCTGTCTACGATAATCGAAAACTGCGAGACTTCGGAGCCGGAGCCAGCCGTAGTCGGCACCATGACCATCGGCGGGAGCGGATGCTGAATCTGATCGACTCCTTCATACTGCACAATGCTTCCTTCGTTGGTGGCGAGCAGGGCGATGGCTTTGGCTGCGTCGATCGCGCTGCCGCCGCCGACTCCGAGAATCGCGTTGCACTCGGCAGCACGGTACGCCGCGATTCCGGCGTGAATCTCGTAATCTTTTGGATTGGCCGTCACGTTGGTCCACAAATGATAGTCGAGCTTTTGCTGCTGCAAGTAGTGGATGATTCGCTCGGCCCAGCCTGCGCTTACGACACCGGGATCGCTGACGAGAAAAACGCGGGATGCTCCCAGACGGCGAAGGCTTTCCCCGACTTGGCCGATGGATTGGTTGCCGAAGATGATCTCCGGTGTCATAAATTTGGATATTTGCATGCTGCTTACCCCCTTTTTCCCTATGTAGTTAATACCGCAGACAGGGTCGAATCCCTTTTTTGGCCAAAAGCTTGGCTCGCGTGCCGTTTTTTTGGCTGATGGGCCGAAAAATCGGCCAGTCCGAAGGCGAGACAAGGCGAAAAAGCGCGAAAGATAAAGCGCTTACAATTTGGCATGCTGCTTGCAAATATATAGGAGCGAAAATACATAAACGCTCATTCGGCACACAAACAGGTGCCCGTGGGGGAAAAGAGGAGGAAGGTCGAGATGAAAGCAGCAGTGGTCAACGAGTTCCATCAAAAGCTGGAGGTAAAGGAAGTAGCGGTTCCAGAGGTGGGTTACGGGGAAGTGTTGGTCAAAATCAAGACGTGCGGCGTTTGCCATACAGATTTGCATGCAGCGCATGGAGACTGGCCGGTCAAGCCGAAGCTGCCTTTGATTCCGGGCCATGAAGGGGTAGGGGTCGTGGAAAAGCTGGGCGAAGGCGTCACTTCCTTGAAGCTGGGCGACCGGGTAGGCATCCCGTGGCTGTTCTCCGCGTGCGGCGAGTGCGACTATTGCCTCACGGGTTGGGAGACTTTGTGCCAGAAGCAATTGAATGGCGGTTATTCCGCAGACGGAGCTTACGCGGAGTATTGCGTGGCGCCAGCGGCTTATGTGGCGCGTATCCCGGCTGAACTGGGAGACGTGGAGGCTGCTCCGATCTTGTGCGCGGGCGTGACTACTTACAAAGCGCTGAAGGTCGCCAATGTGAAGCCGGGCGACTGGGTGGCAATTTTCGGGATCGGCGGACTGGGCCACGTAGCCCTGCAATATGCGAAAGCAATGGGGTACAACGTCGTCGCGGTAGACATTCACAACGAGAAGCTCGAACTGGCAAAAGAATTGGGGGCTGACGTGACGGTCAACAGCAGCGAGGTCGATCCTGTGGCGGCGATTACCGAGCAGGTCGGTGGCGTGCACGGAGCGATTAGTGTGGCTGTAACGAAAAAAGCGTTTGAGCAGGCGTACAAATCGGTTCGCCGCGGCGGCTCGCTCGTGGTGGTTGGATTGCCGAATGCCGAGCTGCCTATCCCGATTTTCGATACGGTGCTCAACGGTGTAACGGTCAAAGGCTCGATCGTAGGAACGCGCAAAGACATGCAGGAAGCACTCGACTTCGCGGCTCGCGGCAAGGTTCGCGCGATCATCGAGACACAGCCGCTGGATAAAATCAACGAGGTGCTGGAACGGATGGAAAAAGGCCAAATTAACGGCCGCGTCGTGTTGACGATGGAGTAATGATCGTTTTAGGGAAAAGACAACTGCTGCCTGGTGGTCGCTTGGAGACTGCTGGGTGGCCGTTTTTTTGAATGGGGAGGAAATGGGCGGGGGTCACTGTTTTCTCGGTCAATGGTAAGCTTTGGTCGGATATTGTTTTTTGGAGGTTGCTCAAGGGGGGGGGAATCCAGGGCAGGAAGTGAGCAAGCTTTCCCCGAACTGGTGGCATGAAGCAATCGTCTTCAAGAAGAATCTTAATCATTGTTTCTATGTCTTTTTTTGAAACCCTCCATCACCCCTTAACCAGCCTCGCCACGCCTGAAGTACCGATGAAGCAAACTGCAAATCGCTACCCAAGCCAACTTTTATGTATTCAGCCTTTAGCATTTTCTTTAAAACTCGCGCCGACCACACCCAGCCCCTGACGAGGAAAGAGACGAATCCGCGAAAGCTCTTTGGATACCGACCGAGGTTCCGAGGAAAAAGCGAAACACGGTTTTAAGCGTCAACGTGAATCTGCATCTGTGAGCGAGCTGCTTTTGACGCGGTTTCGCTTTTTCCCCGGAGCCGTGCAGTCTAAGCCCACAGGGGGTATCCCAAGAAGCTACAGCGATTCGTCTCTTTCCTCGCTTCACCTGAAGTACCGATGACGCAATCTACAAAGCATTACCCCAAGCAAGCTTTTTGCATTGGCATTTTTTTGAAACTCCCGATGACGCAATCTACAAAGCATCCCCCATCCTAGCCCTTCATACTTCTTTGCGCCCTCGCCACGATCCGCTTGGTCGCTTTCTCATCGGACGCATCCAGCCAAGCACGGCATACTTGAACGACCCAATCCGGCTGCGACTTGGCTGCGTCATTCAACCAATTGGCAACCGAATCCTGGACATACTTGGATGGATCGGCTTTCAACGGCGCCAAAAGGGGAAGACCCCATTCGGGATTCGCCTTCAACTCCGCAATATGCTTGGCCCAAACGCCGCGCGGACGGGTCAATTCAACGGCGAAACGGCGGAGATTGGCATCCGGTTCCTGTACCCAAGCCCCCAGCAGGCGGATGGCTAGTTTCAGCTGTTGGGAAGCAGAGTCCCGGACAGCCATCCATGCGATTTCGCGGACGCCGAAGTGGCTATCGGCAGCAAACGGGCGAATGAGCGCCAGTTTTTGCTCCAGTTCCAACTGATCCAACCCCACGATGTAAGCTGCCCAACAGCGCACGCTATCTGACGGATGCGCCGCCAAGCGTTGGAACAGTTGTGTACGCTCCTCGCCAGTCTTTTGACGGAACACCTCTAGCCATTCGACCGCAATGGCGGGGATGACTTTCATCGTCGGCTGCCCCGCGATTCTTTCCAGCGCGGATAACATCGCGTCAGCATGCCGCTGCAACTGAAGCTCAGCCAGGATGTGCCTAAGCAGTTGCAAATGATCGACTGCCAACCACTCTGTCAAATTGACACTCTCGATTCGTCCGCCATTCAATAAAACGAGCACATCCGGGAGAATGTCGCCAGCTTTTCTGGCTCCTTTCCGATTCAGCACCCTTTCTGAAATCGAAGCCATTTCGTCGAATGTCATAGCATAGCCGCCTCCGTAATCGTGATTACCAATCGTTTCGTGAAGCCAGCAAGTCCAATACGTGGGAAGGCTCCAGCCTCTGCTTGTAGTCAGCTTCGACGTGAGCCAGACGAATCATGTTCTCACGGTCGATCACATACGTCGCGGGCACAGGCAACTTCCACGAAGAATCGCCATGATACTCGTCGAGAGAAATGCCAAGAGACTGGTAATTTCCCCGTAGCGCTTCCGGAAGCTCGAATACGAGATGGTAGCGGGCTGCGACTTCATTGCGAGGATCGCTCAAAAGCGGAAATCCAAGTTCGTTATTTGCCTTCATGCTGGCTGAATAGGTCGGCGTTTGCGGACTGATCGCCACAAGTTGCGCTCCTGCCTTCGCAAAAAGTGCTGACGCTTGTTGATAAGCCCGCAACGCAATATTGCAAAACGGGCACCAGACGCCGCGATAAAACAAAAGAACGACGGGGCCATTGGCCGTCAGTTCAGACAAAGTCATGCTGGCATCGTTTTGATCCGTCAGTGAAAAGTCTGGTGCCTGTGCTCCGGCCTTCAAGCCAGCAGCACCAGCGGATGCCTTTACTTGCTGGATTGACTGCTCGAACATCTTGACCATTTCAGCGGGCAGGTTTTGCTCCATCTGCGCGGTAGCACGATCCAATTCTGTTTGCAAAGAAGCCAGTGGCCTGTTTTCCATCTCGTTCTCTCTCCGTTTCGTCCTGTCATTCAACTCTTCTTCATCATAAGAGAAGCACGAATGGAAAAGATGTAATGCAGTTCACAAGCTGTCGTCCTGAGCGAGTTTTTGTGCCGCCCGGAGAATGTCGCGGTGGACGGTCACTGTACGGAACCCGGTGCGGAGCATGCCCGCCTCCGCAAGCTCTTTCAACGCTACAGACACGGCTTCTCTTGAAGCTCCTACCAGGTGGGCAATTTCCTGATGGGAGAGGGGCATGTCGATTCGGCTGTAATCGTCGCCATCATCCTGAACCCCGAACCGTTCGGAAAGCTCCGCCAGAACGTGGATAATTTTGTCGTGCAGCTTTCCGAGAGCAAGGCTTTGCGCGAGACTGCTCATGTGCGACAAGCGCTCACTCATTACTTTGATCATATTCAGCATGAAACGTGGCCGACGAAGAAGATAACTCTCGAAGCGCTCCTTGTCCATCACGCAAATATCGCTTTCCTCGACCGTCTCGATAAACAGGCCGCGCGTCCCTAGCGAAATATCCCCCATCTCGCCAAAGATGTTCCCCTCGCGCAAAATATCCAAAGTAAATTGCTTGCCTTCCTCATTGAGCCGATACAAACGAACTTTCCCTCGCTTCACAAAGTATAGCCCTTCCGTGAACGTGTCGGGCGTTTGAATGAATGTATATTTCGGAAAAGTCGTAATCGAGGTCAGCTCGTCCATTTCGATCAGGTCTTCGCTGGAAAGGGAACGCAACAAATTGAACTGCGACAAATATTGAATGCGATCCATAGTTCCTCCCGGGTTGAAAAAATAGCGTTGGGCACACTTTTGCGGCCAACGAGCAGTTCGTGCATATGCCCATCATACAACAAAATAGGGTCGGACTACTTTCTCCTGATTCCACACAGCATCTCCGTCAGCCTGTCCAGGAAAATAGCGCGGATTGATTTCTTATCTTTCTATATTTGATTATAATTAGATATAATTAATGTTGTTTAGTTATGTTCCGTGTGGAGGTTTGAGAGGGAAATGCTGACCGCACAAGATCAAACAGAGAAGCTGTGGGAGATGGCCAGACGGATGGAGCCGCACCTGATTCGTCATCAGGCGAATATGGACAAGCTGATGAGCTTGCTCATGGTACACGAGCTGGTCCGCAATCGTGCGCTAAATGCCGAGGTGGCCGCCGCGGCTGGCGGAGACGGGCAGGTAGAGCATAAAACTGCTGATGTGCCCGGTGAAAAAGAGCATGAGCAACTATGGGATGAACTGTGCCGCAAGGAGAGCTACGAAGCAAAGGTCGCGCAAGCCATCGTTCATCTCGTTGAGCAAATTGCGCCGTAATTCGGCAGCTTGACAGTGCCCGCCAACTACAGTCTGCTGGAAGCCGAGTCACGGCATTGTTTTGGCCAAGAACAAACAAAACCCCGAAGAAAGGGCAGTCGCCTTTTGCGGGGTTATTTGTGCATCCTGTTTATTTGACTTCGCTGAGCGTGTCCCAAATAGATAAGGCCAGACAAAGCGTTGCTTGGGCATGGGCAACACTCCCTCAGCTTTTTTCTGAATGGCTTTGACGACACCGTGAAAGACTGCTTGTGTTTTTCCCAGCCGCTTTGCTGCACGCCAATGACCACAGCTGCTGGCCTGTGCGAAAGGAAGCGGGCGGTTCGTGTCCATTTATCGGACGAAAACTGTCTCACGAGTGTCCGAACGGCTTGGACACAAGGACAGTTTCGGTGACCCGAAGCAAGGGCTGGCAGCGCTTTTCGCGGCTGGTACTCAACTTGCATTTATTTATCCTGAATGTCGATTTGCAGGAAGGGGGAGAATGGCGTGGACATTCGGGATGTGGTTGCCATTGTAACGGGTGGAGCTTCCGGGTTGGGGGAAGCCACTGTGAGGAATGTGGTAGAGCACGGAGGAAGAGTAGCCATTCTTGATCAGGACCTCGAACGGGGGTACGCCCTGGCAAATGAGCTGGGACGCGATCACGCCCTGTTCGTACAGACGGATGTGACGAGCGAAGCGAGCGTGCGGGAGGCGATCGAGCGCACGGCGGGAGCTTTCGGCACGATTCACGCCGCAGTCAATTGCGCAGGAATGGTTCTGGGGCAAAAGACGCTGTCCAGAAACGGCCCTCATTCCTTGGAGACATTCAGCAAAGTCGTGCAAGTGAACCTGATCGGCACGTTTAATGTCGTGCGAATGGCAGTCGAGCAGATGGCGGGCAACGAGCCAGCCAAAACGGGCGAACGCGGCGTGATCGTCAATACAGCGTCTATCGCTGCTTTTGACGGGCAGGTCGGACAAGTGGCTTACAGCGCTGCAAAGGGCGGGATTGTCGGCATGACCTTGCCGTTGGCGAGGGACTTGGCTCCGTATGGAATCAGGGTGATGACGATCGCTCCTGGTTTGTTTGACACGCCGATGTACGACAAGCTGCCCCGCGCCGTAAAAGACGTGTTGGGAGCGACCGTGCCTTTTCCACCGAGATTGGGTCAGCCCGACGAGTACGCCAAGCTGGTGAACAGCATCATTACGAACCCGATGCTGAATGGAGAGACAATCCGGCTGGACGGGGCGATTCGGATGCAACCGAAATAAGCCGATCGAGTCTGTCTGGTCTACTGAAAAATGGGTTTGGAAAATTTGGTTGACACGAAAAGTAGTTAGGCACCATACTACGTGCATGAACAACGAACCGAAAAACAAGCATGACTTCGACTCTGCTCCTTCGCTTGACCAGGCGAGGCGACAGCTTGCGCGCTACAGTCTGGACGTAGACGCACAGGCAGTTCTTGTAGCCGCGCGACTGATGGAGGCGGGAGCGAAACTCGGCAGCGCAGCGGAGATTCACTTTGGCCGCTTCGGCTTGTCAACCGGGCGCTATCGGCTTTTGGCGGAGCTGGAAACCAACGACGGAGAGCTGCTGCCTTCGCAATTGGCAGACAATCTCGGCGTCACCCGCGCTACGGTGACGGGCCTGATTGACGTGCTGGAGCGCGATGGACTCGTCTCCCGGTGAAAAAGCATGCAGGATGGACGCCAAAAAGCGGTTGTTTTGACCGAAGCGGGTGGGAGCAAGCTGAAGGACATGGCGCCTGAGCATTTCATGCGGCTGGAAGCGATGGTCAGTTCCCTTTCGCTGGAGGAGCGCAGCGTATTTCTGTCCCTGCTTGGTCGCGTGACAGAAGGCATCTCGGCACTGACAGATGAAAAGAAAGACGTGCAAGCAAACAGCAAGAAAAGGTAAAGACGGGCTAGGAAAACTAGCCCATTTTCACAGGTATATAGTTAGGAACCTAATTATATATTCAAAAAACAAGGAAGAAGTTCATTCATGGGAGTGAATCATCGGGCAAAGACAGCGGCTGTCGCTGAGACGAGGACGGATCGCCCCAAGGCAAGGCGAAATCGTTTGTGCTGTGGCGGGAAGTCATGATGGCGTATTTGTCTCCGGCAGTCATGCCGGGATGGCTGGCTCGCCACAGCAGATAAAGGCTTGCAGATCGGAGCGCTGACCACAAGCGGGGGTACCTCGCCCTCGCGGCTTTGCTCGTTGGATTATGGCTGCTCGCGAAAGGGGCGGAGGATGGCTGGATCACTCGCATCCGCACCCGACAAAGCGACACTCAAACAGGCTTTCATGCAATCAGTAATTTCCTTGAAACTCCCGACTATCCCCAAAAGAAAAAAGACCCCGCCCACAAAACCGTGGCGAAGCCTTTTCTCATCCTAAAGCTCAGCTTTATAACATAGTGCTTGTCGGCGCCTCCAAAAGCGAGATTTCCTGTGCCCGGAGCAGCGCTTGGGTACGGTTTTCCACACCGAGTTTCCCGTAAATCCGGTGCAGGTACACTTTGACCGTACCGACCGTGTTGCCCAGCTCTTCGGCAATTTGCTTGTTGGACGCCCCTTGGCCGAGCATGGACAAAATGATCATTTCCTTGCCTGTCAACGGCTCTGGAAGCGGCGAGAATGAGCTGCCATGCGCTCTTGCCCGCTTTTTCGGGAAAAGCTCAAGCAACTGCTGCACATAGTCGGGAGAAATGACCGGAGGAGCTTGCTCCGTCCTGGAGTTTTCCCGCTGCTGGTAAGCGCTGAGCAAGCTGTACATAGCCAGCCCCTCGTCCAAAAAACTGCGTACATACAAGTTTTTCGCCCCGATGACAAGGGCCTCGTGCAGATGTGCCAACGCCTCGCGCTTGTTGCCTTGCTGCTGGAGCGCCATCGCTTGCAGATTGGCGATTTCTACCTGGCTGCCTAACAGTCCCTCCCTGACGCCAATTTGCTTCAAAGGGGCAAGAATCTTGAGCGCATCTGCCTCTTGCTGTTTGGCGAGCAGCAGCCGGACATAGGCCAACTGCTCCAGCTCTTTATGAATACTGGGTTTGTGAAAAGTGGAGCGGGGCAGCTTGGCAAGCTCTGCCTCGGCCCAGGCCACATCTCCTTCCCTGAGTGCGATGTACGCCTGAAAAGCGCGCAACGGACTGATCCAGTACAGCTGCGACCACCCCGTGACAATCTCCATCGCTTCCTGGACAAGCCTTCGCGCTTCCTTGAAAGCCTGGTTCGCCAGCAAATGCCGGGCATGAGTCAGTACATACGGAACATAAAGTCCGGGAATTTTTTGCTGTAGCGCTACAGGCGCGATTTTTTGCAAAAACGCGAAGCTTTCTTCGAGCTTGTTCTCCTCGTAAAGCCCTTCCGCCAGCGCCTGGACGACGTATTTGTTGATCAAGGAGTCCTGCCAGCCGTGCGCCTCCAGAATAGCGGAAAACTGCTTGCCGACCAGCTCCGTTTCCTCGGACAGCATCCCTTTCAAGCCGAATCGCGTCCTGCGGATGAACGGCTCGGTCGTGTTGTAGTTCAGATGATAAAACAACGGGTTTTGCGGCAAGTCCTCCTGCAATTGGGACGAGCTGGCTACCCAGCTTGCGAAATCGCCGTTGGCAAAGACGAGATTGGCCCGGACAAAAAACAGGCCGCTGGCAAACTGTTCGCGCTCCGCGGATGGGGGCATGCTCTGGCAGTCTTTTTCCAGCAGGTCAAGCTCGGCTTGGGCAAGACTGGTCTGATCGCAAGCGATTAGCAAAAAGACGTAGAGCAGCCTGAGCAGCGGCGGCATATTTTGCCCGTGATCCGGGATGCTCGTAAGCGCGCGCAGCAAGGTGAAAAATTCGCCGCGCGAAAGCCACGTCGGGAAGTGCTGCGCAAGCAACTGCACGGCGAGCGGGTAATCGCAAGCGCAAATCGCATGCTCGATGGCTTCGTCCAGAAATCCGCGCGCAGCAAAGCTCTCGCTGGCAAGCTTGTGCAGCTCGTAAGCTTTGCCAGGGTAAGTCAGCTCCAGTTGGCTGCGCAAAAAATCGGCAAACAAATGATGGTAGCGATACCAAGTCTGATCGTCGTCGAGGGGAAACAAAAATATATTTTGTCTGTACAGCTCAGCCAAAACTTGCTGACTGCCCGTCATGCCGACCAGCGCGTTGCATACGTGGGCGTCCAGCCGCGACAGCACGGAGGTCAGCAACAGGAAATCGCGCGTCGATTGGGGCAGCTGCACCAGCACTTCGTGAAACAAATAGTCGGAGATGTCGCGGTGTGCCCCCGTAAATTTGGCAAAAAACCGTTCGTGGTTCCCGGAGGTGGAAAGCGAAATCGCAGCGAGTTGCAGCCCGGCGACCCAGCCTTCTGTGCTGGCGACGAGACTGGAGATTTGCTCCTCGGAAAGCAGCAAGCCATGCACCTGCTGACAAAAGCTGAACGCCTCGGCTTGATCGAACAACAGCTGCTGTGGCGTCAGATGAACAAGCTCGCTCCGAAGACGCCATTTTGCCGTTGAAAAGGGCAAGGCACTGCGGCTGGCGATGTACACATGGCAGTTGCCTGGCAAATATTCAATAAAGTAAGCGAGGCTGTCGTGGATCGCGCTTTCCGAAATCACATGATAGTCATCGAGAATGATCGCCAGCGGCTGGTGAATCGTTGTCGCCAGCTCATTGAGCAGCGAGTCTATAAACGAAAAAATTGAAGTATGAGAGGTTGCCTTCATGGAGTTTTCCATGTTCTCCGCCAGATGCGGGGAAGAGGCATTTGTCAGCATATGCACGATATAGCGCCAAAACCGGACGAGATCGTTGTCTTTCTCATCGAGCGAAAGCCACGCCAGCTGCCCGCTGAAATCGTGCGCCCATTGGCAAAGCAGCGTTGTCTTTCCGTAGCCCGCCGGTGCGTTTACAAACGTGAGCCGGCACTGTAGCCCATTGTTCATTTGTTCCAGCAGATGACTTCTCTTTACACTGTCGAAGCGATAGGCAGGGACCGCTGTTTTCGTTTTCAACATAACGGATGGTTGACCCATTTTTCCTCCTTTCCATTCTTTGCAGCGTAAAAGGTATGTCCTTATTATACTAGCGAAAACAGCACGCTTCGACATGGAAAAAAGTCTCGTCAAATGAGGGCGAGAAATGATGGCAAGTCCGAAGACACGCTTCAACACTCTTTTTGCCCCAAGCCTTCTACAATGAGCATAAAAAAGCAAGAGGGCGTGTGAGGCGGATGGGGATTGTTCGTTGGAGCGGTGCGGCTGCTGTGGCCGTTGCTGCGTTGGTGCTCGCGGTCAGCAGTGCAAGTCCGCCGACCATCCATGCGACAGGTGCGGACGCGAAGCAAGAGGAGACGGCGGAGGAAATCCGGATTGCGTTTGTGGGAGACATCATTTTGGATAAAAGCGTGGGGGTGCAAATCGGACGGCACGGGGTAGACTATCCGTTTCAAAAAACAGGGGAGTTTCTGCGACAAGCTGATCTCGCCATCGCCAATCTGGAGACGCCTGTCAGCACACGCGGCAAGCCGGAGAAAAAAGAATTTACGTATCGCGCCCAGCCCAGCGCACTGAACGGACTGAAAAATGCCGGCATCGACGTAGTCAATCTGGCTAACAACCACACGCTCGATTACGGCGTAGACGCTTTGCTGGACACATTCGGACATTTGGACAAGCAGCAAATCGGCTACGTGGGCGCAGGCAAAAACGAAGCGGAAGCATTTGCGCCGCAGATCCAGACGATCAAGGGCAAGCGAGTGGCAGTGATCGGCCTGAGCCACGTGCTGCCCAATTATCGCTGGTACGCGGGCAAAAACAAGCCGGGACTTGCTCACGCCTACTCCTACGAACCGATGCTGTCCTATGTGAAGCAGGCGGTTGCCCAGTCGGATATTACGATTGCGGTGATGCACTGGAACCTGGAGTACAAGGACACGCCTGAGCCGTATGCGCGCGAGCTGGCGAAAAAGCTGATCGACAGCGGCGTGGACGCGATCGTCGGCTCACACAGCCATTCCGTGATGGGCGTCGAATTTTACAAGCAAGTCCCGATCTACTACAGCGTCGGCAACTTTGTGTTTACGACCTCGTACAATTCGAAAGGACGCGAAGCGATGATGGTAGAGCTTGCTTTTAAAGAGAAAGAAACCAGCTCCCGCGTCATTCCTGTGAAAATCGTGAATGGACAGCCTGCCGAGCAGGACAGTCAAGGCAAGCAGCGCATGATCGACAAGCTGAACCGGATTTCGTACGGGGCAAGCATTGAACGGGACGGTCAAGTCAGGCAAACGGCAAAAATCCGTTGAGGAGCATATCCCCACGGATTTTTTTGTTGGCGGAACATGCTTTTGCCATTACGAGAGCGGCATCGGTACTTCTGCCATTCTACGCATCATCTCTTTGCGGACGAAGCCGTATTTTTCGTACAGCCCATGGGCATCCCGCGTTGCCAGCGTCATGTTTGTATGGCGAATAGCCGGGTGCTGCACCATGACCTCCATCAGCCATTTGCCCAGCCCTTTTCCACGGTGGGCGGGATCGATGAAGACGTCGCACACCCAAGAAAAAGTCGCGTAATCGGTGACGACCCGGACAAACCCGGCCTGTCCGCTCTCGTGATACACTCCGAAACAGAGCGATTGCGAAATGGCTTTGACGATCATTTCTCTCGGACGCTCGCCAGCCCAGTAGGTCGTAGACAGCCAGGCAAAAATTTGCTCTTCGTCGAGCAGCTTCGGATCATCACTGATTGTGTAAGGCGATTCGGGGTGTTTCCATTCCATCTGTTGCTCATCCTTTCTCCTGTTTACTGACTGACTTACGATTCACTATACTGAAGGAACAACCAGGGAGAAACGAGGAAAAAGGGCATCTGTACCCACACAGATGGAGAGCGGGTGGACAAGGGTGGAGAAAAAATACGAGGCGCTCAAGCAACAGCTCAAACAACAGTTGCTGACGGGCAAAATACGCCCCGGAGAAAAGCTGCCGTCGATCCGTACAGCCTCCGAGCGGTGGAATTGCAGTACGAATACAGCGATCCGGGCGTATCAGGAGCTGGAAAAAGAGCATCTCGTGTACGCAGTGCAAAAAAGCGGCTATTACGCGGTGCTGCGCCCGCTGGCCGTCACGCGAACGGGAGCGGGACAGGGACAAATCGATTTTTCCGCGGCCAGTCCAGACCCGGAAGTCATGCCGTATAAAGACTTCCAGCATTGCCTGAACCGGGCGATTGAGCTGTACGAGGATCAGCTGTTCACTTATTGCGATCCGCAAGGCTTTTACTCTTTGCGCCGGGAGCTGGAGAAGCATCTGGCCCATTCGCAAGTTTTCGCGCAGCCGTCCATGATTTGCGTCGTTTCCGGCTCGCAGCAAGCGCTGCACCTCTTGTCGTCCATGCCTTTTCCCAATGGAAAAAGCGCCGTCCTGGTCGAGCAGCCTACTTTTCACGGCATGGTTCGCACCTTGCAACTGCTTGGTGTCACGACATACGGCATCGGGCGGACGACGGCAGGCATCGATCTGGACGAGCTGGAGCAGCAGTTTCGCAGCAAGCCGATCAAATTTTTTTATACGATGCCGCGCTTTCACAATCCGCTAGGGACAAGCTACGGAGCCGAGGAGAAAAGGCAAATCGCCAGGCTGGCGGAGCGCTACGGGGTATTTGTGGTGGAGGATGACTATTTGGCGGATATGGAGACGAGCGCGAAGGCCGATCCGCTCTACAGCTACGATCTGTCAGGGCACGTCATTTACGTGAAAAGCTTTTCCAAAATCATGTTGCCCGGACTGCGCCTGGCTGCTGTCGTCTTGCCGCCAGCGGTCATGGAGACATTTCGCCTGCATAAAGCTTCGGCGGACTCCAGCACGTCCGTTTTGTCCCAGGCTGCTCTGGAGCTGTATTTGAACTCGGGGATGTACGATCATCATGCCGCGATGGTCAGAGAGCGCTATCGGACGAGGATGGATGCACTTGCCGCAGCTTGCCGCCGCCACCTGGACCCAAGCGTTCAGTGTCCGGCTGCCCACGGCGGAATTTTTACCACAATCGTTCTGCCAAAAGAGCTGGATGCCCACGACGTGATCGCTGCTTTGCACCAGCAGCACGTCTCTGTGCGCTCGACGGACCAAAACTATTTGCCAGGCTTTGGCCGGGACAACGGATTGCGTCTTAGCATCATCCAGACAGACACAGACAAGATTGAGCAAGGAATAGCGCTGATGGCCGAGGCGTGCCGCAAGCTTTTGCAAAAGCGCAAGCAGGAAGTAGCCTGGCGGATACGGCCAGACTGATTGACAGCGACACTAGATGGCTCTTTTTCGGAAGAGCGGACAGGAGGACGAACAAACATGACTCAAGCAAACAAGCTGGACAAATGGGGAGAGCTGGCAGGAAAAATCGAACCTTGCGGGAAGCTGCTTCGCGCCTGGGAGCTTGTCGGCGGCGTCTCGGCGACGGTGACAGCGCTAGAGCTGGAGTGTGCGGACGGGACGCGCAAAAAAATGGTTGTTCGGCAACACGGCGCAGCAGATCGCGAGCGCAATCCACAGATCGCCTCCGACGAATACAAGCTGCTGCAACTGTTGCAGGAAGCGCATATTCCTGCGCCGCAGCCGCTCCATCTGGAAGCATCGGCAACTATTTTTGTCTCGCCGTGCCTTGTCACGACATTCGTCGAGGGACAGACAGACTTCCAACCAGCCAATCTGTCCGCTTATTTGTCCCAACTGGCAGAGGTGCTTGCCCGTATCCACCGGATCGACCCTGAACAAAAAGCCAGTACCTTTTTGCCGCGTCAGACCGATTGGGTAGCGGATACGCTTCGCAAAACACCGGAAAAGCTGGACGACTCGCTGGACGAGGGGCTGATTCGCGAGCTGCTGGGCACTGTCTGGCCCTTGGCGCGAAAAAATCGCGATGTCTTGTTGCACGGAGATTTTTGGCCAGGCAATACAATGTGGCTGGATGGCCGTCTGACTGCCGTACTCGACTGGGAAGATGCGGCTGTGGGCGATCCGCTCGCAGATGTGGGCAATGCCCGGCTGGAGCTGCTTTGGGCGTTTGGCAGCGAAGCGATGGACACCTTTACAGCATTTTATCGGGAGAGGATGCCTGATCTCGACTATACGGACTTGGCGTACTGGGATTTGTACGCAGCGCTGCGGCCAGCTTCCAACCTTGGCAATTGGGGACTGGATCAAGCGACAGAGCAAAGGATGCGTGAGCGGCACAAACAGTTTGTACAGCAAGCTACGGAACGGCGGCACATTTAATCTGGCTTGCGCAGACGAAATCAGAACATTGGGGCATTGACCGATGGAATGGGTCTGTGATAATCTCTAATCATAAGTAAATACATCGGATTTTAGTGAATAGCTGATCGGACTTCCGAAAGCTCCCGCGCAGACAAGACCATGTCGGGAGCCTTTCGCTATATGAACAGGAGGAGGGTAACGCTGCTATCATTCCAAAAGGACATGACCTCTCGAAAAGTCGGTGTCGTCGCTGTTGGACAACAGAAGGCTTTCGAGAGGTAACATTAGGCCATAAAACATACTAAATAGGTATGAATAATAAACATTTAGTTTTTCACAACATAACCAGGGAGGCGTGAGCGAATGGCGAAGAAAGAGAATGCCCTGAATGAACAACTGTGGGAGAAAATCGAGCGAGCCTTGGACAGTTTGGAATTTGGTTCCATCCATATCGTGGTTCACGATTCGCAGGTGGTTCAGATCGAGCGGACGGAAAAATACCGACTCCCTGCCAAAAAAGAGAAAGAAGAAGGACAGACAACTCAGAACAGACCGTTGTTGAATCGGACGCACGGCTAGGCGACGGACTGACAAAACAGACGAGAATGGGAGATTAGAGAGGAGGAGCTTTCATATGGCAGGCGTTCTTGTAGTTGGAGGAGATCGGGTAGGAGAAATCGAGAGCTTGTTGCAGGATAAAGGATTTCGGAATGTATATCACGTATCTGGACGAAAAAAGTCGGACGTGAAGGCGACGATTCCTGCCGATACGGAGCTGGTTCTCGTCTTTATCAACTTTGTCAGTCACAGTCTCAGCAAAAATATTAAAAAGCTGGCGAAGCAAAAGCACGTGCCGATCGTTTTTTGCCGGAGATCGTGTGATGCCGTCGCCATGTATCAGCCAGCGATTGGCTAGGCAAAATGAATATTCGTGAGTGAATAGAAGTATTCAACGTTGAATACTTCTTTTTTGCGTGTTCATCAGGCGAAAAAATGGGCAGGCTGATCGTGTGAGCCATCTTTTTGCTGCTGGACAGCTTTATGCAGCATTTTGTCAGGATGAGTCGAAGGCCCATGTATGCAGCAGTGAATAAAAAGGCCGGATCAAGCTTGGCAGAAACAGCTGGCATACAATTTGCAGAATATTTATACAGAAGTTAGAAGCGAATTGAACAAAGATGGGGGTAAGCATGAAACGACCAGTCGTCATTACAAGTCTCTTGGTTTTGCTATCGGGATTGTTCGCAGGTTGCAGCAACAGTGCCAGCACGAATCAACCTGCTGCCGATTCCACGCAACAGTCCCAGCCAACGCCGTCGCAGCCGGCCGCCACCCAAATTTTGCACATGAACGCCTCAGAACCGGAGACGTTGGACTCCGGCATGTCGAATGACGTGATCTCCGGCGCTTTTATCCGCTCGCTGTACGACTCGCTCGTCAGGCTGGACAAGGATGGCAAGCCAGTCAATTCCGTCGCCTCGGACATCAAGCTGTCGGATGACAAAAAAGTGTATACATTCACGTTGCGCGCAAGCAAGTGGAGCAACGGCGATCCGGTGACAGCGAACGACTTTGCCTTCGCCTGGCTGCGCGTGCTCAACCCGAAGACGGCGAGTGGCTCCGCTTACAAATACTATCCGATCAAAAACGCCCGCGCTTTTTTCGAAGGAAAGGCAAAGGCGGAGGACGTAGGCATCAAGGTGCTGGATGAAAAGACATTGCAAGTCACTCTGGAAAATCCGACGCCGTATTTTCTGACGCTCGCCACCTTTTACTATCCGGTCAACCAGAAAGTCGTCGAGGCCAATCCCGACTGGGCGAAAAAGCCGGAAACCATCGTCACGAACGGGCCGTTCAAGCTGGCGAACTGGGAGCATAAAAACAAGATCGAGCTGGCGAAAAACGACCAGTATTGGGACAAGGATGTCGTGAAGCTGGACGAAATCGAGTTTTCCATGATTGAAGATACGAATACAGAGCTGGAGCTGTTCAATAGCGGGGAGCTGGACTGGGCGGGCGGCCCGATCAGCGGATTGCCTGCGGACGCCATCGGACCGTTGCGCGATGAAGGCAAGCTGCAAACGATGGAACGCGCCACCAACTACTACTTGCTGTTCCAGACTGAAAAGCCGCCGTTCACGAACGCCAAGATTCGCAAGGCGTTTGCCTACGCGATCAACCGAAAAGATATTGCCGACAACATCGGCCAGGCCGGACAGACGCCGTTGATGGGCTTTGTGCCGCTCTCCGCCTCGCTGAAACCGGACGGCTACTTCAAGGATAATGACGGGGAGACGGCGAAACAGTTATTGGCAGAAGGCATGCGGGAACTGAACCTCGCCAAGCTGCCAGAGATCACATATTTGTACAACACATCCGACCTCAACAAAAAGATTGCCGAAGCACTGCAAGCCCAATGGAAGCAGGTGCTCGGCGTGGACGTCAAGCTGCTCAACAAAGAGTTGAAGGTCATGTTCGACGATCAGGAGCACGGCAAATACATGATTTCCCGCACAGGCTGGACAGGCGACTACAACGACTCCGTCAACTTTTTGGAGCTGATGATGGAAAAGTACAGCTCCAACAACTCGACCTTTTGGCACAACGAGCGCTACGTAGAGCTGGTGAAAAAGGCGTACGCCGAGCCGGATGAAGCGAAGCGCAATCAATATTTGGTCGAGGCGGAGAGCATTTTGATGGAAGAAATGCCAGTCACGGGCGTGTACAGCAGCGTCAACTCCTGGGTACAAAACGACAAGGTCAAAGGCATCACGGTGGACCCGCTAGGCTACATCGACTTCAAATGGGGCTACAAAGAGCAATAGGACAGACAGAGATGGCCGACACCCGCATGCATGTGTGTTGGCTGTTTCCATAAAAAGGAGGAGGCATGCTTATGGCTTGGCAACAGGCATTGGATGAAGCGCTCAAGGATGCGCCAGGAGTGTTTGGGGTAGCGGCATTGCACGTGGAGACGAAAGAGGAGGCCGGGCATCTGGATGACGAGCTGTTTCAGCTGGCGAGCGCATTCAAAATCCCGATTCTCGTCACCTTGATGCGCGAAGTCGAAGCGGGACGGGTCGCGCTCGACCAGCGGATCGCCTCGCAAAAAGAAAACCGCGTGCCAGGCTCGGGCATTTTGCAGGAGCTGGACGCAGGCGCAGCCCTGACCGTAAAAGACTTGGCGACCTTGATGACGATTGTCAGCGACAACTACGCGACAGATCTGGTCATCGAGCTGATCGGCGGCATCGACAAGGTAGAGGCCCATATGCATGAGCTGGGGCTGGAACAGATTCATTTGCGGCACACTTGCTGGCAATTGCTCAACCACTGTGTCGGGATGAATGAGCCTGCTCCGTCTGCAGCTGGCTACGACGAATACGAGCGCCGGGAAGAGACAGGCGATTATGAAATCGTTCACGATGTCTCCCTGCCGACGCGGGACAACAACGTGGCTACGCCGCGCGACCTCAACCGCTTGCTTGCGATGATCGCACGAAAAGAAATTTTGACGCCTGCCTCCTGTGAGCTCATGCTGGACATTTTGCGCCGCCAACAGTTCAACAGCCGCCTGCCGTATTTGCTGCCGGAAGGAACGAAGGTCGCACACAAAACCGGAACAGTCAATGCGGTGGTCAATGACGCGGGAATCATTTACTTGCCTGAGGATAAAGGAGCAATCGCGATTACGGTATTGTCGCGGGCTGTGACGGAAAAGCCGGCGGCAGAGCTGGCGATTGCCCGCATCGCACGGGCGATTTACGACCAGGCGCTGGGAGGCAGATGAAAAGTGGACGAACAGATGAAAATGTTTGAGGAGTACGCCAGGCTGTTGCTTGAAGAAGCGCAGGCGCCAGGGGCGGCAATCGGGGTCGCGCGCGGAGGAAAGCTGTTGTACCAAAAGACGTTCGGCTACCGCAACAGGGAGGAACAGCTGCCGCTTTCGCTCGATACCGTGTTTGGCATCGCCTCGATTACGAAGTCGTTTACGTGTGTGGCGATCATGCAGTTGCAAGAGGCAGGCAAACTGTCCGTCCACGATCCGGTCATCCGCTATTTGCCGGAGTTTCGCACGGGCGATGACGAGTTGACCAAGCGAATTACCATCCACCATTTCATGACGCACACGCCTGGGATGGCGCCGATGCCTTATTTGGACGGAGCGATGAAGCGCAGCATGGAGCAAGACCCTGCGATCATCGGGACAGAAGCGGAAGAAGAGCTGAAGACCGTGCCCTATCTGGATACGTATGAAGAAGTATTGCAAGCGATCGCCGGGTTTGAAGGAAAGCCGCTCAGCGAACCGGGAGAAGCGTTCAGCTACAACAACGACGCTTACGGCTTGCTCGGGGCGATCATCGAGCGGACGAGCGGCCAGACTTACGAGCAGTATGTGAAGCAGCACATTTTGCAGCCGCTTGGCATGCAGCGGACGGTTTTTGCCGTGGAGGAGCTTGCGGACAAGGACGACGTGACCGTTTTGTACACGAACAAAAAAGTCGACGGAAACAACGAGGTGATCGCTGCCCCGTACTGGCATGACGCTCCCGCCATGCGCGCCGCAGGCTTTCTCAAATCGACCGTAAACGATTTGCTGCGTTACCTGCAAATTTTTCGCCCGGATGCCGAGGACAATCGTGCGAACATTTTGTCTTCGGACAGTATCCGGCAAATGCTCGCGCCACACGCCCGCTGTGATGGGCACCGCTCTTACGGCTACGGTTTGATGGTATCTCCGGCTTTTCCCGAAGGCTTGATGCTGGAGCACGGTGGTTCGCTCAAAGGGATCAGCTCGCACATTTTTTCCGTTCCGTCGATGGAACTGACTGGAGTGGTGCTGGCCAACCTCGATGGCGTATCTGTCCGCGAACTGGTCGTGGCGCTCTTGAATACGCTTGCGCAAAGACCGCCAGCGGCGCCGCTGTACACGTATGCCCCGTATGAACTGGCAAGCGAGCAGCTGTCCGAGTACATCGGGAACTATCGATCTGCGGAATGGCTGAACACCGTGATCGAGGAGCGGGAAGGGAAGCTGCAACTTTTGGTGGACGGTCTTGCTTATCCGCTCACTCCGGTTGACAAGGACAGCTTCGTTTTCAAAAGGCGGGATTCCACCGTCTGGATCGACTTTTTCCGCGATCGGGAAGGCAAGGTCGTGAGAATGAGCTACGCCTTGCGTCAATTGACGAAAGCTTCCGACAAAGCAGAGGGAGAAAAATAGGCGAGCGAAAGATAGGCATGCCGGGCGGGCTGCCTGTCTTTTTGGCATGTACCCGATACGGTGATGAGCTTGGAGCTGCGTCTGTCCGCCTATCCGCCGCCATTCCGGTACAGCCTGCTTGTCTCACCCGCTGACAGCAAAAAACAGGCATATGCCTGAACGGAACTCCGATTGTTAGATGTGTCTAACTTTTCGAGGTCACTTCGGGGCTGCCTGTTTTTTCGTAGCCAAACAGTGATTACTTACAGAAAAACACCAATGATCGTTGCCGACAACACAGATGCCAGCGTCGAGCCGAGCAAAAGCTTCAAGCCGAACTTGGCTACGAGGTCGCCCTGCTTTTCGTTGAGTGCCCGCACCGATCCGGTGATGATGCCGATAGAGCCGAAGTTGGCGAAGCTGACGAGAAAGACCGAGACGATGCCAACCGTTTTGGGCGACAGGCTGCTGGCGATTTCCTTGAAGTTCAGCATCGCGACGAACTCGTTGGTCACGATTTTGGTCGCCATGATGCTTCCCGCCGAAACGATCTCCGCCTGGGGAACGCCCATCAAAAAAGCAACCGGAGCGAATATGTAGCCGAGAACTTCCTGGAAAGAAATCCGGAAGATGAGCAAGAACAGCTCGTTGACCAGATTCATCAGGGCGATGAAGCCAATCAGCATCGCGCCGACGATGACCGCGATTTTCAGGCCGTCGACAATGCTTTCGCTGATCATCTGGAAGAACGCAGGTTTTTCGGTTTCCTCCACTGGCTCGATCAAATCTTCCTCTTTCGTCAAAGTGTACGGGTTGATAATATTGGCGACAATCAGCGCCGACAAAATGTTGACGACGATGGCGACGACGACGTATTTCGGTTCCAGCATGGTCATGTAGGCGCCGACGATGGCGATGCTCACCGCGCTCATGGCAGAGGTGCACAGCGTATAGAGCCGTTTGCTGGACACGAGGCCGAGCTGCTTTTTCGTCGTCAAAAACACTTCCGATTGTCCGAGAAAAGCCGAGGAAACAGCGATGTAGTTTTCCAGTCGGCCCATGCCGTTCAGCTTGCTGAGGACAAATCCTGTGAAGCGGATCAACAGCGGCAAGATTTTAAAGTGGTTCAAAATCCCGATCAATACCGAGATGAAAATGATCGGGAGCAGCACATCGAGAAAGAACGTGGACATTCCGGCGTTTTCCAGTCCCCCGAAGACGAAGTCGACTCCGCTGATACCGAGCTTCATCAGCGTATCAAACACTTTGGAGATAAACAAAATCAGCTCAATCCCGACGCCGGTATTCAGCAAGAGGAAGGCCAACACCAGCTGGGCGATCATCATGGCGATGATCGGCCGAAGCCGGATCGCTTTGCGATTGTGGCTGAACGCATAGCCCAAGCCTGCTACGAACAAAAATCCTGTGAACAAAAAAACGACATTCATTGCTACTTTCTGCCTCCCATTACTACCTAGTCTCTCATGCTGCCCGAGGTGCATGTCCCTTTCACAAGCGGCGTTCCAAACGCTTTGCAAGAGAAGTGCAACGATTGTGAATTTTAGTTACTACCTATGGAGTAACTTATGGCCTGTTACAGATTACATGGAAGCCAAGCGCCTGTCAATTCAGGGACGATCATTGGATTTGCTTGCTTCTATGCTTTATCATAGGAAATAAATAACCAGATGATACGGGCAGGAGGAAGCATGTTACAAAAATTTGGTTTTTCGCAGTATGAAAGCAAAGTTTTTGAAGCGCTGGTTTCGAGCGAGGAGCCGCTTGACGCCACGAAAATCGTCCGAATTTCCGGCGTGCCCAAGGCGAAAATATACGAAGTGCTGTCGCGCATGATTGAAAAAGGCATGGTGCTCGATTCGGTTTCCGAAAAGAAAAAGCTGTACAGCGCACTGCCTCTTGCGCTTGCGATTGAAAAGCTGACAGCAGAATTTCAGGACAACATCAAGCAATTGAAAATTCAGTCCAGGAAAAAAGCTTACTCCGAGGATCTCGTCTGGAGCCTGAAAGTCGACAGCTCGATTCGGGTGCAGAGCAAGCAACTCATCAAAGAAGCGAAAAGCTCGATCCGCATCTCGGCATGGAAAGACGATCTCGTCGAGTATTTGCCGATCCTGGAGGAAAAGGAAGCAGAGGGCGTGGACGTAGAAGTGCTTGTCGTCGGATCGCTGAAGCCGAACATTGCCAAGGTGCACACCTTGATTCCGGCGGACGAGCATCATACATTGGAGCGGTTTCGCCTGTTGATCATCGACGAGCGCGAAGTGATTTTTGCCTGTGAGGAAAACCAGTCCTG
Organism: Brevibacillus sp. 1238; assembly: GCF_029892995.1. NCBI lineage: Bacteria > Bacillati > Bacillota > Bacilli > Caryophanales > Paenibacillaceae > Brevibacillus > Brevibacillus sp. 1238. The sequence goes on along the minus strand of NZ_JARXWC010000004.1, from coordinate 68,475 downwards.
GCAAGCGATCAAGACGATGGCGAAGCCTTTTGTCAAAGTGTTTACGGAATTTTTCTACCACGATCTCGCGCTGGCGAAAATCAGCAGGAAGCACTACGACCTGATGATGAATGACGAAGAGATCAGAAGCATCCTGATGCAGCTGCGCTATTGACTGATTTTCACGATACGACGACTTGCGAGCCGGACACGCTTGGAAAAAAGTGTGTCTGGCTGTTTTTTGTGTCTTTCTTTTAAAAAATTAATCAACTTCTAAAAAATTGTTGAAATCAAAGTGGTCAGAATAGTATGGTTAAAGCAGCAACAGGTCTTGCTGACTTTTCATTCATTCAAGGGGTGAGGACATGTCGAGGATCGAACAGCGGTTGAAGGAATTGGGCTACACATTGCCGCCACCGCCACCGCGGATGGCGAATTACGTCTCGTGTGTGCAGACGGGCAATCTGGTGTACACCTCGGGAGCGGGGTGCTACGTGGACGGCAAGCCGCTTTATTTGGGCAGACTGGGAACAGACGTGACGATCGAGCAAGGATATGAAGCCGCGAAAATTACGGCGCTCAATTTGCTCGCCTTGCTCAAATCCGAGCTGGGCGATCTGGACCGGATCACGCGGATCGTCAAGCTGTTTGCGCTGGTGAGTAGCGCTCCGGATTTTTACGAGCAGCCGCAAGTGATTAATGGCGCGTCCGATTTTTTCATCGAAGTGTTGGGCGAGGCAGGCCAGCATGCGCGGGCAGCTGCCGGAACTTCTGTGCTTCCTTTCAATAATCCGATAGAGATTGAGCTGATTGTCGAAGTCAGCTGACACAAGCAACACAGCAGAAAGAAACGAGGCTCTGTTCATGACGAGACACATTCATCCGATTTTAGCCAGCTATATTCCTGTCGCGGAAGGCTTGGCGAAGACGTTGGGGCAGCATTGTGAAGTCGTGCTGCACGATTTGACAGACATATCTTCTTCGATCATTGCGATCTACAACGGTCATGTCAGCGGGAGGGAGGTCGGCTCCCCGGTCACCAATCTGGCGCTGCAAGCTTTGCGCACAGCCAAGACGAGCCAGGAGGACTACGATCTCAACTACCGCAACGACACGATCAAGGGAAAGCAGATCAAGTCCAGCTCGCTGTACATCAAGGACGAAACCGGGCAAATTATCGGCAGCCTGTGCCTGAATATGGACTTGACGCACATTGCCATCGCGCAGGCGGCCTTAAACGACATGATGGCGTTCGCGGACAAAGCCGAGGAAGGGCGGGCCGCGGAAAAGTTCGCGCCGACGGTCACCAGTCTGATGGAGCAAATGATCGACGATTGCCTGAAAAAGACCGGAAAACCGATTGCCCTGATGCAAAAGGAAGAGAAGATTCAATTCATCCATTTGCTCGACGAAGTAGGGCTGTTTTTGATCAAGGGAGCCGTGCAGCACGTGGCGGATTTGCTGGATGTCACCAAGTACACGATCTACAACTATTTGGACAAAAAAGACGGGAGATGAGCGGGAATGGCAGATGCGACTTTGCAGCAGGCACGCAGCTTTCACGATGGCGTCCATGTGCTGGACGGACATTTTGACTTGCTGATGGATGTAGAAATTCAGCGCGGCTACGGCCGGACGAAGCTGATCGAGACAGAATACTTGCCGCGGTTTCAGGCAGGCGGGGTGCATTCCGTCGTGGCGGCCGTCTTTGTGGAAGATGCGTTTGTGCCGGAAATGGCGTTGCGCAAAGCGCTCAATCAGGTGAGTGCCTTGCACGCGGAAGTGGCGGAATCTCCGGACTATTTGGTCATCGCCAAAAACGGACAAGACTTGCTCGCGGCAAGGCAGGAAGGAAAAGTTTCGTTTGTTCTCTCCCTGGAGGGCGCCGAGCCGCTGTACAACGATCTGAGCATGCTGCGCATTTTTTACGAGCTGGGCGTACGGATGATGGGGCTTACCTGGAGTCGGCGAAATTTTGCCGCAGATGGCAGCTTTTTTGCCCCTGTGCGTGAAGGGAGAAAAGGCGGTCTGACCGACTTTGGCGTTGCCCTGATTGAAGAGGCGGAGCGCTTGGGCGTCCTCATCGACGTCAGCCATTTGAACGACGAAGGATTTTGGGACGTGATCGAAGTGGCCCGCAAGCCGATCATTGCTTCTCATTCCAACTGCCGCAGCCTGGTGCCGACCATGCGCAACCTGACGGACGAACAGATCACGGCGATTGCCGAAAAGGGCGGGTTGATCGGCTTGAATGCGTTCAGCATGTTTACGGCAAACAGCGGAGCCGAAGCGACGCTTGAGCGGCTGATCGACCACGTCGACCATATGAAGAAGCTCGTCGGCAGCAAGCATATCGGCATCGGACTTGACCTGTGCGACGATTTGACCAAGTACATTCCGCTCGACCGCATCGCGAAAACGACAGAGATGCCTTTTGATGTCGTAAAAGGCCACGCGTCGATTCCGCTGATTACGCGCGAGCTGATGATCAGGGGCTACAAGGACGAAGAGATTGAGGACATTCTCGGCAAAAACTATTTGCGCGTCTATCAGAAAGCGTGGAGATAAATTCCGTTTTGTAGAAAAGAGGAGAGCTACGATGGAGAACAAGCAACCGTCTGGACAAGTTTTTGGCTATTATCAATCAGGCGTTCACATCGCTGATTTGCTTTTGGGAAAAGAGCGAGTGTGGCATCGGCCTACAGGTTGGGAGTCGGAAGAAAAGGCAGAGAGAAGCTTCGAACTGCTCGCCGAAGACAAAGCGGTCTACGAACTGCCTGTGTACGAGCTGAGCCGCAGGCTTGGCGAGTGGAATGCGCTCGACTGGTCGGCTGTCGAGGAGATGCATCCGCCTGGTGGCGGCTGCTACCAGCGGCATGAGCGAGTCGAAGGGACGCTCTCTGGCGGGCGGGAGCACAAGCAGGCGTGGGTGTGGGCGCTGCGCGGCGGAGCGATGCCGATCGACCTGATCGTGTGCGACAACGAGGTCATCGCATTCGTCTTGACGGGCAGGGGAGACAGTGTGGTACTCGTGCAGGAAGGCTGGGAAAGCATGACGCCGCTTGTGCTGTGGCAAGATGCGCAGCTTTCTGCCGCGCGCTACGGCGTCAAGCATCTGGGCAGGCACGACGTAGCCATGCGCGATGGCATCAAGCTGGCGACAGAAGTGTGGATTCCAGCCGGATTGCAGCCGGGCGAACGGGTGCCGACCATTTTGCTGCGGACGCCATACGGACGGATGGACGCGATTTTTCGCCGTCTGCCATTCGTCGCGCGCGGCTACGCATTGGTCGTACAGGACACGCGAGGGCGGGAAGACTCCGAGGGCGAATGGATTCCGCTGGTGCATGAGCGCGAAGACGGAGACGACACGCTCAACTGGATCGCGGAGCAGCCATGGTCGGACGGGGCAGTCGGCATGCTCGGAGGTTCGTACGTAGGCTATGTGCAATGGGCGGCAGCAGCGAGCGGCAACCCGCACTTGAAGGCGATTTTCAGCTACGTAACCGTCGGCACGCCGTACATCGACATTCCGCGAAAAGGCGGGACGATTCTCACGGGGCTATCGTGGATTTTCATGATGGCCGAAAAGCGCCGAAATGTCGCTGCCCTCAGCCGGGATGACTGGAGCGAAGTGCTGAAAGTCCGCCCGATCAAGGAAATTCCGCAAAAAGTGCTCGGGAAAGAAATCCCGTTCTGGACAAAATGGATGGAGCATCCCGATGGCGACGATTTTTGGGCGCGTTCCGACTGGAAGCAGTTTGCCGATCAAGTAAAAGTGCCTGCGTTTCTCGTATCCGGCTGGTACGACGACAACGGAATGGGCACAAGCGAGGCGTGGGAGGTCGTGTCCCAGAACATGCCAGAGCACACCCGGATGATTCTCGGCCCGTGGTACCACAAAGCCAATACGACGCGCGAGATTCACCACGTGCCATTTGGAAACAACGCGATTCGCTACGATCTGGACGTGACGCAGCTGCGCTGGTTTGACCGCTATTTGAAAGGCATCGAAAACGGCGTGGAACACGAGCCGCGCGTCCAGTATTACATGGTTGGCGAAAACGAATGGAAGACGTCCTCGGCGTGGCCGCCAGCAGAGGCGCAGCAAACGGCGTTTTATTTGAGCAGCCATGGACAGGCGAATACGAGTGCGGGAGATGGTGCCCTGACGCTTGCGACTCCCGGTGAGCAGCCAGCGGATACGTACTTGTTCGATCCGCTAGATGCCGCGCCGTACTTGCTTGATTTGTCCGAGAACGAAAACTGCGTGCCGGAAAACTACGCCGAGGTAGAGAAACGTCAAGACGTGCTTGTCTACACATCGGAGCCTTTGCAGGAAGCGGTCGCCATTGCCGGGGAAATCTCTGCCGTCCTGTACGCAGCCAGCTCGGCCCGCGATACGGATTGGCTCGTGCGACTGAGCGACGTGGACGAAGCGGGCAACTCGATTCGCCTGTCGGATGGAATCATTTGCGCCCGCTACCGCCATTCGTTTTCCGAGCCGCAGCTGCTCGAACCGGGACAGATCGAACGCTACGAAATCCGCATGGGCAAAATCGCCAACGTTTTTCAAAAGGGCCACAGAATCCGGGTCGCGGTCACGTCCGGTGCGGAAAACTTCTCGTTCCCGAATCCAAACACGGGAGGGAACCTGGCGACGGAAACCGAGACGGTGGTCGCCACGCAGCACATTTACCATGATGAACGGCATCCGAGCCATATTCGTCTGCCTTTGCTGCCTGTGAATCAATAAAGGCTCGCGTGGGATTCAAGCAAAACTTGCACAAGCACATCCAGAAGACAGCGGCTGCCAAATTCGTTTGGCAGTCTTTTTTTGTGAACAACGGCTCGACGTTTTCCATGAAATGGGATGTGACCGCTTGCGCTCAACAAAACGCTCGGTTCGACTGGGGATTCGGAAAACTTGTGGCTAATCAAGGATACAAACGGTTATGTACACAGTTTTGGTGTGCAGATCAATAGATGAAGCTATTTTCCCGCCTATATATGTGGGGTGATTTCGCTTGAGATAGAAAAGTAAATGAATTACCAATATTTGACAATCTAGCGCATTTGTGTAATGATATTGCTTATTACGGAGGTGATTTTGTTGTGAGGAAAATAAGTGGATTTGTTTTTTTGTTCACAATTGCAAGCGGATTGGTTGTTGGTGGCGGAACTACTTTTGCTAGACCAGACTATGTTTGGGGGTTTGAGGATTACTACTCATACGCGGTTGACCAGAAAGCCGAACCGGGAAATGTGTTTCTAAGCGGTTACACAAAAGGCGAGGGGCCAGATTTAAAAGGCGTAAGCACAACTTCCAAATTTTACAAAAACGGAACATTTATTACCGATAAGACTAAAAAAGATTCCTCCGGCGAAGGTGCATGGGCACAAACATCGTACTATACAGGGCCAGGTACAAAGGAAGCTGAAGTGAAAACAGTTCACAAGGCATACACGCTGGATAATTCCTATATATCCAAGACGACTGGCAAGGTTTGGAAAAAATAAAGGTGGGGTAATCATATGTTGAAGAAATTAATACCTGTATGCGTTGGGCTCGCTGTCATGGCTGTTGTTGGCCAGAGTGTGTTAGCTGACAAAGAAGTTCAGCAGTTGACTGATTCATCGCAAAAGTATCAAAGCATGACGTTAGAGAAGCTGGGCGTACAATTGAACAATAATACGTTCAAGGGAGGAAGTGCTTCTGAGCTTCCCGTACTGGATACAGTAAAAGATGCTCAGGGGAACGAGTGGACCTATGTCTCGTATCTGCACAGCAATTTGATTGAAGAGCAGTTAGAAGAAAAATACTCTGAAAAAGTAGCGACGTCATTTATTGATGTTCAGGAAAAAATCTTGGATCCCATTATTCAAGTAGGAGATACAATACCCGTACTCTTGCTTAACGAGGATCTTACACTTGGAAAAATGGCATATTTGCAAGAAGAAGGAGAAGGAAAGCTAATTCTTGCTGAATTTAAATTGGACGAGGACAATCAAGAATGGATTGTCACGAAAAGAGCAAAGTGATTCGTTTCTCGTATCGACTGTGTCGTGTTATCTAAGAAAACATCCTCTCTGGAAAATGAAGTGCGCCCCTACCTTTCACTCGTGAGAATAACTTCTGAATGTGTGCCTCTTTTTCATCATAAAAATACACCTTAGGGTTCAGCGGATCTATCAATAAAGGCCCGGATGGCTTTTCAAGCAAAAGCTGCACAAACAAAACGAGTGACAATAGTTTCATACAAAACGTGCACAAGTAAAATACAGAAGACAGCGGCTGCCAAATGGCTTGGCAGTCTTTTTTGTGTCCGAAAAACGCCGCGATATTTTTCCGGAAAAAGCAAATGTCACCACCTTTCTTCCCAAACAGCGCGGAAAATGCTTACGCCCGTTCGTCAGTAAGTATGCAAAAATGGATAGCCGATGCACCATTGCATACATTTCGGCGGCAGCAGAATTAGACCTGGCAGCAAAATAAACGGAATTTGCTAAATTATCTGACTTGGTACAAAATATGCAGAGGACAACTTCTTGAAAAAGAGAGTAGCTAAACAAAAGAACTGGGGGATTGATCAATGGAGCATCCGTCTGCACCAACGCTGAAGCGCTCGCTAACTCTTAGGCACATCGTCTTTTTCGGACTTGCTTTTATGGCGCCGCAAACGTTTTTCTCGACGTATGGTGTCGCCGTACATAGTACGAACGGAATGATGCCCACGGCTTACGCCATCGCCATGATTGTCATGCTGTTTACCGCGTACAGCTACGCGCAGCTGGTCAAAGCGTTCCCGAATGCGGGGGCGGCCTACACGTTTACCCAGAAGACACTTAGTCCGCACGTCGGTTTTATTGTCGGCTGGACGATCATTATCGACTACATGTTCAGCCCGATGATCAGTTCCTTGCTCATCGGCATCTCGCTGTCGGCCTTTTTCCCTTCGATTCCGATGTTCGTCTGGATTGTGTCCTTTATCGCCATCATTACGGCGGTCAACATTCTCGGCATCAAGCTGGCAGCGCAATTCAACACGTACATGCTTCTGCTGCAACTGCTTGTTTTTCTGCTCTTTTTCATTTTGGCGATCTACGGCTTGCAGACTGGCAAAGGAGAAGGGACGCTGTTTTCGACCGTGCCTTTTTACGATGCCCAAATCAGCATCCCGACGCTGTTGTCCGTCGTTCCGCTGCTCTGTTTCAGCTTCCTTGGCTTCGATGCGGTGACGACGCTGTCGGAGGAGACGAAAGACGCGACGAAAAGCTTGCCGAAAGCGATTTATTTGATCACGCTGATCGGCGGACTGTTGTTTATTGCCGGGTCTTATTTTTCCCAACTCATTTATCCGCAGTTTCAGTCTTTTCAAAACCCCGACTCCGCCTATCTGGAAATCGCGATGGACATTGGCGGGACAGTGTTCACCGGCATCGTGATCGCAGTCGGTTTGACAGCCGGATTCGCGTCGGCGGTAGCGTCCGGGACGAGCGCCTCGCGCATTTTATACGCGATGGGCAGGGAAAATGTGCTGCCGAAAAAAGTGTTTGGCTATTTGTCGCCCAAGTATCGGACCCCTGTTTTCAATATTGCCATCATTGGTCTGGTCGCGTTGAGTGCGCTGTTTCTCGATTTGCTGACCGCTGTGTCGTTTATTAATTTTGGAGCGCTGTTTGCCTTTTTCTTCGTCAATCTGGCGGTCGTTGCCCATTATTACATCCGCGAGAAACAGCGGTCGTTCAAAGGGACGATTTTGTACCTGATTCTACCTTTGATCGGCGCTGCGCTCATCGGCCTGTTTTTCATCAAGCTCGACAAGCATTCCCTGTTGTTGGGCGGCAGTTGGCTCCTGCTTGGCTTTATTTATCTCGTTGGACTGACGAAAATGTTCAGACAGCCGCCGCCGATGCTGACGGTTGACGAAGTGCACTAATGGGGCGAAATCGAGCATTCCAGCAGAGAGGAAAGGGTGATGCGAGATGGGCTAACAGCGGTCATTGCTGAAGGCAACTTAACTCGTTTCCAGCGAAAAATGAGAGGATGAGACAAACAATGGGAAAACAAATAGCGGATTTGATCATATCAAGCAATGCCGTTTTTACCGGGCTTTCCGAGAAGCCGGAGCCAGCGGCGATTGCGATTGCCAACAACAAAATCATCGCGGTCGGCACAAAAGAAGAGATCAGCGCTTATGCCGGGGAAGAGACGAAAGTGTATTCGTTTGTCGACCAGCTGATCATGCCGGGATTCCACGATTTTCACCTGCACATCATGCACGGGGCCGTGGCGATGGAATGCGTCAACTTGTTTTCCGCCCGATCGCAAAGAGAGGCGCTGGAGATGATGCGCGAGTTTGCCCAGGCAAAACCGGATGAGCCGTGGGTCATTGGCAACGTCTGGGATGCGGCTTATTGGGACACGCAGCAATTGCCGAATCGCTATGCGCTGGATCAGGCTGTGCCGGATCGGCCAGCGCTCATGTTTCACGCGGAAGGGCATTACGCCTGGGTCAACTCCAAAGCGCTGGAACTGGCCGGAATCGACAGGGATACGGAAGACCCTGCTTTCGGGATCATCGGCAAAGACGAGGAGGGGGAGCCGAACGGCCTTTTGTATGAAAAGGCGATGGGAGCCGTCGTCCAGCACGCGTATCACTTTTCCCGCGAAAAAAGACGCGAGCTGTTCCGCAACTTCCTCGCGTATGCGGCGAGCTTGGGCGTCACGGCGGTTCACGACCTGTTTGCGACGGAATCGATGGCGATCTTGACGGACTATGACGTATTCCACGAGTTTGAGGCGGCAGATGAGCTGACGATGCGGATTCATCTCTGGCCTGCTCTGGATGGCGATTTGGAGCGAGCCAAACAGCTTCGCGAGACGTACCAGTCAGACATGCTGCGCGTATCGGGGCTGAAACAGTTTATCGATGGCGTCATTACAGCGCGCACAGCGTATTTGCTTGAGCCGTATGCCGATCAGCCCGACACGCGGGGCGAGACGTCATTCCCGCCGGAGACGATCAAACAATGGGTGGTGGATGCCGACAAGGAAGGCTTCGCGATCCGCTTCCACGCCATCGGAGACGGAGCGATCCGGCTTGCCTTTGACGCCTACGAAGCAGCGCAAAAAGCAAACGGCAAGCGCGATGCCCGCCACTCGATCGAGCATGTGGAGGTCATCCACCCGGATGATATTCCCCGGTTCCGGGAGCTGGATGTCACCGCTTCGATGCAGCCCGACCATTTTGCCATGTCCGAACGCGGCGTCTATACGGACCGGATCGGGGCGGAGCGGGAGAAGCATGTCTTCTCGATCAACACGCTGCAAAAGGCCGGGGCAAGGCTGGCGTTCGGGACAGACTTCCCGATCGATCTGCTGAATCCGTTGCTCCAGGTGTACCGGGCTGTCACCAGGATCGACAGCGGCGGCGCAGATGTCTGGCATCCGCACGAGCGAATTACGCTGGCCGAGGCACTGCGGGCGTACACAGCCGGGTCTGCTTACGGCTCGTTCCGGGAACAGGAGCTGGGCACGCTGGAGGCGGGCAAGCTGGCAGACATCGTCGTGCTTGCGCGCAATCTTTTCGCGGTGCCAGTCGAGGAAATCCCGGATACGAAAGCAGTGCTGACAATCGTGGATGGAAAAGTGGTTTTTGAGCATACGCAAGCACTCGTCGAAAGCTGAGCAATTGAGCATTTGCCATGAAAAAATCCCGACTCCTGCACGCAGGGTCAGTCGGGATTTTTGCTTTTTTTTGCTTGAAGTCAAATGGCTCATCAGGAGTGATGCCGTTCTTCTGCCATGGCAGCCGCCTTTGTTCGGTGGACCGTTCCGTGCGGATGGTGGGGCGGCGCGTAGATCGAGTACAGCTTCAGCGGCTCGTTTCCGGTGTTGATGATGTTGTGCCACGTGCCTGCGGGAACCATCACGGCGTAATCGTCATTGAGTCTTGCCTGGTAGTCCAGCCGGTCTTTTCTCGCTCCCATTTGCACAAGCCCGTGTCCGTCCTCAATGCGGAAGAACTGATCGGTGTCCGGATGTATTTCCAAACCGATGTCTCCACCTACCGGAATGCTCATCAAGGTGACTTGCAAATGCTTCCCCGTCCACAAGGCGGTGCGGTAATAGTTGTTTTGCTTTGTCGCTTCATCGATATTGATCGCCAGCGGGTGGGGGCCGTAATCTTTCAGCTCGACCCGATTCCAGCTGCTCTCCCAGTTGCTGTACCAAGGATAATAGGCTGGATACCAGTGGTGTCCCCAAGACGTTTGGTCCCAGTCCCAGCTCACAGGCGTGACAGGGGGATGCCATGGATAACCATAGTGCGACGGATACATTGAATTGCTCCTCTCTCCAGTTGCTGTCCCTATTACCGTATGCAGCTGCCTATGAAGGCGAAAGCCCAAATTCGCTAAGCGCGGGGTTCCACGCTCTTTTGCCATTTGTGATGTCCGTCTGTTGTCCCGAGCAGGTGGAAGCCGTTGCGCTGATAAAACTGGTTCAGCTGCGGATTGTCCGCTACGCAATCCAGTCTCAGGTTCTTCTGCTCGCTTGCTGCATGCTGCGTGATCCAGGTCAACAGATCGGCTCCGAGTCCTTTTCGCATCGTAGCAGGACGCAGGGCGAGCCTGTGAAGATAGAGGCTGTTTTCGGAAGCATCTTCTCCCCAAATATGGCGGTCCCATTCCGTTTGGCTGGCTGCGATGGTAAAGGTGCCGATCAGCTCCGGCCCTTTCCGTACGAGATACGTGTGCTGATCCACAATCGCTTGTGCAATCTCCTCGTCGTCTCCGCCTTCCAAAAGAAACGCCCATTGCCTGATCCCTGACTCTTTCAGCCATTGCGCGACCTGCTTCAGCAGACTGATGACAGCCAGCGTATCGTGTGGCGTAGCAAGCTGGATGTGCCAATCGTGGGACATGGTTGTTATCCTCCTTGTTAGCCGTTTGAGAATAAGCGGGCTGTTTGTTATTTTACTGGCTGCGCATGCATTTTCCTGCCGCCATGCGAAAAGGTTCCGATTTTCCGGATACCTGCTACTGTGAAAGCGGTCGATACGGTTTCCTTTCCGGGAACGGCAAGCAGCTTGTGCGGAGACGGAAAAGGTTGTTTGTTCGCCGATCATGACGATCAAGGATCGCCGGGCGTCACAGCGCAAAAAAGCCGATGCCGCAAACAGGCACCAGCTCGTGAAAGTTTCTTTCATTAATCGAGATCGTCGTGTTTGAACAAGGAAGAGAGCGCTTTCGCAAGGAAACTGGAAACGACCTCTTCGTCTTCCGCATGCACAGCCAACGAATGAACCCAGTTGTGATCGTGGCCGACATCGTCGGAGCACAGCAAGGCGGCGCGCATGTTTTGCAGCGACATGACGATACTTTTTCCATCGAAATGCCGGGAGTAGAAAAAGGCGAAATCATAGCGGCGCTGCTCGGTGGCAAAAGTGACGAAGCGGGACAGCAAATTTTCTGATTGATCGTACAAATATTCAAACTTCATTGTCGACTCACTCCTGTGCTTGATTTGGGGCCGAGCTTTAAATGGCTTCCTCGAAGTCGATGACCGGAGGCTTTTTGGTGAAAAATTTGGTGCTGAACAGCAAGTAGCTGATGCCGACCAACGACCAGGTGAGTCCAAGGGTCAGCGCGTGGCTGTCCAGGTTGTACCAGAGAAAAGCGACAAAGCTGGTGCCGATCAACGGCGAAAGCAGGTAGTGAACGACATCGCGCAAAGAACGCTGTTGATTGCGAATATAGTAATGGGCGATCACAGAGGCGTTAACGGCAGTAAAAGCGGTCAATGCGCCAAAATTAATGAAGGCAAGCGCCGTTTCCAGGTCGAGAAACAAAGCGGCCAGGGAGATGGCTCCGACAAAAAAGACGTTGCGCGCCGGAATGCCTTTGACAGGGTGCAGGTGGCCGAACAGCTTTTTCGGCAGGACGTTTTCTCTGCCCATCACGTACAGCAGGCGGGAAGCGCTCGTATGGGAAGCGATCCCGGAAGCAAGCGCAGCGGTTATGCTGCCCGCTACGAAGATCGCGTAAAACAGATCTTGTCCGAGAATCATCGACATTTCGGGTGAAGGCGACTCCGGATTTTGGAAATGGTCCACCGCCGGAAAAGCAAGCTGAGTGAAGTAGGAAGTCGTGATGAAGATGACGCCCCCGATCAATGCTACGAGAAAAATGCCGCGCGGGATCGTTTTCAGCGGGTCAACCGCTTCTTCCGTATACGTGGTGACGGCATCGAAGCCGAGAAACGAAAAGCAGAGAATCGCAGCCCCGGTGAGCAGCGTCGGCAGCGAGATCGCTTCCCCGTAAAAAGGCTGGGCTGTAAAAGCAGGCGCACCGTTGGCGGCAGAAGCAATGTGCGAAATGCTCAGGCAGACGAAAACGACGACAACGATGACCTGAAACACGACCAGCAATGTATTGAAGTTGGCCGTAGACTGAATACCGCGAAAATTGATGTAAGTAGTGACCGCAGCCAGGAGGATGCCCAATATCCAGCCCGGAACCATCGGAAAGGCGGCAGACAAGTAAATTTTGCCGAGGAGTACATTAATGACAGGCAGAAATACGTAGTCGAGGAGTGATACCCAGCCGACGAGAAAGCCGATGTGCGGGTTAATCGCCTGACGGGCGTAAGAGTAGGCAGACCCGGCGACGGGAAATACCCGCACCATTTTCCCGTAGCTGGATGCGGTAAACAGCATGGCAGCCAGCGCCAAAATATAGGCAGTCGGAACATGCCCGCCTGTTTCCTGGCTGACGATGCCGTACGTATCAAAAACGGTCAGAGGTGTTAAATAGCCCAGTCCCAAAACGATAACCTGCCACAGCTTCAAGCTTCTTTTTAATGTGGGTGCAGTTGAATGATTCAGGCTTTTTTCCATGACCAATCCCCTTTGTTTGTAAAATGAAAGCGGTTAACATTTCGCGGTCAGCTTCTATTCGATCCAAACCCCCGGCCGCCCGGCTGCGGAGTCTGGTCGCATCGTTTTTCCTCATGCCGTTTGCCCCCCTTGCTTCCCCAAACTGTGGTGTACATGATGCGACTATTTCTCTCAGCCATGTAAGCAAGTGATATGCCAAACGCGAAAGGGCGCCATCTATCCCGCTTTTTGCTGCGGGAGGGGTCAGCGTGCGCGTTCCTATTCATGCAAAAATTCATGGATTACCCAAAAATGCATACAAAACGGTCGCGCTTGCTTCTGCTCTTAATAAAAATAAATTGAATATTTTCCAATATTTTGATTTAATGTAAATTGATTTGAGCTTTATTTTTAAAAAGTTAACATGCAAGGAGATGGAAAACTTGAAGACGATGTTAAAAAAATCATTGGTACTAACATGCTTAGGATCAACATTACTAATTGGACAAGCATTTGCAGCACCAGAAACTATGTTTACAAATACGGATTCCCAAATAAACAATAATTTTGATCGAAAAGGTGCCAAAAAATACGCTGAAAAGTATGCTGAACGACCGGGGAACAAAAATTATGCAAATTATGGAAGTAATGGCGATGGCGGTGACTGCACGAACTTTGTCTCTCAAGTATTACATGAAGGTGGGGGTCTGGATTTTCATGGGAAGGCTGGTTACAACAGGAACACCAAAGATTGGTACTATTACGGTCGCAATGTTCCGGAAAATACAAATGATAAAAAATCTCGCACATCTTCTTGGACTGGTGCTCATCAATTTAGAGAACACTGGGCAGTAGTTAATGGTTCAGGAGGGGAATTTGCGTATCAAGCCAAAAAGTACTCAGTCAAAGATGCAATAAAGAATTTTAGAGACATTTACAATGATTTGTACGAAGGCGATATTGTTCAGTATGTTGATGCTTCAGGAAGAACCATTCATTCGCAAGTAGTTCATCGCTTTAAGGATGGAGAAGTGTATATGGCTCAACATTCGGTAAATGACAGTGATTATACTTGGGGGACAGACCTGCCATTAAGTGAATGGCTCGATTATGGCGGGGCATATGTTGTGACAATAAAAATCAAGAAATAATCCGCTAAAAGGGGATGAAATCATGTTTGTACATCGAACAAAAAAACTTCTCGCTTTAACATTAGGCAGTCTTGCTATTTTAAGCGCTGGAAGTTTTCTTGGCTACCAAGCTTATGCCGATGATTCGTCCAAAACGGAAATGCTTGAGCAAATGAAAGAAGAGTATAAAAAATTGGCCGATCAAGATGATCCTAATGCGCCGAGCGAAGAAAGGCAAAAAATCAAAGACTTGGGGTGGGAAGTAGGAAAGCTCGAAAAAGAACTGAACCCCGAAAACCCCGAGGATGTATTAACACGTAAGTTAGCTGTTTTCAAAGAGATGACACTCATTCATGAATCAAGCTACAAGGACAGCGATGCAGATGCCAATGACCCAAAAGTAACCGAGATTGTAGAGCAAATCGAACAGCGAAAAAAACTGGTTGCAAAATTTGAAGAGAAATTGGCTTCTTTAAAAAAGAGAGCTAAAAAGGCAAAGCAGTCTGAAGAGGCCAAAGAAGAAGCAGAACAGTTGCTGACGGAATTTCAACAGGAGAAAGAAGCTCTCAGTATACAAAGCGAGTAATAAACTAAATGTGCAAAAATCAAAGGCGTTGCTCACCAGAGCAGCGCCCTTTTCATGACCAGTCCATGCAAAAACGATGATTCAAAAACGCATAGATTATGCAAAACCGCATAAGCCGCCCCCCTTGCTGCAAGTGTTCGCTGGAAAAGTAAATTGGCATAATATTTGCAATAATTATTCCGCGAACAAGCAAGGAAGGAAACAAGGAGTGGTTACGAGCGATGCGAAACAAGCTTTTCCTCATTGCCGTCCTGCTGTCGATGATTCTTTTGCCGCTTCGCCATTACATGGCAAACGAATACAGGCAGCGTTGGACAGGAGCAGAGGGATAGACACCAGATAGCCAAACCAAAAGTCCAACGCTGTAGAACAAAATGCAGCCGTCTCCTACACACTATCTACAAACGGAGGACTTCAACCTATGCAATATCCACTTTCCCCAGACGTAAAACCGGAGTTTTGCACGACAGGCACGTTCATGCGGTTACCGTCGGCAAGAGAAAATGCCAAAGTAGCGATTATCGGACAGCCGTTCGACACGGCCGCTTCGTTTCGCGTAGGGGCGCGGTTTGCTCCGCAAGCGATTCGCCAGGCTTCCATGACGCTGTTTCCGTATCATCCGACGCACAAAGTATACCCGTTCGAGGATACGCAAGCGATTGATGTCGGAGATGTTTCGGTCATTCCGCACAACATCCACCGCAGCTATGAGCTGATGGAAGAAGCCGTGCTCGACCTGATGAAAAAAGGCATCGTGCCGATTGGGCTGGGCGGCGATCATTCGATTACATTAGCGTCCTTGCGCGCCGCCAAAAAAGTATACGGACAGGTAGCGATGATCCAGTTTGATTCGCATACAGACACGTGGGACACGTACTACGACGAAAAATATTGGCACGGTTCCCCGTTCATCCGGGCGCACGAGGAAGGACTTTTGCAGCCGGACAAAGTACTTCAGGTCGGGATTCGCGGGACGCTGAACCATCCGGGCGACATCGAGGCCAGCTACGAGCTGGGGTACAACGTGATCACGACACAAGAGCTGCGCAGCCGCGGATTTGCGGATGTCATTGCGCAAATCAAAGCGCAGATTGGAGAAACTCCTTGCTTCCTCACTTTTGACATCGACTTTATCGATCCCGCCTTCGCACCCGGCACCGGAACGCTTGAGGTAGGCGGCTTCACCAGTCACGAGGCGCTGCAAATCATACGCTCCCTGACAGGCCTGAACTACATCGGGTTTGACCTCGTGGAAGTGTTGCCTCCGTACGATCCGACGCAAATTACTTCGCTGTTGGCAGCGACATTGATTCACGACTTTGCCGCCCTGGTTGCCCTCCGGCAAAATCAGCTGGCGAGCCAATAAGAAATCTATTCATTTTTGCATAATCGATGATTTTTTGCATAAATCAGTCGTACAAGTGCCCAGGCTTACACCAATGGTAGTCGTGCTTCCTTGATTGGCACGGGAGTTGCTTTAAGGAATGACACTGAGAAGGGACACAGCGGAAGGAGAGGATGGATTGCATGATAAACCTGAAGATGTACATCAACGGGGAATGGGTGGATGCGCAAAGCAAGAAGACCCGCGAAATCTTGAATCCCGCTACAGGGGAAGTGATTGCGCTCTCGGCAGAAGGGGATGTGGAAGACGCCCGCCATGCCATTCAGATCGCCCGCGATGCGTTCGATAGCGGCATCTGGTCGGAACTTCCGGCAGCGGAGCGCGCCCGCTACTTGCTGGCGATTGCCGACAAGCTGGAGGAGCGGGCGGAAGAAATCGGCAGGCTGGAGACGCTGGACAATGGAAAGCCATTGCGCGAGACAGCTTTTGACGTCGCGGATGCGGCTGCTTGCTTCCGCTACTACGCGGGGCTGGCTACCAAGCCGGACGGACAGACGTATCACGTGGCAGACCCGGTGCAAGCCATGGTCGTGCGCGAGCCTGTCGGTGTGTGCGGCCTGATCGTGCCGTGGAACTATCCGCTGCTCATGGGTGTGTGGAAAATTGCGCCTGCGCTCGCCGCCGGGAATACGATCGTGTTCAAGCCGTCAGAGGTCACTCCGGTTACCGCCCAAAAGCTGTTTGAAATCATCGAGGAAGTCGGCATTCCCAAAGGCGTAGCCAACATGGTGCTCGGAGCGGGAGCAACGGTCGGAAACGAGCTTGCCGAGAGCCATCTGGTCGACAAAATTTCTTTTACAGGCGGTACGGCCACCGGGCGCAGCATCATGCGGGCTGCTGTCGGCAACATCAAAAAAATCTCCCTCGAACTGGGCGGCAAATCGCCGAACATCGTTTTCGCAGATGCAGACTTCGATACGGCTGTTGATTACGCGCTATTCGGAATTTTCGCGAATCAAGGGCAAGTTTGCTCGGCGGGATCGCGGCTGCTGCTCGAAGATAGCATTCACGACCGCTTCGTCGAGCGACTGGTGGAGCGCGCCCAAAAAATACGCGTAGGCCGTGGCGACGATCCTGCTACGGAGATGGGCCCGGTCGTCAGTCAGGCTCACATGGAAAAAATTCTCCATTACATCGAGCTGGGCAAAGCAGAAGGGGCACGCCTCTTGTGCGGAGGAAACCGCCTGACGACAAACGGTCTGGAAAAAGGCTATTTCATCGAGCCGACGATTTTCACCGATACGACCCCGTCCATGAAAATTGTTCAGGAAGAAATTTTCGGGCCAGTGCTGGCGATTCAACGCTTTAAAGACGAGGCAGATGCCGTGCGTCTCGCCAACGATACCGTGTACGGACTGGCGGGCGGCGTGTTCACCCAGGATGGCGCCAAAGCGATGCGCGTCATCAAAAAGCTGCGCGCCGGAATTACGTGGATCAACTGTTACCATCCGACCTACAACGAAGCGCCTTGGGGCGGCTACAAGCAAAGCGGCATCGGCCGCGGCCTGGGCACGTTTGGCTTCGAGGAGTACACGGAAGTGAAGCAAATCAACATCAACCTGCAAGTTCAGCCAACCGGCTGGTTTGAAAACTAATCCAACCAATCAGGAGGACAGCGAGATGAGCAAAACCGTGGAGAGCAAACAGCAGAACATACAAGTACAAGAACAGTACAAAGACGTCTACGCCTATACGAGCCAGATTCTCGATCTGATCGCCAAAACCGACATTACAAAAGACGAGGCAGAGTGGGTAACGCGCCAGACGGTCGAGAACTTCCGCGACCACGTAAATCCCGGCTTTCTCGGCTACCGCAAGTCGGTTACGAAAGACGGACAGTTCGCCGCCGTGGAATGGAAGGACGCAGGCCCGAACTCCTTTATGGATGTAAACGGAAAAGAATACATCGATTGTCTCGGCGGCTTTGGCATTTACAACGTCGGGCATCGCCATCCAAAAGTAGTAGAGGCCGTCATTAACCAGCTCAACCGTCAACCGCTGCACAGCCAGGATTTGCTCGATCCGCTGCGCGCCATGCTCGCCAAAATTTTGGCTGACGTGACGCCGGGCGAGCTGAAGTACGCCTATTTTGCCAACAGCGGTACGGAGACGGTAGAAGCGGCGATCAAGCTGGCGAAAATGCACACAGGGCGCACTACGTTTATCGCTACGACAAAAGCGTTCCACGGCAAAAGCCTGGGAGCGTTGTCCGCTACGGCCAAAGGCGTATTCCGCAAACCGTTTTTGCCAATGATTCCCGGCTTCCGCCATGTGCATTTTGGCGATATCGACATGCTGCGCAAAACATTCGAGGCGTGCGCGCTCGTCGGGGAAGAAATTGCCGGGGTGATCCTCGAACCGATCCAGGGCGAAGGCGGAGTGAACCTGCCGCCGGAAAACTACTTGAAGCAAGTGCGCGAGCTGTGCGACCAGTACGGTGCCCTGCTCATCTTGGACGAAGTGCAGACGGGAATGGGCCGCACCGGAAAAATGTTTTGCTGCGAGCATTACGATGTGGTGCCGGACATTTTGTGCCTGGCAAAAGCGTTTGGCGGGGGCATCATGCCAGCAGGAGCGGTGGTCGCGACGGAGGAAGTATTCAAAAGCTTTTTCCCGAACCCGTTTGTGCAGACGACGACTTTTGGCGGAAATCCGCTGGCGTGCGCCGCAGCGATTGCGACCTTCAACGTGCTGATCGAGGAAAACTTGCTGGACCGCTGCGTGGAAATGGGCGAGTACATGCTGAAAGGGCTGCGCGCCGCAGCAGCGGCTCACAGTGACAAAGTGCAGGAAGTGCGCGGCAAAGGGCTGCTGATCGGAATCGAGTTCCATAACGACGAGATTGGTTACGAGGTGTCCAAAGGCTTGTTTGACAACGGCGTTCTGGTAGCCGGAACGCTGATCAATGCCAAGACGATCCGCATCGAACCGCCCCTCACGATTACGTACGAAGAAGCAGACAAAGTCATCGAGACTTTCCAAAAAGTGCTGCCGCAAGTCCAAATCTAACCGATAGACAGGAAAAGAAGACTGCCCACCCCAGTCTTCTTTTCCCTTTCTTCTCCATGGGAGCCCTGAGTATAATAGTAGTCACATGCCAAGCTATATTGGGAGGACCTATGGTTTCCAATTGTTTTGTACGAAAAACGTATCCAGTATCGTTTGAATCTTCTGCGAATGAAGTGTGGGACATCATGACTCGGTTCAACGAGCGTTATGTGTTTGTTACCGATCCCAAAAGCGAAAACAAGTATGTTGCTTATATACGAAATACGGATATGCTGCCGCTCTTGACCGAGCCGGGCTGGATGGACAAGCCCGTTCGGGAGCTTCCGTACCAGACCAACCTCGCCTATTATCAGCAAGGAATCAGCATACCCGACTACTTCAAGGTGTTTGGGGAGGAAGTCGTGGTCGTCCGCGACCCGGCGGGGCAAGACGAAGGCTATTTGCGCCGCGAGGATGTCTTGTACTACATTTTGACCAATCAGTCCGGCCACCCGGATTGGATGCGATCTTTGCTCAACTCGATTCCGATGGGCATTTTGATCGTGGACAAAAAGGGGCAGATCGAAAACTTCAGCTCCGAAGTGTTGCGGATGGTTCGCGTAACGCCAGAAGAGTTGCGACAGCAACGGGTAGGCGAATTGCTGGACCCGGGCGTTTTTCAGCGAGTGATTGAAAACGGGGAAAAGGTGCTCAATTACATCATCGTCAACGAACGAATCGGCGTGCTCGCCGACTTTTGCCCGATCCACAGCCACGATGGCACGGTGACCGGAGCGACGATCGTCCTGCAAGATTTGCCTTTTATCGAGCGAATGGCGATGGAAATGGAGTACGTCAAAAACCTCAACACCGACTTGCAAGGGATTCTCTCCTCGATCTACGACGAAATTCTCGTCCTCGATGAAAAAGGCGTGCTGCTGCGCTACAGCGGCAACCTGATCGAAGACTTTTGGGAAATCAACAAGGAGCAGCTGCTCGGCATCAATCTGATGGAGCTGGAACAGGAGGGCTTGTTTTTCTCGGCGATTGTCCGCATGGTGATGGAGCGCAAGCGCAAGGTGTCTGTCACACAGGAAAGCCGCTCGGGCAAAAACGTGCTGGCTGTCGGCAACCCGATTTTCGCTGACAACGGAAAGCTGGAGCGGATCGTCATCGCTTTGCGCGACGTGACGGAGACAGTCATGTTGAAGGAAGAGCTGCTGCAAGTCAAAAAAATATCGGAAAAGTACAAAAAAGAGCTGGAGCATTTGCGCGACCAGAAGCAGTACGCGAAAAACCGCCAGCTGATCTACGCCAGCGAACCGATGGAAAAAGTGATGAAATACATCCACAAGATCGCCAACACGTCCTCTACGGTGCTGCTCACCGGGGAATCAGGCGTCGGCAAAGAAGTGTTTGCCCGCACGATTTACGAGCTGGGACCGCGCTACAGCCAACCGTTCGTCAAAGTCAACTGCGGGGCGATCCCGGAGACGCTGTTGGAAAGCGAGTTGTTTGGCTACGAAAAGGGCGCATTCACAGGTGCAAACTCGAACGGGAAGCCGGGGTACTTCCGGATGGCGCACAAAGGCGTGCTGTTCCTCGACGAGATCGGCGAAATGCCGCTGAATTTGCAGGTCAAGCTGCTGCGCGTGCTCCAGGAGCGGGAAATTATTCCCGTAGGCGGCTCCGAGATCGTCGAGGTCGACGTGCAAATCATTGCCGCGACCAACAAAAATCTCGAAAAAATGGTCGAGGAAGGCACGTTCCGCGAAGACTTGTACTATCGGCTGAACGTCATCCCTGTCGTCATTCCGCCGCTGCGGGATCGCCCGGAAGACATCCCGCTGATCAGTTTGCACTTTTTGCAGACGTTCAATGAAAAATACGCGCGCTCCACGCAATTGTCCCAGGACGCTCTCGACTTGCTCGAATCGTATTCCTGGCCGGGCAACGTGCGCGAGCTGCAAAACATCATCGAACGGATTGTGGTCACCGCAGACGAGGATTTGATTGAGGCGCACCATATCACACCGCTTTTGAAAACGAAAAAGAAGCAGTATTTGCGCCAGCGTCTGACCAAAATCATGCCGTTGAAGGAAGCGACGAGAGCGATGGAGGAGCAACTGATCAAGATGGCGATGGATGAGTTCAAGACGACCTCCATGGCTGCCAAAGTGCTTGGCGTCAGCCAGTCCACGATCAGTCGCAAGTATCAGGAAATCCAAGAAAAGATAAGTCGAGGTGAGCCGATTGGGTTTAAAGTATGACGTGGTATCGCCGTTTGCCGGAACCATTGAGCGAATCTTTTTTCAATTGAGCGATTCGGTGCAGGAGGGGGAATTGCTGTTCACATTGGCAGAGGGGAGCAGGCGAATGGACATTCTCTCTCCGGTCACGGGCAGCGTAGAGGCGATTGAAGTCGAGAGCGGGGAGCCAGTCATTGCGGGGATGATTTTGGCTTCGATCGTGCTGCGTCAAGAAGGATAAATAGAAAAAAGGGATCAGCCGAAGCGGGCCGATCCCTTTTTTGTATGTCTACGATTCGCTTGCGATCGCTTCCAGTGCCATGACGATCATGTCGTTGAACGTCGTTTGCCGTTCTTCGGCAGTCGTTTCCTCGCCAGTGAAAATGTGATCGCTGACGGTCAGGATCGACAGGCCGTTGACGCCGTATTTCGAAGCGAGCGTATAAAGCGCGGTCGTTTCCATTTCCACAGCCAGCACGCCGTAATCGCCGAGCTTTTTCACCGGTTCCATGCTTTCCCGATAAAACACGTCGGCTGTCAGCACGTTGCCGACCCGTACAGACAACCCTTTGGCGACTCCGGCATCGTACGCCTTTTTCAGCAAGTCGAAGTTGGCGCATGGCGCGTAGTCAAAACCAGGGAACGTCAGGCGATTCATGTTCGAATCGGTGCACGCTGTCATGGCGATAATCACGTCACGGACGTTGACATCTTTCTGAATGCCGCCGCATGTGCCGACGCGAATCAAATTTTTCACGCCGTAATCGCGGATCAGTTCGTTGACGTAAATCGAAATCGACGGGACGCCCATGCCTGTGCCTTGGACAGATACCCGTTTTCCGCGGTACGTGCCAGTAAAGCCGAGCATGCCGCGAACTTGATTGTAGCAGGTCACATCGCCGAGAAACGTTTCCGCGATGTATTTGGCGCGCAGCGGATCGCCTGGCAACAGGATGCTTTCTGCGATTTCACCTGGTTTGGCTTGAATATGTGTGCTCATGATAAGGCCGTTGTGTGGGCGAGCGAGAGCATGGACTACTTTCGTTCTCGTTCCTCACACAGCGGCGTTCACCTCCTTGAATGGGTTAAACGGGAATAGATTGACCGAGCCTTTTGGCGGAAGCAGGTCTTGTGACGGAAAAAACAGCGCAGACAAAGGCCAGAAGCACGAAGATGCCGCCTACCCAAGCCGTGTCCACGACGGAGTAATGCTCAATCACGAAGCCGCCGACAGCCGAGCCGAGCGCGATGCCGATGTGCAGGGCGGAAGTGTTCAGGCTTTGCTGGATTTCGTACGACTCCGGCGCGGTTTCGATCAGGTAGTTTTGCTGGGCTGGTGTAATCGCCCAACTCAGCATGCTCCAGGCAATCATCACGACTAAGAACAGGTAGAGCGAAAACGTGACGGCCGGAATGAGAAACATCACGATGGCAAACGAAGCGATGATGACGAGAATGCTTTTCGTCGAGCCAAGCTTGTCTGCTGCCCAGCCGCCAATCCCGCCGCCGAATACGGCTGAGATGCCGAAAATGAAGTAGACGATGCTCACCCAGCCCGAGGAAAGCTGCAAAGCCGTTTTTAAAAACGGAGTGAAGTAAGCGTACAGGGTCAAATGCCCGGTCAACATCAAGACGGATGTCAGTTGAGCGCTGATGATCTTCGGTCTTTTCAGCGTCGCGAGCTGTTCTTTCAGCGGAATCGTGGGTCTTGCCGGAATTTTGGGCAAAAAGGCGTAAATGCCGACGATGGCAGCGAGCGTCAAAACCGAGATGAGCAGGAACGGAGCGCGCCAGCCAAACGAATTGCCGATGACAAGACCAAGCGGAACTCCGAGGACGAGCGAGCCGCTGACTCCCATGAAAATGACGCCGATCGCTCTGGCCCGGTACGCTTCTTTGACAATGGAAGAAGCGATGGTGATGGACAGGACGATGATCAACGAGCCGCTCGCTGCGGAAAAAATCCGCCCAAGCATCAAAACGAAATAAGTAGGACTGAGGAAAGAGATCACGTTGCCGAGCAAAAACACAACTAGCGCCCAGACGTACAAAGACTTCCGCTCGGCTTTCGCCGTCACGGTCAAAAGAATCGGAGCAGATAGCGCGAAAATAATGGAAAACATCGTAATCAGCCAGCCGGCTGTGCTGATGGAGACTTGCAAATCCTCCGCGATGATGTCCAAAATGCCGCCAATGATCAACTCTACCGTACCGACAACAAAGGCAGCGATGGCCAGAATGTATACTTTCATGTTCACGGTGACGAGCAAACCTCCTTTTGGATAAAAGAATGAAGTTACCACAGATATAGTAACCTATAATTTTCGCGATAACAACCCCTTGTAGTAGTAACCTTTTTGTCCCTGTAACAATATTTGACAATAGACTTGCTAGACTCATATAGTAAAAAAGGAAAAAAATAGAGGATTGAGGGGAAGCTTTTGGGGAAATTGTTCTTGTTCTCATTTTTATGGTGGCTGACAGGTAATCCGTTTATCGCGCTGCTCGTCATTTTGCTCGTCCTGTACTTTCTCGATTTGCGCTTTGTCCGGCTGCTGCCTGACATCACGAAGCCGTATCGGCGCTGGAGGCGACTGTCCGCCCTGAACAGCCAGCTTAGGCTAAATCCGCACGATACGCCTGCCAAGCTTGAGGCTGCCCGGCTGCTCATGGAAAAACGGCAGTACACAGAAGCTTTGACCTATCTGGACGGTATTTCTATCGCGATGCAAGATTCGGCTGAATATTTGTGCGACAAAGGAATTTGCTTGTTCAAGGTCGGACGGATGGAAGAAGGACTGGAGCTGATCGGCAAGGCTTTGCAACTGAATCCGCGCGTCCGGTACGGAGAGCCATACCTCATCGTCGGGGAAGAATATGCGAAGCGCAAACAACAGGCAAAAGCGCTGGAATATTTGGGCGAGCTGGCGAAGATGAACATGTCATCGTGCGAGGTATACTTCAAACTCGGCGTGGTGTACGGCGAATTGCAGCAAAAAGACAAGGCGAAAGCGTCCTTTCAGGAAGCTGTAGAAGTCTACCGGGGGCTGCCCTCCTACAAGCGCCGGACGGAAAGACGCTGGGCGTTCCTGGCCTGGCTGCGAAAAACGATCTGATGGTTGCCATTTCCGGCAGCCATTTTTCTTTGTGGTCAGTCACCGCTTCGAGACCGTTCCTCCATAAAAAAAGCAAATCTTTTGCCGATGTTTTTGCAATCCATACCCATAAGCGTTCATAATAGAAGCAATACATTCAGGATGTGATCACGCTTGCAAATCATTGTATATGACCTGGAAACGACACTGACTCATCAAAAAGACAAGATTCCGGAAATCATCGAGATCGGAGCGGCAAAAATTGTTCCCGGACCAAACGGCGTGGAGGTAGACACCTTCCAGAGCTATACGTTTCCGGCCATCGAGCGCAGAATTTCGGAGCGCACCCGCAAGTTCGTCGGTTTGGACAAGGAAAATATGCCGACGTTTATTCCGTTTCGCAAAGGCTTCCATTCCTTTTTGGAGTGGATTGGAACCGATTCGGACTACTACCTGTGCTCGTGGGGCCAGGATGACAAGCGGCTGATGATCGAGCATTGCGCCCGCTTTGGGCTGGATTTCAGCTGGATGCGCAATTACAACGATATTCAGCCCGCGATCAGCATGCTGCTCGCCGACCGCAAGCAGATGAGTCTCAAGGATGCGATCGATTGTGCCGGAATTGTCCAGGAAGGAAGACTGCATTCCGCGCTGGTTGATGCGATACATACTGCTCACCTGTTGATCAAGTACAACAAGACGGTTCACCTGTCGCAAAACACGCCCGAAGAGAACTATAATTTGTCCAGCCCGCTGTACATGACGTGCCGCTCCTGCAAAAAGCAGAAATACTACACGGCTTTCGGCCGGAAAAGCAGAAGGTGCCAGGCATGCTTGCAGCATAAAAAACAGCTGGAGCAAGCAACCGAAACGACGGGGGCACCGAATCACTAACAAGCAGACTGTGCGCAATAGAGGGAGAAGAGAACATGATTCGAGACATGCACGATGGCGACATGAAAGCGGTTGTGGCGATGCTGCAACGCGGGGTGCAGTGGCGCGCGCTGGAGATTGCCGCGATTTTGAAGTCCGCTACCGTGTTCCTGTACGAACAGCAAGGGGAGATTGTTGCCTGCGGCATGTATGATGTCACTTCCTTTGGTGAAGAAGGAACGGCTGAAATTTATGTCTATACGCGCCCTGAGTGGCGAAACCAAGGGATCGGTTCCAGTCTGTTCGACCAGCTTTTTCGGCAGTTGGAACAGCAGGAGAAAAGGATGACGGCTGTAGCCGCTACTTATCGTGTCGACGAAGGGGAAGCGGAAGCATTTTTTGCCGGGAGAGGCTTTGTACCTTTGTGGGGCCAGCATCTGATGCAATACAGCGGCGGCATGCTCGCTGAGCCGACGCTTGCGATCAAGCCTTTTGCCGAGGGTGATCTGGAGCGCTACATCCAGTCCCAGAGTGATGCCTACTACGAAGTGCGCAAAGGCATCGACCTGAAGCCGTACCGATTGACAGATTGCTCCGAGCAAACGATGGAGTCGTGGAAAAAGTGGCTGCTGACGGAGATGAAAGACGATATTCACATGTTTTATGACGAAGCGGGAGCGTTCGTCGGTTCGCTGATCGTCACCTCGCACGGCGAGGCTTACGATGTGTTTGTCGATCCGCTGCATCAAGGAAAAGGCTACGGCAAGCAGCTCGCCGCATTTTTTGTAAACCGGACGCTGGAAAAAGGATTGCAGCCGTATTTGCTGACCGGAACGCACAACAAGCCGGCGATTGCCTTGTATGAACGGACAGGCTTTCAGACTTGCCAGACGATGCTGACGGCAAGACGTCCGTTGTCCTGAAACCATTTTTGCCAATAAAAAAGCCGCACGGTCACGATTGATAGCGACCGGAGCGGCATTTTTTATGCGCTTGCGTTAGACTCCAAGCAACAGCAAGATGATCGAGGTGAGCGAGAAACAGACGCTGATCAGGCAAAGGAAAGCCACGACCTGCTTCGGATTGAGTCCCGTACGCAACAGGCGGTAGTGAACCTGGCTCGCATCAGCCTGGTAGATCGGCTTGCCTTGCATGAAGCGTTTCATCACGACAAACAAGTTGTCGAAGATCGGGACGCCCAGCGCCAAAATCGGGATGAACAAGGACAGGACGGTTGCCTGCTTGAACGCTCCATCCAGCGCGATCACGGCGAGGATGAACCCGAGAAAAGTCGCTCCTGCATCCCCCATGAAAATTTTCGCGGGCGGCTTGTTGTAGCGAAGGTAGGCGAGAGCGACTCCGACCAGGCTGATCGCCATGATTGCGGAAGTGTTCTGGCCTTTGACGAGAGCCACAACAAACAGGGTGCCGGCAGAAATGGCGGAAAGTCCTCCTGCGAGGCCGTCCATTCCGTCCGAAAAGTTGATGACAGTAGTTACTCCGAATATCCAGAGGATCGTGAGAACGAATTGAAGCCATTCCGGCAACAAAATGTACTCGCCGCTAAGCGGATTGTAGAACCCGGAGAAGGTGATCCCCGACATGTACACAATCACAGCGGCCGACAGTTGGACGATCAGTTTGGGCAGGGCTGAGAAATCTTTGCCCTGGGTTTTGTACCAATCGTCGATGGTGCCGATGGTAAGAAGGAGCAGCGAGCCGATCAATACGGCGACAGTCTGTTCCGGCGACTCTTTGGAAAACAACAGAAAAGATGCGGCGAATCCGACAAAGATGGCATAGCTGGCCGTGAGCGGAATCGGCTCGCGGTGAATCTTGCGCTCGACGTCTTTCCGGGGCTTGTCCACAAAATCAAGGCGAAATGCCAGTTTGGCCAGCGGTGGAATCAGCACCATGACGATAGCGAACGACAGTACAAACGAAATCGCGTATGTAATCATGACCATCTCCTACGAAAAGACAGCATTTTTTTAGACAAGTCTATTATAGGAAGGATTCCAAATTTTGTCGACTCTTGCTGACGAAGCGTGGGGAGGTACCAAAAAAAGTTGGTACTTATTTCATAGACAACGAAAAAATATAATCCCTTCTAGGAGGGATCAACATGGAATATATGGGCTTATGGTTCATCTTGGGCATCATTTTTATGCTGACGTGGGCGACGAAAAGAATGAATGGCTGGAGCAAGCTCGCTGTGATCGTCTATTACGCGGTTTTGTCATATGTATTTATTGCGCGAAAAGAAGAGATTTACCAGGAGTATCATGCGCTGCCGGTTCCGAAACAGTTTTGGGACACCAATTCGGAATGGGTCGGGTTCATGACGGGCTTTTTCTTTGTTCCTTTCTTGCTGCTGCTGGTGTACAACTACTTCCTTTGGTTCATGGCCGTTTCGGGAACGAAGAAAAAGCTGCTCGTTGCGCTTTCCCTCATCCCGGCAGCTGTTGTGTATATGTGTCTGCTGTTTATCTTTAGCATGTACGGGTATCGTCCGTAGTGAATAACAGTTTTAATGCGTGTTAGATTTTCTTACATAAAATGTGATTTGTTCACTGACTTTTCTCCGTTCGTCCGCTATGATGGAGTGGAGAGGAACCTGCAAGATACCTCATGAAACGGAGGGTTCAAAGCATGACGCCAGGATTGTCGTATCGAGAAGTGATCCAGCCTTCGGAAGCGGAGCTGCGCGAATTGGCCCGGTTGTTGGTGGACGTCGTGGCGGACGGGGCTTCCATCGGGTTTTTGCCGCCTTTGACGGAGGAAGAAGCGTACAAGTATTGGACTTTGGTCCCGCGCGAACAGGCTGTTGTCTGGGTAGCAGAAAAGGAAACGGGCATCGTCGGAACGATCCAGCTTCAGTTGTCGGATCGGCCGAACGGACTGCACCGGGCCGAGATCGTCAAGCTGATGGTGCATCCTTCGGCACAGCGCCAAGGAATTGGCCGCACGCTGATGCTGCTCGCAGAGGCGCGGGCGATGGCGGAGAACCGCAGCCTGCTCGTATTGGATACGCGGGCGGGCGATCCGTCGAACCAGTTGTATCAGGCGATGGGCTACAAGGAAGCCGGGCGCATTCCCCAGTATGCAAAATCGGCGGACGGAGAACTGCACGACACGGTGATTTACTATAAACAAATCGGCGAATAGCGAAAGGCCAGGCGGACGACAGGAGTCCGCTTTTCTTGATTCAGTTGACAAACCGACCGACGGTTTGTATAGTAAAAGAAAGGAAATGGACTTCCATCATTCATGTTCACAGGAGGAGACTATGTCATCGATCCATCAAAATCCGAGCTTTCAATTGCTGCTTACAGCCACGGAGGAATTGATTCTGGAAAAAGGATGCCAGCAAACGACGTTGCAAGACATCATGAAGCGTTCGGGATTGTCCAAAGGAGCTATTTACCATTACGTAAAAAGCAAGGATGAGCTTTTGGGCTTGCTGCTACAGAGGCGATTTGCTGCGATCAGCCAGCGGTTTTACCAGACTGTGAGGGAAGGGGGAGGGGAATTGGCGGAAGCGTTGGGGACTATTTCGCAGAGCTTGAGTCATGTCCACGACCCGCGCGATGTGACGAACCTGATCCTGATTTACTTGCTGAGCAAACGGGAAGATCCAGTCATTGGCGACATGCTTTCCCGACTGCATGCGGAGAGCATACAAACCTCAAAGGAATGGATCGAGGTGGGGCAAAAAGCCGGAGTGATCCCGGAAAGCCTCGATGCCGAGAAGATCGCCATTCTTTTTACGATGATCACGTACGGTATCAGAATGAAGACGCAAATCGCACCGGAAGCCAAAGGATTGTCCGTCGATGAAGTGCATCAAATCATGCATCAAACGCTGACAAAAAACTAGCAGGGGGGAGTTGTGCCATGCTCATTTTTTCGATCTTCAAAGTGCTCCATATCATCGCCGGGTTTACCGCTTTGCTTGTGTTCTGGATTCCTGTCGTCACCAAAAAAGGCGGAAAGGCACATGTGCGCTCGGGCTGGGTGTATGTCTGGGCGATGGGAGCGGTAGCGATCTCGGCTTTGGTCATGGGCATTTGGCGAATTGGCTTTGATCCGCAAAAAACAGGAGAGTCGGTTACTTTTGCCTGGTTCCTCATTTTTATCGCCATACTGAGCTCAGCAACGGCCTGGTACGGGATTCGCGTGCTTCGCTACAAAAATCGCAAGGCTGCGCACCGTCACGCGATCGACTTGCTGTTTCCTGCCCTGCTGCTGCTTTCGGGAGGCGCTATGAGCCTGTATGGAGCGTCCATCGGTTTTACTCTCTTGACCTGGTTTCCGTTCATCGGGATTTTCCTCGGTGCTTCGCAGCTTTGGTACTGGCTGCGCGCGCCGGGGCGCAAGCTTCACTGGTGGTTCGAGCACTTGGGCGGGATGCTCGGCTGCTGTATTGCGACGATTACGGCTTTTACCGTATTTGGCGCACCGCGTCTGTTGGGGCTTAGCTCGGTTCACCCGCTTGTCTGGTTCATGCCGACAATCGTGCTCGTTCCCTGTATCATCGGTTTTTCGCGCTACTATCAAAAGAAATTCAATCAGTCGAAAAGCGTTTGAGCGGAGCGCATGGCGTGCAACAAAATGCTGTGCGCCTGCTCGCAGCATCAGAAAATTTTGCTGGATAGCGTAACTTTCCATATCTTGGGCCGTCTTTACACTTGTACAGATTTTCCCGTGAGAAAGGAAGGTTGTGAATGGCAAAATTGTCTCTTGCTGCCCTCGTTCCGTTGCGTTCAGATATTGCCCACAAAGTTACGGAGTTGGATCAGGAACGTGAAAATAACGCTTTCTGTGTCTATATAAAAGGCGACAAAGCCGAGGAGCCGTCCCGGTCGTTTACGCTGATCACGGAAGAACTGGAGGAAGCCCGCGAAGACTTTCGCCAGATTGACGAGCTGATTCACGGGGCCAACCTCGCGCATCATATTTTGTGGAACAAGCAGGAGATCAGCTTGTTTACCGCGATGCAAACCGCCAAGCATATGCGCAAGGAAGCGGCTTCGCTCAAAAGATACGGCTCGATGAAAAAAGAAGAGCTGAACACAGGCAGGTTTTACAACGGCGGCGAGCAAACCATTACCCGCGCCATGTACGATATCGAAAAAGCGCGCGAGAACGGGTTGCAGCTCGAACGAAAGGTCAAGCGTCTGTCCCAGCTGATCGAAGACGAGTGCCACAAAATTTTTCTGGAGTTTCCGCAAGCCGAGAAGTACATTGATTTGGAAGACTAGGCGCATGGTTCATGTGCTTAGCTTAGAAAACGTAGAAAGCTTGGGGCTATGTTTTGTAAGCTGAGTACAGCTCAGCCACAGGAAATCGCGGACAAACGCTTATCCTTGTGCGAGACAAGGACCCCTGTGAGCAGTGCATGCTGCTCATAGAAATGTATGACAGAGCATACCTACAAAAACTATGAGAGACTGAACCAATCGCCAGACGGCTATTCGCCTGCTCGATTACTCGTTCTATACGGCTGGACAACCGCGAACACCGTACTCTCCTTTCTCGTCCCGTTTCCTGTGAATTTTCGCCATGATGAGACCTTCTTGTGTTGTGTGCCAAGGAGGTTTTTTTGTTAGATAAGGAGATGTAACAGGTTTGGCCTGTTGATCGCGGCTGTGGTGGAGGGAGGAAACAGGAGAAACCGCTGCAGGGACGTGGGACTCTAGCGGGGAGTTAGACTGCCCGTCTCCGGCGAAAAAGGAAAACCGCGTCAAAAGCAGCGAGATCGAAGAAGCGGACGCACGTTGCCGCTTAAAGGCGTGTTTTCCTTTTTCGCCTGCGCCTCGGAAGGAGTCCCAAAGCCCTTTCGCTTGTTTCTCCTGTTTCCTCGGCCAACGGTAAGCTTTGGTCGGACATTGCTTTTGTGTGGTTGATCAGGGACGAAAAATCCAGAGCAGAAATTAAACAAGTTTTTCCATGAACGGGTTGCATGAAGCAACCGTTTTCAAGAAGACTCTTAGTCATGTTTCTGTGCTTTTTGAAACTCTCGATCATTACTATCAGCCCCTTGCCTCGCCACAGGAAAAGTGCCGATGAAGCAAACTGCAAAGCGCTACCCAAGTAGGCTTTTCCGCACTTGGCATTTTCTTTGAAACTCACGCCGACCACCGCCAGCTCCTGACGAGGAAAGAGACGAAATCCGCGAAAGCTCTTTGGGATACCGACCGAGGCTCCGAGGAAAAAGTGAAACACGGTTTTAAGCGTCAACGTGCGTCTGCTTCTGTGAACTACTGCTTTTGACGCGGTTTCGCTTTTTCCCCGGAGCCGTGCCGTCTAGACCCACAGGAGGTATCCCAAGAAGCTACAGCGATTCGTCTCTTTCCTCGCCACGCCTAAAGTACCGTTGACGCAAAACTACAAAGCGCCAGCCCAAGCCAGCTTTTTGGTATTGGTATTTTTCTTTGAAACTCGCGCTGACCACAACCAGCCCCTGA
The DNA here is from genome assembly GCF_029892995.1 of Brevibacillus sp. 1238. NCBI lineage: Bacteria > Bacillati > Bacillota > Bacilli > Caryophanales > Paenibacillaceae > Brevibacillus > Brevibacillus sp. 1238. Next base: position 36,819 of record NZ_JARXWC010000004.1, on the reverse strand, counting down.
CGAGGAAAGAGACGAAATGCGCGAAAGCTCTTTGGGATACCGACCGAGGTTCCGAGGAAAAAGCGAAACATGGTTTTAAGCGTCAACGTGAGTCCGCTTCTCTGAGTCCGCTGCTTTTGACGCGGTTTCGCTTTTCCCCCGGAGCCGTGCAGTCTAGGCCCACAGGGGGTATCCCAAGAAGCTACAGCGATTCGTCTCTTTCCTCGCCACATCTAAAGTATCGATGACGTAAACTGCAAAGCGCTACCCAAGCCAGCTTTTATGTACTTGCCTTTGACACTTTCCTTGAAACCCGCTTCAAAAGTACCGATGAAGCAATCTGCAAAGCGCCACCCAAGCACTTCATTCACTCTCGCCCCGTCTCCTTCCATAATGATTTGAAATGCCATACATATGACTTTGTAATTTTTTCATTATTTCAAATGGTGCTACTATGAAAACGAATACACCATGGCAAGAGACAAAGAGAGGACAAGGGGGCGAGTTGTCTTGAAGCAAAAAGCGTTAAGCCGATTGACGGAAATCAATGTATTCGTGCTGTTGCTAGGAATTTTGGCTGTCTGTGTTCTTTTTACCTATTTGATCCCCGCAGGCGAATATGCCCGAATCGACGTGAATGGACGCAGCGTCGTTCAGGCGGATTCTTTTCAGTACACCGCATCATCGCCGATTGGCTTCATGGGCTTTTTGAACAGCATTCATACCGGAATGGTTGATTCCGCCAGCATCATGTTTTTCGTGCTGATTATCGGCGGTTCGTACGGCATTCTCAGTGCGACAGGGGCGATGGAGGCGTTCATTTATTCCTTGACGAAAAAGCTTGGCAACAAGGAAAAATGGCTGATCCCATCGATGATGCTGTTTTTTGCCGCAGGTGGCTCGTTGATCGGGATGTTTGAAGAGACGCTGCCGTACATCGCCATTTTGGTTCCGCTCTGTGTGGCGCTCGGATTCGATGCGATGACAGGTGCTGCCATTGTGCTGGTGGGGGCTTCGGTAGGTTTTACTTCCGCTATCATGAATCCGTTTACGATCGGGATCGCGCAAGGAATTGCCGAGCTGCCGCCTTTTTCGGGGATCGGCTTTCGCATCGGAGTGTTTGTGGTCATGTATGTGGTGGCAGTTATTTTTGTCTACCGCCACGCGATGAAAGTGAAAAAGAATCCCGAGCTTGGCATTTACGGTTTCTACAACCGTGAGAGTGTCCGCGACATGTTTGGCGGAAATGTGGTTTTTGAGCAGCGCCACAAGCTGATCCTGGCTTGCTTTTTGCTCAATCTCGTCACGATTGCCGTAGGCGTGATCGAGTTTGGCTGGTACATCACGGAAATTGCCGGCTTGTTCATCCTGCTCGGGGTCATCGTCGGATTGATTGGCCGTCTGAGCGCCAATGAAATGGTGGACGCTTTCATGAAAGGTGCATCGTCCTTGCTCGCGGGGGCGATGATTATCGGCGTGGCGAGAGCGATTGTCGTCGTGCTGAACGACGGGCAGATCATGGACACGATCCTGTACTATTCGGCAGCGGTCATCCAGGACCTGCCGCCTTCCTTGACAGCTGTTGGTATGCTGGGTTTCCAAACAGTTTTGAGCTTTATTATCCCCTCGGGAAGCGGAATGGCTGCTCTCACCATGCCGATCATGACTCCGTTGTCCGAGTTGGTAGGCATCACTCGTCAGACCGCTGTGCTGGCTTTCCAGTTCGGAGACGGCATTTCCAATATCGTGATTCCTGGCATTGCAGTAGCGGGAGTCGGGATGGCGGGCATTTCTTACTTGAGCTGGATCAGATGGCTGTTCCCGCTTTTGCTCATGCAATACGGCATTGCAGTCGTCGCCGTCATATTGGCGCACGCGATTGGCTATGGACCATTTTAAGGAGGAGTGAAACATATGCGGACAATTGTGGAAACAAATCTTACCGAGTGGGCTGTCGCTCACAGACGCCATTTGCATGCTTATCCTGAGCTGTCTGGGGAAGAGTATCAGACTTGCGCCTATATCCGGGGCGTGTTGGAAGAACTGGGCATCGAGATTCTCGATTTTCAGCCGCCGAATCTGGTCGGCTATTTGAAAGGGACAGATGGGCACAAGACGATTGCTCTGCGTGCCGATATTGACGCATTGCCGATTGACGAGGAAGGAGACAAGCCGTATTTGTCGACAGTGCCTGGAGTGGCGCACGTTTGCGGACATGACGGACACACGGCTATTTTGCTTGCTGTAGCAAAGTGGATGGCGGAAAACCGGGACGCGGTCAAGGCGAATATTCTTTTCTTGTTCCAATCGTCAGAGGAGATGTCTCCGAGCGGGGCAAAGGCCTTGGTTGAGCAAGGCGCGATCGAGTCGGCGGATGCCGTATTTGGCCTGCATTTGATGTCAGCTCTGCCAAAAGGGAAGCTCGGTTATTCGCATGGCGCGATGCTCGCTTCCTCCGATGATTTTCGCATCACGATCAAGGGGCAAGGCGGGCACGGCTCATCCCCGCACGAAACAGTCGATCCGACGTATATCGCAGGGCATTTGTTGATTGGTCTGCAATCGATTGTCAGCCGGAAAATCAATCCGGTAGAACCTGCTGTCATTTCAGTCGGACAAGTGACCGCTGGATCGAACTACAACATCATCCCGAATGAAGCGGTGATCACAGGCACGATTCGCACGTTTTCCGAAGAGACGAGGCAGTACATTTTCCGGGAAATGAAAAAGCTGGTAGAAGGAATGTGCCTGACGTTCGGGGGAGCGGGAGAAGTCGACTACATTTTGGGAACACCGCCGCTCATCAATGATAAAAATCTCGGTTTGTTTGCGGAAAAAGTGATTCGCGAAGTGTATGGAGACGAAGTGGCGACGAAAGTAGAGCCAGTTATGGGGGCGGAAGATTTTGCGTTTTACGCGCTGAGCAAGCCGAGTGCGTATTTGCTGGTCGGAATGGGCGGCGCAAAGAGCGCTTTTCCCCATCATCATCCCGAGTTCGACATTGATGAAGAAGAAATCGGGACGGCCATCGACCTGTTCCTGAACTTGGTGAAGCGATTCGCCTGAGGCGACAAAGCACATATGCGGCAAGGCAAGCTATTCTCGTTTGGATAGCTTGCTTTTTTATACAGATAAGAATGTATAAGATGCTTATTCAGTACAAGTGCAGCCAAGTTTTCTAATGCTTGCCGTGGCTTTTATCCGGCATGCTAATATGGAAGGGAAAGGAAGTGAGCTGACAGTGAAATGGCAAAAAGTCACGCTAACGACAACCATGCTGGAAGAGATGCTGGCCTTTTATACAAGCGTCTTGCAAATGCCGCTTTCCGAGCGTTCGGAGCACTCCTTTTCTGTACGGGTGGGCGACGCTCTGCTCGTTTTTGAACAGGTAGCGGAAAAGCCGTTTTACCACTTTGCCTGCGGGATTGCCGAGACGGCCTTTGACGCTTTAGCCAAAGTGATCCAGCAGCGCGGGCTTGTTTTGCGCGGCAAAGACGGGCAAGAGATCATGCAGTCCTACACATGGAAAGGCAAACAGCTCTACTTTTTGGACCCTGAGGGCAACATCCTGGAAATGCTGGCTTTTCCGAGCGAAGCGAAAACTAGCTGGCTGTCGATCCAGGAAATCGGGATGCCTGTACCTGATGTTCCGACGTACACAGCTTTTTTACAATCAATACCCATTCCGAATGCATTCGAGCCGGAATCAACCACTTTTCGTTTCTACGGCGACCAGGATGGGGTTCTCGTGCTTGTCAAAGAAAGCCGTCCATGGTTCCCGACAGACAGGGGAGCTTCCATTCATCCGATCTCGGTGGAGGCGGCAAGCGATCCAGGTCAGCCAAGACATTTTCAGTCGCACCCGCAGCTTCCTTACCGAATCACCTGCTGAGTGCTGACTGGTCGATTCGTTCCAAAAGACAGGAGAGCGGCGCTGTGGTACGATGAGGGAAATCTTTTTCAAGAAAGTGTGTTGGACAGATGGAATTGCGTCACCTCCGAACGTTCCAGGTGGCAGCCGAGCAGTTGAATCTGACGAAAGCGGCTGAGCAGCTCGGGTACAGTCAACCAGGAATCACGCTGCAAATCAAGGCACTGGAAAAAGAGATCGGCCGACCGTTGTTCACACGGGTGGGCAGGCAAAACTACCTCACGCCCGCGGGAAAGCTGCTGAAGCATCATGCGGATCGTCTGCTCGCCGTCATGGGGGAGCTGGATGACGACTTGCGGAAGCTGGATATCCCGTATGGCCCGCTGGTCGTCTCCAGCCCGGAGTTTTACTGTACGCGTTACATGCCCGGCATTATTGGGCGCTACTTGAAAGACTACCCGCAAGTTCGCTTGCAAATGATCTCCTGCAACAGTGTGGAGACGACGAAGCTGGTTTGTGCCCATCAGGCGGATGTGGGAATTATAGCGGGCGACTGCCTCAACCCCGATCTGGAAGTCGTCCCGATCGGAGAGGAAGATTTTGTGCTGCTGGCAGCGCCTGAACTGCTTGCAGGGCGCGATAAGCAAACGCTGCTCCACACCGTTCCGTTCCTCAAAGACGGGATGGTCGAAAAGATCGGCGGCAATCTGTATGCCGAAATCGACTTCAAGCCGACTACGATTATCGAGTTCGGCAGCGAAGCAGGGATCAAGCAAGCCGCTCTGAGCCAGACCGGGTGCTGTGTATTGGGCGAGGCGATTGTCGAAGAAGAAATTGCGGCTGGCAAGCTGGTCGTTCTCCACCGTTTTGCCAAAAAACTGCGCACGTCTTTGATCTATTTGAAGGAACGCAATCAGGAAGCAGCGATTCAGGCGTTTGTCGCCATGACGCAGGAGATGTGGGATGACCCGAAAACGTAGCAACGCAACCGGAACGCCATGGGAGCTTTCCGGTTTTTTGTTTGCCCAGCATTTTACGCGAAAACAATTGTATGGCAGCGGGGCAGATTTTATAATAAAGAAAATCAATGAAAAAGCACAAAAAAACTACTTTTCAAAATAAAAACAAACAAAAACAACAAAGTCGGAACTTTCACCAAAGCGCCAGCAGCAGCTTGCGTGGCAAGCTTGGAGCAGTTCGAGACGCAAAGTTCCCGGGGAGGAAGCCAAATGAAAGTCGATTATCACGTCCATCTGGAAGAAGGGCCGTATTCTTTGAGGTGGCTCACCCGCACAGCAGAAGCGTTGCTATTTTTTCAGCAGCCGGACTCTCCCAGACATTCGCTTGCCTGGATGGAGGAAATGGCAGCGAGAATGGGCAAAAGAGTCGCGCAAGGCGAGTTTTCCCGCGAGTGGCTGGATTTGTATCGCGTGCGGGCCAAGCAGCTCGGCTTGCAGGAAGTCGGCGTGGTCGATCACCTGTATCGTTTTCGAGAGTTCAAGCCGTACTTCGAACAGCACATGCATCTCGCAGATGACGAGCTGGGCCGATTGCAGCGCGAGTGGCTCGATCAGGTGTGCACTACCTCGATCGACGAGTTTGTCTCGTTTATTCTCTCCCAGCAACCAGTCTGGGCGGAGGACGGGATCGCTCTGCGCCTTGGCATCGAGGCCGACTATTTTTCCGGGGGAGAAGAGGTGCTCGCTCCGCTCGTTGCCAACTATCCGTGGGATCATGTGATTGGCTCGATTCATTTTGCCAGCGGCTGGGGCTTCGACAACCCGCAGACGCAGGAGCGCTTCCTTGCGATGTCTTTGCTTGATTTGTACGAGGAGACGTTTGCGGTGGTCGGGCAGGCGGTAGCCAGCGGACTTTTTGACATCGTGGCGCATTTGGACAACTTGAAAGTGTTCGGTCATCGGCCGCCAGAAGCCGAGCTTGTTCCGCTCTACAGGCGGATCGCCGGGCTTTTGAAACAGCACGATGTCGCAACGGAGATCAACACAGGGCTGTACTATCGCTATCCGGTAAAGGAAATGTGCCCAAGCGAAAGCTTTTTGCGCATTTTGCGAGAGCATGACGTGCCGATTACGACTTCGTCCGATTCGCACTTTCCCGACCACCTGGGCAGCTATCTGGAACAGGCAAGAAATACACTGAAACAGTCAGGATACCAACATATCGCAACCTTTGAGCAACGAAAAAGGACGCTAGTTTCCTTGTAGACAAGCAGAGCAGGCAAGGATGCATATAAAAGAATCGCGCAAAATCGGGCTTTTTGGCTCGATTTTTCTTTTTCAAAAAATATTTGAAATTTTAAGAACATTACATATATAATAAAAACAAAAACAACTAAAAAACGGGAAAACAAACTAATCACACATGGAATTAGTCTTGTCTTTACCGTCAGGCAGCTTGGAAGGGGAGCATGGATCAGAAACAAAGGGGAGGATTCAGGATGAAAAAGTGGATTGGCTCTATGGTAGTGGGGATTCTAGCGGCTGCTTTGCTGGCAGGATGTGGACAATCCGGAGGTTCGACAGGGGCAAAGTCAGGTTCGTCCGAGCTGACTGTCTATACCGCTCTGGAGGATGACCAGCTGAAAGCGTATGTGGAAGCCTTCAATCGCGCACACCCTGAAATCAAGTTGAACATCGTCAGAGACTCTACTGGTGTCATCGTCGCCAAGCTGATTGCGGAAAAAGACAATCCGAAAGCCGACGTCGTCTGGGGAACCGCGGCGACAGAGCTTTTGGGCGCAGAGTTTCAAGGCGTGCTGGAAGGTTATACGCCAAAAGGAATCGAGCGCATTTCGCCGGAGTTCAAAGATTCCAAAGACCCCGCCCATTGGGTAGGCATCGATGCATTTGAAACCGCTTTTGTCGTCAACACAAAAGAGCTGGAGAAGCGCAATCTGCCCATCCCGAAATCATACGCTGATTTGACCAAGCCTGAATACAAAGGGCTGATCGTCATGCCAAACCCTGCGTCGTCAGGAACCGGATTTTTCACGGTTGCCGCCTGGATCGAGCTGTACGGAGACAAAGAAGCGTGGGGCTATATGGATAAGCTGCACGACAACATCGCGCTGTACACGCACTCCGGCTCCAAGCCTGCGAAGATGGCAGCGGCGGGAGAGTATCCGATCGGCATCTCGTTTGGCTACCGGGGGATTACCGAGAAGAAGAAGGGCGCACCGCTGGAAATCGTCTTTCCGCCAGAGGGGGCAGGCTGGGACGTAGAAGCCAATGCACTCGTGAAAAAAGCCGAGATCAAACCGGAAGCGAAGCTGTTTTTGGATTGGGCGATCTCCGATGAGGCGATGAAAGAGTACAACAAAAACTTCGCGATCATCACGGTCAACAACGCAAGCACGACACTGCCGGAGGGCTACACGAAAGATCCGCTATCCCAACTGATCCACAACGACCTGAACGAGACGGCAAAAGCGCGTCCGGCGATTTTGGAAGAATGGAACAAACGATACAGCACCAAGAGCGAGCCGAAAAGCTGATGAAGGCGTACATGCAACAGCCCATTTCCGACAACAGGCGAAAGGAGGAGCGTATGACAAAGCCATATTTGAGCATCCAAGGCATCCGAAAGACGTTTGGCAAGTTTGTAGCTCTCACATCGATCGATATTGACATCCAAAAGAACGAATTTATTTGCTTGCTCGGCCCAAGCGGCTGCGGGAAAACGACTTTGCTGCGCATACTGGCGGGATTGGAACAGCCAACGGGCGGAAAAATTCTCGTCAATGATCGGGACATTACCACGTTGCCGCCGGCAAAGCGCAACTTCGGGATGATGTTCCAATCGTACGCCCTGTTTCCGAATTTGACGGCGGGACAGAACATCGCATATGGCCTCCAGGCGAAAAAAATGTCTAAAAAAGAGGTGGATGCGAAGGTTCGAGAAGTTTTGGCGCTGATCGATCTGGAGCACATCCGCGACAAATACCCGTCCCAGCTCTCTGGCGGACAACAGCAGCGTGTCGCCCTGGCTCGCGCGATTGCCTTGTCCCCCGACTTTTTGCTTCTGGATGAGCCGTTGTCCGCTCTCGATGCGAAGGTGCGGCTGAAGCTGCGCCGCGAGCTGAGAAGCCTGCATGAAAAGATCGGGATCACGACCATCATGGTGACGCACGATCAGGACGAGGCGCTGACGATGGCTGACCGGATTGTAGTGATGAACAACGCGGAGATCGTTCAGGTAGGCACACCGCAGGAAATATACGAGAAGCCGAACAGCCCGTTTGTGGCGGATTTTGTGGGCGCGATCAATTTTTTGGAGGAATCCGTCGTCAGCGGCAGTGCGCTCGGGCAAGATCGGCTGTTTGCGATTCGGCCGGAAAACATTAACCTGATGGAGCCGCCAGCCGACTACAGCCTGAGAGCGGTCGTCTCCGACATGGAGTTTCGCGGTTCCTTTTACCGTGTGACGATGCAGTTGATCAATCAGCAAAAGGGACTGCATCCGCAGCTGGTGACGATTGATTTGCCCGTATCCCAGACGCATCGCCTTGGACTTAGGCGCGACAAGCAGGTAGCGTTTGAGCTGCCGCTGGAAAATCTGATCTCGTTTGACCAGGCGGCGGTGGCGAAGAAGACGGGGAGTGATTGACATGAGCACGCGAACCGTCAGACAAAAAATGGGCCGGGATGAGTGGTTGCAGCGGCTGTTGATTGCATGCATCGTCCTCGTGCTGTTCATCACCGTGTTGATGCCGCTTGGCGATTTGTTCAGCAAAGCGTTCATCAATGAAACAGGCGAGTACATCGGTCTGGCCAACTTTATCAAATATTTTGAGACTCCGGCCTTGGTGCAGTCTTTTGTCAATACGATGTACGTTTCCGGCGTCACCACGATCCTGTCTGTTACGCTCGCCTTTTTGTACGCCTTTGCCCTGACGCGGACGAATATGAGAGGGAAAGTATTTTTCCGCTATGTGGCATTGCTGCCGCTGTTTGCGCCGACGATGATGCACGGGATTGCCCTGACGTATTTGTTCGGGAATCAGGGAATCATTACGACCGGGTTTTTCGGAGTCTTTCCCGGATTTGAGGTGGAGCTGTACGGGCCGCTCGGGATCATTTTGTCCGAGTTGTTCTACACCTTCCCGCAGGCGTATTTGATCCTCGCGGTGTCGCTTGCTTTTGCCGACTACAACCTGTACGAAGCGGCGGAGACGATGGGGGCAAGCAAGCTGCGCAAGTTTTTGACCGTGACGCTCCCCAACGTGAAATACGGTCTGGTCAGCGCGATTTTCGTCTGCTTTACGCTCAGCTTTACCGATTTCGGGGCGCCAAAAGTGGTCGGCGGACAATTCAACGTTTTGGCGACAGACATCTACAAGCAAGTGATCGGTCAACAAAATACGACCATGGGGGCTACGGTCGGAATTATTTTGATTCTTCCGGCGATTCTCGCCTTCATCGTGGACCGGATCGTGGAGCGGAAGCAAAACTCATCCGTAAATGCGAAGTCCACGCCGTACAAAATCGTGCCGCAGCGCGGACGCGACAACGCTTTTTTCGTCTATTGCTCGCTGATTACCGCGACGATTTTTCTGATGCTCATCACGGTGATTTTTGCCTCGCTCGTCAAGGTTTGGCCGTACGACCTGACGATGACGGTCACGCACTACGACTTTTCCAAGGTAGCCGGGGAAGGGATGCAGCCGTTCTGGAACAGTGTGCTCGTTGCCTTTTACAGCGCGGTGGCAGGGACGGTCGTCACCTTCATCAATGCGTACCTGATCGAAAAGACGCGCTTCATGAAAGGAATGCGGCAGGTCGGCTACTTCCTGTCCATCTTGCCGCTTGCTTTGCCCGGGCTGGTCATCGGTCTTGCCTACATCTTTTTCTTCAACCATCCCGACAATCCGCTTAACTGGATGTACGGTTCCATCGTCATCCTGATTTTGGCGAACGTGATTCACTTTTACGCGGTGCCGTTTATTTCCGCGACGACGGCGCTGAAAAAACTGGACAAGGAATTTGAGCTTGCCTCCGAGTCGATGGGTGTTCCGTTCTACGTCACCTTCTGGCGGGTGACGGTTCCCATGTCCCTGCCTGCTATCTTGGAAAACGCCGTCTACTACTTCATCAACTCCATGGTTACGATTTCTGCCGTCGTCTTTCTTTACTCAGCCGATTTCAAGTTGGCCTCCGTCTCGATTGTCAACATGGATGACGCGGGCGATGTTGCTCCCGCTGCCGCCATGTCTGTCTTGATCGTACTGACCAACGTGCTGGTGCGGATCATTTACGAGATCGGAACGAAGAAGCTGAGGGAGAAAACGGGGGCTTGGCAAAAAAGATAAAAAGGTGGGAGAAGAGACATGATTCAAGCAGTAATCTTTGACTGGGCCGGAACGACCGTCGACTACGGATGCTTCGCGCCGCTGGACGTTTTCCTGGAAGTATTCAAGAAGCGGGGGATCGAGGTTACGCATGCAGAAGCTCGTGAGCCGATGGGGATGCTCAAATGGGACCATATCGACACGATGCTGAAAATGGACCGGGTCGCGGAGCTGTGGAGAGCCAAGTATGGCAGACTGCCGGAGAAAAAAGATGTCGACATGCTGTACGCCGACTTCGAGCCGATGCTGTTTTCCATCCTGAAAAATTACACGACCCCGATCCCCGGTGTGCTGGAGCTGGTGGCGCGGCTGCGGGCGGCAGGAATCAAAATCGGTTCGACGACGGGCTACACAGCCGAAATGATGGCGGTCGTGGCCCCAGAGGCAAAGAAGAAAGGCTACTGGCCCGACTCCATGGTGACGCCGAGCGAGATGCCTGCCGGACGTCCGTTGCCGTGGATGTGCTATCAAAATGCGATCAATCTGGACGTTCACCCGATGAAGCACATCATCAAAGTCGGCGATACGACCAGCGATATAAAAGAGGCAGTGGCAGCGGGAGCATGGGCTGTCGGCGTGATCAAGGGCAGCAGCGAGCTGGGGATGACCGAGCAGCAGGTGAATCAGTGCGACCCGGACGAACTGGCTGACAAAATGGAGGCGGTAGCCAAGCGCTTCAAGTCTGTCGGTGCCGACTACGTCATCGACAGCATTGGCGAACTCGATAAGCTGATTCCGAAAATCAACTTGCGCCTCGCGCAAAAGGAGAGATAAGCGATGAAACTCACACAATTGCCAGATAATCCGTATCTGCTCTTGACTCCCGGACCGCTGTCCACGTCCAAGAGCGTAAAAGCTGCCATGCTGCGCGACTGGTGCACATGGGACAACGAATACAACGATCTGGTGCAGGACATTCGCAAAAAGCTGGTGCGCTTGTCCGGCAACAACCACGACGACTATACAGCGGTGCTGATGCAGGGCAGCGGCAGCTTTTCCGTGGAATCGGTCGTAGGCTCCGCCGTTCCGGCAGACGGCAAACTCGTCGTGCTGACGAACGGTGCCTATGGCAACCGTTTGGCGCAAATGGCCCAGGTGCTCAAGGTCAACACAGTCGTCATCGACTTCGGGGAAGTGGATGAAGCCCAGCCGCACAAGCTGCGGGAACTGCTGGAGCAGGATACAGACGTCACGCACGTAGCCGTGGTGCATTGCGAGACGACGACTGGCATGTTGAACCCGATTGCCGAGGTCGGCAAGGTCGCGAAGGAGTACGGAAAGGTCTTCATCGTCGATGCGATGAGCAGCTTTGGCGGAGTCGCGATGGACGTAGCTGATTTGCAAATCGACTTTTTGATCAGCAGCGCGAACAAGTGCATCCAGGGAGTGCCCGGTTTCGGCTTTATTCTGGCGAAAACCGAGGAGCTGAAAAAGTGCAAGGGGCAGGCGCGTTCGCTCTCGCTCGACTTGTACGATCAGTGGGAGACGATGGAAAAGCACAACGGCAAATGGCGCTACACTTCGCCGACGCATGTGGTGCGCGCCTTTTATCAGGCTCTGTTGGAGCTGGAGGAAGAAGGCGGCGTGGAAAAGCGGCAAGTCCGCTATCGGGAAAATCAGCGGACACTTGTAGAAGGCATGGAAGCGCTTGGCTTCCGCACGCTGCTGCGCCGCGAGCTACAGTCACCGATCATCACTTCGTTCTACTTCCCGGACAGCCCGCAGTTTACGTTTGCCGCTTTTTACGAGCGACTGAAACAGGAAGGCTACGTGATTTATCCGGGCAAAATTTCGGTAGCAGATACGTTTCGGATCGGCAATATCGGGGAGGTCTACCCGCACGACATGAAGCATCTGGTACAGGCGATTGAACGAAACATGTTCTGGTAGGAGCAGGTCATGTCTCTCATAGGGGAAGAGCGCAAGGACACGATCCTGAACATGCTGAACTACGCCGGCAAAGTGCGGACCAACGAGCTGGTGGAGAAGTTGCAAGTATCGTCGGAAACGATCAGAAGGTATCTCGAAGAGCTGGAAAATGAAAATCAGCTCAAGCGCGTGTACGGCGGAGCGATCAAAATCAACTACGACCGCGAGGAGCCGTCTCACCTGATGCGCGAAGTATCGCATGCAGACGAGAAAAGGCGCATCGGCCGAGCGGCGGCAAGCCTCGTGCAGGACAACGATATCATTGTCATAGACGACGGAACGACGACGCTGCACATGCTGCATTTTCTGGTCAATCGCAAAAATTTGAAGCTGATCACGATTTCCGTTCCCGCCCTTAACTTGATGATGGAGTACCACAACAAGGAGATGTTCAGCGGGGAAATCTACTTCATCGGCGGCAGGGTACAGCCGAAGCATTTCCGAACGGCAGGCACGCTGGCTGAAAACATGATGCAAGGCTTTTTCGTCGACAAAGCGTTTATCTCGATTGACGGCATACTGGCCCAGCACGGAATCTCCAGCTATGACTGCGAAAAAGCGATGATTGCCAAGCGGATCATCGAGAACGCCAAGGAAAACATCGTGCTCACCGATCATTCCAAAATCGGGGTAAGCACCTTTTACAAGGTCGCGGATTTGAAGCAAATCGATACGGTCATCAGCAATGTTGCGGCTCCACACGAGTGGTTGCACGAGTTGGACGCAAAAGGGGTCAACTGGATCGTGGCAGATTGAAGCAGGGGCATACACGGAGTGCTCTCTATTTTTTGGACATAGTCGCAACTAAAATCAATTAAAAAAATGCAAATACAGAATATTAACTTGATTGCATTTGCGTTTGCGTGTATTTTCAAAAAGAACAGCCTTATTCAGACAGTTTTGACTCGATTGCGAGGGAGAGTGCGATCCAGATGCTAGAAAACGGCTACGCCCTGGGAATGATTGAAACCGTGGGTTTTCCCGCCCTTGTTGCGGCGACCGATGCGGCTGCGAAAGCCGCAGACGTCCGCTGCGTGACCTATCAGGGTGCGGATGCGGGGATTGTCACCATCTATATCGTCGGGGATGTCGCTTCTGTTACGGCTGCGGTGGCGGTAGGCGAAGCGGAGGCAAGAAGAGTGGGCCAGCTTCGCCACTCCCGCGTCATCCCCCGGCCAGACCGCAGTGTGATGCAGATGGTCTTGCAACAGCTGGAAAAGCAAAAGGCCAAAGACCTGCCAAAGCCAGCGGGAAAACAGGCGACTGACAAGCAAAAAAACGATGCGGCAAAAACAGCTACACCAACCAGTAAGGAGGAATAGTCATGGGTGATGCATTGGGAATGGTAGAGACAAAAGGACTGATCGGAGCGGTAGAAGCTGCTGATGCGATGGTCAAGGCGGCGAATGTGAAGCTCGTAGGCAAGGTGCATGTCGGGGGCGGTTTGGTTACGGTAATGGTTCGCGGAGACGTCGGGGCAGTCAAGGCGTCTACGGATGCGGGAGCAGCGGCGGCGGAAAAAGTGGGCGAGCTGGTTTCGGTACACGTCATTCCGCGGCCGCACTCGGATATTGAACTGATTTTGCCAAAGCTGGAGTCGTAGTCGCAACGGTTTGTTGCTGTACGAAACAATCAGATGAATCGCAATCGGCTGAAATGAGGTGGCGTTATCGTGATGCTAGATGCAGATTTGCAATCCGTGCAGGAAGTGCGACAGTGTTTGCAAACCGCCAAGGAAGCGCAAAAGCGGCTTGCCGGGATGAGCCAGGCCCAGATCGACCAAATCGTCCAGAGCATGGCGGAAGCAGCGAGACAAGAGGCAGGACGCCTGGCAGCAATGGCGGTAGAAGAAACGGGATACGGCAAGGCGGCGGACAAGACGGCGAAAAATTTGTTTGCCGCCCAGGACGTCCATCAATCGATCCAAAACATGAAGACGGTCGGGATTATTAATCGCGATGAGCAAAACCGTGTGTGGGAGGTTGCCCAGGCGGTAGGCGTGATCGCCGGAATCGTTCCTTCAACCAATCCTACCTCGACGGTCATTTTCAAAGCGTTGATCAGTGTGAAGGCAGGAAATGCGATTGTGTTCAGCCCGCATCCGCAGGCAGCAAAGTGTACGAAAGAAGCGGCGAGAGTCGTCCAGGCGGCAGCAGAGCGCGCAGGTGCGCCCGCCGGACTGATCTCTTGCCTCACGCAGCCGACTTTGGCCGCCTCCCGGGAGCTGATGCACCACTCCTTGACCGACCTGATTTTGGCGACAGGCGGGACAGCGATGGTGAAGGCTGCCTACAGCTCCGGAAAGCCCGCCTATGGAGTCGGGCCGGGGAATGTGCCCGTCTATGTGCATGCCAGCGCGGACATCCCGACGGCGATCAGGCAAGTGGTCCAGAGCAAAACGTTTGACTACGGAACGATTTGCGCATCGGAGCAGTCTCTCGTCGTCGATCAATCCATCAAGCGCAAAGTCGTGGCGGAGTTGAAGCGGCAAGGGGCGTACTTTTTGGATGACCATGAGACGCGGCGGGTCGCGGCGGTCATTTTGGCGGGGAAAAGCCTCAATCCGGCGATTGTAGGCAAGTCGCCGCAGGCGCTGGCTGAGCTGGCAGGCATACTCGTCCCGGAAGACGCGACACTGCTGGTCGCGGAAGAAACAGGCGTCGGGCTGGACTATCCGTTTTCCGTGGAAAAGCTCGCCCCGATTCTTGCGCTGTACACCGTGGCAGACACCCGGGAGGCGAGCACGCTTTGCAGCAAGCTGCTTGCTTTTGGCGGGCTGGGGCATACGCTCGGCATTCATTGTCACGATCAGCACGTCATCGAATCGTTCGTCGTCGACAAGCCAGCGTCGCGCATCGTGGTCAACAGTGGGACGACCTTTGGCGGCATCGGAGCCACTACAGGCATCGCGCCTTCCCTGACGCTCGGTTGCGGTTCGCTAGGAAACAACGTAACGTCTGACAACATCGGTCCGCAGCATTTGTTCAACATCAAGCGGGTAGCGTTCGGCTTGCGGGACATGCAGCTTGCGCAAACAGAAGCGGCGATGCCAGTGGCGGTGGCTGCTGCGGCTGCGCCTGCCATCAGCAGGGATGAGATCGCGGAAATTATTAAAAGCGTCCTGTTGGAACTGCAATCTTCCGGCAGGTAAGGAGGCGTACTAGATGGCAGGAGAAATGGCAGCACTCGGCATGGTTGAGACAAAAGGCTTGATTGGCGCGGTGGAAGCTGCGGACGCCATGGTCAAGGCGGCGAACGTGAAGCTGATCGGGAAAGTGCATGTTGGCGGGGGACTGGTCACGGTCATGGTGCGCGGCGATGTAGGAGCGGTAAAAGCGTCGACGGATGCAGGCGCAGAAGCAGCGCAAAAGGTGGGGGAGCTGAAATCGGTGCACGTCATTCCTCGACCGCACTCCGATATCGAGTCGATTCTTCCCAAGCTGGAAGGATAGTCGCTAACGGATGGCCTTGATCACGGAAACGACGCTGAGGGCCATGCTGAGAACGGGAATCCCCAATCCGTTTTCCGTTCACGTCAACGATAAATTCACCCCGGCTGCATCCGACTTTTTGAAGGGGAGAGGAATCCGCGTGGAGGTCTTGAAGGCGCAGGAGATTCATTCGCAACGGGCGAGCGAGGGCGAGCAGAAGTCAATCCCCGTCGGTGTATCGAACCGCCACATTCATCTGTCGATGGAAGATGTAGAAAAATTGTTCGGCAAAGGCTATCAACTGGCGCCGCTGCGCCCTCTTTCCCAGCCGGGACAGTTTGCCGCTGTGGAAACGCTCACGCTGCTCGGGCCGAAGGGATTGATGAAAGGCGTGCGCATCCTCGGCCCTGCTCGGGGAGTGAGCCAGGTGGAAATCTCCCGCACGGACGGCTTCCAGCTCGGGCTGCATCCGCCTGTGCGGTTGTCGGGGATGCTGGAGGAGACGCCGGGCATTACGCTGATCGGCCCTGCTGGCTGCGTCGTTCTGGAAAAGGGGGTCATCGTAGCGAAGAGCCATGTGCACATGTCGCCAGAGGATGGCAGGCGTTTTCAGGTGAGCGACCAAGATACGCTGATGCTGCAAACAACGGGCGAACGCCCTGTCATTTTTCCGGAAGTGACAGTCAGGATCAACCCGAGGTACGCCCTCGATTTTCATCTCGATCTGGATGAAGCCAACGCGGCCAGCTTGAAGACGAATGATCAGGTGCTCGTCATCGGAAAAAACGGAAAGCTTGATGGAACGGCAGGGAGGTGAGGACATGGACGTGCGGCAAATGATCGAGTCCATTACTCGCGAGCTTTTGCAATCGATGATTCAGTCCCCCAGGCAGGAGAACAAGCCCAAATGGTTGTATATCTTCTGTGACAGTCGCGCACATGAGTCGTTTGACGACCAGTTCATCGCACTGCAAAATAACGGAGTTTGTCACGACATTCTGTTTTTGGACGGGGAAACGTCGTCCTGGCTCGGCATGCATCGCATCGAATGCGGCGGAGCGGGCAAAATCATCACGGCAGACGAGTACGCACCGCTTCCGCTGGAGGTGCCGAAGGAGTACGACGGCGTCATCATTCCGGAAATCGACCTCGACAACGCGGCGAGAGTGGCGGCAGGGTTGAAGGGAACGATCAAGGCAGAGATCGTCTTTTCCGCACTGGTCCTCGGCAAGCCTGTCTTGATCGGGGAAGATGTGCCGGGACTCAAGCGCTCGGATCGGCGCTGCCTGAAGACGCTGACGTTGCCACTAGCGTACCAGAAGCTGTTTTTGCGGCACATCGGCGCCATGAAGGAGCTTGGTGTCGAGTTTTACCCGCAAAAGTCGCTTGCAGAAGCGGCGATTCGCAAAAGCAGGGCAAAAGCTCAGACGCAAGCGCAAACAGGTGAACAGTCAGGTGCAGGTGCTGATGCACAGACGATTGTTTCTGCCAAGCTGTTGACCGCGGAATGGGTTCGGGCACAAGCCGATTTTCCCGACCAGCAGCTTGTGGTGCGCGAAGGAACGATCGTTTCTCCTCTGGCGACGGATTTGCTCAAAGAAAAAGGAATTGTCGTGCACTACGTTCGATAAAGGGGGAGCCTCATGTTTTTGGGAAAAGTGATCGGCAGCGTCTGGTCCACACAAAAAGAAGCGGGCATGGAAAATTTGAAATTGCTGATCGTCCAGCCCATTGACTGGAAAGACAGGGAAGGTGGACAAACGGTGATTGCCGCAGACCGCATCGGTGCGGGAATCGGCGAAAAGGTCATCGTTTCCGGCGGTACGCCTGCGCGGATCGTTTTTCAGAACAGACAGGTTCCGATTGATGCTGTCATCGTAGGAATTGTCGATTCTTATGAAGTAACGCGAGAACAATAAGCAACAAAACGGGTGTAGTCTGCGGATAGACTGCACCTTTTGCCATTTAGAAAAGAGAGCTGGGAAAAACATGTCGACCACGATCTTGCTGATTTTGCTGTTTGCGGCTGTCTGTCATGCGGTCTGGAATGCCCTCTCCAAAAAAATCGAGGAGCGGGACGCCTTTTTTACGCTGATTTTGGGAGCTTCCGTCATCCTGTACTTTCCTTTGGCCCTTTACTTGTGGCAGACGTCGTCTTTTCCGCCGGGGGCGATCAAGTGGCTGTTGCTCAGCACGTGCTCGGAAGTGCTGTACTTCGTCGCTCTGGGCAAGGCATACGAGAAAAATCATTTGAGCTATGCTTACCCGATCTTGCGGGGAACGGCTCCCATCGTGACAACGCTCATCAGTATCGTAGTGATCGGAACGACGATCGCCTGGACGGGGTATTTGGGCATTCTCGTCATTGTCGCAGGCGTTGTGTTCATGAATCAGCGGACGTTTTCGCTGCGCGAGCTGGGGAGCATCGTCAAAGACTGGGGCAATATGAAGTGGGTGTTTCTGGCCGGAAGCTTTTCGGCTTGCAGTAGTGTAGTAGACGGCATGGGCGCAGCGATGATGTCCGGGCTTTTGTTCAAATACGTCGTGTTTTTCGGGATGTTTGCAGGGAAGTGGCTGATTGATCGCAGGGCGGCGAGGAAAGTGTCGTATCTCGCCTTGTTGAAAAAGTATCCGTGGCATACGCTGGCCGGGGGAATTTTTGTGTTTATTTCCAACTCGCTCGCTGTTTACGCCATGCAAACAACGCCTGTCACCTATGTGGCATCCGTGCGTGAAATCAGCATCGTCTTCGCCACCTTGATCGGCATCGTCTGGCTCAAAGAGCAGGTCAGCCTGGTCAAATGGATCTCGATTGGACTGATCCTCGCGGGTGTGGTCATTATTAAGCTAAGCTGAAAAAGAGGGGCCTCCGCATAAAAACGGAAGGCCCCTCTTCTCGTTGCAAGCATGGATGCAAAAGCCTAGCGGGAAGCTTGTACAGACTCGCTCGTTTGCGCATCCAGCTGAGTGATTTCCTCGTGAATATAGATGCCGCGCTTTTCCAGTTCGGCGAACACTTCAGCCGGGTCAAACGCGTCCTCCGGGATGAGCACGCCTGTCTTTTTCACCATGCCTTTGGCGATCATCTCGGTTGCGATGGCCATCGGGATGCCTACGTTTCGCGTGTAGGCACGCAGTTTTTCCCAGCCTTCTACGGAGCCGTCGGAAGCGGGATGCGTGTGGTAAAGAACGTGTTGCACGCGCTGCCCGTCTTTTTCCCCGATGACTTCCACATGCAGCGAATAGCCGTACAGCTCGGTTTCCTGCCCTTCTGTCGAATGAAACAAATACTCGCTGATGCAATCGAGAATCCCGATTTCTTTGCCGTTGACGTTGATCTTGTCGTTGCGCATGAAGCCCCAGTCGTAGAGGGCGCGAACGAGCTGCATATTTTTCGCGGGCCACGTGCCGCGCACTTCGATGAGCTGTACGTGCTTGTCGGCGAGCGCAGTTGCCAATGTTTTTGTCTCCGCGTGCGGGATGATGTACTGAACGGTTTGGCCATATGGCTCAGGCAACTGGATTTCACGAGGGCGGGCAAACGGAGGCACCTGGATGAACTCGCCGTTTTCAAAGACGACACGGCCAGGCAGGAGCGGATCGTATTCGTACGTAGTCGTCTCGGTGATCGAACGGGAAAAAGCGATCGGGCGAAAAGCGCCGTGGCTGACGCGGACGGACTCCACGCGATCCAGCTGATTCGCGGCATGCATCGCCATCATTTGCGTGACGCCGGGGGTCATTCCGAAGCCAGGCACGCATGTTTTGCCGTTTTGCTTGAAAATGTGGTCGGAGGCTTCTTCAGCGCCAAAGCCGTTCAGATTGACGCCGTGGCAGCCGGCTTCCGCGATGCAGGCAGTGGAAAGCCCGTTCAAAGTAATCGTGGTGCCGTCCATGACGATGTCGTATCCACGCATCTTGTTGACCGTATCCTCGTGATCGTGCACGTTGATCTGGATGAAGTCGACGCGAGGGTCTTGCAAAGATTCCACGATTTTGCGGCCTTCTGCTTCATTGAAGTCGGCTACCGTAATTTTCTCGAAGCTGGAATACTGCACCAAATCGAGAATCGACTCCCGGCAAATCCGGCCCGCGCCGCCAAGACAAAGAACTTTCATGATGAAGCCTCCTTTTGACCTTTTGAATTGTCTAAAAATTCAGCACTTCTATTACTGAATATATCACAAGCCTTGTGCTTTGTCTTGTGTTTTGTTGTAAATTAATTGTGTTTTTAGTTTGAATTACTTATTAAAAAAACATCAACACAACTAAAAGCACAATTTGGTTGGATAGGAAAATAAAAAACAAATTAAAACAACAAAAATCAATATGAAGTGTTATAATAAAATAAAAATTAAGAATATTTCATTTAATAAAAACGCGGCCAAACGCAAGCAGTTCCATCGGCCATCTGGGGGGATTGGGGAAAGCAAAAAGAAAGGGTCTAAATCGCGTGTCGGCACATATCATGTCTCTATCGCTAAAAGAAGGTGGATGGGATGGAAACTCTGAATGTGTTTTACGAGCAGCATGTGATCATGAACCTGGAAATGTACTTGCGGGTAATCGTGAGCGCTGTGCTGGGGATGTTCATCGGTTGGGATCGCTCACACAAAAACAAGCCTGCCGGGCTGAAGACGTACATGTACGTCTCTGTCGCCTGCACGCTGATCACGCTGGTTTCGATTTACAGCACAAAGCTCTACAGCTCGCCGAACAGCGGAACGATGATGGACCCGATGCGGCTGGCAGCCCAGATCGTGACGGGACTTGGCTTTCTGGGAGCGGGCGTCATTTTGAAAGACGGCTTGCAGGTCAAAGGCTTGACCTCTGCCGCGATGATTTTTTTCGCGGGCGGAATCGGCATCGGAATCGGAGCGGGCTTTTACGGGATTGTCATTTTCTCCGTTATGGTGGCCTTCGCGCTGGCCCGAGTCAGCCAGCGATTCGAAGAGGTCACACACAAACGCTCGGAAAACAGTGAAAAAACAAGCGCGATGAAGCAGCAAGGCGTGGGATAGAACGGGAAGCGGTGCGGGCGATGCCTGCATCGCTTTTTTCTTTTTGCGAATGCGTCTTCCCGCTGATATTCCTCTGACAAACATCCGTTACGCTGTAAAAAACAAAACGATTTGAAGGAGTGTTACACGATGAGAGATGAGCGAATCGGCAAAATCGCAGACAACCTGATTTCGTACAGTCTGGACGTTCAGGCAGGCGAGCATATCATGATCCGGGTAGTAGACGAGGGCGAGCCGCTGGCGGCGGAACTGGTCAAGCGTCTGTATGCAAAAGGGGCTTATCCGCACCTGCGCTTCGTCAGACCCAAGCTGGAGCGGGAGTGGCTGCTGGGTCTGACCAAAGAGCACGTAGCACAGGTAATGGCGTGGGAAAACGATCTGTGGAAGGGAATGCACGGGTACATCGGCATTCATGGCGAGACGAATGACAGTGAGCTGAAAGGCGTGCCTGAAGAAAAGCAGCGTTTGTTTGCCGAAGCGTTTCAGGATATTGCCCACTACATCGACAATCAAACAAAAGGCATTCGCATCAATTTCCCGACGTCTGCTCTCGCCCAGAAGGCGAACATGAGCACGGACGCTTTCGAAGACTTTTACTTCGACGTCTGCTCTTTTGATTACCGGAAAATGGCGCAGGCGAGCCAGCCATTGTATGAGTTGATGGACAAGACCGATCGCGTGCGGATTTTGGGGCCGGGAACCGACATTTCTTTTTCGATCAAAGGAATTGGCACGCAACTGGCGGTCGGCAAGCGGAACATGCCGGATGGGGAAGTGTACACATCGCCTGTGCGGAGTTCGGCGCACGGGACGATCAGCTACAATACCCCGAGCCATTACAAAGGAACGACTTTTGACAACGTCACCTTTACCGTGCGCGAAGGCAAAATTGTCGAGGCAACGGCCAACCATGCGCAAAAGCTGAATGAAATTTTGGATACGGACGTGGGGGCGCGTTACTTCGGCGAATTTGCGATTGCGTTTCATCCGCACATTTTGCATCCGATGGGAGACACGCTGTTCGATGAAAAAATTGCCGGCAGCTTCCACCTGACCCCGGGGCGGGCGTACGATTCAGCCGACAACGGCAATCGCAGCACGATTCACTGGGATTTGATCTCCATCCAAAGACCGGATTACGGCGGGGGCGAAATTTGGTTTGACGATGTATTGATTCGCAAAGACGGGAAGTTCGTGCATGAAGCTTTGCTTGGATTGAATCCGGAGCAGTTGATGCGGTAAGAAGGAGCCGCTCCTTGATTTGACAGCAGGAATATTCCGCCTCTTTCAAGAAGTATAGGCGGTGATAGCATAGAGAGAACGAGGAGCTGGTAGCGTGACTTTACGTGCAGAAGAAACCGTCGTCGGTTTTGTGGGAACGGGCGTCATGGGCAAAAGCATGGCGAAGCACTTTTTGCAGGCAGGGTATAGCGTGCTGATTTACACGCGCACGAAGGCAAAAGCACAGGAGCTGCTGGATGCGGGAGCCGTCTGGAAGGAACAGGTAAGCGAGCTTGCCGCACAGGCTGATGTCATCATTACGATGGTCGGATACCCGTCTGATGTGGAAGAGGTGTACCTCGGCGTCGATGGGATCATTGCTCATGCGAAGCCGGGTACTTATTTGGTAGATATGACGACATCGAAGCCGTCCCTCGCGCAAAAAATTTACGAGGAAGCGAAACAGCATTCGCTCCATTCGCTGGATGCCCCTGTATCCGGCGGCGACGTAGGAGCGCGGGAGGCGCGTCTGACGATCATGGTCGGCGGCGATCAGGAAGCGTTTGAAGCGGTCGAGCCGCTGCTTGCGATCATGGGCAAAAACGTGGTTCTCCAAGGGGGACCAGGTGCGGGGCAGCATACGAAAATGTGCAATCAAATTTGCATTGCAACGAATATGATCGGCGTGTGCGAAGCGATTGCCTATGCGAAAAAAGCGGGACTGGACCCTGCGCGCGTGCTGACCAGCATCGAAGCGGGAGCGGCCGGAAGCTGGTCGCTGTCCAATCTGGCTCCGCGGATGATAGCCGAAAATTTCGCGCCAGGCTTTTACATCAAGCACTTTATCAAAGACATGGGGATTGCTTTGGAAGCGGCCGAGGAAATGGGGCTGTTGACTCCCGGGCTTGCCTTGTCGAAATCGCTCTACGAAGAGCTGGCGGAAAAAGGCGAAGCGGACAGCGGGACACAGGCTTTGATCAAATGGTTTGATCGCCAATAAGGAAGTGAGCCGCTTGGCCGAGCGCCAGACGCAAGAAAAGGAGCCCGCTTGAGACGGGCTCCTTTGTTATTTTGCATTGACCCGAACGTCCAAAGCTTCGCTGGGTACAGGTTTGTTTTTAGGTTGTGGCGTTCCCATCTTTTTCACTTCCAAAATGTCGAGCAGGAACACGAACGACGGAATGCCGACGATCAATCCCCACACCCCGAAGAAATGCTCGGAGAAGATCAGGACGACGAACGTGTAGAAGATCGGCAGATGGGTCTTCGACGCCATCAGGCGCGGATTCAGGACGTACGCTTCCATCGCGTGAATCAGCATGATAAACAAAAGCAAGTATATGACGGTAGGTAGCCCACCGATGCTAAAAGCGATCACGCTGAGCGGAATCAAGGAGATGATCACGCCGGCAACCGGGATCAGCCCAAGCACGAACACCATCAGCGACAGTCCGAACAAGTTGGGGAAGCCGAGAATCCACAAGCCGATCAACGTAAACACGGTGTTGAACAAGGCGATCAGCAGCTGGGTTTCGATTACTTTCCCGAAGGTCAGAATAAACTTTTGGCTGAAGTATTCAATTTCGCTATACAGCCAGGACAGCTTGCTGGTGCGGAATTGGGACGTGAACTGGACGACATTGTCTTTTCCCAGCAAGAAAAACAGACTGAGCAAAAGGGCCAAAAACAGATTGAAGCCCATATTTTTCACGACGGTCAAAAAGTCAAGACTGCTCTTGACCAGACCTTTCATGTCAAGCTTGTCTAAGGTAGACATGACATACGGGGCAAATTCGGAGTGCTGGTTCGCCCGCACGACTTGTTCGATCAGATGAATCAGTTGCCCGGTTTCGTGAATCAAGGCCGGAAAGGCGCGAATCCCGCCCCATACGAGCAAAACAGCGAGCAGCAAGTACAGGAAAATGAGAGTCAGCTTGGGACTTACAGGCACAAGCTTGTGAATGGATTTGGTGAGAAACTGATGCAATCGATCCATCAGGAATGTGACGAGAAAAGTTAGCAAAACAACGTTGATCATGCTTCCGAGCGAATAAAGCAGGAGGCAAAACAACGCCAATATACCGAAACGTCTGAAATCCTTATTTTGCAAGAAGGTGGGCAAATTCATGGGAACATCCTTTCCAATTTCGAGACGCGCTATTTTTCTTCCATAAGCTTACCGCAACGATGTGTATTTCCTGTGTCTTTTTTTGGCGAATGCTGTAAATAACACGTACCAAGGAGGGCACTCAGCATGAAGCGTCAAGTGCTGCTTGTCGAAGATGAGAGTCGCATCCGCGAAATCGTCGCGGACTACTTCGAGCAAGAGCAATGGATTGTGCATGAAGCAGAAAACGGCAAGCAAGCCATACAAATGATGGAAAAGCTCCGGGTCGATCTGGTCATCCTCGACATCATGATGCCGGAAATGGACGGGTGGACCGTTTGCAAGGAAATCCGGGCAGACTCCGACGTGCCGATCATCATTCTCACCGCCAAATCGGAAGAGGATGACAAGATGCAAGGCTTTGAGCTTGGCGCGGACGACTATGTCACCAAGCCGTTCAGTCCGCGAGTCCTGGTAGCCAAGGCGACTTCGCTGATGAAGCGGGTCGAAGGCACCGTTCGGGGAACCGACCATTTGCTTCGCTTTGGCGAAGTCGTCATCAATCGGCATGCCCGGCGCATGAAGATCAAGGGAGAAGAGATCGACCTCGCGCCAAAAGAGTACGAGCTTTTGGTCTATCTGATCAAAAACGCCGGGATCGTGCTGTCGCGAGAAACGATTATGGATCACGTATGGGGCTTCGATTACTTCGGCGACTTGCGCGTAGTCGATACCCACATCAAGAAGCTGCGCAGCAAGCTCGGCAGCGAAGCCAGACACATACGGACTGTCATCAAGGCAGGCTACACGTTCGAGGAAGAGCGATGAAAAAATGGGGCGTGACACTCAAGCTGTTTGCCATTACCGCATCGTTTTTCCTGTTGTTTTATACGATTATTATGATCGGTCAGTTACTTTTTTTCGAGCAATTTTATCAATCCAAAAAGCTGAACGATCTGGAAAAGAAGCTCGAAGCCTTTTCCCAACAGTATGTTTCGCGGGAGTGGGACGCCGAAAGCATGGCCCGGGAGCTGTCGGCGTTCATCAGCCGCAACAAGACGCAGCTGGCGATTGTCAGCACGAACGGGCAGGTCAAGTACGACAATCCGTTTCGCATCGTCATCCGCGATCAGGCTGGAAAAAGTGTAAAAATCTCTTTGTCGCTGTTCCCGGAGGAGGAGCGGAGTGCCCTGTTGAGCGCGAATTTGCAAAAAGGCGACCGGATTGAGGCGATTGGCGTCTTCGAGGAAGGACTGCTCCAGGAGATGTTTTATCCCCGCGTGATCAGAAAAGCGGGTGCAGCCGACATCGGCAGCCTGAAAGCAAGCGACACCGCCTCGTCACTGGTCAGCGTCAGCGGTGAAATTACCGATTTGTTTTTGCCTGCGCCCAACCAGTGGAATTTGCGGCAAGGCATTTTGTTTCATGTGTTAAAAGACTTGTTCCCGCTGTCAGAGGAACGGAAACGGGCGCTGGAACACGGCAAGGTGCTGGAGGAAGAGTGGGTGGAACCGTGGAGCGGCGTGCGCAGCCTGGTCGCGATTCATCCCGTGATCCGAAACGGGCAGTTGAGCGAGCTGATCGTCGCCCTGACTTCCTTGCAGCAAATCAGCGAGGCAAACGATGCTTTGCGGCTGTTTTACATTTACATCGGAATCGGCGGCTTTGCGCTCATTCTCGTGCTTTCTTTGCTCTTTTCCAAAATCGTCACCAAGCCGCTGCTGTCTTTGAACAAAAGCGCCCTGCGCATGGCGAGGCTGGATTTTTCCGTCAAGTCGCCGCTTGCCCGCAACGATGAGTTCGGCAGCCTCGCGCGCAGTCTGAATACGATGTCGGAAAAGCTGGATGTGACCTTGCGGGAGTTGCAGCAAGCCAATGAGCAACTGCGTCAGGAGATGGATCACAAGCAGCGGATGGAGCTGATCCAGAAAGATTTTGTCTCGAATGCCTCGCATGAGCTGAAGACGCCGCTGAGCATCGTCAAAAGCTTTGCGGAAGGGCTGCGGGACGGCGTAGGGGAGAACAAGCGGGAGCGGTACATCGAAGTCATCCTCGACGAGACGGAAAAAATGGAGGAGCTTGTCCGCGATTTGCTGGAGCTGGCGAAGCTGGAGGCGAAGACGACCAAGCTGAAAAAAAGCTGGTTTTTCCTGAGCGAGCTGACGGAAGAGATCGGAGAGCGGCTCATGCACCATCTGCGCGACAAAGAGCTTCGAATCGTCACGATTTTGGCGAATGAGGAAGCGCAGTTTGCCGACCAGGAAAAAATCGAGCAAGTGCTGTTCAACATCCTGGTCAATGCCATCCGCTACGCCAATCCCGGCAGTGAAATTACCGTGCGGATCGAAGGCGAGCAGCACGCCCAGCGCGTCACGATTGAAAATGAAGGCGAGCCAATCCCCGAGGAGCAGCTTGGCTTCGTCTGGGATCGCTTTTACCGGATCGAACGCTCGCGCAACCGCAAGACAGGCGGGACGGGACTCGGTCTTGCCATCGTGCGGCACATCCTGGAACTGCACGAGGCAGCATACGGAGTGCGCAATACGAAGACAGGCGTCGCTTTTTATTTTTCATTGCCCAGTTATGGGAAAATGAAACCATTTGCCTGATAAAGCGTCTGACTTTTAGCAGAAGAAAACGACGCAGGGAGGCAAGAAACAAATGAAGCGCGTAAGGATTAGCCTGCTGACGGCTGCGATGCTTTTGACCAGCACATGGGTGGCGCCCGTGCAAGCAGCAACGTTTACTACGGTTCAGCCTTACTTGACTGATTACAAGGTTGGGTTTACTGACGGGCATGCTCTGTTGACCAAAGCCCAGTACGATGAGTTTGAGTACGCCGGGCAAACGGTGATTGTGACGAAAGCCGGGAAAAAAGGATTGCTCGACGCCCGCACGGGAAAAGAAATCACGCCTGCCAGCTGGGATCAGATAGAAATTCCCGGGCGCAACAATGTGGCGATCGTCCAAAAGGGCGGCTGGTTTCAATACATCGATCTGACGACGAAAAAGCTGTCTGCTGCCAAATTCGCGGGAGCGCACACGTACTCCTTGTCCGCGGATTACGCTGACGCGATCGTGTTTGTCGGGCAGACGTCCATGCTTTTGGACAGTACAGGCAAAGTGCTCATACCGCCGTTTGCCGGCAAGCTCTCTGTCGTTTCGCTGATTCCCCCGGAAGCGACGGGAGATCGGGAGGCAAAAGAAACGCGTTACTTGGTGGCTTCGACTGCCAAAGGGATCACGCTGTATGATGCCGCTTCGTTCAAGCCGAGATTTTCGTTGGCGAATACGCAGTTGATTCCGAATGAGGGCGGGCCGAAGACTGCTTACCTCAAGGTGAGGTCAGGCGGCATGGAAGGCTTGGTGGACGTAAACGGGAAATACGTTTTGCCAGCGAAGTACAAGGCGATCTACACGTGGAACGAGGGATATTTTCAGGTGCTCGCGCAAAAAGGCACGGGCTTGTGGAAGGACGGACGATTTTTGGCGGAACCGCTCTATCAAGAGGTCGGCTTTGAGTACAATAACCCCGATTTGTACTGGACGCTGGACAAAGGGATCGTCACCTATCATTCCATCGCCAAGGGAACAGAGCATGCGTTGAAACAGGGCGCGACCTATTTGCACGACAGCTACGTGCTGGGGCAAGACCCGAAGACAGGCATGTACGGCGTGCTCCAGGTCGGCGGGGAAGCAGTGATCCCGTTTGTCTATCCGAAAGTGGAAGGGCCGCCGGCTGCTCGACAGCTTGTGCGCAGCGATGGGAAAAAGGCGATGTTGCCCGCTTGGGGAAAGCCGATCAAAGAGCTTGACTTTTGGTTTGACTCCGCCGCGCCAATCGGCGGCAGCTACAGTATGCAACTGATCAAGGACGGAAGTAAAATCGGCCTGTATTCGGAAAATGAAGGTCTGATTTTGTCGCCTGTCGAGAACTGCCGTTTTCGTTATGAGGAAGCTACGGGGCATATCGTAGTGACCGAGCCGGACGGGAAAGTGCTGCGATTCGGCGGGATTAGCGGCAAGCCGGAGAGCGGGCAACATGTCCAGACTTTGTCTGAACAGTTGAATGGGGTATACGAAGCGGGCAAAGGAACCGTGATTGTCAACCGTACGACCAATCAGCCGATCAGCAAGCTGTATCAACAAGTTTATCTGGATGACGTGTCCAAACTGATCGTGGCAGCAGACGGACAGATGGCTGACCTGTACACTCCCGATGGCAAGCTGCTCACCACGCAGCTGAAGATTGCCTTTATGCGTGAAAGAAGCGATGCTCCGCCCGTCACTTTCATCCAGGTGGGCGATTCCTTTTACACGTGGGGAGGCAAGGAAGGCACGAGCAAGCTGGCACTGCTCACCATTGCGGATGGGGAGCTGCAGGCCGCAAGCGATTTGGTGTATCGGGAAGCAGTGTACAAAGTCGTGGGAGAGAAAAAAGTCGCCGTGATGATGCGAACGGACGGCACGCTGGACTTTTGGGGCGAAGAAGGCAACCAGTTGGTGAAAAAGGTGGCGGGCGCAAGCGAATATCAGACGGATTCTTACTTTGGCGGTCTGCTGATTGCGGAAAGCGATGGCTGGCATGTGTACTCGTCGTCGCTGCAACGATTGACGACAGGGGGCTATCAGGCATTGAAGCTGCTCGGGCTAAGCGACAAAGGAGCGAAAGCCATCGTCTATCGGGATAAAGCGACGGGCTTGTACGGATTGTTGACCCAGGACGGGAAGCAGTTGACCGCTCCTCAGTACGAGTCGATCCGGCTGTCCAGTGAAGCATTTCCCGGTTTGTGGTCTGCGTCTGAAGGACAGCCGCCTTTTGCGTTCAGCAAAAAAGACCAGTTCGGCTACCTCGATCGGGAGGGCAAAGAGTTGTTTGCCAGCAAACTTCTGACGAAAAAGCCCGCGATCAGCTATCTTCCGCTCCAACTGCCGAGCTTTGCGGCGTATAGCGAACTGATGAAGCAAAACCCGCTGGAGCTGATCGACTTCGGCAAGCCGTACAGCTGGCCAGAGGGCGGCAACAGCGAGGGCAAGTTCTACGCGAATCTGGCGTTGTATCTGGAACTTCCGCAAGGCGCGGGCAAGAGCGAAGTGCTCGCGGCGCTGACAGGCAAAGCGATCATCAAGCCGGATGAGGGCCGTTCAGACGTGAGTGACGAAGACATGTACAGCCTCGTCTACTATATGGCGACGGGAAAAAGCAGCTTGTCCATGACAGCGGAGCAGCTGACACGGTGGGCCGAACAGCGGGGAATTGTTCTGCAGCGCGGGGGAAACCAATACTATCAGACGATGGATTTGTACCGGGAGTACCACCAGATGTTTTTTTCTGAACTGCTGCGTTCCTTGGCAGGAAAAAAGGTGGCGAAGCCCAAGGTGCTGAAACAAGGGGAGCTGTCCTTTGCCCAAAAGAAAATGATCGAATCGATGCTTTTGGTCAACGGACGTCCTGCGGAGCAATTGCCGATGCCATTGCCGCAAGCAGAGTGGGAACAGGGCGTCCAACCGTTTTTGACAGCTTACCAGAAGCAGGCGGCCCAACTGCTCGCTGCCTATGAAAAGCAAGTCGGGAAGTAAACGAATATAGTCGATGGAAAGCGGCACGGGGAGTCTCTGCAATCACCCGTGCCATTTTGCTGGTCCGGTTCCATTCAGCTAAAAAATCGGCCAATACTTCAGGACGAGCAAGTAAAAGGCGGCATGCACCAAGGCTGTCACCACGAGAGAAACAACGAAAGCAACAAACGAAATCTGATCGAGCTTGTAGGCGACCAGGAAGAAAATCGAAAAGGCGAGATAGGCAACAAAAGTTCCCTCTTCCAAATAAGCCATAAGTGTGATTCCCCCTATCTTCCTCTATTGTAGCCGATTTCGCTGCCAGATGAGGAGAAGGGACGTTTTTTCAAAGGAGTGTTAGAGATGAAGGTCTTGATCGAAGCGTTAAAGCAGGAGGATGCCCGCGCGCTTTTGGCGTTCGAGAGCAAGAACAGGGAGTTTTTTGAACGGACAGTGCCCACCCGTGGCGAAGCGTACTATCAGGACGAGCATTTTCAGGAAAGCTTGCAGGCTTTGCTCGCAGAACAAGCGGAAGGGACAGCGTTCTTTTCGCTGATCAAAAGTGAGCAAGGCATTATTTTAGGCAGAATGAATTTGGTAGACATCGATCAAAAGCGAGCGAGCGCGGAGCTGGGCTATCGCGTCGGCGAAGAGGCCGCAGGCAAAGGCGTTGCTTCTTCGGCACTCGGGCTTTTGCTGGGCGAGTACGTGCAGCAGCTTGGCATCCGGGAAGTGCACGCCAAGACAACTGCGGACAATATCGCTTCGCAAAAAGTGCTGCTAAAAAACGGCTTTGTCTTTCAGCAGGCTGATGCACAAGGCTTTTTGCACTATCATTGGACGCTGTAGGTTTAAACTCAGCGGTTTGTTTCTGATTGGATGTTTTGGTATTATATGTAATGTTTGAATAATCAGGAATAAAAGGAGAAGGACAATGAAGCTACGAAGCAAAAGGGCTTTGACGGTGTTAGTAGCTACGGGAGTGGTTGCCGCAAGCGCAGCGCATGCTGGAGCGAGTGAGGCGAAGACACAGGCCGTCAGTCCAGCCGATTCCGCGAAAGTTTTGCGGCTGAATCTGTCGGATGAGCCGATGTCGATTGATCCGGCAGTGGCAGATGATCAGCATTCGCTCACTTTGGCGCGAGCCTTGTTTGACGGACTGGTTCGGATTGGTCCCGATGGGAAGTTGCAGCTTTCGCTGGCTGATAAAATGGACGTGTCTGCTGATTTGAAGACGTACACCTTCCATTTGCGCGAGGCAAAATGGAGCAACGGCGATCCTGTCACCGCCCACGATTTTGAATACGCCTGGAAGCGCGTGCTCGATCCGAACACGGAAAGCAGCTACGCCTACCAGCTCTTTCCGATCTTGAATGCGGAAAAGGCCAACAGCGGCAAGGAGAAGCTGGATGCGGTAGGGGTAAAAGCGGTAGACGCGAAAACATTGCGCGTCATTTTGGAGCAGCCTACTCCTTACTTCGCGGAGCTGACTGCTTTTCCCGTCTTTTATCCGGTCAATCAAAAAGTAGTGGCTGCCAACCCGGCCTGGGCAGAGGAAGCTTCGACACATGTCGGAAACGGCCCGTACAAGCTCGCTTCCTGGAATCGTGACGACAAGCTGACCTTGAGCAAAAACGCGGGCTATTGGGATCAGGCGGCAGTCAAGCTGGACAAGCTCGACTTTTCCATCAGCAGAGGTGAGGATCAAGCGCTGGCCAAGTTTGATGCAGGCGAGGTGGACATGGCGGGTGCCCCGTTTGGCGAGCTGCCACTGCATGCTTTGCCGATCTTGCAAGAAAAAGGACTCCTGCATACGAAGCCGCTCGCAGCCGTTTACTGGTACAAGTTCAATACAGAGCAAGCGCCTTTTACCAATGCGAAAATTCGCAAAGCGTTCGCCTACGCATTGAATCGTCAGGCGATCGTCGATACGGTGCTCAAAGGAAACCAGGAGCCAGCTTTGACGGCAGTACCTGTCAGCGACAAAAGCAAACAGCCAGCGTATTTCAAGGACAACGACCAGAAGTTGGCGAAAACGTTGCTTGCAGAAGGCATGAAAGAGCTGGGCCTGGCCAAGCTGCCGCCGATTGCGATATCGCTGAACCAATCTCCCGTTCACCAAAAGGTCGCTGTCGAGATTCAGCGTCAGTGGAAACAGACGCTAGGTGTGGAAGTCCAGCTGCAAGAGTTGGAGTGGAAAGTTTTTCTGGAAAACTTGCATAACGGCGACTACCAGATCGGGCGTTCCGGTTGGTTTGCGGACTATGCCGATCCGGCGAATTTTTTGGAGCTGTACAAGGAGAAAGACGGCGGTCTGAATGATACGAAATGGGAAAACAAAGCGTATCAGTCGCTGCTTCAGCAGGCGGCGAGCCAAGCCGATCCAGCCAAACGCCAGCAACTGCTCGCGCAGGCCGAGAAGCTCCTGATGGATGAAATGCCCGTCATCCCGATTTATTTTTACACAAACAACTGGGTGCAGGATAAAAAGGTGAAGGGCATCGTTATGGATGACCTTGGCTACCTCGATTTCAAATGGGCCTCGAAGGAATAAAAGCACGAAGGAAAACAGCAAGTCCCCTTTCCGCCGACAGGAAAAGGGGACTTTTTGCTGTGGTTCGCCATGCATTTTTTACGGCTCCCACGGACGTCTTGTGCCGAGCAAATCAGCGAGGTGCTTGCTGCGCTTGCGGCGTTGTTGGCGTGCTTCGGCTCTTTCGGCGGCTCCGTCGTGCAGAAAAATCTCCTCCTGGGTTTCCGCTACGACTTTGGGCACAGGGGTCGGGCGTCCGTCAGGGCCGATGGCGACGAAGGTGAGAAACGAGGTGGCACAGACGGTGCGTTTTCCGCTCAAAAGGTCTTCGGCAACGACTTTGACGAATACTTCCATGGACGTCTGGTGTGTCCAGGTGACGAACGCTTCGAGCGAAACTTCGTTGTCCACGCGGATCGGATGCAAAAAATCGACGGAATCGGTAGAAGCGGTCACGACTGGCCCGCGGGCGTGCTTCATCGCGGAAATGGCCGCGACGTCATCAATATGCGCCATCAGCCGTCCGCCAAACAGCGTATTGTGGTTGTTCGTATCGGGAGGCAGAACGTGGCTGGCTTTAAAAGTTCGGGACTCCCGGACAAAGCGCTCGATCGTCATGAGAAAACTTCCTTTCTTTTTGTCCCTGCAATTATGAATCATTGTAATATTCTCATATCTATTGTTCCACAAGTAGGATGGTTTTATCCATAGCAAAATGAGCATGACGAGCGCCTTTCCTGCAAACGATAGCAACTGGGCAGGAAAAACGTGGGTGATCGATACAAGGGAGCGGTTGCTATGGATAAGTACCTACATGATGTCAATGCTTTCCTCGCTGCGATCTACGAGCTTCCCGACAAGCTGGCAGGGGTGCTTGCCGTGATGCAGGCTCCGATTCGCGGCTTGACGAACACGCTAATCGTGACCAATGTCCTCTTGGGGTGTCTGGTCGTTACTTCGCTTGCGAATGTCTACATGCTGTGGAGGCAGGCAAAAAAGAACAAGTAGCGGACAACAAGCTTGCCAAAGGTGGCAGCGATAGCGTATACTTCTGGCAAAATCAGGATCAGTCGGATGCGCAAGTGTCGTATATTTTCCAGAAACCAGCGGAAGGGAGAGAGTCCAGATGAAAAAAAGATCGTTGCAGTCTTTGGCCAAAGGCATCGGCTACTCCACCGCTGTTTTCTTTGCTGCGGTTAACTGCGGGAGAAGTCTGTCCAAAAACGGATATACGAACGGGGAGCCTGTGAGTTAATCGCGCTTTTGCAGCTGGCAGCGGAGCAAATGCCACACCACAGGGGATGAACCTGTGGTGTTTTTTTATGCAAAAAAATAGCTGGGGCAAACCAGCCCTACAAGGGAGAGAAGAGCACGATGCACATGCATGGAGGCAACATTTACGTCCGCCTGGTCAAAGAGTCGGACGCGCAAGCGCTTTTGGAGCTTGAGGTGCGAAACCGCGAATTTTTTCAACTTTTTACCGGAAAGCGGGACGAACACTTTTATACGTTGCAAGGACAGCTCGAACGCATTCGCCAGTACATGACCTTATGCGCGGAGGATCGCGGGTACGTTTTCCTCGTGTGTTTGCCGCAGACGGATCAGGTGATCGGGGAAGTGATGCTTTCCGAGGTGGTGCGCTACAATCTGCAAAGCGGCTGGATCGGCTATTTCCTCGATCAGGAGCACAACGGAAAAGGCTTTATGACGGAGGCGGTCAAGCTCGTTGTCCGTTATGCGTTTGAGACATTGGACTTGCATCGGCTGGAAGCAGGGGTGATGCCGCACAATCTGGGTTCGATCAAGGTGTTGCTCAAATCGGGCTTTCACAAGGAAGGGCTCGCCCGCAAAAACGTGAAAATCAACGGGCGCTGGGAGGATCACCAGACGCTTGCGATCGTCAGGGAGGAGCCGGAAGAGTCGATCGAGCCATAAGTGCTGGTCCATTCGTCTGGGGAGCGGACGAATCGCTGCGTCATTTTGTCAGCAATCGCGGAAAGCGTGCCGAAAAGATGTCGGAAGATGAAGGAAAATGCAGGCGAATCACGAATTTTACTATCAGGCTAGATTTACCAATCTCGCTAACGATCTCTACACAAAAGGAGAACAAGAATCTTGCTTGCACGCGTAAAAAACAGTGTTATTGCTGCCTGCTGCCTGATTTTCCTGCTGCCGGCTTCCCTCGCGGAAGCAGCCACACATGTCGAGGTAACGGTTGATCAGTTGAATATTCGCGATACCCCGGGAACGACGACCCAGATCGTCGGCACGATATCCAAAGCAACACGTCTGCCCATCGTGCAGGGAACAAAAGACTGGACGCAAGTGAAGCTCACCAACGGCAAGACTGGCTGGGTCAACAACAAGTATGTGAAAATGCTTGAAATTCCCCAAATCAAATACGTAAAAAGCAATGTGGACATGCTGAATGTGCGTACAGAGCCAAACGCCACCTCGCAAATTGTGCAAATCATTGACAAGAACGGAGTTTTCCTGCAAATGAAAAAGCAGGGCGAGTGGGCGCAACTCAAGCTGTCCGACCAAGCGAGCGGTTGGGTGAACGCACGCTTTTTGGTAGAAACGACGGCGCCAGCACCGAAACCAGCGCCAACTCCTGTTCCGACACCGACGCCAGTGCCAACCCCGACGCCTGTCCCGGTTCCCGTTCCGCAGCCGACCCCCGTGCCGACCGTACCAGAAACACCGGGCGGATTGGGAGCAGGGCCGCTCGTTCTGAACGAGAGCTACGAGGTGTACGCAGCTCCTGATATTTTGGGAACGGTGATTGGACAAGTCAATGGCGGCACCACGATTACGCAATACGGTTATGCGGACGGGTGGTACACGATCGACTACTACGGCACCTACGCCTATATTTTCAAACCAGTCGTGCAAGGTGGAACGGGTCAGACGACACAGCCGCCAGTAGTTGCTCCGGTTCCGGCAGAAGCGACGGTTCGCGTGAAAAACGCCGACACCAACCTGCGCAGCGGCCCCGGTACAGAATACGATGTCGTGGGCAACGTTCAGCCTGGTCAAACTTTTCCAATCGTGCGAACCGTAGGGCAATGGTACGCCATTCGCCTGCCAGACAACTCGGTTGCTTACATCGCCGGCTGGATTGTCGATCTGATTCCAGCTGCGGGGACGGGAACACCGACGCCAGGCTCCACAGGACCGACAACGGGAGTAGGGTACAATCAAGGCATGATCGGCAATGAAACGGTCTACATTTACCACACGCACAACCGCGAGTCATGGAGAAATGTAGCGCGCAATACACAGGGCAGCTCTGTGGACGATCCTGAGATCAACATTACGCTGGTAGGCAAGCGACTGGGCGAAATCCTGCAAGGAAAAGGCATCCCGTCGATGGTCAACCAGGACGACTTCGCGCAAAAACTGGCGGAGCAGAAAAAGAGCTACTCGATGTCCTACACCGAATCGTACAAAGCGGTTGCGGCAGCGGCGACGACCAGCCCGAATCTCAAGTACATTTTCGACATTCACCGGGATAGCGACGAGCCGCGCAGCAAAGTCGCCATCACGATCAACGGCAAAACGTATTCGCGCATGCTGTTTGTCATCGGGTCAGCCAACCCGAGCTATCTGGAGAACAAAAAGCTGGCCGATGCCCTTCATGCACGCCTGGAAGCATACTATCCCGGCCTGTCGCGCGGCGTCATTTTAAAAAGCAAAAACGAAGGAAACGGCGTGTACAACCAGTCCGTCTCGACGGGAAGTCTGCTTCTGGAGTTTGGCGGAACGAACAATACGCTGGAAGAATGCTACAATACGGCAGAGGCTTTTGCCGATGTGCTGGTCAACTACATGCTGGAGTCGCAAGTCGCCTTCAAGTAACTTGCAAGAAACCAAATGGTCGCGCCGTTTTTCGCTTACTGCGGCAGACAGGTTGGCGGGAAGCAGGCACATCCGTTTTCGCAAAAACGCCGATACTTGTTTCCCATTTTCACAAAAAGCAAGCACGATCCTTTTGCCAGCGGCGCAAGGCGGATCGTGCTTTTTTGTGCGACAGAACAGAGACAATCAGGCAGGAAGCGACAATGGATTGACGAGATACGGTCGGCGTACTACGATGGTAATTATTTGTTAGCCCGCTTGACCTTATCGCCTCTTTTGACAGTTGAGTGCTGATACGACGAAGCGGCTATTTTTCAGGAGGATAAGTATGGATGATCAGCAGGGCAATCATGCGCCGAGCCTGGCGGGGTTGCGCGATGATTTGCGAGCGGACTGTGAAAAATGTTTCGGACTGTGCTGTGTGGCGCTGCCTTTTGCCGCTTCTTCGGATTTTGCAATCAACAAAGACGCAGGTACCCCCTGTCGCAACTTGCAGGCCGATTTTCGCTGCGGGGTTCATCAAAGCTTGCGGCAGATCGGCTTTCGCGGCTGTACAGTCTACGATTGCTTCGGCGCAGGGCAAAAGCTTTCCCAAGAGACATACGGAGGGCGTGACTGGAGACGAGCGCCTGAACTGGCAAGCCAGATGTACGGAGTTTTTCCGATCATGTGGCAGTTGCATGAGCTGCTTTGGTATTTGACGGAAGCGCTGACTTTTCATGCTGCCTGTTCCCTTCACGCGAAGCTGGACGATGTGTTGCGGGAGACGAAGCGGTTCACGGAGCTTGCTCCGGCAGAGCTTTTGCGGGTAGATGTACCTGCACATCGGGCAAAAGTAGGCGAGTTGTTGCGGGAGACGAAGCGGTTCACGGAGCTTGCTCCGGCAGAGCTTTTGCGGGTAGATGTACCTGCACATCGGGCAAAAGTAGGCGAGTTGTTG